>CAZICQ010000009.1:0-48508 GCA_964537775.1 uncultured Gemmatimonadaceae bacterium | reverse complement strand
TGAATACGCAGGAGGAACTACAGCAGGCGATGCGGGATCTGCGCGACGGGACATTCATCAAAGGCTAGAGACCAGTCGCTCCAACACCAGCACCAGGTCTGGTTTGTCCTCCAGCACCTTCGCCACGGGATCGGCGCCTAACCGCTCCATGCGTGCAACGGCGGACTTGATCGTGTGCTCGCGCGGGTCCAGTGACTGACTCACCTCCTCCCACTGCAATGGCATCGATACCGTGGCGCCTGGCAGCGGACGGACGCTGTACGGCGCGACGATGAGCTGGCCGTGACGATTCTGCAAATAATCGAGGTAGACCTTGTCACCTCGTCTGGTAACGTGCCGCGTGATGGTCGCGACATCGCCGAGCTGGCGCAGCACGAGTCGCGCGAGCAGCTCGCCGAGCGTGCGCGATTGCGCGTACGTGCACTGCCGGCCAAGCGGGAGAAGGATGTGGAGGCCGGTCTTGCCGGTGGTCTTGACGTAGCTGGGCAGCCCGATCGACTCACACAATGCGCGAAGCGCGAGCGCGGTGCGCACCACATCGGCGAATGGCGCTTCTTTCGGATCGAGGTCGATGACGCACCAGTCGGGCTGCTCCAATGATCCGACGCGGCTGTTCCAGATGTGCATCGGGATGGAGCCAAGATTGGCGACGTACAGCAGCGACTCGACGTCGTCGCACACGAAATAGCGAACGTCCCGCTGCGATTCCTCGCTCCAGATCGGGACGGTGCGGATCCACTCCGGCGCGAACTCCGGTGCATCCTTCTGATAGAAGGATTTGCCGTCGATGCCATCAGGAAAGCGCGTCATGACCACCGGCCGGTTGCGCAGGTACGGGAGCATCCATCGGGAGATCGCGCGATAGTACTCCACCAGATCACCTTTGGTGTACCCGTCGCCGCGCCAATAGAGCTTCTTCAGATTCGAGAAGGTGATCGTCTTGTCGGCGGCGCGGCGTGGCGGGGCCACAGGGTGCGGAGCGGGCGGGGCAGCCGCGGCGCTTGCGCTGCCGGCGCTCTCGTTTGGCGCTCCGGCGCGCTCGACCTGACGCTCGCACTGCCGCGCATCCTTGTCGGGCCGCATGCGCAGGAACGCGGAATGCCGCAGCACGGCGTCCGGAGTCCACTCGCGAAAGCGCACCTCGCAGACGTACATGGGCTCCACCCACGTCGTCGTCCTGGTCTCCGGGATCTCGCGGGCGCCGAGCGGCGGCGCGCACGGCGCATCGACTCTGACGATCGGCGCCAGCGCCGACTGCAGATGGTCCAGCAACGAGTCGCCGAAACCCGTGCCAACACGGCCGGCGTAGACGAGCGTGCCGTCGACCCAGTCGGCGAGCTGCAGCGCGCCGAGATGGCTGCGGCTGCCCTTCGGTGCCGTGAAACCAACGATGACGAAATCGCCGGTCCGTTCGGCCTTGACCTTCAGCCACGCGTCGGTGCGCCCGCCACGGTACGGCGTGTCCGCTCGTTTGGCAACGATGCCTTCCAGCCCGAGTGCGACGACCTGCTCGAGGAAGGCTTCTCCCTCGCGCTCGATATGATCCAGGAGACGGACGGCGCCGAGCTTCGGCACGGTGTGCGCGAGCAGCGCCTTGCGCTGTGCGAGCGCAAGTGGGCGCAGGTCGAAGGCCTCGAATCCCAAAAGATCGAAGGCGAAGAAGGTCGCCGGAAGCTCTACCGCCGCGCGCCTGATGTCCACCGGTGCCGTCAGTCGTCCGCGCTGCTGTAGTCGGGAAAAGCTCGGCTTTCCCTGTTCATCCAGCACGACGACCTCGCCGTCGATGATGCATTCATTGAACGGCAGCGCCTTCACCGCTCGCGCGATCTCCGGAAACGCCGCGGTGTAGTCGTTCCCGTTGCGAGTGAGGAGCAGCGCGTCGCCGCCCGATTTGGCGGCGAGGAGGCGGTATCCATCCAGCTTGAGCTCGAACAGCCAGCCGTCGCGCGTGAATGCCTGTTCCGCGGGCTCGGCGAGCATCACGCCCACCGAGCGTGCGTCGACGCGAGCCCGTGGCGCGCCGGTGCGCTCGACCAGAGCGCGAAGATCGCCCGCCGGACTCCGTCCCGCCTTCACCTCCTCGACGGTGAGCCCCGACAGCACCGACGTCTCGACGAATTGATCGCCTTCGCCGGGCGGCTTGAGCCACGCGTCACGCTCCTTGATCAGGAGCCAGTCACGCTCGCTCTTCTTGATCTTCACGAGCGTCCACTTGCCATGGAGCTTGTAGCCGCGCAGCTCGAACAGGAGCTTCCCCTTCTCGAGGCCTTCGCGCCAGTCCTCGAGCGGCACCCACTCGCCGCGATCCCAGACGATGATCCCGCCGGCGCCGTAGTTGCCGTGCGGAATAATGCCCTCGAAGTCGCCGTACTCGAGCGGGTGGTCCTCGACTTTCACGGCGAGGCGCTTCTCGGTCATGTCGTACGACGGTCCCTTTGGAACAGCCCACGATCGCAACACGCCTCCCATCTCGAGGCGCAGGTCGAAGTGCAGCTGGCGAGCCGCGTGTTTGTGTACCACGAACAACCGGCCGGGCACGGTCGATACAGTGCCCACGGGCTCCGGCGAGCTGTCTGGCGACCGCTTAGCGCGGTAGGTACTCAGACCGTCCGCTATCGGGGTGTCTTCGGTTGCGGCCACGTGTGCTGCCGGTAAGTGTTTACCATCTGGCGTCTTTCGTTGCTGCGTCATCCTTTGGTTCCCGAGCTCTCGTCGGCTCGCTTCCCCGCCGCCCGCTTTCCCCCTTTCCTATGCCTGCCCGTTCGATCGGCACCGCTACCATCTCGTTCGGCCTCGTCTCGGTTCCGGTGAACCTCTACTCGTCTGCCGAATCGAAGGCGAGCGTCTCGTTCAACATGCTTCACAAGAAATGTCGCTCGCGGCTCAAGCAGCAATACACGTGTCCCAAGGACAACGAGGTGGTGACGCGCGACGACACGGTCAAGGGCTACGAGTTCGCGAAGGACCAGTACGTGGTGCTCAGCCCCGAGGAGCTGAAGGCGCTCGAGGAGAAGGCGACGGGAATGATCGAGATCACCGAGTTCGTTCCCCTCGCCCAGGTCGATCGTGAGTATCTGGACAAAGTCTATTATTTGGGACCGGATAAGGGAGGGGACCGCGCGTACCGTCTACTCGCGGCTGCGCTGCAGGACACCGGGCGCGCCGCGTTGGGGCAGTACGCCGCGCGCGGCCAGCAGCATCTCGTTCTCCTGCGGCCGCTCAACGGCGTCCTCGTGATGGAGCAGCTGCACTACGCCGACGAAGTGCGTCCGACCACCGAAGTGACGATCCCCGCCGGCGACGTGAAACCCGCCGAGCTGGCGCTCGCGAAACAGCTCATCGAGCAGGCGGCGAGCGATGCCTTCGAGCCGCAGAAGTACAAGGATACGGTGCGTGAGCGCGTGCTCGAAGCGATCCAGCGCAAGATCGACGGGCAGGACATTACGGCCGACGTGTCGCCGGACGGCGGCGGGAAGATCATCGATCTGATGGAAGCGCTGAAGGCGAGTCTGGCCGCGAGCCGGCCAAGCGAGGTGGCGGTCAAGGCATCATGAAGCTGCGGGCGGGCACCAGCGGCTACGCATTCAAGGAGTGGAAGGGGTCCTTCTATCCTTCCGATCTCAAGAACGACGGAATGCTCGGCTACTACGCCGGGAAGTTTCCGACCGTGGAGATCAACAACACGTTCTACCGCCTGCCGAAAGAGCACGTGCTGCAGGAGTGGGCGTCGCAGGTGCCAGAGCCGTTCACCTTCGCGATCAAGGCGAGCCAGCGGATCACACATTACGCGCGGCTCAAGCCGGAGTGCGCGACCGCGGTGGAGTTCCTGATCCGGAATACCGCGGCGTTAGGCTTCCGGCTCGGTCCAATTCTGTTTCAGCTTCCGCCGAATCTGCAGAAGGACGCCGACCGATTGCGCGGCTTCCTGGACACGCTCCCGACGTCCGGCACGGGAGAGGGAGCACGCCGCTTCACGATCGAATTCCGGCACGAGAGCTGGTTCGACGACGACGTGTTCGAGGCGTTACGCGAGCGCGACATCGCGCTCTGCATTACGGAGCAGCCGGAGTTCGCCTCACCGGTGATCGCGACGGCAACGTGGGGATACGCGCGGCTGCACCGCTTCGACTACGACGACGCAATGTTGGGTGGCTGGGCGACGCGTCTCGCCGCGATGCCGTGGAACGAAGCGTACGTGTACTTCAAGCACGACGAGGGTGCCGGCTCCGGCCCTCCAGCGGTGGATTCGTTTACGCGGATTTTTGGCAGCGCTTAGGGCCGGCATTACAGGTTGCCGCCACATCCATCCGCTGTTCGCTTGCGCATTATGCGCCGGCAACTCTGCGGGACACGAACGCCGATATCCACCGCTCGCTGGCGTCGCCCACGTCGTCGAGCACCTGCGCGTCGGTGCGCCCGGGCGACCTGAGCACGTGGAAGCTGTGGTCCGCGCCGTCCAGCCAGTGCATCGCCCATGGCGCCTTGACTGACGCGACGGCGCGCTCCATCAGCTCGCGCGTGCACAGGGGATCGCGCGTGCCGCAGAAGCAGAGGACGGGCATCGTTATGCGCGGCAGGTGTGCGTCGCGGAGCTGCTCCGGTTTGCCGGCCGGATGGAGAGGATAGGCGAGCAGGAGCAATCCGTCGGCATCGAATCCATCGGCCGCGAGCATCGAGGCGGCGCGTCCTCCCATGGAGCGCCCGCCGATGATCAGAGGACACGCGCGCGCGCCGAGCTCCGCACGGGCGCGGTCCACCACAGCGGCAATGGTCGCCGTGAGCCGTGGCATCGGGTCAGGGCGGCGGGATCCCTTCTCCTCGTATAAGAAGTTGAACCGGATCACACCGAAGCCGTGGTCGCGCAGCGTCTTCGCAGCGGCGAGCAGCGACCGGTCGGACATGCTGCCGCCGGCGCCATGCGCGCAAACGAACAACGCGGCATCCTCGCCTGCCGTCGCTCGCTCGTACACGGCGCGCGTGCTGTCGGCCCCGATGGTTATGCGCCACTCGGTCCCGTTCATGGCGCGCCCGGTGACGGCGCAGCGGGAGGAAGCGGCACGAGGGCCATCTCGTCCAGAAACTGATGGCCGCGCGTGTCCTTGCCATCGCGCGCCGCGACGCGCGTCAGCACGAGGCGGTCCTTCGTCCGGGTCATGCCGACGTAGAGCAGCCGTCTCGCCTCCTCGATCTCGGGCGTCTTCGCCGGCGAAGCGGGAGAGCCGCCGGGAAGCTGCGCATCCTCGACGCCGACCACGTAGACGCGCGAGAACTCGAGACCCTTGGTTGAATGGAGCGTGAGCAGATTGACGCGCGCGCGCTCCGGCTCGTGACCATCCCACTGCGAGAGGAGCGCGCGCTCGAGGAAGAGCGACAACTGCTGGTCGATCAGGCCGTCGGGGATCTCGACGAGGAGGCGGCGCAGCCGCGCCATCGCCGCGGGATAGCGTTCGTCAGCGCTCTTCTCGGCGCGGATTTTTATCATCAACTCGGCACCGCCAAGTCGCTCGATGACCTCGTCGACGGTCGGCACGGAGATGTCGTCGCCCTGCTCTCGCTCGTAGGCCTCGAGACAGCTGCTGTGGCGGCCGAGCGCGAACGCGCGCGTGATGCCGCGAAACAGCCGCGCCTCCGCGCATAACGAGTCCTCGTCCGTCAACGCGAGCGCGATGCCGAGGTGATCGAGCAGACTGATCAAACCCGTCTTGCGGGCGCGGGACAGCTTCACTTCGTCGAGCGCGAGAACGACGCGGGCGAGGCAGAGCGAGTCGTCGAGCGCGCGGTGCGACTGCCCCGTCGGGATGCCGAATTGCTGCGCGAGATCGATCAGCTTGCGGCTGGTCGGATAAAGATCGCGCGCCAGCGGCAGCGTATCATAGGTGCAGAGATCCAGGCGCTTGCCGAGCGCACGTGTCATCCGGCCGAGGATGCGGAAATCGAACTCGTAGCCGTTGTGCGCCACGATGACATCGTCGCCGCAGAAGGCGCGGAACTTCGGCCAGATGTCCTCGAACGGCGACGCGGTTGCCACGTCCGCGGCGCGAATGCCGTGCGTGTCGGTCGCGGCGGGGGCGATCGGCACGCGCGGCTTAACGAGCGTCGAGAACGTCTCGGCGATGTGCCCGTCGCGGACACGGACGGCGGCGATCTCGACGATCTCCGCCTTGGCCGTATCGTTGTCGGTCGTCTCGAGGTCGACCGCGGTGAAGTCGGTGAAGGCGGCGGCAACGTCCGTCATCTCGAGCAGCTGCGCCGCCTTGAAGACGCCGAGCGCGATTCCGACCGATGGCGTGTCGTTTGGCGTGATGCATTCGTCGCCCGCTTCCGGTGCGCCGCCGAGTCGCACGGTCGTGAAGCCGACGCCGGTGAGCATGCCCTTGAGCGCAATGTCGACGCCGTCCATGCGCGGCAGGTGCACGACGACGCGGCGCTCGCGCGCGGCGCGCAACCGCGCTGCCAGATTCACGACGTCCGGGAGCGCGGCCGGATCGCTGATCTCGTCGTGCCGATCGTCGAGCACCGATCGCATTCTGCCGACACGGCGGGACAGCAGCTCTCCGACGAGGCCGGCGATGCTCGTGTGGCTCTTGCCGAGCGCGGTGAGATTGCGCCAGTCGGTGAGTGCGCGCCGAATCTGACGGCCGTGGCTATGGGCGCGCGGCAGCTTCGCGGCGACGTGGTTCAAATGGCGGCGGAGGTCGTGCCGGCCCGCCTCCGCCTGGGCGCGCGCCTCGTCGAACAGCGGACGTGGCAGGACGGTAGCGAAGAAGGCGTCGCGACACACATCGTCGCCCGGACGCGCGATGACGCGGAGCGCCGCGATCACGTACGCTACCACGGGATCGTCGGCGAGCGCCCGCCCGTGAGCAAGCCGGCAGCGGACACCGGCATTGAGCAATGCCGCCTCCAGACGTTCGCCGATCTCGTGCTTGCGATACAGCAGCGCGACGTCGCTCCAGTCATGGCCGTGCGCCGCGCGGTCGGCACACACGTCGCCGACAACCCACGCGACCTCGTCATCGTCGTTCGGGAAGGTGATTGCCGAAACCGGAAAAACCGAGTCGCGGTCGGCGCGCGGCGCGACACGGTCTGAAAAGATGGGCGTATTCGCTGTCACGAGCTTCCGCGCGAGAGCGACTACCTGGCGAGGACAGCGGCGATTTTCCTCCAGATGGATCTTGGTCCTGAGGCCGAAGTCGTTGACGAAGCTCCGGAAGACAGCCGGATCCGCGCCCGCCCATGAATAAATGGACTGCTCGTCGTCGCCGACGCCGAAGACGTGACGGTGATCCCGGGCGAGCGCCCGAATCACGCGGTACTGCACGGGATTGAGATCCTGAAACTCGTCCACGAGGATGACGTCCCAGCGCGATCGCACCGCGGCGCCGTCATCCGGGCGCTCGAGCAGCTCGGCAGCCTTGATCACGAGCGTGTCGAAGTCGACGAGATTCCGTTGTGCCAGGAAACGCTCGTACTGCTCGAACAGGATCGCGTCGTCCTGGAGCAGCGGGTCGCCGCGAAAGCGGTGAGCGGAGAAGCGGGTGAGGGTGTTGCGATGCCAGCGGCGCGCTCCTTCGATGCGGCGCAACGCGGCGAGCTGGTACTCTTCATCGGCGATGCCGAAGCCCGCTCCGAGCAACACGCGCGCGCCAAGCTCGCGCAGCAGCTCGGCGCAGAACGCGTGGATGGTGCCCCGCTTGATGCGGGCGGCCGCCGAGCCGAGTCGAGACTCGAGACGGTGAGCGATCTCGCCGGCCGCCTTGTTGGTGAACGTGAACGCGCAAATCCGCGCCGGATCGACGCGATGTTCCTCGATGAGGAATCGGATACGCTCGATGAGGCAGTAGGTCTTGCCCGCGCCCGGTCCGGCGAGCACGAGCAGCGACCCGAGATCCGCCTCGATGGCCTCACGCTGCGACGGGGAGGGGGAGGGGGAGGGGGAGGGGGAGGCGATGTGCGCGCCAAGCGCGGAGAGCGCCGGCCCGACGGAGATCGTCACGCGAAGCGCCGCCGGGCACGCTCGTGCGCCTTCCGTGCTTCGTCCTCGCGATTCCGCGGCGGCGCGTGTATCTCGAGCGAATGAATTAGCCGGTGTGCGGCCGCGGTCACCTCGTCGACCGCGCGCTCGAACGCCGCCTCGTTGGCGCGCGACGGTCGCGTGGTGCCACTGAGCTTCCGGACGAACTGGAGCGCCGAAGCGCGAATCTCGTCATCGGTGGCCGGCGGTTCGAAGTTCGCGAGTGTTTTGATGTTACGGCACATTTGGCGGGGCTGCTAACGGAGAGCTGAGAGGAGCGTCGGTCGACAATTCGCCGAGGCAGACGAATATGCTGGCGCAACAGGGGCTGCTGCCAGTGTTTTCGGAGGCAAAGCATCGCGGCCAGGCGCGAAGTCGCGCAGCTGCCGTCAACTATCGGATATCGACTCCCGGCCCTCGACTGGCGCCTGTCGACTCTCGACTGCCGCCTCCTCGCGCATTCGCGGGATCTGCTCGAGCGAGATGTACAGCACCTGGTCCCACGCGTTGTGAATGCCGATGAAGAGGAGCGACAGCGCGCCGGCGGCGATGACGAACAGCGCGCGAACGGGAGCGGCAGGAAGAGCGATGCCGCCGGCGAGCACGATCGCGTAGGCAAGGGTCGGCAGGACGGCGTAGAATAGCCAGTCCTCCATTACCGGTGCGTACGCCGTCTGGCGCCGCATGTGGTAGGCAGCCCGGAGAACGTAGGCGACGCCCAGAACCGCAAGCAGCGACAGTGCAGACGCAAGAGTGCCGATGGTATGCCAGGGCGCACAGAGGATGCCGGAGAGCAGCAGCACGCCGCAGAAGTGCACGACGGTGGGCGTGGAGAATGCGCGGATCGGCGCGCTTACGTTTGGCCGCCTCGGCAGGTTGGCGATGAGCGTGATGGAAACGAACATCAAGCCGGTGAGGCTACCGCCGACAGAACCGGTGATGACGTAGAAGTTCTGCCAGGAGGAGAGCGGAGCGAGAACGGGATCGAGCACGAGTCACCTCGCAGGCGCGCCATGGAGTGCGGTCGCGCATGGAAGTGACACACCCCTGTGCGGCGGCGCAACTTGCTGGCGCGAACGGCGCGAGCCAGATTCGCGGCGCGACCACCCCCAAGTCCTCGACCCACACCCAGATGCCACCTCGCCCTTCACCTCGCGTCGATACGCCCGGGAACCCGCCGCTCGAGAACCGTCCCGCGGCGGAGTCAGCGCCCATCACACGCCGTGACATGCTCTCGGCTGCGGTGGCGGGAATTGCCGCGTTCGCGGCCGGCGGAGGGATCACGGCCAGCGCCGAACGGCTCGCGGCGGCAGTGCCGACGTCCGGCGCCAAACGAGCGGCGGGGCGGCTCAAGCAGTCGGTCTCGCGTTGGCCGTACTCGAAAATCCCGCTCCCGGAGTTCTGTCGCGCCGCCCGGGCGATGGGCCTGTCCGGCATCGATCTGCTGCAACCGGACGACTGGCCAGTGGTGCGCGACTGCGGTCTCGTGTGCTCGATGGGTTACCCGTCGGCGCGCAACGACTTCATCGCGACCGGCTTCAACGATCGCGCGAACCACGCGATGCTCCTCCGCGAGCTCGAGGGCACGATCCCGAAAGCGGCGGCAGCGGGGGTGCCAAACGTCATCACCATGTTCGGTAACCGCCGCGGCAAGAGCGATAGCGAAGGGGTCGACAACTGCGTCGCCGGACTGCGACAGATCGCACCGCTCGCCGAGCAGCACGCCGTGACGGTCTGCGTGGAGCTGCTCAACAGCAAGATCGACCACCCGGATTACCAGGGCGATCACACGTCGTTCGGCGCTGCCGTGATACGCGGCGTCGGCTCGCCGCGCGTGAAGCTGCTGTACGACATCTACCACATGCAGATCATGGAAGGGGACGTGATCCGCACGATCCGCGCGCGCATCGGCGACATCGGTCACTTTCATACGGGCGGCGTGCCGGGCCGTCACGAAATCGACGGCTCGCAGGAGCTCAACTACCGCGCCATCGCCAATGCGATCGCCGACGCCGGCTTCCCCGGCTTCATCGCCCACGAGTTCGTGCCAGCGCGCGATCCGCTCACGTCGCTGCGTGAGGCAGTGGCGATCTGCGACGTCTGACCGCCGCGGCGCGGGTCGGGCGTGCGCGTCAGGCGTGCGCCGCCCAGGAGCGCTCGCCCGGCTTGTACGGCACGCAGGGATCGAAGCGGCCCGGCGACTCGACGTAGCGCATGGCCTGCGTGTAACCGATCTCCGACGTGAAGTAGCCGAGCAGCGCGAGCTCCTTCATGAGGCGGAAATAGTGCGCCGGACTGTCGGCGGTGATTGCGGGCGCGGCGTTCGCGTCTGGTGGCGTAGGGGCGAGCTCCTTCCGCTGATCGGGAAGATAGGCGTCTGCCTTCTGCGCGATGTCTTTTTGCCTTCTCGCTTTGCGCGCCGCGTCGCGGGCATCGGTGTACGCTTTCTGCTCGCGGTCCAGGCGCTGCAGCAGCTTCAAACGCTGTTTCGGCGTCGCGTGCATGAATCCGGCGCCGCTCTCCTTCCTGCTCTCCGCCTCGATCGCGTCCATGCCGTCGCGGAAGATTTTCTGGTCGCGTGCGTTGTAGGTGTCGGTCACCATCAGCGCCATGAACGCCCCGGTGTGCGCGGCCTTCGCACCAGGCGTCGTAGTGGCGGGGAGCATCGTGTCGGCGACCTCGTCGAGAAAAGCAATATCCGCCCGCGTGAAGTCACCGATGGCCTGCATTGCGGTGTCGCCCGCGGCGATGCGTTCGTGCGCGATGCGAACGGCGGCGCCGAGGCGGCTGCGGCTGCCCGCGGCGAGCGTGAGGCCTCCAACCAGCATACCGACGCGCCGGATCGCTTCGCGTCGATCGATCGATTCATCGTGAACGGGCATCAGCGAGTCTCCGATCAGAGGTTGCCGCGTTTGAGCTCGGCCACGGCATAATCCGCCGCGCGCGCGGTGAGCGCCATGTACGTGAGCGACGGGTTCTGACACGCCGTCGACACCATGCACGAGCCATCGGTGACGAAGACATTGGGGGCATCCCAGACCTGGTTGTGCGAGTTGAGCACGGAGGTCTTGGGATCTCGTCCCATCCGGGCGGTACCCATCTCGTGGATTCCCATGCCCGGGTAATAGTCGTTATCGAAGGTCTCCACCTTCTTGACGCCGCACTGCTCGAGCGTCTCGGCCATGTCGGCCATCATGTCCTTTCGCATGAGGCGCTCGTTCTCGCCGGTGCCGCAGTCGATCTTGAGCACCGGCAGGCCCCATTTGTCCTTCTTGGTCTCGTCGAGCGACACCTTGTTGTCGTGGTTCGGCAGCATCTCGGCGAAGGCGGTGGCGCCGATCGTCCAGTGTCCCGGCTGCGCCATGGCGTCCTTGAACGCGCCGCCGACGCCGAGCTCCTTCACCGCGCGCGACCATCCCTGGCGGCTGGCACCTCCCTGGTATCCGAAGCCGCGCAGGTACTCGCGCTTGTCGCCGAAGAGATTGCGATAGCGCGGGATGTAGAAGCCGGTGGGACGGCGGCCGTAATAATACTTGTCGCCGAGCTCGTCGAGCTGCCCTTCGGCGCCGCAGCGGAAGTGATGGTCCATGAGATTGTGCCCGAGCTCTCCGGAGCTGCTCCCCAACCCTCCGGGCCACACGTCCGTGGCGGAGCGCATGAGCAGCCACGCGGTATTCAGCGTGGACGCGCAGAGGAACACGACGGGCGCGGTGTAGTCGGTCGTCTGCTCGGTAATCGCGTCGAGCACGCGCACGCCGGTCGCGCGCTTGCGGTTCTGGTCGTAGAGCACCTCGGTGACGATCGAAAAGGGCTTCAGCGTGAGGCGCTTGGTGGCGCGGGCTGCGGGCAGCGTCGACGATTGGGTGCTGAAGTAGCCGCCGTACGGACATCCCAACCAGCAAGCATCACGGTATTGGCAGGGATACCGGTTGGGCAGCTGCTTCGTCGCGTTGGCCGTGCGTCCAGGAATGATGCGGCGCTGCCCGTCGAACAGCTTCTTCAGGCGCGAGGCGACGAGCTGTTCGCCGCAGTTGAGAGGCATTGCCGGCTGGAACTGGCCGTCGGGGAGCTGCGGCATCCGCTCGATCGAGCCGGCGATGCCGGCGTGGCGCTCCACGTGATCGTACCAGGGCGCCAGATCCGCATAACGAATCGGCCAGTCGATGGCGATGCCATCCTTTGCGTTCGCCTCGAAGTCGAAATCGCTCCAGCGATAACTTTGCCGCCCCCACAGGAGCGAGCGCCCGCCGACCTGATAGCCCCGGAACCAGTCGAAGCGCCGCACCTCGGTATAGGGCGACTCCTGCTCGTTCACCCAGAAGGCGAGATTCTTCTCGTTGAGCGGGTAGTCACGCTTGAGCACCGGATAGAGCTCCTCCATCGACTTCGTGCGGCCGCCGCGATGCGCGTACTGCCAGGGCGCTTTGGTGGCATTCACGTAGTCCTTGATATGCTCGACGTTACGGCCGCGTTCGAGAAGCAGCACGCGCAGGCCCTTCTGCGTGAGCTCCTTCGCGGCCCAGCCGCCGGAAATACCCGAACCCACCACGATCGCGTCGTATTGCGTGGCCGGCATGCATTACCTCACGCTGTCGTCGTCACTGCGGAAGACTCGAACTTCTGGAACATCTCGCCGTAACCGGCGGCGGGCAAGACGTCGAGGGCCGACGGCGCGGGACTCCAAGCAGCCAGAGCGCCGAGGAAAAGAGGAGGTAGCGATGCTGGTGCCAATGAGACCAGTGCCCGACCCAGCGGGCACTGGTACAGTACCAGTGCCACCCAGCGAGGGTTGTTGCAGATGCGCGGGTGCGAGGGCACAATTCCAGGATGCACTCTCTCCTTCGCCCCCCCTTGTGCGCTGCGGCGATGTCGGCACTCGCTGTCGCGCTCCCAGGCCAAAGCGCCCCGGCTACGCGCGGCACTCAGCGGCCCATCGCCGGCCGGGACACGCTGGCCAGTCAGCAGAGCGAACCCGCTCTTCGGCTCATCCCGCGGCCCCGTGAGCTTGACGCGCGGGGCACGTCGCCGCTGGCGCATGGTATGGCGCTGGAGCCAGCGGGGAATGCGGATGACCGCTTCGCGATGCAGGACCTCGCCGCCGCGCTGAAAGAACGAGGCATCGCAACCAGCTCCGGCACGCCGACTGTACGCGTGAGCGTGCTGCGGGCGGACTCGCCGGCGGGGAAGCGCTTTCTCGCGGCCGCGCACCTCGCCATCGATCCGGCGATGCACGATGAGGGCTACGTTCTCCTTGCCACCGGAACGAGAGCCACCATCGTCGGCGCGACGGCGCCGGGCGTGTTCTACGGCATCCAGACGCTGAGGCAGCTGATCGACGGGCGCGGCGCCGGCGCATCGCTGCATCGAGCGCGCATCCGCGACTGGCCAGCGATGAAGTATCGCGGGCTGCACGACGACCTGTCGCGGGGGCCGGTACCGACGCTCGACTTCCAGAAGCGGCAGATCCGGACGTTCGCCGCGTACAAGCTCAACACGTACTCGCCGTATTACGAGCAGTCGTTGTATTACCGCGGAAATCCGCTCACCGCTCCACCAGGTGGCGCCATGACGCCGGAGGAGGTGCGCGAGCTGGTGGCATACGCGCGGCCGTACCACATCGACGTCGTGCCGGAACAGGAGGCGTTCGGGCATCTGCACCACATGCTGAAGTACGAGCTGTACTCGGCGCTGGGCGAGACGCCGCACGGCCACGTGCTCGCGCCCGGGCAACCGGCGTCGATGGCGCTCATTCATCAGATGTTCGCGGAGATCGACACGCTCTTTCCGAGCAAGCTCGTGCACCTCGGCGCCGACGAGACGTTCGAGCTCGGGCGTGGGCAAACGATGCAGGCGGTCCAGCAGCAGGGGCTCGGCGCCGTCTATATTGATTTCCTCAAGAGAATCGAGGAAGCGTTGCGGCCGGAGGGCAAGCGCCTCCTCTTCTGGGGCGACATCGCGCAGAACAGCCCCGACCTCGTCAAGACGCTGCCCAAAGACATGATCGCGGTGGCGTGGGAATACGATCCGGCGCCTTCGTTCGACCGCCTGCTGCAGCCGTACGTCGCGGCTGGGATGGAGACGTGGGTGGCGCCGGGCGTGAACAACTGGAACCGCGTCTACCCGAACAACGCGATGGCGCTGCCCAACATCCAGGGCTTCGTGCGCGACGGACAGCGCCTCGGCGCCACCGGCATGTTGAACACGACCTGGGACGACGACGGCGAGGCGCTGTTCAATCAGACGTGGTATGGCGTGCTGTTCGGCGCCGCGGCGGGATGGCAGCCGGGCGAGAGCAGCATCCCCGACTTCGAGGCGAGCTACGGCCGGGTCTTCCACGGCGACACGACGGGGATGGTGGACGAAGCGCAGCGCAAGATGGCGGCCGCGCACGCGATGCTGCAGAAGGCGGGCGTGGGCGACGCCAGCGATTATCTGTTCTGGCTGGATCCGTTCAGCAGCGAAGGCCGGCTGACGGCGGCGAAGATTCGCCCCGTGCTGCACGACCTTCGCGTGGCGGCGGAGAGCAGTCTCGTGCTCGTGGATCTGGCGCGGCAGTTACAGCCGCTGCGTGAGACGGACGCGCTCGATGCATTATCGTTAGGTGCGCGGAAGATCGACTTCATCGGCATGAAGTTCCAGTTCGCCGATGAGATCGCGCAGATGTACGCCGCGGCGGCGGACACGACGAAACGCGGCGAGACGTCGCGGCTGCTGAGCGATATCAGCGGCATGAACGGCCGCATGGCCGATTTGCGCGACGGCTACTCGCTGATTCGCGACCTCTACGAGACGGCGTGGCTGCGGGAGAACCGGCCGTACTGGCTGCACAATGTCCTGGCACACTACGACGCGGCAACGCAACTCTGGATCGGCCGGATGGACGGGGTGTCGGAGGCGCGGCGGGAGTTGCAACGGACGAGGAAACTTCCTGAACTGCAGACGATCGTCGGTGGAACTGCGGTCGGCAGTCGGTAAAACTGCAGTCGATGGTCGATTGTCGTTCTGACGACCTGACAACGACGACTGAGGACGCCATGCGGATGAGGCGATTCGGGCGCCTGGGGTGGATGGTGTCCGAGCTAGGCTACGGGATGTGGGGAATGGCGGGTTGGACTGAGTCCAATGACGCCGAATCCCGCGCGGCGTTGCGGGAGGCGGTGGAGCTCGGATGCAATTTCTTCGATACAGCCTGGGCGTATGGCAGCGGACACAGCGAGCGCCTGCTCGGCGAGCTGCTGCGCGAGCGGCGTGACCGGACGTTGTACGCGGCGAGCAAGATCCCGCCGAAGAACCTCACCTGGCCTTCGCGACGCGAGTTCGCGCTCGACGACGTCTTTCCACCGGACCACATCCGTGAGTACACGGAGAAAACGCTCGAGAACCTTGGCACGGATCGCGTGGACCTGATGCAGTTTCACGTGTGGGAAGACCGCTGGGCGAGCGACGAGCGGTGGCAGCGCGTCGTGTCGGACCTCCGGAGCGAAGGGCTGATCGGCGGCATTGGTATCAGTATCAATCGATGGGAGCCGTGGAACGGCATGGAGACGCTCCGAACCGGAGTCGTGGACGCGGTGCAGGTCATTTACAACGTCTTTGATCAGTCGCCGGAGGACGAGCTCTTCCCCCTCTGCCGTGAGCTGGACATCGCCATCATCGCGCGTGTGCCGTTCGACGAAGGTTCGCTGACCGGCACGCTGACGAAGAAGAGCCGCTGGCCCGAAGGCGATTTCAGGAACCGCTACTTCGGGCCGGAGAACCTCAGCGAGAGCGTGGACCGGGCGAACGCGCTCGCCGAGCTGCTGCCGGAGCGTATGACGCTGCCGGAGTTGGCACTGCGTTTCATCCTGTCGAATGACGATGTCAGCACCGTCATTCCTGGAATGCGAAAGGTCGCGCACGTACGGGCGAACGTCCAAGCGAGCGAACGAGGGCCGCTGCCGCCGGGCCTTCTGGAAAGCCTGCGCGCGCATCGGTGGGATCGTGTGCCAACGGAGTGGAGCCTATGATGATGTCCGGCAGTTGGATAGCGGCCGCGACACCAGCCTGACGCCCCCCTCCGGTAGGGGACGGCTGTCCCGAGTGTCTCAAAACTCGGCAGTGCTCAGCTGCCGACCGTCACCGCTCTGGCGGTGGGCATCCCGGCTGCTACTATAGACGTCCCCACCCCGCACGGTGCGCTGTGTCACAGTTGCTGGACGAATTACGACTGGCGCTCGCCGACAACTACCGCGTCGACAAAGAGATCGGGCGCGGAGGGATGGCGACAGTCTTCGTCGCCGAGGACCTGAAGCACGGCCGTCGGGTCGCCATCAAGGTCATCAATCCGGAGCTGTCCTCGAGCATCGATGGCGACCGCTTCCGGCGAGAGATCCAGATCGCGGCGCGATTGAGCCATCCACACATACTGCCCGTACACGATTCCGGGCAGGCGAACGGACTTCATTTCTACGTGATGCCGTTCGTGGAAGGGGAGTCGTTACGCGACAAGATCGATCGCGAGTCGCAACTCAACGTCGATGACGCGATGCAGATCGCCTGTGAAGTGGCCGACGCGCTGACGCACGCGCACGAGAATCTCGTCATTCACCGGGACATCAAGCCCGAAAACATCCTGCTGCACGGCGGCCATGCCGTGGTGGCGGACTTCGGCATCGCGCGCGTGATTCAGGACGCCGGTGGAGAGAAGCTCACAGCCACCGGTATGTCGGTGGGTACGGCGCAATACATGAGTCCCGAGCAATTCTCGGGAGAAACAGTGGATGGGCGCAGTGACCTGTACAGTCTCGCCTGCGTGCTATACGAGATGCTGGTCGGTGAGGTGCCGTTCACCGGCCCGAATACGATGGCGATCATGGCGCGGCACGCCATGGAGATTCCGTCGTCGATCCGCATCGTGCGACCGGCTGTGCCGGAGGAGATCGACGACGCAGTGATGCGGGCGTTGGAGAAAGTGCCGGCCGATCGCTTCAGCAGCGTGGCGCAGTTCAAGGGCGCATTACTCGGGCAGGCAACGAGTACCTATGGGCGCCGCACACGGAGCCACGCAATGTCCCACGCGGCAATCCGGCCAGCGGTGCCGCTGTGGCGCCGCCGCAGCACGATCTTCGCCGCTGCCGCCCTCGTGCTCCTGGCGGGCGGCGGCGGCTTCGCATCGCGACGGTATCTGCTCGGCCGCGCGACAGCGGTCGCCGGTGGCGATGTGAATGCCAGACGGCTGGCGGTTCTCTACTTCACCGATCGAAGCGACGGCAAGCTGCGGTATCTGGCGGACGGGCTCACAGAGTCACTGATCGATGAATTGTCGCAGGTCCCGTCGTTGGAGGTCGTCTCGCGCAACGGCGTTCGAGCCTTTCGCGGCACCGACGTGCGGGGCGACAGCATCGCGCGCGCGCTCAAGGTGGGCAGCATCGTGCGTGGGGAAGTGGAGCCACGGAGCGGTGGCGGCGTGAAGGTCACCGTCCGTCTGGTGGACGCGGCGGCGGACGTGGACGTCGCGCACAAGAGCATCGACATCGACAGCGCGCATGTCGCCGATCTCCAGTCACGCGTCGCCAGCGACGTCGCGGCATTCTTGCGCGAGCGGTTGGGCGAGGAGGTGACGCTGAGAGCCGAACGCCGGGCGACAAAGAGCGCCGGAGCGTGGACGCTCGTGCAGCGGGCGCAGAAGGAGCGCAGCGATGCCGATTCGTTGCTCGCGGCCGGACGCAAGGACGCGGCGCTGGTGCGCCTCGCCACAGCGGATAGCGACCTCTCGACAGCCGCGGTGGCGGACCGCGGCTGGCCGATGCCGGCGACGTTAGGCGCCCGCGCTGCCCTGACACGCGCCCAGATTCTCTGGAGCACGCGAGACGTCGCCGCCGGTGCAGCGATCGACAGCGGCATGGCACGCGCGGACCGGGCACTCGCGCTCGATGCCCGGAGCGCCGATGCGCTCGAAGTGAAGGGACAGCTGCTCTATCTGCGCGGCACCATGCGCGCGACGACCGACCCGAGAGCGTTCGAGCACGACATCACCAGTGCGGAATCGACGCTCACGCGATCGATCACGATCAACAAAGACCAGGCGGGCGCGTGGGCCACGCTCAGCGCGCTGTACTACAAGAAGCCGGACCTGCAGGAGGCGATTCGTGCGGCGGCCGAAGCCTATCGCGCCGACGCCTACCTGGCGTCGGCACGCACGATCCTGACGCGCCTGTTCTGGGCGAATCACGACCTGGAGTACTTCCCGGAGGCATGGAAGTATTGTGAGGAGGGGCGCCGCCGATTTGCCACCGACGCGTTCTTCACGGAATGCCGGCTGTGGATGTACACGACGCGCTACCCAACGCCGGCGCCCGACAGCGCGTGGGCGTGGCTGGATCGCTACGACAAGCTGCTGCCGCCGACCGGTGCCGCCCGGAGCGTCGCCGAAGCGCACGGCCGCATTCTCGTGGCTGGCGCGCTCGCGCGAGCGTCGCTAACCGACAGTGCGCGGCACGTGCTCGCGCGCGCGCGCGTGCCGACCGCGCTGGACCCGAAGCGCGAGCTCGCAGGCGACGAAGCCATCGTGCGCGTGATGCTCGGCGATCAGGACGACGCGGTGTCGCTACTGAAGCAGTACCTGACGGCGAATCCCGATCACCGTAAGGGTTTCGCGACACGGGTCGGGTGGTGGTGGAGGGATCTGCAGGGGAATCCGAAGTTCAAGAATCTCATCGCCGGCGCGCGTTAGGCGCCGCCGCCGCAGCACACATAGCCGTTCACCGCTGGTTCGCCCGCCGCGACTTCAAGCAGTGCCGACGCTTCGGTGGGCGCGTTCCCCACCACCTTGCCTCGAGAGTACACCATGCGTAGAATCGCAGTACCGACTGCGCTGCTCCTGACGGTACTTGCCGTCGCCTGCAGCGACACCACCCGTCCCGGTCCGGAGCCGGCGAGAACGCTGACCGGCCCCCGCGCGAATCAGTCGCCGACGATCTCGCTCGACCAGCAGATCACGTCCCTGATCCAGGCGCTCTTCCCGACCGGTCTCCAGACGGCGGCGGGGACGCGGTGGGAGTCAATCAAGGATAAATACGCGGCCGGACTCACCGACGCTTCGCAGATGACGGCGGCGAAGCAGAAGCTCACCGAGCTCGTGACGTGGGTGCAGCAGAAGACGCCGCAGATGGATCCGCCGCCTAACGGTCTGACGCGGCAGGCGGCGGCGGCGCAGCTCGTCCTGTACATGTCGCTGTACGTCTACAACGGACCGCTAACGGCGCCCCCGATCTTCCCCACCGGCGCCGATGCCACGGTGGGCGTGGTGACGCCGACGGCGCCGGTCACCGTCGTGACTCCGACGCTCCACGCGGGCGTCGCCGTTGATGCCGGCAGTGTAAACCAGAACACGATCGTCATCGTACGGCAGAATGCCGCGTACTACCCGGCGAACTGCACCGGGCCGATGTCGACGAGCCTCTGCCAGTATCCGCAGTTCTATGTCTTCGACGAGTTTCCGCACGTGCGACTGAACAAGCCGGCGCACTTCTCCGTCTGCCACGTGAACAGCGGAACCACGAGAGCGCCGCTGTGGGATTACCGCTATCCGGACGCGCACATCCACGATCGCTTCCGGCTCGCGCACACGCTGCCGGCGAATCCGGACGACTACACACCCGGTGCGACGCAGGAGGAGGGCATCGAGATCCTGCCGCTCATCTCGCAGACGTTCGCGAACTGCAACACGGGCGACAACTATTCACCGCCGCCAACGGGCTCATTGTGGGAGCGCGGACGTCGGGCGCTGGAGGGCTTCGCGGCGCTGGCTTCGCGGGTGATCGCGCCCCGCGCGGCCCTGGCGATCGACCAGGGCGGCGGTGGTGACGCGCTCTCCTTCAGCGACTTCAACGACGTGGACCCGCAGGGACAACCGGACAACAAGATCAGCGCGTACAATGCTCCGGCCCAGGGAGCCTCGGGCTCACCGCTGACAAGCGTGTCCTTCACGATAACCAACATCGGCACGGCCGCGAGCCTGCCGACGACCGCTACGATTCAGCTGGTGCCGCAAAACGGGTCCGCGATCACGCTGTCCAGCGTGCCAGTGCCGGCGCTCGTTCCGCTGCAGAGCGCGTCGTTTGCGCCAGCCTCGCTCGTCATTCCAGGCGCGACAGCGCCGGGCAACTACACATTGTCGCTGGCGGTGGCGCCGAACGCCGGTATACCGGAGATCGACCTGACCAATAACTCCGGGGCGGCGCCGATTACCATCACGACAGCTGCCGGTGGATTCGATCTGGTCGTCTTCAACGATGTGAACATCTTCGATGACCATGGGATGGCGGATACGAACAACCAGCAGCTCGTGCGCAATCTGGTGTCGTTCAGCAACGGGGGCGTGCGGGGCAGCGGGACGGGCGTGCTCTGGTACCAGGGCCACGGCTCTCTGAAGACCATCGACGCGAGCAACTCGTTTCCGTACCAGTTCCAAACGCTGCAGTCGACGGTCAGCAACGCGGGTTACACGTTCACGTATGGAACGCCGGACCTCACCAGCCTGGACCCGAGCTACAAGGCGGTGTTCATAGACCTGCCTACGAGCCAATTCAGCTCGGGCGAGCTGGGCGCGCTGCAGGTCTTCGCCCTCAACGGCGGTCGCGTCATTTACATTGGCGAAAACGACTACGCTTACGCCTCGTATGTGCCCGTGGAGAACGCATTCCTGTCCGGTATGGGCGTGTCCATCGTGGATCTCGGCGGAGCCATCGACTGCGGCTACAACCATCTTCCTGCCTCGGCGCTGCGTCCAACGGAAGTGACCACGGGGCTCACGGACCTAACGATGGCCTGTTCCGCGGCGGTGAGCGCCGGGTCGGCAGATACGCCGTTCATGTACAGTATTGATGGAACGCACATTCTCGGTGCGCTGACCACGATCACTCGGCCGATGCTGTATGCGCAGGCGCACGGCTCAGTGTCGGCCATGCGCGCGAAAGCGCGTACCGGCGTTTCACTGGACGTGCAGGTGCCGTCGGGCGTGGATCCGCTGACGGGCACAGCGCCGTCGACGAGCCAGTCTCGCCACCACTAGCTCCGCGGCGGCGTTCGCGCGTGGCGTAGGAAGAAGTCGACCATCAGAGCCGACGCGGAGATCTCCCGCGTCGGCTCGTCGCCATTCCCGTCGCGTCGGCCACCGGGCCAGGCGTGCCCGCCGCGCGCAATGGAATAGAACACCACGTCCGCGCCGGCGCTGCACAGGGCGAAGGTCCACCGCACGATGTGCTCCGACTGGCGCGCGTTCGTGCGTGTTCGGCAGCCGTTCTGCGTCGCCCAGAAGGCCACGATCGGCGGCACCGCGCGCGGAAGGGTGTCGTAGCGCGCATCCCGCCACACCGACGCGGGCAGCGTGTCCGCGTATGGCACCTCGTCGTCGGCAGTTCCGTGGAACGCCACGAGTGGTAGCCGGTGGGCGGGCTTGCAGGTACTGTCGACCAGTCCTCCCGCGACCACGCCGATGGCCGTGACGTCGCCGGACAGCACGCAGCCGACGCGATACGCCATGCGGGCGCCGTCCGAAAAACCGGCAACATAAATACGGCGGCGATCGATCGGCAGCTTCTTCGTGATGTCGGCGAGCAGCAGGTGCACGAAGGCGAGGTCGTCAACCTTCCGTTCGGCGGCGGGACCACAGCACCTGCCGGCATTCCAGTCGGTCTGCAATCGGAGAAATCCTGCGGTGCCGTTGGGATATGCGACAATGAAATGACGCACGTCGGCCAGCGAGTCCATGGCGGACATGCGCTCGACCGTCGCGCCGTCGGCACCGCTGCCATGCAGGACGATGAGAAGGGGGAATGCTTGGAGGCGACCGAGCCGTCGCTCAGGCGCAGGCGGAAGATGGAGCAGATAACTGCGCTCCAGCCCGCCCGCCGCGATGGTGTGCGCTGCAGTTCCCGGCGCGTACGTCCCCTTCAAAGCGACGTCGTCGGCATGGTTGGATTCCATGCAGCCGGCGACGAGCAATGCCGCGAGCGTTGGAGAGCAGAGAATGAAGATTCGTCTCATCCTGCGACCGTTCGACGGGTCATACCCATGCAGACGCAGCCGACGCGTGGGGGTCACTGGTATGTGTAGCGTTCCTGCGCAGCGCATCGTTTCTGACGGCTACCGCTGGCGAGCGTGAACAGCTAACTACCCGCGATTCTTTGGCGCGCTTGCGTTCACGACGTCGCATCGCGTCGAAAATCGCACGTCCTCGCAGGCGGAGGCGCTATCGAAATCCTGATACTCCTCGGCGTGCTGGTGCTGATCGGATTGGAGCTGGTGCGTCTCCGCCGGCCACGCGCCGAGCTCGCGTTGAAGCAATCGAGCGAGCTGCTGAGCACGATACTCGAGCGGTCGCCGATCGCCATCACGGCCGTCGACATGCAGCAACGAGTGCTGCTGTGGAACCCCGCCGCCGAACGGCTGTTCGGTTGGCGCGCCGATGAAGTCGTCGGGCGCGTATATCCGATAGTTCCCGACGATCTGCGCGAGGACTTCTGGCTGCTGGTGGAACGTGTAGAGGATGAGGGAGCGATCGCCAACGTTCAGCGGCCGCGCCAGCGCAAGGATGGCTCCATCGTGACGGTGAGCCTCGCGGCGGCGGCGCTGCGTCACCCGTCGGGCCGCCCGACAGGATACGTGGTGCTCGCAGTCGATCTATCCGAGCGGCTGCAATTGGAGGCGCAGCTGCGGCAGGCTCAGAAAATGGAGGCGGTCGGTCGACTCGCCGGCGGGGTTGCGCACGATTTCAACAATCTTCTCACCGTCATCAGCTCGTATGCCGACGTTCTGGACGCAGACTTCGTCGCCACGGATCCTCGGCGCGAGCACGTCGCCGAGATTCGCGCTGCCGCCGCGCGCGCGGCAACGCTGACGCGACAGCTGCTGTCGTTCAGCAGAAAGCAGGTCGTGGCGGCGCGGCCGCTCGATGTCGACGAGGTGATACGAGGGATGGAGCCGATGCTGCGCCGCCTGATCACCTCCGACGTCGCGCTCGAGTTCTTGCTGAACGCCTCGCCCGGCGCCGTGCGCATCGATGCAGGCCAGCTCGAGCAGGTGATCATGAACCTCGTAATCAACGCGGCGGACGCGATCACCGATCCGGGCGGCCGCATCACAATCGCGACGCACGAGCGGATCGTTCGTGAGGCCGAAGAGCCGCCGGCGACAGACACGCCGCGAAATGTGCACGTCGCCATCGAGGTGCGTGATACGGGACATGGCATGGATGAAGCGACTCGATCCCGCATCTTTGAGCCCTTCTTCACCACCAAGCCGCCGGGCCAAGGCACGGGGCTGGGCCTCGCGACCGTGTATGGGATCGTCGCGCAATATGGCGGATTGGTCGATGTACACAGCGATGTCGGGCGTGGCACCAGTGTCACCGTATGCCTGCCGGTCGTCAAAGATGCAGTGGCCCAACCAGCGCCGGAGCGCGCGCAGCTGATGCCGCGGGGAACGGAGACCATTCTCCTCGTCGACGACGAGACGGCTGTACGTGAGAGCCTGAAGCGCCTCCTCACGCGGCTGGGCTACTCCGTGCTCACGGCCAACAATGGCGGTGAAGCGCTACGCGTCGCCACGGCGTACGAAGGACCGATCCACCTCATCCTGACGGATCTTACGATGCCGGAGCTCGGCGGTCGGCAGTTCGTGGAGCGCATGCCCGCCGAACGCGCAGGCACGCGCGTGTTGTTCATGTCAGGCTACAGCGACGCGGAAGCGCAGCGGCGGCAGCCCTTGGCACCCGGGCACGCCTTCATTCAGAAGCCATTCAGCATGGACGAGCTGGCCCGCCGGATCAGAGAGATTCTTTCGGGCTAGTCAGCGCGGGCGGTCAGGGCTTCCGCCCCCAGCTCGGGAATACCTCATCGATGCTGATGCTGTTCGTGATGTTCTGCACGTTGCTGCCGTCGGCGTTCGACACGTAGATGTCGAATTTTTCATCCGTGCTCGTTTTGCGCGCGAAGGCGAGCTGCGTCCCGTCGGGACTCCAGGCGACAGACTGCTCGACGGACGTTCCGGTGAAAAGCTGGTGCAATCCGGTGCCGTCGGCGTTCACGATCCACACGTGTCGCGGCGCGTCATCGAGGACGCGGATGAAGGCGATGCGCTTGCCGTCGGGTGACCAGGCGGGGAACTCACTCATCCCGTTGGTCACGCCGCTCGTTGTCGTGAGTCGCACCGGGGACGTGCCGTCGGCGTTCATGACGTACAGCTCCGCGAGCGTCGAGGTTGCCGTGCTGTTGCGAACGCTCACGAACACGATCTTCTGTCCGTCCGGCGAGAGCACCGGGAGCTGCTCGTCGAGTGTGTCCCTCGTGATGAGCTTGAGCCCCGTGCCGTCGACGTTCACCATGTATGTCCTGGCATCGCCGGCACTGTTGAACAGCAGTCGCTTGCCATCCGGCGACCAGCTCGCGAGGAGGGCACCGCCGGGGACATTCGTGACCGGGATGCGGCCGGAGCCGTCGATTGCCATCACGTACACCTGGGGAAAACCGGTGACGTCGCTCGTCACCGCGATGAACCGACCGTCGGGAGAAATCACCGGCGCCAGGTCGTCGTACAAGCTCGCGGTGAGAAGGTGTGCGTTCGTCCCGTCGGCGTTCATGATCGAAGTGATGCCGACGCCCCCGATGACGCTTGTGTACGCGATCTGCGTGGCGGCACCGCGGGGAGCAGTGGTAGCATCGCTGCATGCGCCAAGGACGACCACCGCGGCCAGCAGGAGTGCGAAACGACTACCGCCGCGCGACAGAAGGGCGTGCGACATCAGTATCTCGAGTCGGTTTGCACGGTGGCAGATCATGAACCGGGCCACGCTCAGGAATCCGTGTCGGCGACCAAGCGTTCATACACGGCAAGCGTCCGCTCCGCTGTACGCTGGATCGAGAACTCGGCAGCTCTGTTTCGTCCATTAAAGACCAGGCAGTCATGGAGCCGCCGGTCGCGGACGATGCGCGCGATCGCGGCACCGAGCGCCCCATAGTCCCCCACATCCACGAGCAAGCCGTGGTTGGTCTGCACCAGCTCCGGGATGCCGTCAGCCCTGGTTGCCGCGACTGGTATTCCGAGCGCGAATGCGTCCATGATCACCAGCGGCAGTCCCTCGAAGCGCGAGCTCAGCACGGCCACATCGGCGGCGGCAAGGAGCGCATCGACGTCATCGCGGAAGCCGGTGAGGTGGACCGCGGCATTCAAAGCGAGAGCGTCGATCTCCGCCTGCACCACGGCGCGCAACTCGCCCTCTCCCACGAGCAGTGCATGCAATTCGGGCACATCACGCCGGGCGGCAGCGATTGCCTTGACGAACGTCAGCGGATCCTTCTGTGGTACGAGTGCGCCCACCATGACGGCCAACGGCGCGCCAGCGGGTATGCCAAGCGCCGCGAGCTCGCTAGCCGGGGGCGCCGGACGGGCGCGATCCAGCTCGACGCCGCCATGAACGACTTCGATGCGTTGCCGATCGATGCCGCTGGCGACGAGCGCGTCGGCGGCCGCTTCGGACACGGCCAGGATGGCTGCCGTACGCCGATACTTCCAACGTGTGCCGATGTTGTTGCGCGCCTGCTTCGACAGATGTCGCGTCACGACGACGCGAGCCGCAGTGCCCAAAGTGGCGAGAACGGCGAGGGTGAGCGCGTGGGCCGCCTGCGCGTGGACGATCTGAATTCGCTCACGGCGGATGATGCGGCGCAAGGTGAGCGCCGACAGCAGCGCCAGCTCCGACCACGGGCGAACGGGAAGCACGCGGATGCCGGCGGCTTCCGCGCGCGACGCCAGCGGAGTACCGGCGCGCGCGGCGACCAGGCAGTAGTGCCCCAGTCGCTTCAGCTCGCGCGCCAGCAGCAGCGTTTGGCGTTGTCCGCCGCGCCACCCCGCTTCGGTGTCGACCTGAAGCACCCGCATCCGGCGCAACTTCCGGCCGCAGGTGCACTAAAGCAAGAGCCTACGGCCGGCTCTCTCCCGCCAGCGCCGGGCCGTTCTCGCTCTGCACCGATTTGAGAACGTCGCGCCACTGGAACCGAGTCCCGCTGCCACGCACCCAGTAATCCATCCACGACATCTCCGCGACGGCCTTCAAGTACTGGTTGCGAGCGTCAGGGATACCGTGGGTATTTCCGGGATAAACCCAGAACTCCACCGGCACGCCGAGGTGGATCAGCGCCTGATGCATCTCCTCGCTCTGCGGTCGCGGCACGCGCGGATCACCGTCGACGACGTGAATGAACATCGGTGTCTTGGCATTCTTGATATACGCAATCGGCGACTGCCTCCACCAGTTCATGAAATCGCCATCGTAATACATCTTGTCGCCGACGTACCACTGGCGCAGGCGATGCGTGTCGCTCTGCCCCCACATCGAGATCCAGTTCGCCACGCCGGCGCCGCTGGAGATCGCCTTGAAGCGCGTGGTGTGTCCCTCGATCCAGTTCGAGTAATGGCCGCCGGCGCTCCAGCCGAGCGCTCCCATCCTCGTGGAATCGACGATGCCCTGCGCGATCAGGTAGTCGACGCCGGACATGATGTCCTGGAATCCCTTCGTGAAGTAGTCGCCCTGGCTCTCGATCTTGAACTTCTGCCCGTAGTTCGTGGACTGGCGGTAGTTGGGCTCGAGCACGACGTACCCGGCGCCGGCGTACACCTGGGCGTTGTAGCCACCATTGAAGCCGAGCACGTCGGCGGCGGCCGGGCCGCCATGAATGGCGACGATCAGCGGGTACTTCTGTCCTGAGCGATAACCGACGGGGCGCACGAGCACGCCGCTGACAGGCTGGCCGTCCGCCGATTTCCAGGTAATCTCCTCCTCATCACCGAGGGCGACTGAGTCGAGCGCCGGATTGGCTCGAGTGAGTCGCACCCATGAGCCGCGGTTGGCAGCATCGGCCGTGGAGGCCACGGCAAACAGCGCCGACGGCGTCGTTGGGTCAGCATAGCTGACGAACAGCTTTCCCGTCTCCTCGTCCTGGCTCACCGAGAGGGCGGCGCGCTCATGGGTGAGCTGCTTCACGCGACCGGAGGCGACATCGACAGCCATGAATTGCGTCGTGGCGCGGACTCCGGCGTTGAAATAGATGGTGTCGCCCCTTCTCGAGAAGAAGCTGTTGGAGAGTCCGTCGGCGGCGAAGCGGTTGCTGCCCACGCGCACGTCTCCGTCGAAGTCGCTGCCGAGCTTGCGCCACTTCGCCGCCGGCTGATCGACCGGCCGCACGTACACGCGCTCGTTATGCATGAACGTGAAGTCGTCAGGCGCGGAGAACGCGATGGTCCGGCTGTCGGGGGAGAAGACGACGGACCCTTCGGCGATGTCGACGTTGTTGGTGAGGCGTTCGACCTTGCCGGTGGAGACATCGGCCAGGTAGAGGTCAGCGTCGTCGAGCTGCTCGAGGTTGCCGCGCCTGTACCGATTCGCGGAAAGGCCGTGATAGCCGACCCACCGGCCGTCGGGGGAGATGGTGAAATCGCCGACGCTGTAGCTGGAGTCATCGGTGAGCCGCCGCTCCTGACGAGACTCGACGTCGAAGACCCAAAGGCTGTGCAGCGACGACGCCACCGTGCGCGGACGAACGGTGAAACCGCGCTGGCGCCGAACACGGTCGTCGCGGTCCACCGAATCCGGGGTGGCGAAGATGACGTGCTTGCCGTCCTGCGAGAGTTGCCAGTCGCCCATGCCGGTGGCGTGATGTGTCCACTGCACCGCGTTCGGCTCGCCGGAGAAGAGATCACCTACTGCGAAGGCATACAGCTGCGAGTTGTCGGGGCGGCCGGAGGAGTAGACGAGGTACTTGCCGTCGCGCGTGAATGCGAACGAGGTGACGCCATCGCGCGCGTCGGTGATCTTTCGCGCTTCACCGCCGTCGACCCGCATCAGGTACAGCTGATTGCGACTCGTCGAATCGTCGGCTGACGCCGCTCCGCGGCCGGCACTCGCCGCGCCGACGGGCGGCGCGTCGCGATCGCTCAGGAAGGCGAAGAACGATCCATCCCGCGACCACTTGGGGCTCGTCTCGTTCTTGTCCTTGGTGAACGTGAGCTGTCGCGTCGAGGCGATCCCTCGCTCCGTCGAGACGAGATAGATGTCGCTCTGCCGGCGCGCCGCCGACCAATCCGGCGTGCTCAGCGTGTAGAGCATCAACCGTCCGTCCGGGCTGACGGCCGGCGACCCGACGGTGCGCATGTTCTGCACGTCGAGGAAAGTCAGTGGGCGCTTGTCCTGGGCGGCGAGTGGACCGGCGATGCCGAGCGCGAGCAGGGCGGCCGCGATGCGGGAGGGTGACATGTGGGGAGAAGTCGAGAGTCGTTGGTCGGTAGTCGATAGTGGACTGCCGACACGAGGGGAAACTGTGGGCGGGAACGAATTCGGTCCAGAGAGGCGCAGGCTACGCGCAATTGGCTATACGTTGTTGTAGGCGGCAATGTTGACCAATGCTCATGGTGCTTCGCCGTTTACTATCGACTCACGACTACCGACTCTCGACTATGCCCTCCCCGCGTCGTCCCATTCGGCTGCTCATCTTCGGCGCCTCGCTGCGCCGCGGCTCACTCAACGGTCGGCTGGCTGCGTCGGCTGCGCTGGTCGTGGAAGAGAAGGGCGGTACGGTCGACCTCGCCCGCATGAGTGACTTCGATTGCCCCGCGTACGACCTCGACGTCGAGAAGGAGAAAGGCATTCCGGCGGGGGCGCGGCACTTTCGGGAGCGTCTGCTCGCGTCCGACGCGTTCATCGTCGCCTCGCCCGAGTACAACGCGTCGATGCCTGGGGTTCTCAAGAATGTCATCGACTGGACATCTCGCTTTCAACCGCAGCCGTTCAATGGACGCCAGGCCCTACTGCTCTCGGCGTCTCCGTCGATGGCCGGCGGGAACCGTGGCCTCTGGGCGCTGCGCATTCCGTTCGAGCACCTTGGCGCGCGCGTCTATCCGGACATGTACTCGCTCGCGCAGGCGCACGAAGCACTGGACGCCGGCGGCCGCATCAAGAACGACACGTTGCGGCAGCGCTTCGAGCGGACGCTCGACTGCTTCATGGATCTCGTGGAAGCCGCGACGCACTATCCGGCACTGAAGAAGGAGTGGGTAGAGTTTCTCGGGGAACACCCGGATGCGGCGACGGATCGGGTCGAGACGGCGGCCGACTGAGCGAAAGGCCGAATGGCCGAACGGCCGTAGTTGGTAAACGCCGTTTGTAGTTTCGGCCTTTCGGCCTTTCGGCCATACCGCCATACGGCCATACGGCCATACGGCCATACGGCCATACGGCCATACCGCCATACGGCCATACGGCCATACGGCCGTATATTCCGCTATCCATCCCCTCCGAGGTATCGAAACCGATGGCGCATGCACCACTTCCGTTGTACCACCGTGGCTTCGGCGAAACGATGCGGCGGGGCGCGTGGTGGGTCCAACCCGCCGTCGTGTTCATCATTCTCACCTCGTTCATCGTCTACGCGACGTGGGCGGCGTGGCAGAACGCGAACTACACGTACGGACCGTATCTCTCGCCCTTCTACTCGCCGGTGTTGTGGGGCGATGCGCGATGGGCGTGGTTCGGACCGAAGCCGGTGTGGTGGCCGCACCTTGTCCCCTTCAGTCCGGCGCTGCTCATCCTTCCCTTTCCGGGACTCTTCCGCGTCACCTGCTATTACTATCGCGGCGCCTACTACAAGGCGTTCTGGGCTGATCCGCCGAGCTGCACGGTCGGCGAGCCGCGGAAGTCCTATCTCGGCGAGCGGTATTTCCCGTTGATCCTGCAGAACATCCACCGCTACTTCCTGTACATCGCGCTGCTCTTTCTCCTCGTCCTGTCGCGCGACGTGTGGGAAGCGACGCGATGGCCGGACGCAACCGGGATCACACACTTCGGCGTCGGCGTGGGGACGCTGGTGCTCGCGCTCAACGTGGTGCTGCTCAGCTGTTACACGCTGGGGTGTCACTCGCTGCGCCATGTCATCGGCGGCTATCTCGACGAGATCGCGAGACGACCGGCACGCAAGGTGGCGTACGACTGCGCGAGCTGCCTCAACCGCTGGCATATGCGCTGGGCCTGGGCGAGCCTGTTCGGCGTCGCTTTCGCGGATCTGTACGTACGTATGTGCGCCAGCGGCGTTTGGCACGACGTGCGGCTGTTCTGATGGCAGCGTACGAGACGATCGAGCACGACGTGCTGGTGATCGGCGCCGGCGGCGCGGGGCTGCGTGCGGCGATCGAGTCGGCGGCGGCGGGTGTGAGAGTGGGGCTCGTCTGCAAGTCGCTGCTCGGCAAGGCGCACACGGTGATGGCCGAAGGCGGGATGGCGGCCGCGCTGGCGAACGTGGACGACCGCGACAACTGGCGCGTCCATTTCGCGGATACGATGCGCGGCGGACAGTACGTGAACAACTGGCGAATGGCCGAGCTGCACGCGCAGGAGGCGCCGGCGCGAGTGCGGGAGCTCGAGGCGTGGGGCGCGCTGTTCGACCGCACCGACGACGGCCGCATCCTGCAGCGCAACTTCGGCGGCCATCGCTATCCTCGTTTGGCACACGTGGGTGATCGTACCGGGCTGGAGATGATCCGCACACTCCAGGATCACGGGGTCCATCGCGGCATCGACGTCCACATGGAGTGCACGGTGCTCTCCCTGTTCAGGGACGGCGAGCGGATCGCCGGCGCGCTGGCGTACGAACGGGAGCGCGGGCGCTTCCGCCTGTTCACGGCGCGCGCCGTGGTCATCGCGACGGGGGGCGTCGGTCGGGCATTCAAGATCACCAGCAACAGCTGGGAGTACACCGGCGACGGCCACTCCCTGGCCTATCATGCCGGCGCCGCGCTGCAGGACATGGAATTCGTGCAGTTCCACCCGACGGGGATGATCTGGCCGCCGAGCGTTCGCGGCATCCTCGTCACCGAAGGGGTGCGCGGCGAGGGTGGCGTGCTGCGAAACGGCGAAGGACGCCGGTTCATGTTCGATGACATTCCTGACAACTACCGCAGCCAGACCGCCGACAACCCCGAGGAAGGGTGGCGGTACACGCAGGGCGACAAGAACGCCCGCCGTCCGCCCGAGCTGCTGACGCGCGATCACGTAGCGCGGATGATCGTGAAGCAGGTGAAGGAAGGGAAGGGCAGCCCGCACGGCGGCGTCTTTCTCGACATCTCCTGGATCAGGGAGAAGCTGCCCAACGCACCGGAGCACATCCGCAAGAAGTTGCCGAGCATGTATCATCAATTCATGCAGCTCGCAGGCATCGACATCACGAAGGAGCCGATGGAGATCGGTCCGACGACGCACTACATCATGGGGGGCATTCGCGTCGATGGCGACACGCAGATGTCCACCGTGCCGGGGCTGTTCGCGTGCGGAGAATGCGCCGCCGGTCTGCACGGGGCGAACCGGCTGGGCGGGAACTCGCTCAGCGACCTGCTGGTGTTCGGCAAGCGCGCCGGTGAATACGCGGCGAAGTTCGCGCGCGAGAATGGCGCCGCGCGCGTGAGAGACAGCGATGTCGACGCGATCGCGCGCGATGCGTTGGCGCCATTCGACAATGCTTCGGCGACTGAGACAGCGTACCGCGTCCAGGACGACCTGCAGGAGACGATGCAGGACCTCGTGGGTATCGTCCGCACGGAGCGCGAGATGCTGGAGGCACGCGGCCGCATCCAGGAGCTGAAGCGCCGCGCGGCACGCGTGTGCGTGTCTGGCAATCGCGAATACAATCCGGGGTGGCACACCGCGCTCGATCTCCGGCACCTGCTGACCGTATCGGAGGCGATCACGCTCGCAGCGCTGGAGCGGCGCGAGAGTCGCGGCGGACATTTCCGCGACGACTATCCGAACAAGGAGGCGTCGTATGGCACCTTCAACATCGTCGTGCGCAAAGGCGCGGATGGCGAGATGACGCTCGAGCGACAACCGATCCCGCCTCTTCCGGCGCATCTGGCCGCAATCATCGAGGAGATGAAGTGATGGCGATCAGTACCGGCACCGCCGACTCCGCATCATCTCCAGCGTCGCACGCCGTCGATGCCTATACCGCCGCGCAGTCGGCGCAGGATGCGCAGGCGAAACGGGCGTCGCGCACCTTCAAGGTGTGGCGCGGCGCGAACGGCACCGGCGGTTTCGTCGATTACACGACCGAGGTGGTGGAGGGGATGGTGGTGCTCGACGCGATCCACGCCATCCAGGCGGAGCGCGCGAACGACCTTGCGGTCCGATGGAATTGCAAGGCGGGGAAGTGCGGGTCGTGCTCGGCCGAGATCAACGGCAGCCCGAAGTTGATGTGCATGACCCGGCTGGATCAGCTGCCGGAGAACGAGCCGGTGACCGTGGAGCCCATGCGTGCGTTTCCGCACGTGAAGGACCTCGTGACCGACGTGTCGTGGAACTTCCGGGTGAAGAAGTCGATCCAGCCCTTCACGCCGCGTCCCCCCGATGCGCGGGACGGCAGCTGGCGCATGCTGCAGGCCGATGCCGACCGCGTTCAGGAATTTCGGAAATGCATCGAATGCTTCCTCTGCCAGGACGTCTGCCACGTTCTGCGCGACCATGGAAAGCACGACGAGTTCATCGGCCCTCGCTTTCTCGTCTACGTGGCGGCGCTGGAAATGCATCCCCTCGATATCGGTGATCGTGTGCCGGCGCTGCGGCGCGAGCAGGGCATCGGTTATTGCAACATCACCAAGTGCTGCACGAAAGTCTGTCCGGAGCACATCACCATCACCGACAACGCCATCATTCCGCTGAAGGAGCGCGTGGTGGACGAATTCTTCGATCCGGTCGGGAAGCTCGTGAAGATTCTCAGTCGGAGAAGTCGGGTGGAACGCACGGCGCGCTGACGCCGGCGCGCGACGCGGTGATGCATCAACGGAGATCGCCATGTCACCTCTCAAACGGATCACCAGAGAAGGCATCCCCGCGGCTCTGGCCAAGGCCGAGCGCTACCGTTTTCTCAACGATTCGTCCGCGGCGGAGAGCATCTGTCTCGACGTGCTGGATATCGAACCGTCGAATCAGGCGGCGCTCGTGACGCTCCTGCTGTCGATCACCGACCAATTCGTGGAGGATCTGAGCGACTGCGTGCCGCGCGCGCGCGCGGTGCTCCCACGAATCACGGATCCATACAAGCGCGCGTACTACACCGGGATCCTCTCGGAGCGGCGGGCGAAGGCCCAGCTCCACCGGGGCGGACATGGCGCGGCGGATGTGGCGTCGGACGCGCTGCACGACGCGATGCGCTGGTACGAGCAGGCGGAGCGCATGCGGCCGGAGGGGAACGACGAGGCCATCCTTCGCTGGAACACGTGCGTGCGCCTGCTCGATCGACACGAGCGTGCCCGCGGACCGGCGGAGTACGAACCCGCAATCGGCGAGTGACCCGGCGCGTTAGGCGCGGCGACGGTGGTTACTGATACTGGATGTAGACGGGCCGGGGCCGCAGTGCCAGCACTTCGCGCGGCGTCAACAACTCGTCGCCCTTCCTCGTGTCGTTGTGGAAGAAGAGCTTGAAGCCGGTGAACTGGACCGGCTGCGCCAGCTCGCACGTTCGGTACGTGTCGAACTTCAGCCACGGCTGTCCCCAGCCATCCATGTTGATCACGACCTGAACGCGCGGGTCCAGGTGAATTCTGTCGGGATGCTGCAGCATGTTGGTGGTGAAGCGGTGGACGACGAGGATCTTTGGCGGCAAATGATATCGTGAGACGAGCTGGGCGAGCTGCTCGATTGCGTAATTGACGTCCGCGGCGTCCATGGCGCCGATCTTCTGACCGGGGATCCGCCCTTCGCGGTTGTGGTGCATGTAGAACTCCGGATCGACGGCGAGATGCACGTCGGGCCGCGCGAGAAAGGGAACGAGCCGCGGCAGCTCCGCCTGAATCGTGCTCCGGCCTCCCTGGATGTCGAGAAACATGATGGCGTGCTTCTGTCGCGCCCAGCCGTACACCTTCTCGATCAAGCCCGTGTCGGATCGCTGGCGATACATGCTGTCTTTCCCCGGCTGCCCCTGCGCTACCGACACGATGAGATGCAGCGCCGCCTGGACGGGGGTGGACGGATCGGCTTCGCGCCATGCGGCGGCGATGGTATCGAGCTTCGCGAGCATCCACTCGGGCGGCCGCTCGCCGAGAATCCCCATTCTCTTCGAGAGTGGATTGCCGTAGAAGGCGACGATGCGCCGGCCGGGTAGGAGAGCGCCGGGCAGGGGCGCGGGTGCGCGTACCGGCCAGCGGGGATCCCTCAGGCCGGCGCGAATCGCCGTCACGAACGAAATGCTGTCATTGAAGGAGCGGCCGGGCAGCCGGGTGGCAAGAGCGAGGCGGACGGCGGAATCGACGCGTGAACGGGGCGTGCGGTCGGTCGCAGCCGGCCCCGTGGTCCGCGGCGCGCGCGCCGCCGAGAGCTTTGCTCCGGTGTCCACGATCGTGGCGAGCGAGTCCGCGTGATAGGCGCTGTCGGCGGAGTGCGCGCTGTCGCCGCGAGCCCCTACTCGTTTGGCAGTATCCACCGTGCGCGCCTGCTCGCCGGGCCAACATGCGGGCGCGGCGGACAAAAGCACTGCCAGGCGCAGGAGGAGCACCACTCGGCGAAGACACGACGTTGCCAGACGATCCTCTCTCGTGCGGGTCCACACGCACCCGCAAAATAGTCCCGGCCGTGCGTGTTCGCTCTTGACCCTATGCCCGGTGTGCGCGATGGTAGGCCCATGCCCATGCGCTCCTATCCAGGTCACTCGTCGCGCGCTGCAGTGACGTGCAGCGCGATACTCCTCGTCTGTGCACCCGCTGTCGTCTGCGCGCAGCGCGGGGGGCCGGGCGGCGGAACGCAGTTCACGGTGTCCTTTCCGGCGTCCGTGCACGCGCAGCCGATCACCGGCCGGCTACTCGTGATCGCCACCCGCGACAGTACGAGCGAGCCACGCCTCCAGAGCTTCTCCTGGAGCAACAGCATGCCATTGTTCGGCGTCGATGTCAGCGCGCTTCCCCCGGGGCGGCCGGCGAAGGTGGGCAGCGAGACGATCGGCTATCCTGTGAAACGGCTGGGCGATTTGCCGACAGGCGATTACACGGTGCAGGCGGTGCTGAACGTCTACACGCAATTTCATCGCGCGGATGGCCATGTGATCTGGGCACACATGGATCAGTGGGAGGGCCAGCACTGGGCGCGGTCGCCGGGCAATTTGTACAGCGAGCCGCGGCGCGTGCACATCGACGGCCGCCGCAGCCTGACGATTCCGTTGTCGTTGACGCGCGAGATCCCGCCGGTCGAGGTGCCCGCCGACACGCGGTGGGTGAAGCGGGTGAAGATCCAGAGCGCGTTGTTGACGAAGTTCTGGGGCCGGCCGATCTATCTTGGCGCCGTGGTGCTCCTGCCGAAGGGCTACGACCAGAACGCCGGTGCCCGCTACCCCGTCATGTACGAACAGGGACACTTCAGTCTGCGCGCCCCATTCGGCTTCGACACCGCGGGTCGACCGGAAACGCCTGACGAGCGCGCGCGACGGCGACTGCGCACGGAGCGCGAGCCCGGCTACGAGTTCGCGCAGGAGTGGATGAGCGACAGCTTCCCGCGCATGATCGCCGTCACCTTTCAGCACCCGACACCCTATTACGACGACTCGTATGCCGTGAACTCGGTGAACAACGGCCCGTACGGCGATGCCATCGTGCGCGAGCTGATCCCGTACCTCGAGCAGCACTTCAGGATGATCGCCGAGCCCTACGCCCGGTTGTTGATCGGCGGCTCGACTGGGGGCTGGGAGGCGGCGGCGCTTCAGATCCAGCATCCGGACGTCTTCGGGGGCTCATGGGTGCTTTATCCCGATCCGGTGGATCTTCGCCGCTATCAGATGGGCAACGTGTACACCGACACGAACGCTTTCGTGTATCGACGCAGCGACTGGATTTCCTCCGAGATTCCCGCCGAGCGTGGGCCGGATGGGATGCCTGTCGTCGGGATGCGCGACGAAAGCCGCTTGGAGGAAGTGCTCGGCAGCCACGGCCGCTCGGGGGAGCAGCTCGAGATCTGGGAAGCAGTGTGGGGACCGATCGGAGCTGATGGATATCCCATTCCACTCTGGGACAAGCTCACCGGCCACATCGACCACAACGTCGCGGCGTACATGCGCGATCACGGCTACGATCTACGCTACTACGTCGAGCAGAACTGGCCGACTCTCGGACCGCAGCTCGCCGGCAAGCTGCACTTCGCGGTCGGCGACATGGATAACTACTATTTGAATCTCGCCGTGTACCTGATGGAGGATTTCGCGAAGGCGACCGCGAATCCGGCGTTCGACGGCACGTTCGACTACGGCCGGCCGATGAAGCCGCACGGATGGCAGCCATGGACGAACGCGGACTTCGTGCGGATGGCGGACAAATACATCGGCGATCGAGCACCTCGGTGAAGGACGGCGGACGCTGACCAACTGCGCACTGTACGAACTGCGGACTTCGGACGCTGACCAACTGCGCACTCGGACCAACTGCGCACTGCGAACTGCGCACTCGAATTTCAATCGACGGTTTTTTGGATCTGATTCCTCAACCTTGGTACCACATGCGCGCCGCTCGGTAATCGCGACGGCCACCAAATCTCAAACGACCGTCCACTGAAATCCGCGTCCGAAATCCGCAGTACGTGCGCAGTCCGCAGTGCGCAGTTGGTCAGTGTCCGCAGTCCGCAGTTGGTACAGTGCGCAGTTGGTCCGAGTCAGAAATCCGCAGTCGCGTCATTGTCCAGGCGGTAGCCGGTATATGGCTATCTGCGGTTTGTATGCTGCCGGAATCGCCGCGCCGGTGCTGCCGGCGAATTGCAGTTGGACAGTGCTCGAGCCAGCAGACGTATCGAGACGGAAGTACGACATGGTGCCGGGGACCATGCTCGCCGTGTCCACGGTCGCGCCGATGGATGTCACGATCGTCGGGAACGATCGCGGCACATCGCTCGTAGGCCGGCCGTTGTTCGCTGCCGTGCTGGTGACGTAGAGGCGATTGTACATCTGCCGCAGATTGCGCGACAGGAATCGGTTGCGAGCCGGCGCCGTCGTTCGGGGAAGGCCGGGCAGACTGTCCGTGTACATCGCGATCCCAAGATCGGAGAAGATGCCCGGGAACGGCTCCCCGGCGGCGGCTTCGATACTCGGTATGCCGATGTTCGTCGTCTGCTCTATGGCTTTGAGGACGCTCGGGCCCTTCTGATCGTAGAGCCAATGCACGAGCAGCCAGTCGCCGCCGCGCCAGGAGAAGCCGTCCTGCGAATCGTCGTGCAGCGTCATGCTCGCCGTGTCGGGGCGAAGCGCCCACTGATAGGAGTCGTAGAAAAAGCCCTGGATGAAGCCCTGCGACGAATCGGGGAAGAGCTGCGCGGGGTTCGTCCGGCAGGCGGGCGGCGGGCACTTGGCCTCGTAGTACAACGACCCGAGCTCCTCGGCCAGGATGCTCATCCCTTCGTCCAGCCAACCCTCCTGCGGATTGCCGCCCCGCAGCACGTAATGCTGCGAGAAGCTGATGAGGTGCTGCAGCTCGTGGAGGAAGGTTGCGGGGAGCGTCTGCACCAGCTGGTTGACGTCGTGCGCGCAGCTCACCGTTCCGCCCGTGTCAGGAACGATCGAGTAGAAGATCTCGCCTTTGTTGGAGTTGGGGCTGGTGAGGTTCCCCAGATCGATCTCGTCGAAGTACCCCTCCACATACCCCTGGGTGTTGCACGTTGCCTTGGGCGACAGGGCGTTCACAGCCGGTGACATGAGCATGATCACGGCGCCGTTCGCATCGAGGTCCGAGGGCGGGCCGAACGCATTGACGTCGATCGGGTACAGCGTCTGATCGAAGTACTGCCCGAAGGTCTGGAGCTGCGCCTGCGTGAATCCGCCGGCCGGCGCGAGCGTGTCGATGTAGAGGAGGACGTTCGAGCCGGCGTACGCCAGCCGCGCGGTCACCGTCTTCCACTTCGGGTTCGTGGTACTGAACGTCGCGCGTATCTGAAAGTTGGCGAGCGAACCGACGGCCGGAGCCGTGTACGCATTCGCCCGGGCGATACTGTACGCGACATTGAGCGGCGTCTGCGCGCCCGCCTTGTACGTCGCGCGTGCCCCGGCGCGAAGCGCCAGGTCGAAGGTGCGCTGTTCCGCTCCGGGGACAGGATACGCGGGCGTGCCAACGCCGCCGTCGACCGGGGCGCCGCCGATAGCGGCCAGGGAGAGCGCCGGCCGCGCGAGGGAGGCAGAGGCACTCAGGAAGTTACCGGCAAAGGTCGCACTCGCCCCCGAGCCGAGGCCAATCCTGAATGGAACCGGCGTGTTGGGAACACCTTCCGCCGCCATCTCCGGCACGACGAGATAGCTCGCACCATTGCCGGTGAGCGTGACGGTGGTGCCGCCATTCGAGCAGTCGACGCGTGCGGCCTGATTGACCGAGAGCTGCAGACTGCCAGTGGCGCACGGCACATTCTGAGTCTTGACGGTGTCCGTCGGCGTGGGCGTCGGGGCCGTCTCCGAAGCGGCGCCGCACGCGGCGACGAAAGCCGTCATCAACAGGAGCGCCGGGCGGGCGCTGACAAACGAGGACATTACAAAGTTCTCCACGATTCGAGAAAGATCGGACCTATACCCCAGACACGCGAGGGCGAGCCCTCCCTGTTCCTTGCTGGCTGAAACGCGACGTACCGGAGCGGCGCCGCGACGTGACCCTGTGCGCAGCTTCCCTTTAATGACGCTCCAGGAGCCGGTTCGAGTACCCGTACCCTTCGGATGTTGGCGATTTGGAGCGTGGCGCCGAATAGCGCACTCCCGATGCCAGCGGGTTGGCCGCCTCTGCGATCGCGCGTTTCTTGCATGCCGCCGGCGCCGCGACTAGCTTGTTCGACCAAGCGCGGCGATTTCCCCGATTTGACGGGCCGCGCGCGACGAGAGCCAGTGGCGTTCTCGATCCATGATACCCGTCTAAGTCGTCGGCGGCGCAACGGCCCACGACGCAAGAGTCGGGGCCGTTCTGTTTTTCCCCGGGAGCAGAGAATGAGCCGCTACATCTTTTCGTCCGAGTCGGTCAGTGAGGGCCATCCCGACAAGGTCTGCGATTACATCGCGGATTCCATCCTCGACGCGCATCTCGAAGCAGATCCGGCGAGCCGGGTCGCTTGCGAGGTGCTCTGCAAAGCGGGGCAGGTGGTGCTCGCCGGCGAGATCACGAGCAAAGCGAAAGTCGACTACGAAGCCGTGGCGCGCCAGGCGATCCGCGAGATCGGCTACACCGATCCGGCGGAGCCGTTCAACGCCGACGGCGTGAGGATCACCACCTTCATCTCGCGACAAGCGCCGGAAATCGGCCAGGGGGTCGATGTCGGCGGCGCCGGCGATCAGGGGATCATGTTCGGCTATGCGAGCGACGAGACGCCCGAGCTCATGCCGCTGCCGATCCAGCTGGCGCACAAGCTCTCACACCGGCTGTCGGTGGCGCGAAAGAATGGCGAGCGAATGTGGCTGCGTCCCGACTCGAAGACGCAGGTGAGCGTGTCCTACGAGGACCACGCGCCGGCGCAGGTGACGACGGTGCTCGTATCGACGATGCACACCTCCGACGTGAAGCAACAGGAGATCCGCGAATACGTCGCGAGCTGTCTCGCGCCCGAAGTGCTGGGGCACTGGTTCGGTCCGCACGTCGAGATCCTCGTCAATCCAACGGGCAGCTTCGTGGAAGGCGGCCCGAGCGCCGACTGCGGCGTGACCGGACGCAAAATCATCGTTGACAGCTACGGCGGCATGGGCCGCCACGGCGGCGGTGCGTTCAGCGGCAAGGACCCGTCGAAGGTCGATCGCTCCGGCGCGTATTTCGGCCGGTTCGTCGCGCGCCAGGTAGTCAAGGCCGGGCTGGCCAAACGAGCGGAGGTGCAGGTCGCCTACGCGATCGGCCGTCCGGAGCCGGTGTCGGTGCGTGTGGACACCTTCGGCAGCGGCGACTGGCAGGCCGCCGAGGAGTACGTCAAGGGCTTCGATTTCCGGCCCCAAGCGATGATCGAACGGCTCGACCTGCGACGTCCGATCTACCGCCAAACGACGAACTACGGTCATTTCGGTCGCCCCGGTCTGAGCTGGGAAGCGTAGCCGCACACCGGCGGCGCGCCAGATTGTTCCCGCCCTCCTTCCTTCCGGAACCCCGAATGTCGTCCCGCCATCTCGTCGCCGCGGCGGCAGCCGCCGCGCTCTCGGCGTGCGCCACCGCGTCCCCTCCGCGTCAGGCGTCCGCGCCGGCGTCGCCGAGTGCCGCCACCTCTCCACAGGAAGGGTACGATCTCGTCATCGAGCACGGCCGCATCGTCGACGGCACCGGCGACGCCTGGTTCTACGGCGACGTCGCCGTTACCGGCGATCGCATCGTGCGCGTCGCGCCGGAAGGCCTGCTGAGCGGCGCATCCGCCAAACGACGCATCGACGCGCGTGGGCTCGTGGTCGCGCCCGGCGTGATCGACATCCAGGCGCAGTCCGTGGACGCGCTGCTCACCGGCGACAGTCGCGTCGTGAGCATGATCACCCAGGGCGTGACGACGATGATCCTGGGCGAAGGCGATACGCCCGCTCCGTCGAACGCGGGGCTCATCGCGGCGGCGACGGCGCTGGCGATGGACAGCACGCACATACGCCTGATGCGATCGTTCGAGGGCGCGCGCGGCTTCGACGCCTGGCTGCGCGCGATGCAGGCGCACCGGGCGTCGGTGAACTTTGGCTCGTTCCTCGGCGCCGCGACGGTACGCGCCTACGCGAAGGGGATGGCCGAGGGACCGGCAAACGCCGCGGAGCTCGACACGATGCGCCGCGTCGTGCGCGACGCGATGCTCGATGGCGCGATGGGTCTGGGCAGTGCACTCATCTATCCGCCGGGCAGCTACGCGTCGACCGAGGAGCTGATCGAGGAATCGAAGGCGATGGCACCCTTTGGCGGCGTGTACATCACGCACATGCGCTCCGAGGGGGACCGCCTCATCGAAGCGCTGCAGGAAGCGATGCGCATCGGCCGCGAAGGGGGCGTGCCGGTGGAGATCTACCATCTCAAAGCAGCCGGGGTGCAGAACTGGCCGAAAGCCAAACGAGTCGTGGCGATGATCGACTCCGCGCGCGCGGCGGGCCAGGATATCGCAGCGGACCAGTATCCGTACACGGCCGGCCAGAACAATCTCTCGTCGTGCATCCCACCCTGGGCGCATGCAGACGGCAAGCTCCTGGCCCGGCTGCGCGATCCCGCCACCCGCGCCCGGATCAAGGCGGAGATGACGAGCGAGCACGCGACCTTCGAGAGCCTGTGCATGGCGGCGACACCGGCGGGCGTCGAAGTCGTGGGCTTCAGCGTGGACTCGCTGAAGAAGTACGAAGGCAAACGATTGACCGAGATCGCGCAGGCGTGGCACACGGATTGGGCCGGCGCACTCATGGACCTGACGCTCGCGGAGCAGAACCGGCTGGGCCAGGTGATCTTCATCGCGTCGGACTCGAATGTCGCGATGCAGGTGCGCCAGCCGTGGATGAAGTTCGGGACGGACGCGGAGGCATTCGACCCGGACAGCGCGACGATCGCGACGCACCCGCGGGCGTACGGCACGTATCCGCGCATCCTTGGACGATTCGTGCGTGAGGAGCACATCCTCACGCTCGAGGATGCCGTACGCAAGATGACCGGCGCGGTCGCCGCGCGGCTGTCGATCCGCGACCGGGGGCTCGTGCGGGAGGGGATGCACGCCGATCTGATGCTCTTCGACCCGAACACGATCATCGACCGGGCCACCTACGAGCGGCCGCACCAGCTATCCGTTGGTGTGCGCTACGTCTTCGTGAACGGCGTGCCCGTCGTAGACGACGGCCGGGTTACGGGCGCGAAGCCCGGGATGATCGTGCGCGGCCCGGGGTATCGCTGACGGCTCACGGATCCCTCACACACGCCTCCCGCAATACCGTATACAGTGCCGCCTCGTTGCCGGGGCGCAGCCCGATCTTGTGCGCTCCCTGGCCGTGCACCGTGAGCTGCGACCGATTGGTATCGATCTCGAAGCCGAGCACGCAGGCGTGCAGCGCTGAGGCTTCGCGGAGGAGGTCATCCGCGTTATGCGCGCCGTGGCGGACGTGGACGAGCACGAACTCGGGCCGCACGCGTGACAGCGCGTCGAGGTAAGGCTCCTGATGGCGAATCGGAGACACGGCGAAGCCCGCCTTTTTCGCCCACCAGGCCACGTCGGCAATGATGAATGGATCGCTGCAGATGATGAGGAGAGTGGATTCTGACATTGCCGCCACCGCCGTTCGTGAAGGTCCGGTCGTGGAGACCACGACACGAATGAAAAAAGCCGCATCGGAGAGCTGGCACGCCGGTTCGGAACGACCCGAAGCGACGAGCCGCGCCAATGCGGACTCGTGTCGAATGCAGCTTCGGCAACCGGACGATCTCTCGACGACCGCTGAGAGACTCCTGGCTTTGCGGCCCCGCCTCGCGACGGGTGTGCTATTGTCGGCCTGCAACTTCCTTCTTGTTATACTGACGACTACGTGGCTGACAAGTTAACGCTGTCGCTGTACGAGCCAGTGCCGGAGATCACATCGAGCCGCGGCTCGGCGTCACGTCCCGCGCTCGCTCTCCTGCTCACGCGGCAGCACCAGCGTGAACTCCGCCCCGTTGCCCGGTTCGCTCCGCACGACGATGTCACCACCCATGGCGCGCGCGAGATCGCGACTGATGGACAGACCGAGTCCGGTGCCTTCGGCGACCGTGGTGAAGCTCCGCTCCACCTGCACGAAGGGCTCGAAGATCGCGGTGAGCTTGTCGTCCGGAATGCCAATGCCGGTGTCAGTTACCGTCAGCCGCACGACGTTCGCGTCCGCCGCGGCACGTACGTCGATGCGTCCTCCGCGCGGGGTGAACTTCACAGCGTTCGAGAGCAGGTTGAGAACGATCTGCACGACCTTCTCCTCATCGGCGTGTGCCACCACGTCCTCTTCGCTGTGGTTCGCGTACACCAGCGCTTTCGCGCTCAACTGGGGCGCCACGAGCGGATCGACGTTGCACATGACGTGGCGGAGCGACACTGGTCCGAGCCTGATCTCCACGTGTCCGGCTTCGATCTTGGCAAAGTTCAGGATGTCGTTGATGAGCGACAACAGGTGCCGCTGGTTGCGATCGATACGCTCGAGATCGAGTCGCTGCGCGTCGGTGAGGTCGCCATGGACGCCCATCGCCAGGATTTGCGCGTAGCCGCCGATCGCGTTCAGAGGCGTACGCAGCTCGTGGCTCATCATCGCGAGGAAGTTCGTCTTCGCGCGGTTCGCGTCCTCCGATTGGCGGCGCGCCTCACGTTCGCTATCGATCGCGTCGCGCAACTGGCGCTGGCGACGCCGGGCGTGGAGGGCGGCACCGAGCGTGGTCACCAGCGTCGCCACGCGCACGGGCCGCTCGAGGAGCGTGACGTTGGCCCGTTTGGCAAGCCGTTCCAGCTCAGCGGGCATGGCGCTGGACAGCGCGCCCTCGCCTGTGAGCACCACGATCGGCAGGTTGGACCAAGAGGGTTGCGCGTCGAGCCCATCCAGAAGCCGATCGCACGCCGCGCCGGGTAATGCCTCCTGGGCAATGACGCAGGCGCCGAGGCTGCCATCCCGGATCGCTGTGCAGACGTCCTCGAGAGTGTCGTATGTGGATACGGTGAACCCGGCGCCCGCAAGCACCTTCCGGCCCACTGCCGCATCGCGTCCAGTGGGGGCCAGCAGCGCGACCGGATCGTCGTTCACCACCGGCTGCTGATGCCGCGTCAAGGCTCCGGCCGGCGCGCCGGCGGTGACGATTCTTTTCCGCCGCGGAGCAGTGGCGCCGCCGCGCCGATGTACTGGGGTACGCCCGTCAGTACGCCCTGAAACTCTCGCAGCGGCTCACCCACCTCCAGCCCGCCCTGCTGGACGCGGAACTCCCTGATCGTGCGCTCGTGGTTGCCGCTCCGCTTCTTCACGACTGAAATCGCCTGACGCACCGAGCCGAGCACCTCGAAGTACCGCAACAGCACCACGGTATCGGCGAGATAACTGACGTCTGCCGCTTCGTCCACCGGATCACCGAAGATGCCGCGCTGCACGAGCGTCATCACGGTGGTGACAGCCTTGTTGGCGAGGTAACTGAGCAACTCGTGCAGCTGCACGGCAAGGAGCCGTTCCTCCGGCATCGCCTGCAGATATCCATTGATGGAATCGATGACGATCATCCGCACGTTTTCGTCCTCCACGCCGCGCACCACCTGGCTCGCGAATTCACCCGGCGTGAGCTCCGTTGGCTCCACTTGCAGCAGGCGCAGCCGACCGTCGGCGAGGGCCGGTGCAAGGTCCATCGCGATGGCGTCACAGCGGAGGCGGAAGGTGCCCAGCCGTTCATCGAACAAATAGAACAAGACACGCTCGCCGCGGCCCACGGCGCCAGACGCGAACTGCGTCGCGAGAATCGACTTCCCGGTTCCGGCGGCGCCGGTGATCAGCAGGCTCGTTCCCGCCGCCACGCCACCTCCGAGCAGCGTATCGATACCTTCGGAAGCGCTGGTGATCGTTTCCACGCTCTCCGCGCGCGCCGGCGTGCTCGTGTCGATGCGTGGAAAGACGGCAATGCCGCCGGTGCGAATACGGAAATCATGATAGCCACCACGAAAGCGCAGACCGCGCAGCTTCGTCACCTGCAGTCGGCGACGCTCCGACCCGTACTCGAGCGCGACATGCTCGAGCTGGATCACGCCGTGGGCGATGCTGTGCAGCTGCAAGTCGCCTTCGGGCGCTGTCTTGTCGTCGAGCAGCAACACGGTCGAGGCGCGCTGCGCGAAGAAGTGCTTGAGCGCCAGGACCTGCCGGCGGAAGCGCAACGCATCGCGCGCCAGCAGGCGCATTTCGGAGAGCGAATCGAAGACGACGAGCGTCGGATCATTCTGCTCGATCGCCGCGAGCACGGCATCCATCGTCTGCTGCAGCTCCACCTCCGCAGGATGGAAGATGGTGTAGCCTTCCTCGAGGCCAACGGCGGAGCCGGTGGCCAGCTCGTGGACAGTGATGCCGTCCATCGACCAGCCGTGTGACGACGCCACCCCGCGCAGCTCGGCGGCCGTCTCGGAGAATGTGACATAGAGCGTCCGTTGTCCCGCTTCCGCGCCCGCGCGCAGAAACTGGAGGGCGAGGGTGGTTTTACCGGTACCCGGCTCACCGTCCAGCAAATACAGATGGTCGCGAGGCAGCCCACCGCCGAGGATGTCGTCGAGCCCCGGTATTCCAGTACTGGCGCGATTCATGGATGTGCAGAGGGGAGGCGTCGCGTCCTCGACCGGCGTCGGCGAGGTCGCGACGGACAATCAATGTAGCTGGCGTCAGGCGGCAGGCCACCCCGGCGAGCGCGGCTTGACAGTACCCGGGCAGTGCCGAAGTTGAACGTTCGCACTCTCCCTCCGCGCTGTCACGTTTCCGAGGCTCACTTGGCGAAACAACGCGTCGATCCCGCTGCAGTTTCTCGTAGAGAGTTCGTCGTGCGCGCCGGCCAGCTCGGCGTCACACTGACCGTGCTCGCGCCCGGCTTCGGCCGGCGCCTGCTGGCGCTGTCGGCACATGCCAGCGGGTTCCAGTCAGCCGCTTTCGGCCACGCTCATCGCGAGGAATCGCCAAGCCTCTACTCGGGGCTCCGCTGGCGGATGCTGGGCCCCTTCCGCGGCGGCCGCTGTCCCGCTGCATGTGGCGTGCCGGGCAGGCCTAACGAATTCTACTTCGGATCGGCGAACGGCGGCGTCTGGAAGACGGTCGACGCGGGCCGTGGTTGGGAGCCGGTGTTCGACGCGCAGCCGGTCGCATCCATCGGCGCAGTGGCCGTGGCGCCGTCGGCGCCCGACGTGGTGTACGCCGGCACCGGTGAATCGACGCTGCGGGACTCGATGGGTTTCGGCAACGGTGTGTACAGGTCCGGGGACGGCGGGCGCACGTGGACGCATGTCGGGCTCGAGAACACGCAGCACATCGGCAAGATCGCGGTCGATCCGCGCAATCCGGACGTGCTGTTCGTCGCCGCCATCGGCCATCTGTACGCGCCGAACGCCGATCGCGGCATCTTCCGGTCACGCGACGCCGGCCGGAGCTGGCAGAAGGTGCTATACAAAGACGAGAATACCGGTGCCGTGGAGGTCGTGCTCGATCCGACCAGTCCCAACGTGATCTACGCCGGCCTGTGGAATACGCGGCGGCCGCCGTGGTACGCGTACGCGCCGTCGAACGGCCCCGGTGGCGGCATCCACAAATCGACCGACGGCGGCACCACGTGGCATCAGCTCACGACGGGCTTGCCGCGCGACGGGATCGGACGCACGGGGATCGCGCTGTCGCCGGCCGATCCGCGGCGCGTGTACGCGGTCATCGACGACTTGATGCCCGATCCGAATCCGCCGGCCGACGCGGCGCCGCTGCCTCCGGTGCGTCCGGGCGGTCCCCCGGGCGTGCCGCAGCTCGGTGGCTTCTATCGTTCCGATGATGCCGGCGCGACGTGGACGCGGTTGTCGTCGGACCCGATGCTGTGGGGACGCGGCTGGTACTTCGAGAAGCTCGCCGTCGATCCGCGGAACGCGGACATCGTGTACGTGTCCAACGTCGTCGTGTCGCGGTCGATGGACGGTGGCAAGACGTGGGTGGCGCTGCGCGGCTCGCCGGGTGGCGACGATTACCATCAGCCGTGGGTGTCGCCCGACGACTCGAACACGGTGATCGTGGCCAGCGATCAGGGCACGATCATCACGCATAACGCAATGGCGGCCGACCCGCGCGACGTGACGTGGAGCTCGTGGCTCAATCAGCCGACGGCGCAGATCTACCACCTCTCGGTGGATTACCGCGATCCGTACTGGGTCACCGGCGCGCAGCAGGACTCGGGCGCCGTGGCGGTGCGGTCGCGCGGCAAGTTCGCCGAGATCTCGATGCGTGACTGGGAGCCGATCGGCGCCGGCGGCGAGAGCGGCTACACGGCCGGCGATCCCCTGCACCCGGGCATCGTGTTCGGAGGAACGGGGCAGCGCTACGATCTCGAGACGAACAGGCCGATGCCCGGCACGACCTCGCCCGCCGTTCCGGAAGGGGAGACGGCGCGCGGCGACTGGACACAGCCGCTCGTGATCTCGAAAGCCGATCCGCACGCGATGTATTATGGCAATCAGTACGTATTCAAGACGTCCGACGGCGCGCGCACGTGGACACGGATCAGCGGCGATCTCACGCGTCCCGATCCCGGCGTGCCGCCGACGCTCGATGCAGCCGCGGCGGCGCAGGTGGATCGAAATGGCAGACGCGGCGTCGTGTACACCATCGCGCCGTCGCCGGTGGTCGCGCCGCTGGTGTGGGTGGGCACGGACGACGGTCTCATTCAACTGACCACCGACGACGGGAAGAGCTGGACGAACGTGACGCCGCCGCCGCTCACGGCCTGGAGCCGCGTCACGATGATCGAAGCGTCGCACTTCGATCCCAACAGCGCCTATGCGAGCGTCGATCGCCACCAGCTCCAGGATTTCGATCCATACATCTACAGAACGCGCGACCAGGGCAGGAGCTGGCAACGCATCTCGCGCGGACTCCCCGCCGGCGTGTACGTCCACGTGGTGAAGGAGGACCCGAAGCGGCGCGGGCTGCTGTTCGCGGGCACCGAACGTGGTGCATTCGTGTCCTTCACCGACGGTGAGGATTGGCAGCCGCTGCAGCAGAATCTCCCCGTGACGTCGGTGCGCGACTTCGAGGTGTACGGTAACGACCTGATCGTGGCCACGCACGGGCGTGGCTTCTGGGTGATCGACGATATCAGTCCGCTGCGCCAGCTCGACGCGACGATCGCGAGCACCGCATCGCACCTGTACAAGCCAGCCGACATCAGCTACGAGCCACCGGGCAGCGACAACGGGACGCCGCTGCAGAAGGACGAGCCACAGGCGGCCAACCCCCCGAATGGCGTCGCGATCGATTACTGGCTGCGCGACCCGGCGAGCGCCGGCGCCGTGTCGCTCGACGTCCTCGATGCCGGCGGCACCGTGGTGCACCAGTGGCCCGAGCCGCCTAACGAGCAAGTGGCGGGCGGGCGTGGTGGGCGTCCAGGTGGCATCCCGAACGTGTCGCCACTCTGGCAGCCGCATCCCGAGCCATTCGACACGAGTGCCGGTATGCATCGCGTCGTGTGGACGCCGGTCGCGGGCGGCCGCGGTCGTCGCGGCGGCGGCGGCGGCTTCGGTGCCCCGCCGGTGGTGCTCGCGGGGACGTACACGGCCAGGCTCACGGTGAACGGCGCGAGCCAGACGCAGACGTTCACGGTGAAGAGCGCGTGAGAGCTGCGGACTGCGGACACTGACCAACTGCGCACTGCGCGCAGTTCCGCCTTTGTCCGTGACCTCCGTCACGAAGCTGTCTTGCGCCTGCAGGCGTGCGTGACTGCCGCGCCCTGCTCGCCGTCCATCCACTGGATGGGCCATTCTCTCGAGGCGGCGCCCAAAGCGCCCTG
>CAZICQ010000008.1:11414-84034 GCA_964537775.1 uncultured Gemmatimonadaceae bacterium | reverse complement strand
AGACATCTATTACTCGATTTCCCGAGATCCGTAACGGCTCAGATTGGCGGATCACCCCGTAGTGGCTGTGGTTGCTGGTTGCTGTATCGGGTCGGCTATGCTCTCCGCACTGGTCTTAGCCTCAGCGGAGGGTTCGCGCAATGAAAGCCGACGACAAATACCTCTACGCTCGCAGTTTCCCGGTCCACGTCGGCGTGGACGCGGCGAAGAAGTTCCACGTGCTCGTGGCGCGTGGCCCCGATGGCCGACGCTCGAAAGCCCACAAGGTCCTGGTCTCCCGCGACGGCTTCGACGCGACGGACGCGCACCTTACGAGCCTGTTCCCGGATGTACCACGAGAGAAGATGCTCGTCGGCCTGGAGTTCGCCGGGCATCACGGCTTCACCTTCGCGCACGATCTGGCGAAGCGTGGCTACCCCGTTGTCAATGTCCTTCCTGCAGTCACGAAGAAGACCAAAGAGATCGAGGACAACAGCCCGCTCAAGACCGATGCAAAGGACGCGGCGCTGATCGCGAAACTCGTCGGCGACGGGTCGTTCGTGCGATTTCCGTTTCTCGACGACGTCTACGTTGAGATGCGCCTGCTTGCCACCGAGCGACACCGTCTGAGTTGCGAGGCGGTGCGCTTCAAGAATCGGCTCCAGGGCGTTCTCGATCTGGCGTGGCCCGAGTACCTGGAGCACTTCTCGGATCTCACGCACCCGACCCCGGTCGCGTTGCTCGAGAAGTGGCCGTTGCCGCGCGATCTCTGCGAAGCCTTCCCGCTGCACGTGCGCCGGATCGCCAAGGTCGCGAGTCAGAATCACTATGGTCCGGAGAAAGTGGACAAGCTGCTCGCGACGGCGCATCGGAGCGTGGGCTTGATTCAGGGCGCCGACGTCCGACGCAAAGAGATCGAGCATCTCTTGGAGCGCTGGGCACTCGTGCGAAAGCAGATGCAGGAGGTCGACATCGCGCTCACGGCGCGTGTGGAGCGCTGTCCACCGGCGAAGGCACTCACGACGATTCCGGAAATTGGCGCCGTCTGTGCAGCGACGATCGTCGCGGAGCTCGGGACGCCCGAGGACTACGAATCGCCTCGCCAGGTCCTCAAGCTCGCTGGGATGAATCTCGTCGAAAAATCGAGCGGGAGTTATCGCGGGCGCACACGACAATCCAAACGCGGCCGGCCGGAGCTTCGACGGCAGCTGTTTCTCCTCGCTGGCCGCTGGATCGTGCGCACGCGCTCCGGACTCTATCGGCCCTACTACGACGCGATGCTCGCCCGCAATGGCGGGTGCAAGACCAAGGCGGTGTGCGCCGTCGCGCGGAAGCTCGTGCCCATGATTCTCCGCGTCGCCCAGACGCAGGAGCCATTTAATCGCGAGCGCTGGCTCGCGAATCGGCATCGCCGCGGCGTGATCGCCGGTGACGTCGCCGGCTGAACGAAAGGGTTCGTGAAAGCGTTCCTTGTGCCGAGCGGAGGGGCGAGCTGCTGCGACCGACTTGTTGCCTCGAGCCAAGAAGTGTGAGAGCTCCGACTTTCAGATCCGTCTAGAGCTGCCCCGGACCGGAAGAGCCCATGAAGATGTGACGCGCCACGAGACCACGAGACGCCTTACCGTGAGCGCCGACGATCTGTGAGTGTTGCACGACGGTCCCGCACGTCCGCTGGACTTCGGCGCTGTTTGACAATTGATGGACCCGCTAGGCCGGCGGCCCGGCCGGCCGCCATGTCGCGTCGTTGACAATCGCCGGCGCGGACGACAGTGTGAAAGCACTGGTTCGCTCGCGCAGGGAGTTCGCACTCGGCCGCTGACAGGAAGAGAGCCGGCGACCCCGGCAATGCACCGAGCCCTTTCGCTCGGTGACATTCGAGTTAAGACACGGTCGGCTTGTTGGTGTTTAGCGAGTGCGTGCCCTGCGGCAAAGGATTTGGATCGACAAGAGAGACTTCGATCGTTGGGGTCAGGCTCCGCTAGACCAGTTCGCGCTTCGAGCGCCTTCGTTCTGACTCAGCCGGCCCCACGATCGTTCTCGCTGTTCTCTCCCGAGCGCTACCGAGCAGGCTCGTAGAGCGTGTCGCTCCGTTGAGTGGCCATTAAAGACCCAGCCCTCGGTAGTATCGTCGGACAGCGTCACTTGATGTTTCGTACTCGCACGGTGAGAGTCCGGCGGTTGTCGCTAGGCGAGTCGTAACACTTACCGCCACTGACAAAGACCATGATTGACCCTTCGACATGAAGCCCGAGGACGAGCGCATTCCACGTGATCGTGTCGCCCAAGAATGGGATCGCGTCTCGCATCCTAAACGGGCCAAGCTTCAGCTCTTTGAGCTCACCGGCTTGGATCGACGTCGAGCCAGTGGTCGTCCAGATAGCTGCCATCGTCTCGCGAGACTGCCACGAAAGAGCCTCGTTCGGAAACTCCATTCCGCGATCGCGTTTGTAGAGGACAGGACCGACGATTGGACCCACGTTCGCATAGACTCGAACTAACGGAGCGTCACCGCGACCTGCATTCTTGATCTTTGCAATCAGCCATAAGCTGTCGTTCAAACCCGACAGCGGTAGCTCAAGCTGGCTCAGCTTGCTTGATTTCGGTGGCGTATCTCGCGTCGCCGCCCAAAGCTCTAGTTGCTCAAGTCGAATCGACAGTGGGCACGTTTGAGCCGCGAGTGGACGCGGTCCGACGAACGAACACAGGGCTGCGATCGCCGTGAGCAATTGCCGTCTTCCAACTCGAGTCATGGCGTTACTCCGATATGCACGTGCGTCTGATGTAGATCGTAAATGCCTGTACTTGGCTTAAACAAACCACCAAGGTCTCTGTTCCAGAAACGTCGCGGTCCCAAGCTCTCTGCTAGATCGCTTCCCAGGTACCCCTCGAGCGCACGTTGGAGTGTGGTTGCAATGCCTGATTTGTCGCCGGTGCTCATCCCCCGAATCGCTCGACCATCAATAGCATCGATATCCAACGCGAGCGAGGGCTCGCGGCTATGGAGACTTCCGGCCTTATAGGCCGGATTGCCCGGCAAGCGACGCATCGACGAAACATTCAAGTTTGTATTGAGATCGATGCTTGCGCGACCCGCGGCATCGAGGAGCCTTGGATCAGCGTCCTTGCTCTCAACGCCATTGAACGTCAGATGAGTCTTTGACCACGCGGACACGATTTCAGACGAACAATCTTCAGCAGTGGCAGTCTTTCCATCACCCCCTGCATACCGCGGACACAATCCAAAAGGATCGGAATACGTGACAGGGTCTCCGCCAGCGAACCCGTACAGATTCAGGCCACCCGCGAGCCCAATCGGATCCTCCTGCGTGGAAGGGGCCCTTTGTGCCGCGCAGCGCGTCGTACTCGAGAATGACGCCGAGTCTGGGCGCGCCATTGTTGTGTTTGGAACGGGCAACGAATGCCGTCGGCAGGCCCGCCACGCCACGCTCCACGACAAAATCGTGTTTCTCCAGCCACTTGGTGAGAAGATCGACGGAGCGCGTCTCCTGAAAACCGATCTCGGGATGACGCGTGATGTCATCGCCGAGCGCCAGGAGCTCCGTATCCATCAACTCCTTGGCGCGCGCCACGACTTTGTCGCGCGCCGCGTCGGGGCCAGTGAGTCGTACGACCAGCGCCGGAATTCCCAACGAGCGCTCGAGCGAATCCAGCTTCTGAACGACATCCCGCGCCGCCTCGCGCTCCGTAGGCGTTTCCTGGGCGAACAGCGGTGGGGCGAAGGCCAGGACAGCGAGAAGGAGGAGGAGGAGCAAGGCAGTCGGCAGTCGAGAGTGGGCGGTCGAGGGTGACAGCGGAACGAAAGTAGAAGAAACTCGACGGATCGCAAATGCTGCCGTTAGCCGGCGCTCCGTGGTAAACGCGTTGGAGGGCGGGACGAATCCAATGCCAAGCCGTTCCTGTTAACGCTGCTACTCTCGACTGCCGACTGCCGACTGCCGACTGGCGACTGGCGACTGGCGACTGCACTGGCACGGCCCTCGCCATAGAGAAGAGACCGGCACATGGCCGGCGCGGGTGCGCCGTGTTCTGTGGATGAGTTGGCCGACAAAGGAGGAGCCATGACGGACGTGAACGTCAACAACCCAGCCCCGCAGACCAGCGGCGGTGGAGGGGGAGCGGGTGCCGTGTGGGCGATAGTGGTCGTGATCCTGCTGCTCGTGATCGCGTGGTTCGTGTTCGGCGGCGGGCTGACCCGGCGCAGCACGACCCGCATCGACATCAACACTCCGGGAGCGACGAGTGGCGGCGCGTCAGGCGGGAGCTCGGGCGGCTCGCCAGCGACCCCGCCGAGCGGCGGTAGTACGGCGCATCCGTAACTCCGCGACGTCCACGCGTTAGGCATCGCGCCTCGGGATGGATCAGACTCGTCATCCCGAGGCGGCGGCAACGGACGGTCCTCAGACGCGCTTGCCCTTCCACCGGCCGCGGCGGAAGAGCACAATACTGGCAACGGCGAGCGCTGAGAACGCGACGGTGATGGCGAAGAAGACGCCGCGCGGCCCAAATCCGAGAGGTCCGGCGAGCAGGTAGGCCAACGGGATCTCGGCCAGCCAGAACACGAACACGTTCAACATCGTCGGCGTCCATGTGTCGCCGGCGCCGTTGAACGACTGCGTCACGACCATGCCGTAGGCATAGAAGCCGAAGCCTGAGGCGACGATGCGCAGCGCGTCGGTCGCGTACGGCGCGACCGCCGGATCGGTCGTGAACACGCCGACAATGACGCGCGCCGACAGGATCAACAGCAGCCCCATGCCGCCGAGGAAACACAGATTGTAGAGGCTCGTGCGCCACACGGCGCGCTCTGCGCGCTCCGGCTTATGCGCGCCCAACGACTGGCCGACGAGCGTCGCCGCTGCATTGCCCAGTCCCCAGGACGGCAGGAGCGCGAATGTCACGATGCGCATGGCGATCGTGTAGCCCGCCAGTGCGTCGCTGCCGAAGCTCGAGAGTATACGGACCAATCCCACCCAGCTTGCCGTGCCGACGAACACCTGCAGCGTGCCCGAGGCGGAAAGCCGCACCAGACGCGCTATGAGCGCCGGCTCGACGCGGAGATGTCGTGCTCGGATGTCGATGCGCTGTCCGCGGGAGAGTAAACGCCGGAAAGCGTACAACACGCCCGTTCCCCGTCCGATCGTGGTGGCCACTGCGGCGCCGACGACTCCGAGACGAGGGAACGGACCAAGCCCGAAGATCAGGCACGGACCCAGAAGGATGTTGATCAGATTCGCGAGCCAGAGCACGCGCATCGCGATGGCGGCATCCCCGGCTCCGCGAAAGATCGCGTTGACGAGGAAGAGCAGGAGGATCGAAGCATTTCCGCCGAGCATCACGCGCGCGTACGCGCTGTTGGCGAGAACGCCGCCGGAGCCGCCCATGGCGGCGAGCAGCGACGGGCCGGCGCGCGCCCCCGCGACGCCGAGTACCGCGGCCACGATCGTGCCGAGCAGCGCCGCCTGGACAGCGGCGCGGGCGGCGCCGTCGCGATCGTGTTCGCCGGTCCGCCGCGCAACCATGGCCGTTGCGCCGATGGACAAACCAATGGCGATGGCATAGACGCTGGCGAGAAGCGACTCGGTGAGGCCGACGGTCGCGACTGCATCAGCCCCGAGTCGTGAAACGAAAAAGACGTCGGTTACTGCGAAGACGCTCTCCATCACCATCTCGAGGACCATCGGCACGGCGAGGGCAAGGATGGCGCGCCCCAGCGGTCCCTCGGTGTAGTCCCGCTTCGAGCCGTGCAGTCCTTCTCGAATCGCGGACCAGAACGACTCCGTCGGCTCGAGATCTCCCGAAGCGGGAAGGGATGAAATCAGTGCTTCCGTGGGTTCCGCCATGTGACTCCGCACAAGTACGTGGGTGCGCTAGTAAGATGATGCTGGGTGCCGTCGTCCCAAACACCATTGGCACCGCGCTTGCCGCGAAACAGCGTAGTCCGCGGCCGGCGCAAGGAACGAGTCGAAAAGCCGCGCGGCACGGGTAGGCGCCGGCCGGGGAGCCGCGTGGCTCAGGGGGAAAGCACATGGCCACTAACAGGACCACCGCTCGAAAAGACGAGTCGAACAGTGCGGGAGATCGTTCGCGTCAGGCGAACGCCAACACCGCCACCACCGGCGCGAAGAACGCCGCGACGGGCCAACAGGCGCGTGAGGCGGCGGAGACGCGCAGCGACCGTGAGCGTGAGATGTCGGCAGCGCGCGAAAGCGGGACCGGCGTGACCCAGCGCCGGCAGGGCGGGAGCGCCTTATCGTCCGTCTTCGATGTCGGCGACCCCTTCACGACGATGCAGCAGATGATGAGCGACATGGATCGCCTGATGTCGGCGTTCGGGATGCCGACCGCTGGATTGTCCAACACGTTAGGGCGTCCGGCTCGGTCGCAGATGCCGAGCCGCGTGTCGCAAGGCGCCGGCACGCGCACGCTCTGGGCACCGCAGGTCGAGGTATTTCAGCGCGATAACAATCTCGTCGTTCGGGCGGATCTGCCGGGACTCAAGAAAGATGACGTGGATGTGCACATCGAGAACGACGCGCTCGTGATTCAGGGCGAGCGCCGGAACGAATTCGAGGACCGGCAGGAGGGCTACTATCGCAGCGAGCGGAGCTACGGATCGTTCTATCGCGCCATCCCGCTGCCGGAGGGTACGAGCCCCGATCAGGTGAACGCGCGCTTTCAGGATGGCGTGCTGGAGATTACGGCGCCGCTGCCGACGCAGGAGCAGCGCAAGGGAAAGAAGATCGAGGTGAAATAACGCGGGGTGTCCACGGCGAAGGAGCGGGCGCACGACGGCTGGCTCCTTCGCCGTAATCGGTCGCGCGATCCCCGCCGCTCAGGAGGGTGGCAGCGGCTGAACGGCGTTACCGTCGAGATCCAACAACACGACTGGAGCGATGCCTGTGGCGCGCAAGGGCGCCTCGATGCTTTTGCGATCGCCAACGATCACGATGGCGAGGTGGTCGGGATCGATGTACTTGTTTGCCACTCGAAGGACGTCGTCTTTCGTCACCTGCCCGATGTTGGCCGCGAAGCGCTGGTAATAATCCGCGGGTAAGCCGTCGACGTACAATCCGGCGATGCTTCCGTTCACCGACGAGACGGAGGCGAACAGCTGCGGCAGGCTTTGCACGAGCGCGGCCCGCGCGGTCTGCATCTCGTCGTCCGTGATCGGAATGCCGCCGCGGATGCCGCGCAGGTGCTTCATGAATTCGATCAGCGCGCTATCCGTCTTTGCGGTGACGATGTCGCCGCCGGCACGGAAGGCACCGGGTCCCTTGCCAAATGCGAAGCCCGACCCGACGCCGTAACTGTATCCCTTCTGCTCGCGAATATCGGCGTTGAGCCGGGACTGGAACATGCCGCCGAGGATCGTGTTCATGACCTCGAGCGCGTAGTAATCGGGCGTGTCGCGCGGCGGGCCGACGATGCCGATGGCGAAAGACGACTGCTCGGCACCAGGCTTGTCGACGAGGTAAATCGTGGTCGGCTTCGGCGCGGGTGGCGGCGGGTAATCAAAGGCCACCTTCGTGTGGCCACCGCCTCCGCCCCACGGCCGGAGCGTCCGCTCGACGACGGCTTTGACCTGGACGGGATCGACATCGCCGACCACGGTGATGATGGCCTGCTCCGGGCGGAAGAACGCGTCGTGAAAGCGCACGACGTCGTCGCGGGTGATCCCCTGGAGGGATTGTTCCGTGGCGACGCGGCCGTACGGGTGGGCCGTCGTATACAGCGTCTTCGCGAAGACGTTGCGGGCGATGGCGGGCGTCTGGTCGCGCTGCTGTTTGAGCCCCACGAGCGTGCGTGCGCGCAGTCGCTCCAGCGCGTCGGAGGGGAAGGTGGAGTTGACGAGCATGTCCTCCATCACCTCGAGCACGGGCACAAAGTTGTCCTTCATCGCCAGAAAGCCGATACCACCGCTCTCGCCGGAGATGCCGATCGAGACGGACGTGCCGAGGAGCTGCAGCGCATTCGAGAGCTGATCGCCGGTGCGCGTCTTGGTGCCCTCGGTCATCATGCTGGCCGCCAGGGCGGCCAACCCTCTCTTGCCCGCAGACTCGAACTGATTCGCCCCGCCCACGAAGCTGATGTTGAAGGAGACCAGCGGCAGTGTGTGCCGCTCGGACACAATGAGCAGGGCGCCGTCGGATAAGGTCGTGGTCGTCCACGCTGGGACGTGCAGCGCGGGCGCCGGGACCGGCACGGGCACCTTGGTGCGGTCGAGCTGCTGCGCGACGGCTGCGTGTGCTCTTCCAACGCTCGATGCGCTGGCCAGCAGTACGATCGTCAGCAGGCGGTTGCGCATCACTTCACCTCCTGCGAGAGCTCAGCCTTCGACGCGTCGGACTTCCTGCCTTGCGGCACGATGCTCAATACGACTCGGCCGGATTTGAGATACTTGTTCGCTACTCGCTTGACATCGGCGGCAGTTACCGCCTGCGCCTTCTCATAATCGGTCTTGAAACGCCCGGGATCGCCGAAGAACGCCGCACCCTCGTCGAGCTGCTCCGCCTTTCCGAGGTTGGATTCCAGCCCCGCGACGAAGGACAGCTCATTCCCCGCCTTGGCGCGCTGCAGCTCCTCGGCCGTCGGGCCGTCGCGCTCCAGTCGCGCGAGGACCGTATCCGTCGACGCCTCGAGCTCGGTCAAGGTATGGCCAGGACGCGGCGTGAGGATGATCGCAAACTGGCCGACGTTCTCGTTCTCGTCCTCGTACGCGCTGAGCGCCGCCGCGGACTGCTGATCGTACACGAGCGTCTTCGTGAGACGGGCGGTACGTGGGCCGGCGAGGATTGCCTGTAGCGCGTCAAGGGCGTAGGCGTCCTCGCTCTGATAGCCGACGGTGGGCCACTCGAGGTAGAGTCGGGGCACCTGAACGCGGTCCTCGTACACCAACCGCTTCTCCGCTTCCAGCTTCACCGGCTCTGCCCGCGGACGTGCGATCGCCCGGCCACGCGGGATATCGGAGAAGTACTTCGCCACGAGAGCCTTGGTTCTCGCCGGATCGATGTCACCCACGATCGCGAGTGTCGCGTTGTTGGGCGCGTAGTAGAGCCGAAAGAAATTCTTCACGTCCTCGATCGACGCCGCGCTGAGATCGGCCATGCTGCCGATCACGGGCCAGTGGTACGGGTGACCCTCGGGGTACATAGCGGCCGAGATGATCTCCGACGCACGACCGTAGGGCCGATTGTCATAGCTCTGGCGCCGTTCGTTTTTCACGACGTCGCGTTGCGCGTTGAGCTTGGCCGTATCAAGGGCGTCCAACAGCCAGCCCATGCGGTCCGATTCCAGCCAGAGGGCATGCTCGAGATAGTTTGACGGAACGATATCGTAGAAGTTGGTGCGATCGTTCGTCGTCGACCCGTTGTTCGCACCGCCAACACCCTCGGTGTAGCGGTCGTGGAGGCCGTACGGCACATGACCAGAGCCGGTGAACATCACATGCTCGAACAGGTGCGCGAAGCCGGTGCGCCCAACCTGTTCGTTCTTCGAGCCTACGTGATACCAGACGTCGACAGCGACCGTCGGCGTCGCGTGGTCCTCCGAGAGCAGCACCGTCAGCCCGTTTGGTAGCGTGTAGCGCTCGTACGGGATGCGGATCATACTCGATGTGGGAGCTGCTTGCGCGGCGGCACTCTGCGCCGGCGCTGCGCCGGAGAGAAATGGTGCGGCGGTGGAGGCCACGGCGATCGCGAGGCGCAGAGGAGCGCGGTAGAGGATCCGGTGCACGAGAACGTCCTGACGAGGTGATAGCGGACCAGGCCGGCGCAGCATGATGTTCGACAGCGGAACGATGCCTGTGGTTGGCTCCGCGGACAAGTTGCACCGGGACGACTACTCTACTACACCTCGGGCGCCTCGGCGATCTTCGACACGGCGACAGGAGTCGGACGCCGTTTATGCCGCTTCAATCCCCGCAACTCGTTCTCGAGCAGGAGCCCGATCAGCTCGGCGACGCCGGCGCCGTGATCACCGCTCGTCACATAATCGGCGCGCTCCTTCAGCAGCGGGACGGCATTCGCCACGGCCGCTCCGAATCCCACCATCGCGAGAAGCGCATGATCATTCTCGGCGTCGCCGACCGCCACGACGCGATCCGCTTCGATACCTAACGCTTGAAGGGCGACTTCGAGCCCTGAAGCCTTGGTCACACCGGGCGGGAGGATCATCACCGCGCCTTTGTTGAAGACGACGTGGTGCTCGAGCCCCAACGCGCGGATGGTCTCGAGCGCCACGACTTCATGTGGCTCCCACGTCGCGATGATCGTGCGGCCAACCGACATCGGTTCCACGCCAGCTGTCCTCAGTGCGGCGACCAACTCTTGCGGGGGCGCGTCGGCGAGGGGTTGCTCCCGGCGCGCGGCCGGGTAATAGAGCAGCCCTCCATTCTCCGCGACGACTATGTCGAAAAGGTCGACGTGAGCGAAGGTCTGGAAGAGACTCGGCAATTCTCGGCCGGTGACGAGAAACAATCGCCGCCCGGAGTCGCGCACAGCGGAGAGCGCGAGTAGTGTGGCGGCGTCCACCACGCCGTGCAGCGCGATCGTGCCGTCGTAGTCTGTAGCGAACCCAGAGTAATACATCCCCGGAATCCAAGCGTGTCCGGTTGACTGAGCGGAGGCAAGAGACGCGCCCCATTCGTTAGCTTGAGTTGGTGTGTCCCACCGCCGGACGTCCAACACCACCATTCGCACCGGCAGCTTGCCCGCGCTGAAACAGCTGGAACGCTGGTGGCGGCAGCTGTGGATTCGCGCCATTGTCGGGCTGGTGCGCGCCCTGCCCCGACGCGAGCCGCCCTCGTGGAGCGCCGGTCCGCGCCGTGTCCTGTTCCTGCGCCACGACCGGCTTGGCGACATGATCCTCACGACTGCCGCACTGCGCGCGATCGCCACTTCACATTCGCAATTGCGGCTCGACGTGCTGGCGTCACCGGCAAACGCCTCCGTGTTGAAGGGAAATCCCCACGTTGCGGCGGTGGTGCGCTTCGACAAACGAAAGCCGTGGACTTATGCAGCCGTGATGTGGCGGCTCCGACGGGCGCGCTATGACGCGGTCGTGGATTGCATGGTGACGGCGCCATCGCTCACGACGTTGCTGCTGATGTTCGCCAGCGGCGCTCGACACCGAATTGCCGTCGCCGGGCGGGAGGGCAACATCGCCACCGATGCCGTGATCACGCTTCCAGTCGTTACCCCTGACTGGGCAGTGCACATGACGCAGCGGCTTGGTGCGCTATCGGCTGCGTTTGGCGTGGATGCGGAGCGATTGGATTGGCGGCCGCAGATCGAGCTCGACACCGGCGAGCGCGCGTGGGCGGCGCGCATCTGGGAAGACGTATTGCGAGAACGAGGTGAGGTCGAGGGTGGCCGAGGCGCCCGCCGCATTCTCGTGAACGTGTCTGCGGGAATCGTGCAGCGCCGTTGGCCGGAAGCACGATACGTCGAAGTGATTCGCCACCTCGCTGCGCTGCGGCCGCGATCTGTCGTCGTCGTGATTGGCGGCCCATCGCCAGAGGAGCGCGCGCGCGCAGCGACCATCGCAGCCGCCGCCACCTGCCGCTATGTACCGACGCGCGGCATTCGTGAGGCGTTCGCGCTCGTCGCGTCGGCCGATTTCGTGTTCACGCCCGATACGAGCATCGCCCACGCAGTGTCGGCGTTCGGCAAACCCGCTGTGGCAATGTACCTACCGGGAAATGCCGAGCGATGGGGGCTTTACGGAGTGCGAGGCAGGAACCTGGAAAGCACGGGCGCGACACTCGATTCCCTGCAAGTGACGGACGTCGTTGGGGCGATCGACGACGTGCTGCGTACGGACGGGTGGGAGGGGAAGAGCAAATGATCTCACAGCGTCAGTTGCCTGACGACGACATCGAGCGCCTGTTCATTTGGTAGGCTGCCCTGGGCGAGCCGCGCCGATCCGCCGCCACGTCCCCCGCTCTCGACCAAGTGCTCCTTGAGCAGCTTCCCGGCATCGAGGCCAGAGTCCGCGGAGGTCGCGAGCAACAAGGACGGCGGCGACACGATGGCACCGACGAACAGAGCACTCGGGAGAGCAACGAAAGCCTGAGCGAGTGAACGGAGATCGTGGGTGCCGCCGCTGCCGCGTCGCACCAGGACGCGCCGTATACCGGTCGCATCCGGCGACGCTCGATCGTAAAGCTCGCGAGCGCGGTGGACGGCGAGCTCTTTGTCGGTGCGCCTGCGCTCACCTTCCAACTCCCGCAGCTGGTCGACTTGTCGCTGGACGAGCATCGGTACGTCGTCCGCGGCAGCGGAAAGCGCGGCGGCCGCGCGAGTGAGGTTCTCGAAATCGGAGCGGGCCGCGCGCAGGGCGCGCCGGCCGCACACGAACTCTACGCGCATGGTCCGGCGCACCTTCTCCGCGCGACGAAGAAGTACGGTGCCGACCTCCCCGGTCGCTCGTACGTGTGTGCCCCCGCAGGCACTGCGATCGAGCCCCTCGATCGTGACGATGCGGAGTGGCCCCTCCCGAGCCAACGCTTTGCGCAGACCTATCGCCTGCGTCGCCTCCTCGAAGCTGACAGCCACAGCCCTATTCTGAACGACGAGATCGTTGGCGAGCCGTTCCGCCTCGCGGATCGTCGGCGGATCGACGGCTTCAACATCGAGATCGAGCGTCGACGACAGCGGGCCGAAATGAACGCTCACCGTTGCGAGGCCGAAGTGCTCCATGAACACGGCCGATACGAGGTGCTGCCCCGTATGCTGCTGCATGTGATCGAAGCGACGCTGCCAGTCGATCTCGCCGGTCACCCGATCCGTGAGCAGAGGATCGGCAAGCATGTGTGCGATACGGTCGCCCTCGTCCACGACGTCCACGACTCGAACGCCGCCGAGAGTACCGGTATCGAACGGTTGCCCTCCCGATGTCGGATAAAAGGCCGTGCGATCGAGATAGAGGCGCCGCCCCTCCTCCGCCCGATCGACCACCTGGCCGTCGAATACAGCCAGGTAGGCGTCGGTGTAATACAACCGGTCCGTCATTCAACGCTTCCAACTGAGATCGAACAGCTCGGATGGCGTCAGCTTTCGCCAATCAAACGGATAGTTGTATACGCGGCGAAATCCATTATCCGAAACGAATATGAGGGATCGCTTCGCCCACGGTTGGTCGGCGCTGGCGCTGACCTCGTATACGGACCAGTACGTGCCGTCCGGTGCGGTGAAGCGTAGCTCGTCCGCCGTAGTCATCGAGTCGAGTTGTGATCATTGGGGTGACGGTGCTGCATCGGAATGTGACAGCGCCAAGTATCCAGACGGAAGCCCCCGGCCAGCAGCCGGTGTCTACCGCTCAGGCTGCACGGCACGCCGCTCAGCAGGACTCCGTGCGAACGTGCTGCACGAATTCCACCGAATCCGGGCGAGCGTGGATGACAGCGGCATCCACGGGCGCGGTCACCACGGCGCTGAGCACACAGCCGGTACCAGGTGCAAGCTGGAGCAGCACGACCCGCAAGCCGGCGGTTGTCGCATAGGCAGAGTCGATCACAATTCCCCAGCCACCCGTGGGCCGGCTTCCGAGCGCTGCGACGACGACGATATCGTGGCCGAAATCGACGGTCGGTGGCGGCGGAGGGGGGAAGACCCCCCTGAAGATGCGGGACCAATACTCGTGCCAGCGAGCAGAGTCGCGCACCACGATCTCCGTGGGCTGTGTGATGCCGCCGTAGTAAGTGAGGGGTCCGCGATCGCGCTCCAGCCGGACAATGGCGACGGGCGTGGTACTTCGCTCCGGCGGTATGTGCATGTGGCACCTCGAGCCCGAGGCGGTGACCGCGAGCGCGGCGGCGAGCACCCTGGACATCGCCGCCACGTTAGGCGGTCGACTGCCGGCGTTGCAGCGGGAGCTCTCGCGGTACTCGCCGGATCGTCCAGAGCAGGACGATGCAGCAGAGCATTCCGATCCACGCGAGCAGCGAGAGGAGGTCATGGGCGGCCACGATGGCGGCGGTGCGCTTGACCTCCGCATCGAGAGAGAACTGCACGAGCTGTACGGCCTGCTCCGTGGTGATCGTACGCTCGCCCCGTTCGACAGAGGCGATGAAGGCGGCTCTCTTTGGCAGATCGTCGCTTCCGGCGACCATCAGCTGCAGCCGCGTGGCGGTGTAGAACATCGCGGCGCAGACGAGAACCAGCACGACGCTTGGTGCGATGAGGAACAGCTTTCGTTCGACGCGCATGCCGATAACTCACTCGCGTCGTCGTGATTGTCAACCGATCTAGGCGGCGCTCGAGTTGTCCTGCTCCGTCTGGCCAACCGTCGCCCGATCGCGAGTTGCGCGCGCCTCGGCAGCCGCTATACACGATCCGACGAAACGGAGTAGTTTGCGCGGCTCGATTGGCAAGGTGACGAAGGGTACACCGTACCGGTCGCCGAGCAGCCTCACCTCATCGGGCAAGCGGCTCGGGCTGAACAATGCCACACCGCCCGAGCGGTCGGACCGCGCTGCCTCGATCCCGTGCACCGCTTCGTGATCGCAATCCAGCAGCACGAGCGCGGGATGGGTGATCGACGCCGTGCGACTGAGCGCATCGGCACGCGGGGCGATGTCCGGCACATACCCGCCTGCTTCCAGAATTTGCGCGAGCAGCTGCGCGATCTCCTTGTAATGCGTGACTATGAGTACGGTGCGATCCTGCACGACTGATATCCCTCTCACCTGCGGCGCCCTGCGGTGAGAAAAAGGCAAAAACTGAACCAGTCGTCCGCTGGTCTCCGCTCCGTGTGCCGGCGCGCGGGGCAGACACCGTTGGCGGACTCATGATGCGGCGCTCACTGCTTTGCGGCATTGCGGTTGCGTTTGGAGGCTGCAGATGACGGGGTTGGAAATGCCAAACGAGTTCTCCAACGTGAACGAACGAAAGAGCGATAAAGAGGAGCGGCGGGACGATGCGGCACAGGTGCGCGAACTGCTCACAGCATTTCTCGGTGCCGACGCAGACATGAGCGAAGTACGGGCAATGCTACGAGGTTGGATGGACGAGGTGCGGCGGAAGCAGCTGCCGCCGGAGCAGGCGTTGCGCGAGTTCAAGGAACTTCTTCCCCTTGGCAGCAGCTTTGCCGCATCGGAACGTGAGCGCGGCGAGCGCAACGCAGCGGAACTGATATCGCTGTTCATCCAGGAGTACTATCGCGAAAGCGAAACGCGGGGCGAATCGCGCGCCGATTGACATCCGGCGATCAGGCTGCCGCTGCGGCGGCGGCGCGGGCGACGACCAGGCATGCGTGGACCTGGGGCCCGGAGAAAATGCGTAACGGGACACTCGTGCACCCCACACCGCGGCTCACGAGCATGCGCGAGTCGGCGCCGACCGCGAATGTGCCGCGGGCGTACCGCCGACTGAGTCGGCCACGAGGCACGACGAGCGGAGCGCCGCCAGGCAGCGCAATTTGGCCGCCGTGGGTATGGCCGCAAAAAGCCACGTCGAAGCGACGACGCCCGATCTCCAGCAATCCATCGGGCGAGTGCATGAGGACCAGGCGAACTCCATCCGCGGCGTCGAACGCAGCCTCGGCGTCCGGCTCGCCTACCGTCGGATCGTCGAGCCCACAGAGCCACACGTCGTCGTGTGGTACCGGAAGACGGACATTGCGATTGGTGAGGAGCGCGACGCCGGCAGATTCCAAAGCCGTCACGATGCGGCGGCTTTCCGTCACCAAGTCGTGATTGCCGAGCACCGCGTACTTGCCAAGGGGCGCGCGAATGCCCCTTAATAGAGGGAGCAGCTGATCGACGTCTTCGGCATCAAAGGCGACGAAGTCTCCGCCGAGTAGCACTACGTCCGGTCGCGCATCGGCGAGCGCTACACATGCCGCCTCGAGGAGCGCGGGGTGTGTGGTGCCACCCGCGTGAAAGTCGGAGGCGAAAGCGATGCGAAGCGGGCTAGTGCGGTGTACGGCTCGACGGACCGCGAACAGGTGTCTCTCTACGCGCACGCGTCCCTCGAGCCCGAGTGGATACGTGAGTCGCGCGGCCCAGCCGCCGCGAAAGATGGCTCTGAAGCCGCGCGACAGCAGACGATCGATACGATGGGCACCGCGCTTGGCTGCCGGCGACGGCTTCACGCCTCCTCATCCTCGCGCGCGGCCTCGAGCGGATCGGCTTTCTCGGAATGTCGCGCCGCCAATCGCCGCGCTTTTTCTCGACGATAATGGTCGATCGGCGTGAGCGCCTCGGCGCTGCCGGGAGCGTGGGATCGCGATCTGTTCGAGTGTTTCGGTGTCATTGTCGTACTCCTACCGACGGACTGTATCACGTAAGGCAAAGCGCGTGCACCCGGAATTCGTCGCTCGCTGACGGAGCTCTCCGGTCCCCTTACCGACCTGTGCATGGCCGCCGACGTCGTTCTCATTGTTGATGCGGATGCGGACACGCGAGAGATCCTCTCGCTGGCGCTCACGCGCGCCGGCTATCGGGTCATTGCCGCCGCGGACGGAGACGAGGCCGTTGCCCTACTCTCGAGCGAGCCCGTGTCGCTCGTTATTGCGGATCTGTATGTGCGGACAGGGGAGGAACGCTGCCTCCTCCGTTGGCTGAGGCTCCAACAGGCGTACATGCGTACGCCGGTCATCGCCTACACGGCTCGTTTATCACCCCGGGACTATGAGTGGGCGGATGAGCAGCACTGCAGGCGCGTCCTGGCCAAGCCGACGTCGATCGTCGTGATTGCGGAGCAGGTGCGCACGACGCTCTCGGAGTATTCCGCGAGAGGCGACTATCCAGTCGGGCGTTGAGAGGCGCCAGCACATCGTCGAGCAATGCCCCGCGAGCGATCGCAGGCGAAGTTGTCGTGCTGCTTCAGAGGACGTTTATCGTTGCCGTAGCCGTTCGAGTCGTGTCGAAGGCATAACGAGCGCGAATCACGGCGGCGCCGGGAGCGAGTGCGGTCACCAGGCCTGTCGCAGACACAGCGGCGATGGATGGATTCAGGGAACTCCACTGCACTTGCGCCTGCTGGTTGGCGGGTGCGGTCGTAGTGAGCTGCACTGTCGCGCCGACGGCGAGCTGCACCTGGTTCGGAACGACGGCGAGCGACGTACTCGTGTTGGCGCTCGTCTGGCCGGTGCTGCCACCGGCCGAGGCAACGACTGGTGCGGTCAGACGATCACAGCCCGCGACTGCTGCGATGGCAAATCCGATGAATCCAATGCGGTACCGCATGCTCGTCGATAGAGCAGAATGTAGGCCTCAGCGTTGCACGCGGGTCAGGTACAGACTCAGGCTGCCGATCGGCAAGTGGGACCGCATCTGAACCATGGTGCGCAAGCTGTCGTCGGTAAACCAGAGCTCCGCCTGTCCACCCTCACCGAAAAGGCCCTTCGCCTTGATAATCGGCCTCACGACGATGGTATTGAAGGTGCCTGCAGGCACCGTGACCTGTTCGCGGCGCAGCACCGTGACCCGGACGGGATTTCGATCGGGTCGAAAGTAGCGGTCGAAATCGTACGTTTTACCGACCTCGAGTGGGATGGTGCGCAGGAAGTAGATGAACGACGCCTCGTCGAGGGGCTCGGCGACACTCGGTAGCGGCGAGCCGCCGTTCTCTGTGAAGGTGCGATCGGCGGGATAGATCTCGTAGTCGCGATTCGCCTTGTAGTTGCCTTCGTCCACGCGCTGTGTATAGCGAAGCGACGCCATCGCGCGCGGATCGAACCAGCTCTCGTAGTCGTCATCGACATGGAAGAAGCGGGTTCCACCGCTGACCGTGAACCGCGTGTGCAGTGCGGGTAGGCCGCGCACCAGATCGGCGCCGATCACCTCGAGCGCCGCGTCGCCCGCGTGAAAGAAACCGTACTTCACGTTGTAAGTGAGGCGCTCTCCTGGTCCGAAGTGCCGGCCAGTGATCGCCGGTGACACCGCTGCTTCTACCGGATCACCTGACACTGGCGCGGCGGTCGGAGCAGGGGCCGGTTGCACCATCGAGCCTGGCACCCTCGCATTCACGGTCGGAAGCAGCGACGGTGGAACCGGAACTACGGAGTCGAGTGTCGGCAGTGCAGTCGTCGACGCCGGGACTGCCGGCATCGCCGCGCCCGTCGGTCCCGTCCTACGTGCTTTGGGCGCAGCAAGCGGGGACGCAATCGAACCGCCCGAGCTGTCAACAACGCGGTGACTGCCGGCATCCGCGGCCGAACGCGACGCCGGACGGTCGCAGGCCGAGAGGGCCAGGAGAGCGAGCGCGGAACGCCACAGGGTGCGGGGGCGGAAACCCATACGAGACCTCGATTACGTAAGGAGGAGGGTGCTCAGTCTGGAAGTTCATGCCTCGTGCCAATGGCGGACGGCGGGCCGAAGCGTACATAATCGGCGTACACCCCTCTGACGATCTCCTGGAATTCGGCTTCTATCTTGAGGGAGGAGGTCCGATGCAATCATCGACCGAGCGCGCCGGGGCCATTCTGATCGTGGATGACGAGTCCCAGATACGCCGCGCGGTAGGCACCGCGCTGCGAGAGATCGCCGACCGCGTACTGGAAGCGGAAACGGGTGCCGCTGCGCTCGACCTGAGCGCTGCGGAGCGGCCAGAGCTGGTGGTGCTCGATCTCGGGCTGCCGGACATGCAAGGCGTGGACGTATGCCGTGAGATCCGCCGCTGGTCGGCGGCCCCGATCATTGTGCTGTCGGCGCGTCACTCGGAACATGAGAAGGTGTCGCTGCTCAACGCGGGGGCGGATGATTACGTCACCAAGCCGTTCAGCGTACTCGAGTTGACCGCGCGTGCGAAAGCGCAGCTCCGGCGGTCGCGGTCGGGCGTCAACTCCGCGCCCGCATCTGTTCCGCTGAACCTCGGTGGTCTCGTGATCGATTTTGGCGCGCGACGCGTCGAGCGCGACAGCCGCCCGATCCATCTGACGCCGATTGAATGGCAGATCCTGAGCACCCTCGTCTCGGCGGGCGGCCGCATTCTGACGCACCAGCAGATCTTCGATGCGGTGTGGGGCCGCCAATTCGGAAGCCCGCAGCAGTATCTACGGGTTCACATCACCAACCTGCGGCGAAAAATCGAGAACGACCCGGCGTCGCCGCAGATCATCATCACTGAACCGGGTGTCGGTTACCGAGCGGAGATGACGCGGTGAGCGTCGACTGGCGCAGCGCGCTGCGATGGACCGGCTGGCTGGCGCTCATGGCCGCCGTGACGGCGGTGCTGTATCCCATACGCACCGGCATCGATCCCGCGCACGTGCTGCTCATCTTTCTACTCCTCGTCTTGGGGGGTAGTGCGAGCGGTGGTCGCGCGCTCGGTCTGTTCATGGCGCTCGTGTCATTCCTGCTGATCGATTACTACTTTCAGCCGCCATACGATGCGTTCTGGGTCGACAAGCCCCTCGACCTGCTGTCGCTGATCGCCTTTCTCGCGACGGCGCTCGTATCGACGCAACTGCTCGCCCGCGCCCGGGCGGAGGCGGAGGCGGCGCGGCGCCGGGCCGTCGAAGTCGAGTCGCTAGCTCGCCTCGGCTCGCAAGCCCTGAGCGCCGGACGGGCGGACGAGGCTCTCGTCCGCATCGCCGGCATCATACAAAGCACCCTCAATGTCGCGGAATGCGCGATCATTCCATGGACCTCCGCCGGAGGCTTCGGTGCGCGCGTGACCTCCGATGGCGTCGATCCCGTTCCGATGAGAGCGGACGAGCTGCTGGAACGTGTGGCGTTGCGCGGCGAGCCGATCGCCATCGCCGAGGGCGGCGGCAATGTGCGGCGCAATGGGCTTGCCGACGGCGTGTCGGCCGCGGATGAGACGTTACCGTCGTTTGGCGCGAAGATCCGCACGCTACTGCTGCCGTTGCGCGTACAGTCGCATGTCGTGGGCGTGCTGCGCCTGTCGGACGACGCGGCGCTCGCCATCGACTCCGCGAAGCGCCGCTTTCTCGACGCGCTGACGTATTACGCGGCGCTCGGCGTCGAGCGCGTACGCCTGGTGGCACAGGCAGAGCACGCCGAAGCATTGCGTGAAGCGGACCGCCTGAAAGACAACCTGTTGGCGTCGGTATCGCACGATCTGCGCACCCCTCTGACGACCATCAAGGCCCTGGCGCAGAGCGCAGCGCTGCGCGGTGACGAGGCGGCCGCGGCGATCGAGGAGCAGGCGGATCGTTTGGCACGGCTGGTGAGCGACCTGCTCGACCTGTCGCGCATTCGGGCGCGGAACTTCGCGCTGGAGCCGGAGCTCAACACGGCGGAAGATCTGATCGGCGCGGCCGTGCGGCAGGCGCAAGGGCTTCTGAACGGCAAATCGCTCCGCGCGATGGTCGATCTGGACAGTCCGGCGATCGTGGGCCGCTTCGACTTCGCGCACTCGCTGCGCATCCTGGGTAATCTGATCGAAAATGCCGTGCGGTATTCGCCAGTGGACCAGCCGGTCGAGGTGAGTGCACGACGCGATGGCGAATCGCTGGTGTTCACCGTTGCCGATCGCGGACCGGGCGTACCCGCCGCCGACGCCAGCCGGATCTTCGAGTCATTCTATCGCGCGAAGAACGCGACGCCGGACGCGGCCGGCGGGCACGCCGGATTGGGGCTGTCGATCGCACGGCAACTCGCGGAACTGCAGGGCGGCAGCCTCACCTACCTGCCGCGGGCGGGCGGCGGCGCCATGTTCGTGTTGACACTCCCGGCGTTCGAGATCGACGAAGCAACATTCGGCAGCAGTTGACGAACGCTTCGCCGCAGACACCGGGTCTTGACGAATTCTTTACGAGCAGGTCCTTAGCACCGGTCGATTCACGACGTCTGCCGATTGACAGCTTCGCGCGATCAGCCACACAGTTCGCGCCATTCCATTCTGAATCGCCCGCGGTCGGCTTGGACGTCACGTCGTGGGGGTGGGTGACGATGTGGCGTGGCCGCGGCGATCAGGCGGAGACCCGCCCCCGAAAGCGAGGTCGGGCACATCCCATGCAACTCTACTCCGGCCTACACCGGAGGAGATACCATGGAACGCGACGACAGCACGTCGTATGGCTCGGCGAGGACCGGCTCAACGGCCGGGGGCACCGGATCGGAGTCGGGCATTGGAGCGGGGGGCACCGCATCGGTGACAGGAGAGGCCAGCGGTAACGTCATCGATCGGGCGCGCGACATCGCCAGCACCGCCCAGGAGAAGCTTGCGGACGTCGGCACGACTGTGCGCGAGAAGACGGGTAGCGCGAAGGACTCTTTGGCCGACGCCTTGGAGAGCGGGGCCGAGAAACTGCGCCAGCGCGCGAGTGGTGGGCGGGTGGCAGGTGCGACCGCGGGGGGCGGCACGGTGACGATGCCCGATGGCCGTGTTACCCAGATTACCGATCGAGTGGCGAGCGGCATGGACGCTACGGCGGACTGGCTCCGCGAAGCGGATCTGGATAGCATGCGCGCCGCCGTGGAGCGGCAGGTACGGGAGCATCCCGGACGCACACTGCTCATCGCGGCAGGCATCGGCTATCTGATCGGCAAGGCCTTCCGCAGCAGCAACAGCTAGGAGACCGCAATGACGGTCGATGCACACGATGGCCGTCGGCGTCTGGGCACTCTCTTGCGCGATCTCGCGGAGGGGAGTGCCACGCTCGTGCGGACAGAAGTGAAGCTCGCTCAACTGGAAGTCAGTGAGGTGCTGACGGCCATCGGCCGTGGGACGGCGTTCGTGGCCACGGCCGTGGCGCTGGCGCTGCTCGGCGCTCTTTCCCTGCTCACTGGACTCATTCTGTTGATAGGCGATCAGTGGCTCGCGGCCGACCGCTACTGGTTGGCGGCGCTCATCGTGCTCGTGCTCGCCGCAGGCATCGGAGTCTGGTTCGCGAAGCGGGGACTTGCCCAGCTTGCGCCGTCACAGCTCGCGCCCGACGAGACGCTCGGGACGCTCAAGGAGGACAAGGAATGGCTGAAACAACGGCTGACGTCCGGCGCGACATCGAGTTGACCCGCGAGCGCATGTCGGACACGCTCGCCGAACTCGAGAGAAAGCTGAACGTGATGCAGATCGTACGGGACCATCCATGGCCGGCGCTCGCGGTGGCGGTTGGCGCCGGCGTGCTGCTCAGTGGATCTGGCGCGGATGTGAAGACGGCCGCCGCGACGGCCGCGGCGACCAAAGGCGCGAGCTCAAAGATCGGCGCCGCGCTGGACGAGGTGGTGGCGACATTGATGACGGGGGTCAACAGCGCCCTCCAGCAGCGCGTGGAAGGCTGGGTGTCCGAGCTCAAGACGGCGGTCGGTGCGCCGGACACAGGGCGGCACTATGGAGTGGGGCCGATCAACGACATAGCGGTGCCCGGCACATCGAGCCCGCTGCGCGCCGACTGAACAACGACAAGCAGGCCTACCGCATGTCCCGCCAGTGCCGCCGAGCCATCGCTCGGCGGCACTGGCGAACGGCTCACGCATATCTCACCCAGCGCGCGACCTCGGCGAGTGTCGGCCGTTTGCCGTACATCAGCATGCCGACCCGGTAGATTCGCGCCGCCAGCCAAACGACGAAGACGCAGCCGACGATCCCGCAAGCGAGTGAGCCGACCACGGTCCACCACGGCACCGTCACCAGCCCCATTCGCATCGGCAGGATGATCGGCGAGGAGAGGGGAATCCACGACAGCGCGATCGCCAACGTGCTGTTCGGATTCATGAGCACCGGATTCACGCACAGCCACACCGCCACGATCAGCACTGTCACCGGCATGACCGCCTGCTGCGCCTCCTGTTCGCTGTTCACCATGGCACCGGCCGCAGCGAACAGCGACGAGTAGAACACGAATCCGACGAGGAAGAAGAGGAGGATCGCGATGAAGGTACCGGCGGAGAGCCCGCCGATCGTTGCCGAGACGGTCGTCGGAGCGGCACCTGCGCCGCTGGCGAGCGCACCCCCGGCCGAATGCATGATGATAGGCGCGAAGGTCGTCATCAGGTACGCGGAAATAGCGAGCCAGAGGATCTGCTGACTCAGGCCGACGGCACCGACACCGAGCACCTTACCGGCGAGGAGCGTCTCGGGCTTGACGCTCGAGAGAACGACCTCCGCAACACGTGTCGTCTTTTCCTCCAGGGCGCCGCGGAGGATCGCCTGCCCGTGCATCATGATGGACATGAACAGCATCACGGCGATGACGATACCGACGAAGAACCCCGCTTGGCCCGACCCGCCGCGGCCCCGGTCATCAACGCGTTCGGCAGGGAGCTTCAGGTTGATCTTGCTCACTTCATCGATGGTGGTCGTGCTCACTCCCTCTTTCTCGAGGCGAACCATCGTGACCGCCTGCCGGACGGCGGTGCGCAAGCGCTCGAGATCGGAGAGCGACGACGCATTTCGGCCTGCATAACGAGCTGATTTCCCGGCGAGGGTACTGTCGGTGAGCACGAGGTACCCGACATACGAATTCGGCGCCATCACCTGGTGGAGGGCATTCGCCTCGGCGCTGGACAGCCCGGCCGGCGCCACTTCGCGCAATTGGGGCATCGCCACCGGCAGCGAAAGGCCTCTGGTGCTCCTGGCTGCCGTAGAAGAATCGGCCAGCAGGTTCTCGATCACGCGCTTGCCCACTCCAGCGCCGGTGGCGTCGAGCACGATCACGTTGCGGACGCTCGCCGAGGCTGCCGAGCGGGTCGACAGCCACACGGGAAAGAGAAAGGCTCCCGAGAGGAAGACCGGCACGAGCAACGTCGTCACGACGAACCACCGCGATCGAACTCGCTCGACGTATTCGCGTTTGGCAACGATCAGCAGCCTGTTAGCCATGGCCGGTCACTCCTGTTTCGACCCCTGACGCGCCCACGTGGTCCAGGAAGATCTGATGCAGCGAAGGTTGGACGAGCTCGAATCGCTCGATGCCAGCGCCGTTGGCGACGAGCCTGCGTAACAACAGCTGCGGATCCGCGCCCGGTGCGAGCTCCAGCTCGAAATACCTGTTGTTGTCATCCAATTTCTGCACCAGAGTCGAATCGTGAAGCACCTCACCGACTCCGTCGGTCGCCTCGCTGGAGAGCGCGAGGGCAACGTTGCGGCGGCCCGATGACGCGCGGACCGCCGTCATCGTGCCGTCGAGGACCTTGCGCCCGTTTGCCACGATACAGACGGCGTCGCACATGCGCTCGGCGTTTTCCATGACGTGGGTGCTGAATAGCACGGTCTTGTTGCGCCGCTTCAGATCGATGACCGTATCCTTCAGTGCCTGTGCGTTGATCGGATCCAGTCCGCTGAACGGCTCGTCGAGGACGATGAGGTCAGGGTCATGGAGCAGGGTAGCGATGAACTGCACCTTCTGCTGCATACCGCGCGACAGCTCGTCTACTCGCGCCGTGCCCCAATCTCGGTCGGGTCCGCGCAGGCCAAATCGATCCAGCCATTCGCTGATGCGGCGATCCGCCGTTCCGGCATCGACACCTTTCAGTTCCGCCAGAAAGGTCAGGACACGGCGGACCTGCATCTTCTTGTACAACCCGCGTTCTTCGGGAAGGTAGCCCACGCGGTTCAACACTCCAGGCTCGCGATTGGATCGGCCGAAAACCGATACGGTTCCGCTGTCCGGAATCATGATGTCCAGGAGCATGCGAATCGTCGTCGTCTTTCCGGCACCGTTTGGACCGAGCAGACCGTAGACGGAGCCGGCCGGCACGCGAAGCGAGAGGTCGCGCACAGCCACATGCCCGTCGAATGATTTCGTTATATCACGAATGTCGATGGCGAGATCTGGCATGATTCGTGGCGTTACCGAGGTGACGAACGCGGGAGAGATCGGGCGGGAGTGATCGCACTCGATAGGACGGGCCCGGAGCCACAGTTGTTTCGTCCCGCCATTCAAAGCTAGCTACGGGCACGACTTACCAGCATATTGCTGGGCCGCTCCTTGCGCCACCATTTCTGTTGCTCGTGCCGACCTTCGCTTCGCCTACATCCCAGCAGACCGACGAATCCGCGGGCACACGCAAGCTCGGAATCACGGTCGTGATCCCCGCTCTGGATGAAGCTCGACAGATCACCGCGTGCGTGCGCTCTGTCCGGTGGGCGGACGAGGTTATCGTGATTGACGGCGGATCGACCGACGCGACCGTGTGTTTGGCTCGTGAAGCTGGCGCGCGCGTGCTCGAGCTCAAGGGGCAGACGATCGGTGCTCAGCGCAACCTGGGGATCGAGCAGTCACGCAACCAATGGGTGCTGGCGCTGGATGCCGATGAACGCGTTACCTCGGAGCTGGTGGACGACATGGCGGCCGTTCTGCGCGATCCCAAGCACAGCGCGTATCGGATCCGATTTCGGAATTATTATCTTGGCCGCGAGCTCACGCGTGGGCAGTGGGCGCATGACTGGCACGTAAGGCTCTTCACGCGCGACCTTCGCTTCGGCACGTCTCGCGTTCACGAGGGTGTGGTGGTCGCGCAGAGTGTCGGCACCCTGCACGGTCTGATCGAGCACACGCCATATCGCGACCTTCACCACCACGTGATGAAGCTGGTCAAGTACGCGCGATGGGGGGCAGACGACCTGTATGCTCGCGGGCGCCGGGCCAGCCTGTGGGACTTGGTGACGCGGCCAGCGTGGCGCTTCTTCCGCGAGTACGTGGTTTACGGCGGTTTGCTCGATGGTGGCGTGGGTTTCATGGTCGCCGCGTTGTCGGCAACGACGGCCTTTCTGAAGTACGCCTACCTCTACACGAAGACGGACACGCCGCCGGACGCGTGAAGCTGCCGATCCTGATGTACCACGCCGTGGCGGAGCTCACGGCTGACGTGCGCCATCCAAAGAACTATGTCTCGCCGGCGGCGTTCGAGGCCCAGCTGCGGGCGCTGCTCGCGTGGGGCTACCGGCCGGTGACACTGGACCAGTGGCTGGCCTATCGCGAGGGCCGCGTGATGCTGCCACGCCGCCCGGTCGTGATCACGTTTGACGACGGTTATCAGAACATTCACGCTAACGCCTGGCCGATTCTACGCATGGTCGGTGTGCCGGCCGCCGTGTTCGTCGTATCCAGATTCATCGGTGGCTCCAACGAATGGGAGCCGGCCAACGAACGCCGCCTCCCTTTGATGACGGGCGATGAGCTGCGGCAGCTCGATTCCGCGGGCATCACCATCGGCTCGCATGGCGCCACGCACCGGCCACTCGATCGCATCGGCGACGATGAGGCGCGGAACGAGCTGCGCGAATCACGGGATGCTCTCGAACAGTTGCTCGGTCATCCCGTGTACTATCTCGCCTTCCCCTATAGTAATCAGAGCATGCGTGTGCGCCGGTTGGCGCGCGAGGCGGGTTACCGTGCTTGCGTTCGGGGAAGCGGAAGGATGAACTTCCGGCGCACGGATCCGTGCGGGTTGCGCCGGATACAGGTCGATCACCAGACAACCGTCGAACAGCTCCGGTGGACACTCGCACGATTGCGCTGGCTCTCGCTGCCCTGATTCTCGCCGGCAGCGCGTGCGACAAGAGGTCGCGCCACCGTTCCGGTGCGCTGTCCGGGGCCGGAGAAAGGACTCGCGCGGATACGCTCGTGCTGTACGTTGCCGCGAGCCTCACCACACCGATGACGTCCCTCCTCGACTCGCTGGCGCGCAGCGGGATCGTGGTAGAGCGCGAGAGCGGTGCGTCGATCGAGCACGCGCGCAAGCTGACGGAGCTGGGCCGCATTCCCGACGTGCTGGCGCTCGCGGACTATGACGTGTTTCCCAAGTTGCTGATGCCCCGATTCGTGGACTGGTACGCCGAATTCGCGCGCAACAGAATGGTCATTGCGTACACCGGTCACTCGCGTCATGCTGCCGAGCTGACTGCCATGAGCTGGCCGCGCGTGCTCGCGATGCGGGATGTCCAGGTTGGACGCACGGATCCGAACCTCGCGCCCGTAGGATACCGCACCCTGCTGATGCTGCAGCTGGCGGAGCGATGGTATCACGAACCAGGACTTGCGGCGCGCCTGTTGGCCAACGCGCCGTTGCGTAACGTTCGGCCCGACGCTGCTCAACTCGCAGCTCTGCTGGAAACGGGCGAGTTGGACTACATATACGATTACGAGTCTGTTGCCATCACCCGCGGTTTTCATTATCTGCGACTCCCGCCGGAGATCGATCTGTCCGATCCGAATCGCGCGAAGGAGTACGCCTCGGTGTCGGTCCGAATCGCAAGTGGCCGGCCGGGGTCGGGCGACTCCGTATCCGTGCCCGGTGAGCCGATCGTTTTTGCGGTCGCGATTCCGAAGGACGCCCCGCATCCACGTGCGGCGACGCGATTCGCCGCAGTTCTATTATCGAGGAACGGCAGGGCGATGCTGCGAGCCGCGCACGTAGACGCACTCGAGCAACCCGTGCTAGTTGGCACCGCAATCCCACCGGAGGTTCGTGCAGCCGCCGGCCATTGATCCGACGGACTCGCCCCGGCTGCCACGCGGAGGGCTGACGTACGCGTCGGCCACGATCATCACGGCGGTTCTGGGCTCGGCCTTTCTCCTGTTCATTGTGGCGCCGGTGATCGGACTCGTCGGCAGCGCCGGTGGAGAGGGTGTGCATCGTTTGGTGCACGATCACGAGTTGCAGGCATCGCTGTGGCTGACCGCGCTGGCCGCAACGCTGGCGACGATCTTGGGTATCGTGTGCGCCACACCCGTCGCTTGGTTGTTGGCGCGCCGCGCCTTCCCGGGCCGCGCACTGCTGGCAGCTGTAATGGATCTGCCGCTGTTGATTCCACATCCCGTTGCCGGCATCGCCCTCCTCCTGCTGTTGGGGCGAAGCAGTCCTGTGGGGCGCGCGCTCCTCACCATCGGGTTTCGCGTGACCGGCTCCGTCACGGGAATCATCTGCGCGATGCTGTTCGTGTCGGCGCCCCTCTACGTGAGCGCAGCGCGTGAGGCGATCGCGCGCGTCGACCGCCGCTACGAGGCTGTCGCGCGCACGTTGGGCGATCCGGCTTGGCGTGCGTTCTGGCGCATCACGTTGCCTCTGGCCAGCCGCGGACTGCTGGCCGCTGCTCTCGTCATGTGGGCACGGTCGGTGAGTGAGTTCGGCGCGATCGTGGTGCTCACGTACAATCCCAAGGTCGCCAGCGTGTTGAGCTACGATCGCTTCACCGCCTTCGGACTGGCGGAAGCGCTGCCCGTCGCCGCCGTCCTGGTGGTCCTCGCCGTCATTCCGCTCACGATGCTGAGGGCGCTCCGCTCGGGTGAGCTGGATGTCGATCTGCAAAGTTGACCCCCGCAGGGCAATGCACATGGGCGCATGATCGACGTCCGCATGCTCTCGACACGCCGGCTCGACTGCGTGACGTTCACCGTACCACAGGGCGCGTACGGTGTGGTCATCGGTCCGGCGGGCGCCGGCAAGACGACGCTGCTCGAGGCCATTGCGGGCGTGATCCCGCTCCGAAGCGGAAGCGTCCGGCTTGGCGGCGAGGATCTCACCTCCTCGCCACCGGAGGCGCGGCGCCTGAGCATCGTCTATCAGCACGCATATCTGTTTCCGCATCTGACGGTGGGTGCAAATGTCGCCTATGGCGCGGGCAACAACACGGCGGCGGCGGAGATGCTCAATCGGTTCGGACTCCGCGAGCTCGCTGATCGCGACGTCCATCAGCTGAGCGGCGGCGAGCGCCAGCTCGTGGCCCTGGCGAGGGCACTGGCACGACGGCCGGAGGTGCTGCTCCTCGATGAACCCTTCAGCGCCCTCGATCCACAGAATCGCGCCGCAGTACGGCGCGAAGTGCGTACGATCTACTTCGAGCGGAGGTTCACCGTCCTGCAGGTGACGCACGACTTCGCGGAAGCGGGTCTCCTCGGCGATGTCGCAATGCTGCTCGATCGCGGACGCCTGCTGCAGTCCGGCGATCCGGCGCAGCTTTTTCGGAAACCCGCCACACCGTACATCGCGACCTTCCTTGGCGCGGAGAATGTCTACGCCGGTGAAGCGCGTCCGATACGGCCGGTGGCTCCCGACTGGCTGGAGGGCACGAGCGAGCGAGTGGAGCACGCCGCGGCATTCACCACCGGCGCTCTGACGATGTATGCCCTCGGCGACGTGGTGCCGGGGCCTGCGCACGCCGTCCTGCGCGCCGAGGATGTGGCGCTCTCGACGGAGCCGGCGTCGTCGTCAATCCGGAATCAATTTCGTGGACGAATCGTGGAGATCATGCCCGCGGGCGCGCTCACTCGCATAACAGTAGACATCTCCGGGACACCGCTCGTGGCCGCCGTTACGTCACGTTCCGCACAGGAATTGGGATTGACGCCGGGCAAGGAGGTCATAGCGGCGTTCAAGGCGACCAGTGTCCACCTATGCTGACGCCCGCCCGACACGCACCCGGCTAGCGGAACATGTCGCGCGCTTTTCGCACCCCGTTCGCGAGGGCGCGCACATCCTGTTCGTTGTTGTAGACGTAGAATGATGCGCGCGCCGTTGCCGGCACCTGCAGCCTGCGCATGAGGGGCTGCGCGCAATGATGACCGGCGCGCACGCACACACCATCCTGGTCGAGCACGGTCGCGATGTCATGCGGGTGCACGCCGTCGAGCGTGAAGCTCACGACAGCGGATTTCAGCGACAGATCGGTGGGGCCGTGGAGGCGCACGCCCGGTACGGCCAGCAACGCCGCATGCGCCTGAGCGAGCAGCATTTGCTCGTGGTCCCTGACCTCGGTCATGCCGAGCGCTTCCAAGTAATCGCACGCCGCCGCAAAGCCGATCGCATCCGCGACATTCGGTGTGCCAGCCTCGAACTTGTGTGGGAGCACGTTCCACGTGCTGCGCTCGTCATCCACGATCTCGATCATGTCACCTCCCAGCTGATAGGGTGGCATGCGCTCGAGGATGTGCCGTCGGCCGACGAGCGCGCCGACGCCCATGGGGCCGAGCATCTTGTGACCGCTGAAGGCGTAGAAGTCGACATCAAGATCGTCGATACGCACGTCGAGGTGCGGCGCCGCCTGCGCGCCGTCGCAGACGACGAGCGCGCGACCGCGCGACGACTGCCTGGCAATGGCGGCGATCTCCGCGACGGGATTGATCGTGCCGAGCGCGTTCGAGACGTGACTGAACGCCACGACTCTGGTGCGTGTGCTCACCAGACCGACCAATCGATCGAGATCGATGAGACCCTCGGCCGTGATCGGACAGACCTTCAGCGCCGCGCGCTTGGCGATAGCGAGTTGCTGCCAGGGAACGAAGTTGGCGTGGTGTTCCAGCCCCGTGACGACGATCTCGTCACCGGCAGCGACATGGGCGAATCCCCATGCGGTGGCAACGAGATTGAGCGCCTCGGTCGTGCCACGCGTGAAAATGAGCGTTGCCGAATCCCGAACTCCGAAGAAACGAGCGACGCGCTCGCGTGCTTCGTGATAGCGCGCCGTGGCGCGCGACGACAGCGCATACGCGCCGCGATGAGGGTTGGCGTTGTCGCGCTCATAGTACGCCCGCAGCGCGTCCAGCACGGCATACGGCTTTTGTGTCGTTGCCGCGGAATCGAGGTAATGCAGGTCGGGCGCGCCATCGAGGAGCGGGAAGTCCTGGCGCAGCGTTGCGAACGACTTCGCGCCTGGAGGCGCGGAGCGCAGCGTGCCGGGGATGCCGAGCGTCATCCTCGCCTCCGGCCAACCAGGACGCGATCGCCCTCCACGCGCACCTCGTACGTGGGCAAGGGGTCGAATGCCGGGCCGCGGCACACGGCGCCGCTGAAGCAGTGAAAACGGGCGCCGTGCCACACGCATTCGATCGTACCGTCGTTATGCAGCGTGCCCTCGGATAATGAGAACTCGGCGTGCGTGCAGGTGTCATCCACGGCGCCGATCGTTCCGTGGTATCTGAACAGGCACACCCTTGCGCCACTGGCCAGGGTCACGCAAACCAGCTGGCCTTCGGCGATGCTATCGGCGCCGGCAACGCTCTCGTAGCCCTCCAGCTCGACGCTCTCAGCGTCGCGTGGCCCGGAGGTCATCACTCGGTCGACACGGCGTCTGCGACCGGCGCGTCTTCGAGCGCCGACCTGAGCGCGTGCCAGGGCAGACTCGCACACTTCACGCGTATGGGGAAGCGTGCCACTCCGCCGAGCGCCTGGAGGGTCCCGAGCTTTTGCCGCTCGCCAACGTCCTGCAGCTTGCCCGTCACGAGGTCGCGAAACTGCTCGAACAATGCTCGGGCCTCGGCACGTGTCTTTCCCTTCACGGCCGTCGTCATCAACGACGCGGACGCCTTCGAGATCGCGCAGCCCTTACCGGCCGGCGTGACGAACGACACATCCTCGATGCGATCACCATCGATGCGCACCCAGAGCGTCAGCTCATCACCACAGAGCGGATTGCGTCCCGACACTTCGCGCGTCGCGCCTTCCATCGGGTGGAAATTTCGCGGCTTGCGATTGTGCTCTAGAATCAGCTCCTGGTACAGCGCGTCGAGCTCGCCCATGGCGTGATCCGGTACAGGATGCCGTCAGGCCTCGGCGGATGGACTATCTTGGCCGAGGGTCGTGTAGCGCCGGAGCGTCATTCTCTCCAATTCCATCTTCACAGGCTCGAGGTCGATCGTCTCCAGGACGTCGGCCGCGAACGCGTACGTCAGGAGCTGGCGCGCCAAATCGCGCGGCAGCCCGCGGCTCTTCATGTAGAACAGTGCCTGCTCGTCGAGCCGACCGACCGTCGCACCATGCGTACACTTCACGTCGTCGGCAAAGATCTCGAGCTGCGGCTTGGTGTCGATCTGCGCTCGATCGGAGAGCAGCAGCGTGTTGTTCGTCTGCTTGCCGTCGGTCTTCTGCGCGACAGGGTCGACGTACACCTTGCCGTTGAATACCCCGTGGGATCGTCCATCGAGGATTCCCTTGTACAGCTCGCGGCTGAAGCAGTCGGGTTGCGCGTGCCAGATTCGGGTCTGGTGATCGCAATGCTGCTCGCCGTCGAGCATGTACAACCCATTCAGCGTCGCGCCGGCGCCGGGGCCGTCCAGCTTGGTGTAGATGTTCGTGCGGGTCAGCGCTCCGCCGGTGGCGAAAGAGAACGAGACGTAGTGGCTGTTACGCTCCTGCTCGGCATCGACGGTACCGACGTGGAACGCACGCTGGCTCTCACGCTGCATGCGATGATGTGTCAGCGTCGCTCCATCGCCGATCGCCACTTCGGTGACTGCGTTCATGAAATACACCGCATCCGTGGTCGAGACGTAGCTCTCGAGCAGCGTCGCCTTCGCGTTGCGACCGACGACGACGATGTTGCGGGGATGCATCATCGTTTTCGCCGCCGTCGCGTCGCAGACATACAGGAGATGGATCGGCTGTGACAGAGCGCAGTCCGCGGGAATCTCCACGACGGCACCATCGAGGAGAAACGCCGTGTTGAGCGCCGTGAAAGCGCGATCGCCGATAGGCGAGATCGTGCCGATTCGACGAGCCACGTGCGGCGCTTCGCGCGATGCACGAGAAAGCTCCACTACGCGCACCGCTCCCGGGAGCCGCGCCAGGTCGGACAGCTCGGCGGAAAATCGGCCGTTCACGAATACAATCGTGTGCCAGTCGCTGCGGCCAAACGTGAAGGGCTGCAGTTCGCGCTGCTCGACATCCCCGCTCGGCGCGCTCGTGAACAGGTAATCGTGCTCCAGAATCGGAGTCACGCTCGTGAAATGCCAATCCTCGTTCTTCGTCGTCGGGAAGCCCAACGCGCGAAAGTGGTCGATGGCCTCGTTGCGGAGCTGCTGAATGCGGCCAGGCGCCCGCCCGCCCTCTTCGTCCACCCAATTCCGGAACGCCTCGACGAAAGGCTGCGTCGCGTCGAGCCGGTCAGGCGCCAGCGTCGTCACGCGAGGCTTCCTGCTTCCGCCGCAGCCGATTGCGGCGCGATGAGCCAGTCGTAGCCACGGTCCTCGAGCTGGAGCGCCAACTCCTTCCCTCCGGATTTCACTATTCTGCCGAGGGCGAGTACGTGCACACGATCCGGGACTATGTAATTGAGGAGCCGCTGGTAGTGCGTGACGACGATAGTCGCGTTGTCAGGACGACGCAGCTTGTTCACACCGTCGGCGACGGTGCGTAATGCATCGATATCCAGTCCGGAATCCGTCTCGTCCAGAATGGCCAGCTTCGGAGCGAGCACCGCCATCTGCAGGATCTCGTTTCGCTTCTTCTCCCCGCCGGAGAACCCCTGATTCACGGATCGATTGAGCATCGCCGGATCCATGTCCACGAGGCGCAGCTTCTCTTCCATGATCTCCGCGAACTCGAGCGGATCGACCTCTTCCTCGCCGCGCGCCTTCCTGATCTCGTTGTACGCGGCGCGAAGGAAGTACGCATTCGAAACGCCGGGGATCTCCACGGGATATTGGAAGGCCAGAAAGATTCCCCGTTGTGCCCGTACCTCGGCATCCATGTCCAGCAGGCTTTCGCCACGGTAAAGGACCTCACCCGCCGTGACTTCATAAGCCGGATTGCCTGCCAGAACCTGAGCCAACGTGCTCTTTCCCGATCCATTCGGACCCATGACCGCGTGAATCTCGCCTTCGTCCACGATCAGGTCGATGCCGCGCAGAATTTCTCTGTCGCCCGCCTTGGCGTGAAGGTCCCGAATCTCCAGTAATGCCATTTATCCGACCGATCCTTCGAGTGTGATGCCCAACAGCTGCTGTGCCTCGAGAGCGAACTCCATCGGCAGCTCCTTGAACACCTCCTTGCAAAAGCCGCTGACGATCATCGAGACGGCCTGTTCAGCGCTCAAACCGCGCTGCTTGAGATAGAAGATCTGGTCTTCGCCGATCTTGGAAGTGGACGCCTCGTGCTCACACGTCGCCGTGTTGTTCGCCACCTCGATATACGGAAAGGTGTGCGCGCCACACCTGTTGCCGATCAGCATCGAGTCGCACTGCGTGTAATTACGAGCCCCCGAAGCTTTCGGCAGAACCTGCACGCGGCCACGATAGGAATTGTTGCCTTCCCCGGCGGAGATTCCCTTGGACACGATTGTGGATTTCGTATTTCTGCCGATGTGGATCATCTTCGTTCCGGTGTCGGCCTGCTGGCGGTTGTTCACCACCGCGACGCTGTAGAACTCGCCGACTGAATTGTCGCCCTGGAGCACGACGCTCGGATATTTCCATGTGATGGCGGAGCCTGTCTCCACCTGTGTCCACGATATCTTTGCGTTTTCCAGAGCCTTACCGCGCTTCGTGACGAAATTGAGGATGCCGCCATTGCCGTCCTTGTCGCCGGCATACCAGTTCTGCACGGTCGAATACTTCACCGTGGCGCGTTTCAGCGCGACGAGCTCCACCACCGCTGCATGCAACTGGTGCGTGCTCCGCTTCGGCGCCGTGCATCCCTCGAGATAACTGACGTACGCACCCTCATCGGCGATGATCAGGGTGCGCTCGAACTGGCCGGTATCCGCCGAGTTGATGCGGAAGTAGGTGGATAGCTCCACTGGGCAGCGGACGCCCGGAGGAACGTAGACGAACGACCCGTCGGAGAAGACGGCGCTGTTCAGTGCGGCGAAGAAGTTGTCGCTGTACGGAACCACAGAGCCGAGATACTGCCGCACCAGCTCCGGGTGCTCGCGGAGCGCCTCGCCAAACGAGCAAAAGATGATACCGAGCTTCGACAGCTCTTCGCGCATGGTCGTGCCAACCGACACGGAATCGAAGATGGCGTCGACGGCGACGCCGGCGAGCATCTTCTGCTCCTGGAGCGGGATACCGAGCTTCTCGTAGGTCCGAAGCAGCTCGGGATCTACCTCGGTGAGACTGCCGAGCGGCTTCTTCGTCTTTGGCGCCGAGTAGTAGCTCACCGCTTGGTAATCGAGCGGACCGTACTTGACGTTTGGCCAGTGCGGCTCCGTCATCGCCTGCCAGCGGCGATACGCTTTGAGCCGCCACTCGGTCATCCACTCCGGCTCCTCCTTCTTCCTGGAGATCGCACGAACAATGGATTCGTTGAGGCCAGGGGGGAGCCGATCCTCCTCGATCTCGGTTACGAAGCCGTACTGATAATCCTTCGTGACGAGGTTTTCTATGGATGAGCTCATACTTGTACCAAAGGCGACGCCTCGCGATCAACGGCAATTGGGCTGCGCGCTGCTCGCTGATTCACGAAACAGTGCTGGCCGAGGCGAGCCGCAAACCCCTTGTGTTGCTTAGGTTTACCCGGCCGCTCCTCCGCGGAGCAGCGCTCGTCTGTCGGCACGATGCGCCCCTAAAAAACGCATCGCCTCCGAACCCGGATAAGATTAGTCGGTTTTCGGGACCCGCGGAAGGCTGATGTCTCTTCGCCAGTTCAGCGCAGGATCCAGAAGAGTGCGAGGACGAGCCCCAGGAGAACGATCGCGGAGACGAGCAGCAGGCTCAAATTCCGCGGTGGCCGGGAGGGCGCCTTGACAGATAACGATATCCGTCTGCTCTGGATGGTGTCGCGAGACGCGAGCGATGGGTCTACCGTACTCGCCGCCTCTGCCCGCACCTGCATGCCTCGAGGTCGCTCCTCGGTGAAGCGGAGCTTCGACCCGGCGATCTCGATCTCGTCGGCTTCACGCAACAGACGCGGCGATGGAAGCGGCTCTCCGTTCAACTTTGTTCCGGACGAACCCATGGTGTGAAGAGCGTAGCCGCCAGCTTCACGGCGGATCTCGGCATGGAATCGGGAGACGGTCGCGTCGGGCAGCACGACAAAATTCGAAGGATCGCGCCCGATCGTCGTTGATGTCCGCGTGAGCGGATACGCGGTATTGGCGGCGACGTCGAGTAGGAAGGCGGGTGGTCGCGGCGGCCGCGGCTCCGTCGACAGCGTCTTCGGTACGTCGGCCCAGTACGTGAAACACGCCGAGCCAGCGGCGATCAGGCTGCCATCCGCGAGCGGCCGCGCGTCGCCGACGATCTGGTCGCCATCGACAGACACCACAGCATCAGGAGAAGCTGCTCGGAGTGTCGCCTCGCCGTCTCGGACGGTGATGACGAAGTGACGGGCCATCAGATCCTTCCCCTGAATTCGCCAACCAGCCTGCGCGCCGCTACCGATCGTGGTATCGCCGCGCGGCAGATCAAAGAGCATAGGCTCGAGAGCCAAACGAGGGCTCAATTACACCTCCGCCCAGAGTTGCAGTTGGGCAACGTACTCGCAGTGGGAAAGAGCGATCGCATCAGGACGCCCGCGGGACATCGACTCCGGATCTCGGCGATAGCACGGACTGCCAATGTCAGGTGCGTCGCGCGAGATGTGCGCAGGAAAGGATTGGAGCGGAGAGAATGGAGAGTACCGCGGCCGCGACCGGAGCTCAGGGCTCGGTACCTGCGACATGCCGCGAGCCGTGCACCTGAGCAGTGACGTCCGTCGGCGGCTTGTATGTCCTCTTGTGGATATACGTCGCGGCGCTGATGAAGAGGAGGGCCAGCACGATGATTCCCGCTGCCACGCCCCATCCACCGTTATTGTCGGCCGGCACGTACTTGTCCGTGTGCATCCCGTGCTCCGTTCTCGTGTATGTCCCGGTCACTTACTGGCGGTAATGTAGCTCCGCACGGGTGTTCGGGAACAGCGGTAGTCCCGGCTCGCGGTCGCCGCCGCAGGGGGTCCACGAAGCCCTCGCAACGCGGTGCGGCGACGAATCGTCCAAGAAGCTGATGAGACGATTCTCAGCACCCGCGCTCCTTCTCGCGGTCGCCGCCGGTTGTTCACGACAGCATCCGGCACCTGCACCCCGGCCGGCCGTCTATCCAGCAGCTTCCGAACCGGCGTCGAATGCCGCACCCTTGGTGGAGCGGCTCCGGGAGCGGCATTTAATCATGCCTGTCGTTGGTGTGGACATCGACGCCGTGCACGATTCCTTCGACGAGGAGCGGGAAGGCGGGCGACGACATCACGCGCTGGATATCATGGCACCGAGGGGCACGCCTGTCGTTGCCGCCGATGATGGTAAAGTGCTGCGACTGAGCACCAACACGCTCGGTGGTGTAACCATTTACGCCCTGGATCAGAGCGGCACGATCGTGTACTACTATGCGCATCTCGACCATTATCGCCAGCCTCTCGCGGTCGGGCAGCGGCTCTCGAAAGGCGATACGATCGGATTTGTCGGCACCACCGGGAATGCACCCAAAAACGTGCCGCACCTGCACTTTCAGATCACTCTGATGCCCGCGGACGGCAAATACTGGAACGGACCAGCCGTGGATCCGTGGCCGCTGCTCCATGAGCGGTGCGCATGCTGACCTCGAAGGACCGGGCCGCCCTTCGCGCCGAGGCGCATCATCTCGTACCGGCGGTGCACGTCGGCCAACAGGGCCTCACGTCCACGCTGCGCCAGTCGTTGGATGACGCACTGCGTACGCGGGAGCTGGTGAAGATCGCCTTCGCAAAGACCGCTGACGTGGTCGTGAAGGATGCCGCAAACGAGCTCGCGGGGGAGATGGGAGCAGACATCGTGCAGGTGATCGGCCGCACCGCCACACTCTACCGTCATAATCCGGATCTGAAGAGGAAAGACGGTTCGCAGCCCTGGCATTGACGCTCGTCCTTCGGCAGTCAGGACAGCGACGCGCACAGCGCGCCACGACTCCTTTTTTGCGCCGGCGCAGTGTATTTATCTTTGGCAGGTGGCCCGTGATCGGCAGTAACACCTGAGGCGAACATGCCCTACGTCATTACCGAAGCCTGCATTGGGATCAAAGACCGAGCCTGCGTCGACGTTTGCCCCGTCGACTGCATTTATGAAGGGGAACAGCAGCTGTTCATTCATCCGGATGAATGCATCGACTGCGGCGCGTGCGAGCCTGAATGTCCGGTCACGGCGATTTTTCCAGAAGAAGACGTGCCCGGCAGCATGAAGCAGTACATACAGATCAATCGCGACGTATTCAAGAGCGAAACGCCCCCTGGTCGTCCGCAGCGTTGACGGGTATGGCACGGGCAACGGGCTGCGTTAGCGCCGCCACATCTGCTTGACGACGAAGGCAAGCGCGAGAACGCCGTACTGAACGAAGGTGCTCACCTCGCTACGCCAAGCTTCCGCCCAGTCGTGCGGTGCGCCATCGGCGCCCGTGACACGAGAAGGCCGGCGTGGAAGCCATCGTGGAGTTCTCTCCTTGTAGGCCAGATACTCCGAGCCGAAGATCGACTCGAGCACGCCCTCTTCATAACGCACGATGAACGTGTACTCGAGCGCGAAGATGAGCAGAACTGCAGGGAGAAACCAGAGCACGCCCGAGACGACGGTGAAGCCGATCCAGATCAGGAAATTTCCGACGTACAGTGGGTTGCGCATCCAAGCAAAGATGCCATACGAGACGAGACGCTGAACGTCTCGTGAGCGGCGCCGCGTGACCGTGCCCGCGGCCGACACGCCGGCGAGTCGAACGGCTTCGCCAAGTACGATCAAAAGACCGCCGACGCACCATGTGCTCGCGTTCATGTGTCCGGGTGCGAGCAACGGTACGATCACGAACGGAACGGGAAGCCAACTGCGATTGCGGAAGAGCACTCCGCCTGCGCGGGCGGCGAGACTCTGCTCGGCGGCGGAGAGTCGCTGGGACGACGACAACGTGAGTCTTGGTCGAGGCGTTAGGCGCCCGCGGGCGACTGCCGGCGAGCGCGGTGAGATGCTGAAAGCTAAAGCGCGCCGGCCTTAGGTGTAGCGAGTCCGCGAAGAAAGCTCCCCAACATCTCGTTGAATGCGCCGGGCGATTCGACGCTGGGCAAGTGACCCGCTCCAGGGACACGCTCGATGCGGCTGTCGCGGATGCCGGCCTGCAACGCGCCGGCGTCGGCGGCTGTGTTGACGGCATCTTCCTCGCCGGTGACGATGAGCGTCGGCACGTCGATGCTCGAGAGGAGCGGCGTGGCGTCAGGGCGGGCCATCATGGCCTCCAAGGCGCCGACGATGCTTGTGACGGGCGCAGCGGCGGCGAGACGTCGAACGTGCTCCACAATTTCGCGACGCTCCTTCAACGTGGTGGAGCCGACGAGTGCAGGCACCTGGGCCGCGGCCACTGCTTCGCTGCCCTCCCTGATCGCGAGATCGATCAATGCGCGCCGGCGCCGCGCCGCTTCCGCCGAATCCGCAGTGGCGCGCGTGCCCACGAGCGCGAGAGCGCGAACACGATGCCGGTGCCGGCGCCACAGAGCGAACGAGATGTAGCCGCCCCAGGACGCCGCGACAATGGTGGCCTGCGCGACACCGGCTGCCGTGAGCACGATGGCAATATCGTCGGCATAACGCTCCATCGAGAACGGCGGCAGCGCCGGCGACGCGCCGAACCCTCGCAGATCGGGAGCGATGCAGCGGGCGCTGCCGCCGAGGGCGGCGAGTTGCGGCGACCACATTTGTCTATTGAGCGGAAAGGCATGAACGAACACCACGGCCGCTCCGCTGCCGACATCGTCGTAGGAGATCGAGGCGCCGTCCGCGGCGGTCGCTGATCCTACTCCGGCCACTGCGGCAACATGCTGCGCCACGACTCCGGCACCGGCACCGGCCGGCCATCCTGGCCGATCGTGACGAAGACGATGTTCGCTTCGGCTACCTTCGCGCCATTCTGCACCTTCTTCGCATCCTGACGGATGATGTAGCTCGTGTTGCGCACCGCGAGCAGGCCGGAACGAATGACCAGGTCCTCTCCAGGCAGCGACTGCGCCGTATACCCGATGTCGACGTGACGCACGACCGAGAATACGGCCTGCCGCGTCCAATGACGAATGTCGATCTGTGGCTCGAGCAGTGCCCATCGCGCGCGCTCCAGAAAGTTCAGCATCGTCGCATGGTTTAGATGCCCGAGCATGTCGCAGTCAGTCGGGTAGATATGGAAGACCACTTCGGGGAGAGCTGTCGTCATACGTGAGCCAGAAGAGTGTTTCGCCCGCGTCGGCCGGCGTGAGTGCCGCAGCGAGCGCCTTCGCGCTGTAGGTCAGGTCGAGCAACCGTCCGTGACTCCAATCGCGGTAGCGCTCGACGGCGGTGCGGCCACCCGTTGTCGCACGGCCGTAGCCGCCACCATATTCGCTGTGAATGATACGGAGCCGATGCGGATTCGGCGCGGCCAGCGCTGAACCGGTAAGTCGTCGCAACAGGCGATGCGTTCGCCTTGCCAGCGACAGCACGCGGCGGCGATTGCCGACGATCTCTGGCACGACGCGCACAACGACGATCTCCGTGGGCAGACCGGCGACCGCGATCCCAGTGAGTAGGCCAGCGGCCGTGCCGCCGCTGCCCAGCGGCAGAACGATGCGCGCCGGAAGCGGCACTTCTCCCGCCGAGACCTGCTGCGCGAGCTCCAGGGCGGCGTTCACGTGACCGAGCGCGCCGAGCGGCGTACTCCCGCCAGGCGGTATCCAGTGAGCGCCCCGCGCCCGCGCGATCCAGCCGCGGAGGTACGCCATCGGAACAGCTGCGACATCGATCACGCGGTCTGCGACCTCCCTGCTGCGCCGCCACGCGCGTTCGGCGCTCTCGTTCATCTCCTGCGACCAGTGAAGCAAGGTGACGCGGGCGCCTAACCGTCGTGCGTGAGTCGCGGTGGCCAGCGCGTGCGTGGAGCCGCGAGCGCCCGCGGTCACGACGTGCTCGCCGGGACGCACGCCAGCCAGCAGAAATTCGAGCGGCCGGACTTTGTTACCGCCCAGCACGTCGGATGTGAGATCATCGCGTTTGATCCAGAGCCGCGGCGCGAGCTCGAATGCGGGTTCGACCGCGGTCGGAAACCGGCCGAGTGACACGCGCGGCAACGATGCCAAAACGGGAAATCGCCTAACGAGCGGGAGATCCTCGCCCGAGGCGTCAGCCATGCCCCGTTTCGGCGAGGTGAGCCTGATATGCCGCCGTCTCACCGGGAACGAGCACGCGATCGCCGACGACGTCCTGCACGTACAACATCTTGATGGTGACCATCACCGCCGCGAGCAGGGGCACGGCCGTGAGGAGGCCAATGAAGCCGAACAGCACGGCCATGAGTGCCTGCACCAGGATCGTGAGGGCGGGCGGCAGGTGCAGCGATCCCTTCATGAGCAGCGGGATCAGGATGTGACTCTCCAGCACATGGATGACCCAAAACACAACGAGGACGACGAGCGCCTTTTGCGGCGCATCCAGGAAACCCATCGCGATCGCAGGGACCGCGCTGATGATCGGCCCGATCGTCGGGATGAACTCGAACAGCGCCGACAGGACACCAAGCGCGAACGCCGCACGCACGCGAAGCACCAGTAACGCAATGGTGACGGCGATGCCGATCACAGTCATGCCAATGAGCTGCGCCACGAGCCAGCGCCTCAACACGAGTGCCACGGCGGAAAGCACCTGTCCGGCGCGCGTCCGCGCTCGGTGCGGAAAGAGGTGCATCAGGCCGCGACGATACAGCTCGGGATCGATGGCGATGTAGATCGACAGAAAAACGATCAGCAGCAGACCGGCGAAGAACTCGATCGTGGAGGAGAGAAAGGGGAAGAGATACCGTGTCGCGCCGGTGAGCTGTCCACCCAGGCGCGCTCGAAGCGTGTTCGCATTCTCCGACGGCTGCCCCCCCTGCGTTCCGGCGGCAGCATTTCCGGAGCCCAACACCGTGGAGATCAGGCCGCCCTGATGTCCGCTCAACCACACGTCGATGCGATCCAGCGACTCCGGAAGCTTGTACTGCAGCTCGATGGACTGACGCCGCAGCGTCGGGGCAAGGGATACGCCGAAGGCAACGAGCAGCCCGATGAAGCCGAAGACGATGACTGGGGCGCCGACCGCCCGCGGCACTCCCCAACGCTGCAGGAAATCGACACCTGATGCCACGGCCAGTCCAAAGAGAACGCCGATGAACGCGGTGAGGAGGAGCGGATTTGCCCGCCATACGAGTTGCGCAGCGATCGCCATCGCGATCACGAGCGCGGCGGTGCGCATGATGTCGCGGCTTCGCCACCCCGGCCGGCGGCGACGGTGCTCCGCTGTGCGGGTCAGCTGCTCGCTGTCGGCGCTGTCGCGCGGGGCGGACGACGAAGCGATGGTCGTGCTCGAGTATCGAGCTGGCTCGGTCATGAAGATGTGTACGGGGCAAGGCCGGTGCCCGCATGGAACAACGATTCGCTACATTACTCAGCGTGTCCGAACGCGTCCACCGCCCGCTGTACCTCGACACCCCCGAAGCGGTAGCGACCTTCCTCTCGTCCCTCGGCGACGTTCACGCGGTTGCTCTCGACACCGAAGGAGCCAGCTACCACCGCTTCGTCGACAGAATCTATCTCCTCCAGCTCTCCACGCCGGAACAGACGGCAGTCATTGATCCGCTGCCGATTGGCACACCTGGCGCATTGGGCGTTCTCCTCGAGCGCCCCGACGTCGAAGTCGTGTTTCACGATGCCGACTACGATCTGCGCCTGCTCGCGCAAGACTACGGGTGGCACGTACGTAGAATCTTCGACACCAGAATTGCCGCGCAGCTGCTCGGTATGAAAGCGTTCGGCCTGGCCGCATTACTCGAGCGCTACTTCGGCGTTCGCCTCGATAAAAAGCACCAACGAGCCGACTGGTCGATGCGCCCCCTCACACCGGACATGCTCGCGTACGCGGCACAGGATACGATGTATCTCCTGCCACTCCGCGATCGGTTGGCGGAGGAGCTTGTACGTGTGGGCCGCTGGGATTGGGCGTTGGAGGAGTTTCGACTGCTCGAAGGAAGTCGGTGGGAGTCTCCGAGCGGCGACAACGCTTTTCTCAGAATCAAAGGCGCCAGGGACCTGAATCGGCGCGAGTTGGCTGTACTGCGCGAGCTCGTACTCTGGCGCGACGAAATCGCGCGGCGTATCGACAAAGCGACCTTTCGCATCATCGGCAACGAACAGCTCCTCGAGCTTTCTCGCGAAAAACCGCGAACACGCGAAGCGCTGCTGTCCGTCAGAGGTATCTCTCGAGCGTTGCTCGACCACCGTTCCCATGAAATGCTGGAAGCGGTGCAGCGTGGCTTGGCGGTTGACGAATCGGACCTTCCCCGATTTCCCAAGACGCCGCGATGGGAACGGGATCCGGACTTCGACGCGCGAGTGTCAGCGCTGAAGTCGGTGCGCGACGCAAAAGCCGACGAGCTGCATCTCGATCCGGGTGTGCTGTGTTCGCGCGACCGCATGGAGGCGGTGGCGAGGCGCCATCCCGCCTCGATCGAGGAGCTCGAGGAGGTTACCGAGCTGCGTGAATGGCAGCGCAACGTGCTTGGACCGGACTTCGTGCGCGCCCTCCAAGCTCATCGACATCAGCCGAGCAGCGCTTCGTCGCCATATCGCGACAGCTGAGCTTCGAGAAGCGCGCTAGAGTCCCATGTAGGCGCGGACTCGCGGCTCGATTCGCTCCGGTGTCCAGAATGGCGACCACACGAGCCGCACGTCGACTGTTCCGACGTCGGGAAGCGCATGCAGCACACGCTCCACATCGCCCATGATCTGCGGACCCGCCGGACAGCCCGGCGATGTCAGCGTCATGTCCACCTCGACGTCATTGTCATGCGCTTTGATGTCGTAGACCAGTCCGAGATCGACGATATTCAAGTTCAGTTCCGGATCCTTGACTCTCCGGAGCGCCATCTTCACCTGATCGACTGTAAGCTCGGCGCTTGCGGCTGCCCCAGTCGTCTCAGCCGGCGGGCCGGACGCTTCCTGGGTGCGCGCCTCGGGAGAGGATTGCAGCGATCCGTTTTCAGTGTCGCTCGTCATCGTCGTTACCAATTCGGGAGCTGGCACCGGCCAGCCGCTCACCTCATGTCGAGGCGCTTATCGGCGGCCGTGTTTTGTCGCCGAGCTCTTCTTCGACGAGGCCGCCGGGCCAGAGTGGCGCGAACCCCTGCGGCTGCTCTTGTGCGCCGCCTTCGCGGAGTGGCGGCGGCGACCATGCGCACGACGCTCCGGCCGGTTCCAACCGATGGCCCGATCAGAACGGAACGCAGCGGGCATCGCCAGCACGCCATCGGGCGAATCCGTGACCGCAAGTGCCGCAGCATCGGCGAGGTCGGCGCGTACGTCGGCGATCACCTTCGCCGGTCTCTTCGCCCGCGCCGCATGTACACGATTCGTGAGTAGCACGACGAACATGTCGCGATCGGGATCGATCCAGATCGACGTACCCGTAAAACCAGTATGTCCGTATGCGTCGTCGCTGAGATAGCGGCCACAGCTGCCTTCACCTCCGCACGTGTCCCATCCCAATGCCCGCGTTCCCGCAGCGCGCTTCGTGAACAGCGCGATGGCCGAGTCGGAGATTATGCGGACCCCGTCGTATACACCGCCGTTCAGCATCATCTGAGCGAAGACCGACAAATCGGAGGCGGTGCTGAACAGGCCGGCGTGCCCGGCAATTCCACCGAGCGCGAAGGCATTTTCGTCATGCACTTCGCCCTGCAGCGGATAACCGCGCGGCGGATTGACCTCAGTTGGAGCGACACGGTCGCGCACCGCGGCGCTGGGCCGGAAGAAGGTGTCATTCATGCCCAGCGGCCCGAACACGTGCTGCTCGAGGAAGACGTCCAGCCGCTGCCCGCTCGCCGCTTCAACGACGAAGCCGAGCATGTCGGCGCCAAGATCGGAATACTCGTAGTACTCACCCGGATGATAGACGAGCGGCGTGGCGATCACTGCCTCCCGTGCCTCCTCCGGAGTTCGTGCCAGCCGCCACAGGTCGCGACCGGCCGGGAGGCCGGAGCGATGTTCGAGCAGTAGTCTCAGCGTGACGCGGTCCTTGTCGCCTCCGGAAAAGGCCGGCACGTACTTGGAAACCGGGTCGTCGAGCTGGATCTTGCCCTCGTCGTATAGCACCATGAGCGCGGTCGTGGTGCCCACGACCTTGGTGAGCGACGCCAAGTCATAGATGGAGCGATCCGGTTGCACGGGTCTGCTCGAACTGCTCCAGTCGATGCGCCCGAAACCGCGCTCCATCACGGCCGCGCCCTTGCGGCCGACGACCACTGCGGCCCCGGGATATCCGCCAGCCCGGATGCCGCGCTCCACGACGTGATTGATCTTTGCCAGTCGCGCAGCCGACATCCCTACGGATGCCGGCCTCTTGACGGGCAGGCCACCGCCTGTTGATGCGAGCAGAAGTGCGAAAGAGAGCAGATTGAACAACGACAACTCCTGATACGACTACATGAAATCGCTCGAGGCCCACTCTGAATGGGCGCCCGACCAGGCAGCCCAATGCAGGGGGCGTGCTTATGCCGTCTTGCGGCTGATCCGTCATTAGAGCTTACCACCTGACCCCATGTCCGGTTCCGGGACCACGGCGGCGCTCAAGGCGGATAATGCCTATGTGCAGCAGACGACGCAAGGGGAACTGGCGCAACGATTTGCAGAGCCAGGCAGCGGCGCCGCTCACGGGACAAAAGCGGGAGAGCCCGCCGCCACAAACCATCTGCTCCCAAATCACGTAGAGATCCGTCGTATGGGGCGGTAAACTCTCTTCCTCCAGCCGGTGACGAATCCGGCAGACGCATGGATACCACCGAGTCCCTGATCATTCGGCGCGCTAGGGATGGGGAGGCGGCGGCACAGCGGGCACTTTGGACGCGGCACGCTCCTCACATCGACATGGTCGTCCGGCGTCTGGTCGGAGGCGATCCGGATCTTGCCGCGGATATCGCGCAGGAGGTCTGGATCCAGATCTTTCGGGCGCTTCCGACCTACCGCGGCGACTCGCAGTTTGGAACGTGGGCACATCGCATCGCGGTGAATCGCACACTGAACGCTCTGCGCAAATCGCGGCGCATCGCAAGCATGGAAGTCGAGATGGAGGAGGACAGTGCCATGATACAGCCCGACATGGATCGCGGCTTCCTGGCTGCTTCGATCGACGAAGCGGCCGCCCAGCTCTCTCCGGGAGCGCGCACGGTCTTCCTGCTGCACGATGTCGAAGGTTACACCCACGAAGAGATCGCCGCGGAACTCGGAATCACGCCGGGCGGCTCGAAATCACAACTGTTCAAGGCGCGCGGCAAGCTCCGAAAATTGCTCGCGCATCTACTCGATGGCCCAAGGGACGTACCGGTCGAATACCGCAAAGAACATGTCGCACCTGTCTACTGAACGCCTGGCGGCGCTTGCCGACGATGCTGCTTCCGGCGCCGAGCTCGCCCACCTCGCGACCTGTGAGCTCTGCGCGAGAGAACGCAGTGCCTTCGTGCGCCTGCTCGAACTATCGCGGGCGGAGCAAAGGCGCATTGGTGTTCCGCTCTCGAGCTTCGATCGCCTCGTGGCAGCCGGCATAGCAGCTCGGCCGGCCCCTTCGATTCTCGATCGACTCAGAGGCCGTGCCGCGCATTACGCGATGCGCGCCGCCTCCGTGTTGCTGCTCATCGGCGGCGGTGTGGTCATCGGCCGCTACAGCGCGAAGGGGACGAACGCTCCCGGCACGACGCCTGTAGCAGCAGCGACATCAGCCGCCGATTCCGCTGCGCCCGTGTTCAGCAACGTCAATGAAGCGCGTGCGGCTCGGGCGAAATACGAGATGTTGTATCAGAACGCGGCAGCCTATCTGGCGCAACACGACACCGGTGGCGTGCCGGCCGAGAGTCCGGCGGCCATGCGCACGCGGCTCGCCGCCCTCGATCGCGTAGACCGGGTGGTACGTGAGGCGATGAACTCGGCTCCATACGACCCGGTGATCAACGGCTACTACCTGACGACAATCGGCCAACGCGAGCAAACGCTCCGTCAACTGAATACGGCGCTCCCCGTCGGCCTTCGCATCGACAGCTACTGATGCGCATGACACCTTTCGGCGACGGCGCGGCCAGAGCACGTACAGAGCTTGCCAGCATGCTATGCGTGGCGCTCTTCCTTCCGAGCGTGACGAGGGCGCAGATCCGTCCCGCCCGCGCAGCCGACACTGCGCCGGTACGGGTGCGCGTGAGCGATGATCGCGACGCTCTCCTGGCGCGGTTGGACTCTCTGCGACATCAGTTCGAAGACGAACCCCTCTCGGCTCCGGCACGCGCGAAGCTGTCGCGTGAGCTGACGTCGCTAGTGATGGCGCTGGCGGAGTTGTCGCGGATGCATGGCTCCGGTGACATGGAACGCCGGTTTCAGTTGGAGATGGCGCGCGGCGCCGACGAGGGAGCTGCAGCGACGCTGATGGGTCGCCTCGGCCAGCCGATGGCTGCGTCGGGGGTAGCGCCCCGTGGCTGGATCGGCATCACCGTCGATGCTCCACAGGCGGCGGAGTATCGTGGTGACGAGCAGCTCATTCGCTACTTCGATTACCCGCAGATTTTATCGGTGGAGCCGAACTCGCCGGCAGAGCGAGCCGGCATCGCGGCCGGTGACGTCCTCGTCGCGTACAACGGAGATGATGTTCGTGCTCGCGCGATCAATGTCTCGCGCTTGCTGCGCCCGGACGCGCAGGTTGCAGTCACCGTGCGACGTGACGGCGACCAGCGCGTGTTTCATCTCCGCGTTGCAAAGGCACCGCTGCGGCTTCACATGCGACGCATGTCCGACCGGGACCCGATGCCGGGGATGGACCTGTCACCGGCTGCTGCTGCGGTCAGGCCGGTGCCGCCGGGCGCCGCCATGCCAGGGATGCCGCTGATGCGGGCGCCGATGCCGGTACAGATGTTCGTTCTGCGCGGCTTGGATCCGGCGACCGCCCCGATCGCCGGCGCCCGGCTCGTCGACATCGAAAACGAGGATCTTGGTCGACTGCTCGGCGTGCAATCGGGGGTGCTCGTGGTCGACGTCGTGCCCGGTCCGGCCGCGAGCTGTGGGCTGAAGGGTGGCGATGTCATCGTGCGGGCCGCGGGCCAACCGGTGCTCACGATTGATGCTTTGCGCCGCATCGTGTCCAGCCGGGCAGACGAGCGCAGCGTGGAGCTGGAAGTCGTGCGCGCCAGACGAGAGCAGCACCTGCTGCTGAAGTGGTAGCACGCGGGAGCGTCAGCGCAGCGCAGTGAGCTTGCGGGCCTCGGGCACCAGCGATTTGTGCAGTGACAACGCGGCGATCGCTCCGTCCGCCGCCGCGACGATCGCCAGCTGCGATCCGCGCACGATATCGCCCGCGGCATAGACGTGCTGCACCGATGTGTGCATCCGGTCGTCGACCACGATCTGACCGTCCTCCTGGCGCTCGCAGCCTAGCTCCACTCCGAGGGCGTCAACGGCACGCTGACCGGCGCTGAAAAAGATCTTGTCCACATCGAGCTGCATGCCGTTTCGCAGCTTCAGACAATGAATCTGCGAATTCGCGGTACACACCTGGTCGATTGGCTCGGTGAGCACGGGAATATTCAGCGTATCGAGCTTCTCGCAGTACTCCGGCAGATCGAGCTCCGGCGGATGCCCGTTCGTCACGATGATGATGTCGCGGGTCCAAGTGGAAAGATCGAGCGCCATGCCGACGGCTCTGCGTCCATAGCCGATCACGACCACCTTCTTGTCGCGCGCGAGCAGGCCATCGCAATCCGGGCACACGTGAGCGTTGTCGCCATATACGCGCGCAAGGCCGGGCACATCCGGCCACGAATCCCGCACGCCCGTGGCCAGGAGAAGGCGGCGCGATCTGATCGACGGTTGAGGGTCCGGCTCGAGCGTCAGAAGGAAATCGCCTTCGCTCGACTGCTGTGCGTGCGCGACAATCGCATCGATCAATGAGACGCCGTAACGGCGGCACTCGTCGCGTCCACGACCGCGCAACTCCGCGGGTCGGACATCGGGAAGTCCGAGGTACCCGTTGATGGCGCGCGTCTCCCAGTTGCGCGGATCGCCGCTGTCGATGAGCACCACGGAGTGCAGATAGCGGCCCAGCCAAATGCCAGCCGAGAGACCGGCGGGTCCACCGCCCACGATGGCAACGTCGAAAATGGGATCATCGCGCATGCGCGGCAGCGCAGCGCAAGATCGGTTCCGATTACTTCACGGAGCCGGGCGGCAGCGTGTACAGCAGTCGGAGCGTCGCGCGATCGCGTCCGGAGATATCGTGGACCGTCTCGCGCGGATACATGATAGTCGTCCGATCCTTCGAGTGCCCGAGGCCGAGCGCGTGCCCCACTTCGTGTCGCACGATCCCGCCGACTTCGTCGGGCGTGAACGTTCGACCTGAGCTGTCATGCACGGCCACGACGATGTTCGCGCTGACGATCCAGCCGCTCTGGTCGTAGGTGCGGCGCGTGGAACCAATCTTCCGGCCATCCGAGGCGGGAAAATGGTCGATCCACGTGACCTGGATGTCGGAACCCGACGAATCGAAGACGAAATCGAAGCGTAACGGCAGCCCGGCGGTCAGCCATTCCTCGAATACGCTTCGTGCCGCGTTCGGATATTCCACACTCCAGCCAGACAATCGACTCTCGCTCTGCACCCAAACGCGCAACGCCGAGACGCGACGGTCGGGCCACCGAACGAGCAGCGACTCCTCGGCGGCGAGCATGTCAAGCATGTACGTCCCTGGCGCTCCACTCGTGATCCGATCGCGAACCTCCGCCACGTTGCGGCTAGGTGCGGGGTCGCCAGACTGGAGGACGCGGGCACTCAGATCGCTTCGTGAGCGGGCCGGCGCCGTGCCGTGCAGCGCTACGCTCGTTGCGTTGTCACTTCCCCCTCGAATGGAGGTCGCGACGCGCGAGGGCGGCGCGGGCGTGCGGAGGACTTCGACGCCCACAAACGTACCGAACGCACCGACGATGAACAGCAGGACGTGTTCGGCGCGCACGGAGGTCGGCGTCAGCCGTGAACGGCGCCCGGGGGTAGCGTGTACAGGAGCCGAACCGTCGCGCGGTCCGCGTTGGAGAGATCGCGAACTCGCACCTTGGGAGCCATGATGCTCGTTGGATCGGTCGTGTGGTCCAGCCCGAGCAAGTGCCCGATCTCGTGGAGCGCCATCGCGCGCATTGCATCGGGGTCGAGCGTCTCACCCTGGTGATGATGGACGGCGAGGATGATGTCGGCGTCGGTGATCCACCAGTCGTCATCCCGCGCCCACTTCGTGCGCCCGCTGATCGGCTCATCGAAGTGATCGACCCAGGTAACGTGCACGTCGGCTTCAGCCGAATCGGGAACGAAGCGGAAGCCGACCGGCAGCGAGAGTTTGTTCCATTCGTTGAAGGCGTTGCGGACCTGCTCGACGTAGACCGTCGTGAAGTCAGCTATATTCGCGGTCGGTTGAATCCAAACAGTCAGCGGATCGTTACGCCGGTCGGGCCAGCGCGCCAGCGACGAGTCGCGCTCCTGGAGGATTTCGGCGATGTACGTGCCGGGTGAGCTCCGACGCAAACGCTGCCTCACGACGGCACGCGTGCGCTCGTCGTTTCCGTTTCCGGAAAAGATGGCGCCGCCTGCGAGCGCCGTCACCTCACCGGTCCGTGATCCTGATGCGACCACAACGCCGCCTGCGCGAATCGCGCTGAGAACAGCGAGGCAGAGACCGAGGGTCAGAAGAGGAAGGAGAACTCGCTTCATGACGGAAAGGAGCTGCGCCCGAATGCGGGGAACGAGGAAGGCTTCTTACGAGGAGAAGAAGCGCTGCTGCGCTTCCAACGGGGCAGAGACCCAGGCAGGAATGAGCGGGTGGACCCGCTCACCAAAATAGACGAGCGTGACGCCAGAAAGGCACTCCGTCGAGGTCGCCTTTAGAAGCGGCTTCGAGGTAGTCCGGGCCGGCTAGTGGGACATCAGCCTCGATCCGGCGTCACATACTGTAACGCCCAAGCAGCGTGCTCGCGAACGATCGGCTCCTTATCGTCGAGGGCGGTCTCCAGAACCGGCCTGTCGTCAGGATTTGCAGCATTACCGAGCACCACCGCCGCGTTCCGTTTAAGGCCTTTGAGCTTGGCCCGCTTCATCGGAGACCTTCTGAAGGAGGCGGAGAACTCTGATTCCGTCATCGCGAGCAGCTCGCGGGCAAGGGATCGAGCGTTCCTGCCAGCGACCGCCTTCCGCGGCGCGAATGCGCTCTCCGTGAGCGGGCGCGAGAATCGGACATTCCATGGGCAGACGTCCTGGCAGACGTCGCATCCGTACAGATGGTCGCCAATCTGCTCGCGCAACGCTGGCGGGATGGCGCCTTTGAGCTCGATTGTCAGGTACGCGATGCAGCGCCGGGCGTCGAGCTCGTGAGGACCTACAAATGCCTCCGTCGGGCATGCATCAAGACACCGAGTGCACGTGCCGCATCGGTCGGCGGCGAAGGGGGCATCGGGGGGAAGATCGAGATCGAGCAGCAGGACTCCAATGAAGAAGAAGGAGCCGAGCGTCGGATTGATGAGGTTCGTGTTTTTGCCGAACCAGCCGAGGCCAGCTCGCCGCGCCAGGTCACGCTCGAGAATCGGCCCGGTGTCGACGTACGGTTTGCCGACGACAGGGCGCGTTAGCGTGCTCTCGATCCATTCGTGCAACCATTGGAGGCGCTCGAGCATGAGCTCGTGATAGTCGTCACCGCGCGCGTAGCGTGCGACGGGACCCGATGGCTCCCAGCCTCCGTAGTTCATCCCGACTACCACGGCCGTGCGTGCCCCTGGTACCGGAAGTCGGGAATCGCGACGCTTGTCGGCGGCGCGCGGCAGATAGTGCATCTCGCCGGCGTATCCCTTTTCGAGCCACTCGTCGAAAGCACCGGCTGTTTCGGCGGGCCCGAGCCGCGTGATCCCCACCAGATCGAAACCAAGTCCATACGCCTGCGCTTTCAATAGCTCACCCAGGCGGGATGCTTCAATCATCATTGGTGTCGTGTAGCCCAACGGGCGTACCGCACGAGGTCTTCGGCAGGCGGTGCGATGGCCTCGCTGCCGTACGCCGTGTACATGCGCCAGCGCACGTACGTCCGCGATGGGATCGGCAGAAAAGGGAAGCGTCTGTACCAGCCGCGCCGACGAAAGCGCCAAAGCACGCGCAGGAGATTCCAGGCGTCTGCGGGATGGCGAATGCTGCGCGCCGTCAGCGTCGCCGTAAGGGAGAGCCAGCTCATGTCATTGATGTCGCCAAACACCATCGAGGAGCTGTTAAAAGTGCTCAAAGGAACGAGGTCCCGTCGAGGCCTCCGGGGATCTCCTTCTCGAGTGCATGCAGCGCGCTCGGCATTACGTCCACAGTCCTGCGTGGCGCTCGCGTCGGAGGGCGATTCAGCAACAGGGGCACCAGCATGTGCTCGCGATGCAGCGCCCCGTGCGAGCTGACGTGAGGAATTGGCTCGTAGCGGGCGCGCAGATCCCAATCGCGCGATGCGGACAAGATGACATCACCGGACCGTGGCGATTCGGCAAGACGGATGATCTGCACTACGGAGTCGGGATACTCCGTATTGAACGTGACGTCGTACGCTTGGTCAGCGCTCACGTTGACCAGGTCGTTGCCCAGGCCAAGGGGGTCGCCTCCCATTCGTTCGTACGAGTACAGGTTTCCGTCTCGGCGCACGAAGGCGGAGCCACGCCCGCGAGCACGAACTTCGGCTCGTCCGCCGCGGTGGGGCAGAACGACGACGTCCACTGCAGGCCGGCCGAGCAACGCGTCGACGAGCGGTCGCCACTCCCGTGACAACGACTCCCAATACGGCCTCTGGCGACGTCGCAGATCGAGATAAAGATGAGCCATCGCGTTGCCGCTCACCATGACAGCCACTTCCGGAGCGATCGCAAACACCCACGGATGCGCAATGACACGATAGCCCAATGAGCTGACGAACGCGGCGAGATCCTCGTGTGCGCGCAGCGGCCAATGCCCGTGGTCGCTGGCGACCCAGAGATGGGTGTCCTTCCAATAGCCGTTACGCTCGGCGTCGCGGCGCACTAGCCTGACCAGAGCATCGACGATACGCAGAGCCTCGATCACCAGCGGGCCTGTGTGGCCGGCAGCATGAGAAGTCTTGTCGATTCCGGTCAGGGCCGCGAAGACGAATTGCGGGCGCTGTTCGACGATGCGAGCTGCGACCTCGGTGGCGACGAGTCGGTCTATGTCCAGCCAGCCCGCCAGGTCACCCGTGAAATGCGTGCGGGCGACCTTGACCATTGATCCGACGTTTCCGATCGACACGGCACCGACGCGATCACCGCCATCCAGTCCGCGCGTGATCACGCTCAATGCGCCGAAGCTCGGCTTTACCTGCTCGAAGATGGTCAGTGCCGTCGCATCGAGATCAGCATTCACCTTTGCCATCTGGTAGCCGACGTAGCTGCGAGCGTAATCGGGAAAGCTGCAGGTCCGACGCTCTCGATCAAACCAGCGGAGCCCCGGCAAACCGATCGGTCCCGGAAAGCGGCCCATCAGGAATGGTGTGTACGCGGGTCCGGTTACGGAGGGAAAGCAGGTCGTGGCGGTGAACAGCCCTCCCTCGCTGCGGAGGCGGCTCAGGGACGGCACGGCGCCCTCGTCGATTGCGGCGCGCAGGGTGTCCGGGCGGACACCATCGGCGAGAATCACGATTACAGGCAAGGTAGAGCCGGCGTGCGGGCCATGCGGCGAATAGAACCCGACCGTGTGCGTCGATGGAAGTGCGTTGGCAACGTCCGAACCTCCTTGCTGGCGCGTCTGCCCCGGACGTCGGTAGACTCCACGGTTCACGAACGACGTCGCACGATACGCGAAGTCGACCATTCGACCCACATTCATGGCGCAAACACGACGTCCGGGCGCGACCCCTTCTTCACGCACGCCAAAGGGCAAGCCCGAACAGCCGAAACCGGCACTGTCCGCTCGTGCGGCGGAGGAGGTGATCGCGAGCAAGCCGCCGACGAAAACGCGGCATACAGCGGCGCGATCCAAGTCGCCGCGAACGGCGACAGGAAAGAAATCGGATCCGAAGATGATGGCCGAGGCTGCGCTGTCGGCGCAGGATTATCTGCGCGAACGCACCGAAGCGGGTCACCTCGCCGCCGGGCGCACCCCGCCATCGCAGCGGTCTCCGGACGCACGCGAAGCGGGCGCGACGCGTGTGATCGACGATGCCATCCGGAGCTACGTCGGCCCGCTCACCGAAGATCAGAAGCTGCTTCAGACGCCAAGCGACAGTAGTGACTTCACGCGCACGGACCCTTGGCGTGTGCTGCGAATCATGGGCGAGTTCATCGAGGGATTCGACAACCTCGCCGATGTCCAGAAGGGTGTCACGATTTTCGGTTCGGCGCGGACGCATCCGGATGACCCGCAGTACAAGGCGGCGGAGGAAACCGCGCGCCTGCTGGCGACCGCTGGGTTCGCGATCATCACCGGCGCCGGTCCCGGGATCATGGAGGCGGCAAATCGGGGCGCTCGTTTGGCGGGCGGCCGCTCGATCGGGTGCAACATCGAGCTCCCGTTCGAGCAGGGGGCGAACCCGTACGTCGACACCCTGATCAATTTCCGCTATTTCTTCGTCCGCAAGACGATGTTCATCAAGTACTCGCAGGCATTCATCATATTTCCCGGCGGCTTTGGAACCCTCGACGAAGCGTTCGAGGCGCTGACCCTGATCCAGACAGGCAAGATCTACCAGTTCCCTGTCATCATGTTCGGCCGACACTACTGGGCGGGATTGATTCGGTGGCTCCATGCGCGGGTGCTGGGCGAACGCAAGATCTCGCCGGGAGACCTCGACCTCATCCTACTGACCGACGATCCGGCCGAGGCGGCGCACGCCGTCATCGCGTCGTACGACGCCCAGATGGGCGTGGCGGGAATGCAAGTGATGGACGCGCCCAAGGCGGCCGTTAACGTGGCACGCCGGCGCAGCCGCGCCTGACGTCTGCGTCGCGCGGACTTTCCTGCTCCACAACTCACCGAATCGACGATCCAGCATGGCGAGCAACAAGGGGGGCGGCGGACGCCCAAAGCGAGCGACAGCTTCCGGACCAAAGGCGAAACAGAAGCGCGCCGCGGAAGAGCGTGAGCGAAAAGGGCAGCAGCATACATCGCACGAACGTTCGCGTTTCCTGCGCGGACAGAAGATCGAGCCCTCGCCGATCACGGGCAGCGAGACGGCGGCCGATCTGATCGATCGCACCTTCCTCGCGTACAACGCAGCGCGATTGCGAGAGGCCTGTCAGCTCTTCACGGAGAAGATGCTCGATGCCGACGTGACCGTCGGCATGACGCTCACCGGCGCCCTCACCCCGGCCGGCCTGGGAATGGCGGCGATCATCCCGCTGATCGAGCTGGGCTTCGTCGACTGGATCATCTCGACCGGCGCCAACCTGTATCACGATACCCACTTCGGTCTCGGTCTCGCGATGCACCGCGGCAACGCCCAGGAATCCGACGTTGTGCTGCGGGAAGAGGGCGTAGTCAGGATCTACGATATTTTTTTCGACTATGACGTGTTGCTGTCCACCGACGCCTTCTTTCGCACGATCATCCGCGGGCCGGATTTTCAGCGACCGATGTCGAGCGCAGAGTTTCACCATCTCTGTGGCCGCTACGTGGCGGAACGTGAACTCGCGCTGGGCATCGGCCCGAAATCACTGCTCTCGGCAGCATACCGCGCGGCTGTACCGATCTACACATCTTCCCCGGGCGATTCGTCCATCGGCATGAACGTCGCCGCTCTGGCGCTGGACGGCAACAAGTGCACGATCGATCCGAACCGCGACGTCAATGAAACGGCGTCGATCGTGCTCGACGCCAAGCGGCGGGGTAAGCGCGGAAGCGGCAAGTCTGCGGTGCTGATTTGCGGCGGCGGCAGCCCAAAAAATTTCATGCTGCAAACGGAACCGCAGATTCAGGAGGTGCTTGGTATCGACGAGAAGGGCCACGATTACTTCCTGCAGATCACGGACGCTCGGCCGGACACGGGTGGGTTGTCGGGCGCAACGCCCGCCGAGGCGGTGAGCTGGGGAAAAATCGATCCCGATCGTCTTCCAGACGCGGTCGTCTGCTATCTCGACTCGACCGTGGCACTGCCGTTGCTCGCCGCGTACGCAGCGGCGCGACATGCGCGGCGGCCACTCAAGCGGTTATACGAGAGGCGAGAACAGATGCTGCTGCGGTTGGAGCAGGAGTATCGGCGCGCTGGCCACGATCCGGTGGACGCGGACAGAGCGGACAGCAAGCTCCCGATGCATCGTTAGGAGCGCGCGCCTGCCGGTCGTGGCGCCCTGGCGCGCCCCTTGCACGTTCCGTAATATGCATCAACAAGCGAGATCGAACGGCGCCCGGCCACGGTGGCCGGGCGCTCCAGTTTTTATTGTCTCTTGGTTCGGCCGGCACATGATAGAAGCCCTCAAACAGAAGCTGAGCGACGAAGTCGAGAAGCTGCAGTATGAGCTCAACGTCACCCTGCCAAACGAGATCCGGAAGGCGGTCGAGCTCGGCGATTTGCGAGAGAACAGCGAGTACAAAGCTGCCCTCGAGCGGCAACAGTTCGTGCAGGCGCGTCTCGGGCAACTTCGGCAGCGCCTGAGCAAGTTGTCTTCGATCGATCCGGCGCAAATCCCCGCCGACCGCGTGGGTCTGGGCTCGCGAGTGGTCGTCGAGGATCAGAAGACGAATGCACGCGAGACGTACCACCTCGTCTTCGGCGATGCGCTGGAATTCGAGGACGGCCACGTCACCATGTCTTCGCCGATCGGCCGGGCGCTGCTCGGAAAGGAAGTTGGAGACCTCGTCCAGCTCCGCCTGCCCACGAGCATTCGGTCGCTCAAGGTCGTGGACCTGCAGACGATCCACGACATCAACGAGCCGGCCGAGCTCTGATCAGACAGGCGCCGCCCCGAGGTCTGGAGCCGCGTCACCTTCGATTCGAAACACCCGATCGATTTCGTGCTCATAGGCGCCCAGCTCACGAGCGGCGCGAGCGTCGTTCCAGTCGAGTAGCGGTGCGACTCGGGCACAGACGCGCCGGGCAGCCGCGACACCGTGGTCCGCTGTCTCGAAGGCCACGTGCGTGCGCCTGACGAGCAAATCGGCCAGCGTGCACGCCATCTCGTGGACCACGGCAAAGCGCAGCTCACCCATCATGTAGGGTAGCGCGCCGTGCACACGGTCGCGTCCGCCGGGATCTTGTCGCACCTCATTCCATACGCGTAACCAACGGCTGCCATACGTGTGTACGAGATGCTCTGCCAGGCCACCGTCGCCGGTCGCGGCGCGCGCCTCGGCGATCGCGCTGTTCACATCGACATCGCCGCCCGGCAGCGTCGTACGGCCGCGTTCAGTGGAGCGGCGATCGACGGGTCGCGCGAGCTCACGTTGTACCACGGCGAGAACGTCGCGTGCCATCACGCGATAGGTCGTCAGCTTACCACCGGTGACGGAGATGACGCCGGTGGGCGAGCGCGAGATTGCATGCTCGCGCGATGCCTCTACGGGATCACTCGCCGATGTTGCCACGAGTGGGCGGATACCCGCCCAGGCGCTCACGACATCACTTCGGTCCAGCCTGGCCGCCGGAAAGAAGGCATTGGCGGCATCCAGCAGGTAGCGCACGTCGGTCCAGCTCGCGCGGACGTCGTCTGGCGAGGCGGTGGTGTATGTATCCGTGGTCCCGATGATCGTGTACCCTTTCGCCGGCAGCACGAACATCACACGACCATCGGACGGCGACAGGAGCGTAATCGCGCCGCGGTTGTCGAGGCGCTCCCGCGGAACCGCGACATGCACGCCTTTGCTCCCGCGCACATGTGCGCGCTCGGAAGAGTGCTCATCTTCGAAGCTGTCCAGCGCGCGAACCGCGTCGCTCCACGGTCCCGTGGCGTTGACGACGACGCGGGCGCGAACCTGAATCTGCTGTCCACCGACCCCGTCCAGTACGACAGCGCCGGATACGCGCCCCGCCGCCGCGCGAAGGGCGGTCACAGCCGCGTGATTCAGCACGACGGCGCCTGCTTCGGCGGCGCCGATCGCATTCGTGAGCGTCAGGCGCGCATCGTCGGTCGCTGCGTCAAAGTAGCGCGCGCCACCAACCAACCCATCGCGCCGCAATCCCGGCTCGATCGTTACCACTTCTGCCGGCGGCAACATGCGGTGCGCTCCGACATTGCGGAACACTGCCAGCGCGTCGTACAGCAGTAGCCCAGCCGAGAGCTTCCAGCGCGGTACACGAGCTCCGGCGTACAGCGGCCACAGAAACGCCAGCGGCTGAACGAGGTGTGGCGCCAGCCGACGCAATTGGCGCCGCTCCCTGCTTGCCTCGAATACCAGTCGCAGCTGACCGTGCTCGAGGTAACGGAGCCCGCCGTGTACGAGGCGCGACGAGCGACTCGACGTGCCGCTCGCGAAGTCGTCCTTCTCGACGAGCGCCACGGACAATCCTCGCAGGGCGGCCTCGCGGGCAATCCCCGCACCAGTGATGCCGCCGCCGATCACGAGCACGTCGAAGATCTCGCTCGCCAGCAGTCCAAGACGATAGGCTCGATCCGCAACGGGAGATATCGGCACGCCGGAACGTAATTCGAATGGTCATCGCCGCTCAAATGGAGAACACGTGGCGTGCGGCGGCTCTCTAGTGCGTGCTTCGCGGCGACCCTAGTTTCCGGCATGCCTCCGCTCGGAACGCCAGGACGGCGCGTCGCCATCATTGCCGGTGTGCGTACGCCGTTCGCGAAGGCAGGTACTGCGCTGAAGACATTCACGGCGATCGAGCTTGGGAAGCTCGCTGTCGCGGAGTTGCTCCAGCGAACGAATCTCGACGGACATCGCGTCGAAGCCATCGTGTACGGCACCGTTGTTCCGTCGGTGATCGCGCCCAACATCGCGCGCGAGATATCGCTGTTGCCGGTGCTGCCGAAAGGGTGTGAAGCCTATACGGTCAGCCGCGCCTGCGCATCAGCGAATCAGGCCATTACCGACGCCGCCGATCAGATCCTCCTCGGCCATCATGATGTCGTCGTGGCTGGCGGCGCCGAGTCTCTCTCCAACGTGCCGATCCTGCACTCCCGGACGATGGCCGAGAAGCTCGTCGCGCTCTCGCGTGCCAAGAGCTTGCCCCAGCGGCTGCGCATACTGGGCAGCATTCGTCCGCGCGACTTGGTGCCGGTGACGCCGGCGATCGCCGAGCCCTCGACCGGCGAGACGATGGGCGAGTCCGCGGAGAAGATGGCCAAGATCAACCACATCCCTCGCGAGGAGCAGGATCAATTCGCGCTTCGGTCGCATCGTTTGGCAGCCGCCGGTACGGCCGACGGACGCCTCACCGCGGAGATCGCGCCGGTGTTCGTGCCGCCGCGGTACGAATCTGCCGTCGTCCACGACAACGGCATACGGTCCGACAGCTCCATCGACGCGTTACGCGCGCTGAAGCCCGTTTTTGATCGGCGTTACGGTAGCGTCACCGCCGGCAATGCGTCGCCGCTCACGGACGGTGCGAGCGCCGTTCTGCTGATGAATGAGCCGGCGGCGCGCAGTCTCGGTTATGAGCCGCTTGCCTACATCCGGTCGTATGCGTACGCCGCGCTCGATCCCGGAGAGCAACTGCTGATGGGGCCCGTGCTGGCGACCCCGCTGGCGTTGCAGCGCGCCGAGCTGGCGCTGGGCGATATCGACCTGATCGAGATGCACGAGGCATTCGCGGCCCAGGTGCTGTGCAATCTGAAAGGTTTCGAGTCTCGCGAATGGGCAGCACGCGCGGGGTTCGCCGAGCCGGTGGGGTCCGTGGACCGCGCAAAGCTGAATGTGATGGGCGGCTCGATCGCGATCGGCCATCCCTTCGGGGCGACGGGCGGACGCATCCTGACGACGCTCGCCAACGAGCTGCGTCGCCGCGGGGGCCAGTTCGGACTCATGACGGTGTGTGCGGCCGGCGGCATGGGACACTCCATGGTCATCGAGCGCGCCTAACGAAATGACGGCCGTCACGGTCGGGCGCGAAGGCGCGGTCGCAGTGCTCACGATCGATCAGCCAAACGAGGCGGTCAACAAGGTCGATCTCGCGCTCGCGGCGGAGCTCGGCGGCGCGCTATCGGCGGTCCACGACGACGCGAGCTTGGCCGCGGCCGTCCTCCTGTCGGGCAAGCGCGACGTATTCGTCGCCGGCGCCGACATCGAGCAATTTCTGGCGTTTCGCACGGCGGAAGACGCGGAGCGGTCGAGTCGTGCCGGGCAGGAGCTGTTGAATCGAGTCGAGCAGCTCCGGGTGCCGGTCGTTGCGGCAATTCATGGTGCATGTCTCGGCGCCGGCTTGGAGATGGCGCTCGCTTGCGCCTATCGGATCGTCTCCGACCACCCGAAAACAACGCTGGCGCTACCGGAGGTGCAGCTGGGGCTCATCCCCGGTGCGGGAGGAACACAGCGCTTGCCGCGGCTGGTCGGCCTGCAGGCGGCGCTCGACCTGATACTCACCGGACGCAATGTGCGGGCGCGCCAGGCGCTGCGAATGGGCTTGGCGGACGAGATGGTGCACCCGGCGATTCTTCGCGAGCATGCAATCCTGCGGGCGCGGGAGCTGGCGAGCGGTGAGCGCCCCCGCGCCAGCGGCGCGAAGGGGAGAGGTCACCTTGCTTCCCACCTGCTCCTCGAGAGCAATCCCGTGGGCCGATCGATCGTGTTTCGCAAGGCACGCGAGAATGTCATGGCGAAGACGCAAGGACACTATCCGGCACCTTTTGCGGCAATCGACGCTGTGCGCCACGGCTTCGAACGCGGGAAGGAGTCGGGGCTGCGCATGGAAGCGAAACTGTTCGGCGAGCTTGCGATGACGGACGTCTCGCGGCAACTGATCTTTCTTTTCTACGCGACGTCGGCGCTGAAGAAGGATGCAGGCGTGGAGGAGCCGGCCCCGCCGCCGACCGAAGTAGAGAAGCTCGGGGTACTCGGGGCCGGATTCATGGGCGCGGGGATTGCCGCCATCGCCGTCCAACAACACACGCTCGTTCGCCTCAAAGACACCGATGACAGCCGGCTCGGGCGCGGTCTCGCCGCCATACGCGCCGTGCTGGACGAGCGGGTTGCTCGAAAGCAGATCACCGCCGCGCAGCGCGACGACATGCTGGTGCTCGTCGGCGGCACCACGGATTACACCGGCTTCGCGAACTGTGATCTCGTGATCGAAGCGGTGTTCGAGGACCTGGCGCTCAAGCAGAACGTGTTGCGTGATACGGAGCGACTGCTGCCGGCCCACGCCGTCTACGCGTCGAACACCAGCACGATTCCGATTGGGCGCATCGCGGCAGTATCGCAGGATCCGGAGCGGGTGCTCGGCATGCACTTCTTCTCGCCCGTTCACAAGATGCCGCTCCTGGAGATCGTCGTGACGCCGCTGACGGCGAAGCAAGCCGCCGTCGACGCGGTCGCGTTTGGCAAGCGACTCGGCAAGACCGTCATCGTGGTCCGCGATGGCCCAGGCTTCTACACCACACGGATTTTATCCGCGTACATGACCGAGGCCGGCAGGCTCCTCGATGAGGGTGCGACCATCGAGGCCGTCGATCGTGCGCTGGAGGACTTTGGATTTCCAGTCGGTCCGATCACGCTGCTCGACGAAGTGGGACTCGATATCGGCGGCAAAGTAGGAATGGTGCTCCACGAAGCCTTCGGCGCCCGGATGGCGCCGCCGGAATCGTTGAGCCGCGTCGTGCAGGCGGGTCGCACCGGGCGAAAGGGGAAATCCGGCTTCTACCGGTACGATGCTGCGGGTAAGAAGGGCGAGGTGGACGAGTCAGTCTACGAGATCCTCGGAGGCGCCGGGTCAGCCGATCGAGCGCGATCGACGCGCGCGCTTCCGACGGAGGACATTGTCGAGCGGTGTGTGCTCTCGATGGTAAACGAAGCTTCGCGCTGCTTGGATGAGGGAATCTTGCGATCGGCACGCGACGGCGATGTCGGTGCGGTGTTTGGTATTGGTTTCCCTCCGTTCCGTGGCGGACCTTTCCGATACGTCGATTCGGTCGGCGCCGATCGGGTGGTCGAGCAGCTCGACCAGCTCAACGGACGATTCCCAGGACGGTTCGACGCCGCCGCGGTGTTGGTGGACATGGCGCGCGCCCGAAAACGTTTCTACGCCACAGTTGGCCGGCCTGTTCATTGACGTCCATGACGCCGGAAGCAAACTTCGTGACTCTCGGCGCGGTGACAAGGTCGTCTTTCATGGATTGCTGTACCGACGCGGACATCATATCACGCGTGCTGGGCGGCGACGTGGAGGCGTACGGCGTGCTCGTGTCGCGCTACCGCGATCGGTACGCCCGGTATGCGCTGCACATGCTCGGCAATCGAGAGGACGCGGAAGAGGCATTGCAGGACGCGTTCACGCGTGCCTATCGGTCGCTCGATCAGTGCGCAGACCCCGATCGGTTTCGCGTTTGGCTGTTTCGCATTCTCACGAATCGATGTCGCACGTTGGGAGCGCGACGGGGGCGTCGACTTCGCACCTTCGTGGCCAACGAGGCGGCGCTGCTCGAGGCTGCGCAGGACCATCCGGCGGAACAGCGTGCCTGGCGCGAAGAGATCCAACGTGCACTGTCGGCGTTACGTACGGAGCAACGGGAAGCGTTCTTGATGAGATACGTGGAAGACCTCGGTTACGACGAGATGTCGCGGATCACCGGCGTGGGCGTCTCCGCGCTCAAGATGCGTGTCATGCGCGCGTGCGAGCGACTTCGCGAATTATTGGTGGGGGTACAAAGTGCGTGATCGCAGGAAAGAGGTGGGATGATGCTTCGTGACGTCGTGGCATTGCTGCGCGAGCCGGTGCGCGTCAGCGAGGGCCGGGCGTTCGATGACAGGGTCATGTCGCGTGTGCGACGGCTTCCTCGTCATCGGCGTCGCGGCGCATGGTCACGGCTCGGCGCGCCGCGAACGGTCACCATCCGTCCGCTCCGCTGGCTCGTGCTCGCCGCCTGTCTGATCGCGGCCGTCGCAGTCGATGTCGCAGCGCGGAAACGCTCGCTAGCCGGCAACGGTGGGGCCGCCCCGGCCCTCGCCACACGTCCTGCACCACCCGTGAAACGCCCCGTACAATTCGTGCTCGTTGCGCCGGCGGCGAAAAAGGTGGCTGTCGTGGGCGACTTCAATGGCTGGGATGTGTCGCATCTCGCCTATCGAGCCCAGCACCAGGGCGGCGGTGTATGGTCGGTCACGGCGCCGGTTCCTCTGGGACATCACCGCTATTCATTCGTCGTGGACGACAGCGTGTGGGTTGCCGATCCCGCCGCGCCGCGGGTTCTCGACGACAACTATGGCGTGCCGAGCTCCGCGATCGTGGTGACAGAGCCGGAGCCGTGAGAAAGGCGGATGGAGCGGCTCGCTGGTCGTTTGGCGTGCTCGCGGCAGCTGCGCTGACCGTCAACGCGCATGCCCAGGACCCACGCCTCGCACAGCGCCTGGATGCTCCCACCCGAGCGGCTGTGCAGGCCATCATCGACTCTGCGCGGACCGCCAAACTGCCGACGCAGCCTCTGACGGCCAAGGCGCTCGAAGGTGCCGGCAAGGGAGCCGATGGGCCGCGCATCGTGACTGCCGTGAGGTCGCTCGCGATCGAAATGAATACTGCGCGCACCGCGCTCGGCTCGTCGAGCTCCGCCGACGAGATCGAGGCAGGCGCAAACGCGCTGCACGCCGGCCTTCCACCCGGTGAGCTGTCGCGACTGCGCACGGCTCGTCGCAATCGCCGGCTCACCCTGCCGCTGGCGGTCGCCTGTGATCTTGTGGCGCGGCAGGTACCCGCGCTCGTCGCTTCCGACATCGTCGTGAAGCTGACGAAGGCCGGTGTGCGCGACAGCGACTTCACCTCTTTTCAGCGCAACGTTCGGATGGACATCGACAGCGGCGCGGATCCGAGCACCGCCGCCACTACCCGGGCACGCGGCATCCTGCTGCACGCTGCCGGCGGGCCGGCAGCGACGCATCCGTCCTGACGGCGCACTGGACCGCCATCCGCGGAATCGCGTAGCTTCAAGGCCATGCGATTCAACCGACGGATCGGCGGTTTGTGCGCCGCGTCATTGACCATTTCGTGCGCCGGCGCGCCGAAGGGTCCTCCGACCGAACCGCCAGCTCGGAGTCGGTACGGCGGCGAGAGACTGTCCGGACTCCGACCGCTCACGCGTGCTGAGCGGACTGGCTTTCTGGAAACCTCCCACTACGCCGATGTCGTGCAGTTCATCGACTCCCTCAGGGCGCTGGGCGCCGGCATCAGCGTCGGTTCGATCGGAAAGACGAGCGAGGGCCGCGACATTCCGTACGTCATCGCCTCGCGGCCGCTGGTAACCACTCCTGATGAGGCTCACCGCCTGAGCAGACCGGTCGTGTACGTGCAAGCCGACATTCACGCCGGCGAAGTGGAAGGGAAGGAAGCGTTGCAATCTTTGCTTCGAGATCTCCTGCAGGATCGCGGAGCCAACGTGCTCGATTCGCTCGTTCTGATCGCCGTTCCGATCTACAACCCAGACGGCAACGAGCGATTCGCACCGCAAGAGCGCAACAGAACTGAGCAGAACGGGCCGGACATGGTGGGCCAGCGCCCCAACGCGCAAGGGCTGGATCTGAACCGCGACTACGTCAAGGCGGAAGCGCCGGAGACACGCGCGTCGCTGGCGATGTTCAGCCGGTGGGATCCTGACGTGTTCGTCGATCTTCACACGACCGACGGCAGCTTCCATGGCTACGCGCTCACGTACGCTCCTTCCCTCAATCCGGCCGCATTGATTGCGGGGCCCTACACGCGCGACACGATGCTTGTCGAGCTCCGCCGCCGCATGCGGGAACGTAACGGCTGGGAAATTTTCGACTACGGCAACTTCATCTCACAGGATTCCGCCCGGCGCGGATGGTTCACGTACGAGCCGCTGCCCCGATACGGCACGAACTATTATGGTCTCCGCGGCCGGATCTCGATTCTCTCCGAGGCCTACTCGCACGATCCGTTCAAGCGGCGCGTCGCCTCCACATACGACTTCGTGCGGGAGATTCTATCGTATGTGTCAGAGCATGCGCCGGCGATTGTCGCGCTGTCACGCCGTGCCGACCAGCAGGTGGTGGACTGGGGAACGAACCCTTCGACCGCTCCGCCCATCCCACTGCGCTCCGTCATGACGACGCATCCGTATACAGGAACGGTGCTCGTGGAGGAGCTCGCACCCACCGGCGACTCGGTGCGCACGCAGCCTGGCGTGCCGCCGGGACTGCGACGCACCGGCATCGTTCGCGCCGTTACCATGCCTGTGTACGACCGCTTCGACCCTGCGTTCCGCCAGGGCATGACGTACGCGCTGATTTTCTCGCGCGATGCCGGTCGTCTTGTCTTGCCTTTGCTGGCGCTGCACGGCGTCAAGGTCGAAGAGGTCACGAGCGATGCGCCGGCGTACATGCAGCACTTCGTCGTTCAGGAGGTGAGCCGGCGCGAGCAGCCCTTTCAGGGTCACTACCAGGAGCAGCTGAGAGGCGTGTGGCGTGCGCCGGCGATGCGGACGCTGCCCGCCGGAAGCTATGTCGTGAGACTGGCGCAGCCCCTCGGGGTGCTCGCGCTCTATCTGCTCGATCCGCAAAGTGACGACGGCCTCGTGACGTGGAATGTAGTCGATCCTTTCCTCACGCCGCCCACCGGTGAGTTTCCCGTGGTGCGCATCGTGCAGCCGTTGCAGGCACCCACGCGACCGGTGCCCTAGTGGCCATGGCTGCGCCGGCGCGTCGCAATCGACAGGTTAAACCACCGGCGCCGCATCATCGGCGCGGCTGCCGCTGAGACATGCTTCGTTCTCCGCTACTCTGGTTGTCCGAACAACCGCGGGTATTCAGGTTCGTGCGTCACAATGCGCTCGCCAAGAAATTTGCGAGTCGGTTCGTTGCCGGAGAAACGCTCGACGAGGCACTGGATGTGGTTCGCAACCTGAACTCCCGTCGCATCACGGCCTCGCTCGACCTGCTCGGGGAGAGCGTACGGAACGAGCGCGAGGCTCGCGCGGCGCGCGACGAGTACCTTCGCATCCTCGATACCATCCATGAGCGAAAGCTGAACGCGAACGTGTCGGTGAAGCTCACCGCGATGGGACTGGACATCGCCGAGGAGCTGTGCGTGTCCACGATGCGCGACATTCTGACACGCGCGCAGGAGTATGGCACCTTCGTTCGCATCGACATGGAGTCGAGCGCGTACACGGAGCGAACGCTCCGACTCTTTTACGATCGATTTCACCCGGTCTTCAATGGCCACGTCGGCATCGTGCTGCAGAGCTATCTGTACCGAACGGCCACTGATGTCGACGAAGCCGTCCGGCACCGCGCGCGAGTTCGCCTGTGCAAGGGGGCATACAAGGAGCCGGAGAGCGTCGCATTCCCGGAGAAGCGCGACGTGGACGCCAATTACGTAAAGTGTATGCATCAGCTGCTGTCACACGGCAATTATCCGGCGATCGCGACGCACGATCCGGCCGTCATCGACGACGCGAAGCGCTACGTACGCCAGCAGGGCATTGGCCGCGAGCGTTACGAATTTCAGATGCTCTACGGCGTCCGACGCGACCTGCAGGAGCAGCTCGTTCGCGAAGGCCACAACATGCGCGTGTACGTGCCGTTCGGCACGCAGTGGTATCCGTACCTCATGCGACGCCTCGCTGAGCGCCCCGCCAACGTCGCCTTCATCGCCGGCAATGTCGTGCGTGAGGTCGTGCGGCGGCGGCGGATGTAGCGACACGATGCCGGGTCATTTTCGTCCTGCCGATCACTCGAGGGGCGACGCCAACACCATCGGCGGCTATATGGCGGTGCACGAGCGACCCGCCGCGTTCGAGGGTGCCGATGGCTTCTCGTACAGCGTTTCCATCGAGACGGATACGACGGGTGATTCAGCGAAGCCGTACGGCGCGTTTCTTCTGTTCGTGCGATGGTCGCGCATTGGCGCGCAGGCGCCGGAGGGGCACTTGGAAACCGACTTTCTCGCGACGTGTGCGACCCCGGACGAGGCGCGTCGCGCCGTCGGTGCGTTGGCGCTGAAAGAGGTCAAGCGCCTGCTGGACGAGCTGGTGGATGCCAAACGAGGCAGCTCCCGGCGCGCCTGGTGGAATGGGGCGTGAAATCGGTGAATGCCGGTGGACATATCCGAGGTGCGGCGCCGCCGCTATCCGGGGAGCGACTGGCGATCCATGCACGCATCCTGAGCGGCGCCGGCGGAGTGTGGCGAGTGCGGACTGATACAGGCGCGCTCATCGACGCGTCCATGCGCGGCAAGCTCAAGATTGCCCAACGGGCCGTGGAGCCCCGCAGCGCCGCATCTCCTGTTTCGGGGGCAGGTAGCCAGAAGCTGGCCGTCGGTGACGATGTACTCGTTGAAGCCGACGCGCGAGGTGAGGTGTGGGCGATATGCGAGGTTCTGCCGCGGCGGTCGCAGCTCGCACGTCGCGCCCCCGGCGGCGCGTTCGGCGAGCGGATCGTCGCCGCCAACATCGATCAGGTCGTGATCGTTTTTGCCGCCGCACGGCCGGATCCGCACCCGCGGATGCTCGACCGCTTCCTCGTCATCGCGGAGGCGAATGGGCTGCCGGCGCAAATCGTTCTAAACAAGGTCGATCTCGTCGGAGAGGAGGAGGCACGACGTCGTTTCGCGGCCTATGCTGTCGCCGGATATCAGCTGCGACTCACCAGCACCAAGGCGAAGATCGGCCTGGAGGGGCTGCGGGACTCATTGGCCAGCCGTACCTCCGTATTTACCGGCCCATCAGGGGTCGGGAAGTCTTCCCTGCTGAACGCTCTCTTTCCGGGTTTGAGTCTGCGCGTCGGCGAGATCAGCGAATCAGTGAACAAGGGGCGGCACACTACGGTCGGCGCTCTCATGGTGCCCTTACCGGCAGACGAGGGTGGTTACGTCGTCGACACTCCAGGTTTGCGCGAAGTGGGGATGTGGGGACTTCCGCCCGGGCACCTGGATCTCTGCTTCCCCGAGTTCGAGCGCTACCGAGGCAAGTGCCGTTTCCAGGACTGCACCCACACAGCCGAGCCAAATTGCGCGGTCAAATCGGCTGTCGCGACGGGCGCGGTGAACGCCGATCGGTATGACAGCTATGTGAAGCTGCTCGGCGAGTTGGAATCGGCGGAATCCTGACTGTGGCTGCGCGCGCGCCAACGCGCTTTGCGCCGGCGTCTGCTACTACCATTTCCCGCGCTCGCCGGCGACCTCGATCACGCGCGAGAGCCGTTCGGCGGCGTGACGCCAATTCACCTCGACCGCGCGTTCCGCATCATCGGCATGTCCCGATTCGATCGCGTCGACGATTTGCTCGTGCTCATCGACCGATTCGCCGATGTCGCCGGTGAGCATGCTGATGTACATACGGATATAGCGCTCGGCCTGGGGCTTCACCGCCTCGTGGAGTGCCAGCAGTCGAGGGCCGGCGCTCGCTTCGACGATCCGGCGATGAAAGCGCTCATCGGCGATATACAGTCTGCCGTGGTCGATCGGCGCGGTGCGAGCCGCTCGCTGGAACTCGGCGTTGATGCCCTTCAACTCCTTGGCGAGCTGCTTCCGCATGGCCGTGGGGAGCTCGGCGGAGCCGCGGGCTCCGAGTCCCTCGAGCGCTCCAACGACGTTCAGCAGCTCATCGACGTCACTGCGCGTGAGCGGTGCCACGGTGAGGCGCGACTGCGCTCCCGGCGAGCCGATCACGTATCCCTCCTGCTGGAGACGCTGCAGCGCCTCACGCACAGGCGTGCGACTCACGCCCAAGCGCGTCGCGATCTCCGTTTCGACGATGCGGCTTCCGGGTGCCACCAATCCTTGCACGATGAGAGCACGAAGTCGCGCGTACACTTGTTCGGGTCGGGAACCGTGCGGCGCAGGCGATTCCTTGGAGACGGCTTGGCCGCTGCGTCGAGGGGCTGCCTTACGACTGGTTGTCATCTGAGAGGAGTGGGACTCTGTGACGAACCGCAATATACGACGGCGCGACCTGTCGCGAGATACGCGATTATCCCGGCGGCGGCTCGACCGCGTGGCGATCCGCGCCCACGTATATTGCACCTTCACCGCAGCGAGGATTGCCGCGCACATGGGCTGGGCACTCGACGAGTTCTTCTCCAGCGTCGAAGAAGAGTTCGATGTCAGCATCCCGAGCGACAGGCGCGAGATGCTGACCACGCCCGGTTATGTGGTCGATTACCTCGTGGACCACTCGAGCGCTGCGCCGGAGCTGGACGACGATGAGCGGCGCGAACATATCTCATCCGTTCTGGGTGAGCTCATGGCGCAAGCGCTCGGTGTGACGCGCTACCGCGAAGACTCGCGCTTCGTGGAGGATCTCAAGGTTCGATGAAAGGGCGCCGGATTCTCCTCGCCGACGTGGACGCATTCTTCGTCGCCGTTGCACGGCTCGTGGATCCGCTGGGCGCCGGGCGTGCTCCCCTTCTCATCGTCGGCGGCACGCGCGAAAGTCGCGGCGTCGTCTGCTCGGCGTCGTACGAAACGCGAACATTCGGTGTGCACTCGGCGATGTCCATCGCTCAGGCCCTGCGGCTCTGTCCGGATGCGATGTGCGTTCCGGTGCCGGGCCGCGCGTGCGCCAGCAAGAGCCGGGAGATCCGTGCTGTGCTGGCGCGCTTTGCTCCCGTCGTCGAGAGCGCCAGCGTCGACGAATGGTACCTGGATCTGACGGGCACAGAAGGGTTGTATCGCGATGAACCGCTGCAGATGACGGCGCAGCGAATTCGCGGCGCCGTGGTGCGGGAGACCGGATTATCCGTATCGTTTGGCGGCGGCGGTACGAAGCTGATCGCGAAGCTCGCGGTGGAGCACGCGAAACCGCGTGGCGACCAGGACGCCGCAGGCGTGTACGTCGTGCAGCCCGGATGCGAGGCGGAATTTCTGAGTCACATCCGACTCGCCGAGATCCCGTTCATCGGGCCGCGATTTCAGCAGCGCCTCGCGAGCTTTGGCATGTACACGGTGGTCGATGTGCTGCAGTACGATCAGGCAACGCTCGCGTCGTGGCTTGGCACGCGGGAGGCGCAGTGGCTGCACGATCGCGTGCGTGGCATCGACCCCACTCCAGTCGAGCAGCGACTGGAAGCGAAGAGCATCAGTCGTGACGAAACTTTTCCCATCGACTTGAACGACGATGATTCGTTATTGCGGGAGCTTCTTGCGCTGACCACGCGTGCCGCAACCGATCTGCGCGCCGACGGTCTCGCTGCCCGCACGGTGACCGTCCGCATCCGCGACCGCGACTTTCGAACGCGCCAGGCGAGTCGAACGCTGCCGTCTCCCGTCATCAGCGATCGGGTGATCTTTGGGATCGCTCGCACGCTATTGCGCCGTTTACGCGCAGCCCGTGGCGTACCGGCGCGCCTGCTCGGTGTAGGGTTGTCTTCGCTCGGCCCGGATAGCACCGCCGATCAGCTCACGCTGTTCGAGGCACGCGACGCAATCACCGTCGAGACCGAACGCGATCGAAGGCTGGTGCGTGCCGTCGACGCGGTGCGCGCGCGCTTCGGCGACGACGGAATCATCCCGGCCGGGCTGCTGTAAATGAGCACCTTCGTTCACCTGCGCGTCGACACCGACTCGGACGGCATATGCCGGATCGTGCTCGATCGGCCGGAACGCCTCAACGCGGTGAATCCACAGATGGCCGAGGAACTGCCGCAGGCGGTGGCGAGCGCTGCGGCGGATGATGCCGTACGCGTCGTCGTGATCACCGGGGCGGGCCGCGGCTTCTGTTCCGGGCTCGATCTATCCGAACCGCCGCGGCTTCCGGACGCGACGCTCGTCCAGCGGCTCGATCCCTTGGGTTGGGTCGGACGGTGGGTTCTCGCGCTGCAGTCGTGCGAGAAGCCCGTTGTCGCGGCGGTAAACGGCGCCGCCGCCGGAGCCGGCTTCGGCCTCGCGTTGGCCGCTGACATTCGGCTGGTCGCGCAAAGCGCGTCGCTCACTGCCGGCTATGTGCGGCGCGGATTGAGTCCCGATGCCGGAGTGAGTTGGCTGTTGCCGAGACTCATCGGTTCCTCTCGAGCCACGGAAATCCTCCTCTCCGGTCGCGACATCACGGCGCAGGAGGCGCTGGACACCGGACTGGCCGCCGGCGTGTTTCCCGACGCCGAATTCGAGGAGGCCGTTTCGACGTACGCCAAACGATTGGCCGGTGGTCCGCCGATCGCGTTCGCCCTCACCAAACGCCTTCTGGCGTCGAGCTACGATCTGCCGCTCGCGGACCAGCTCAAGCGCGAGCTCGAGCTGATCAAGGTGTGCTTCTCTTCGCGGGACGTTTCCGAGGCGTTGCGCGCTTTCGCCGAGAAGCGCCACCCTGTTTTTCACGGCCGCTGACGCCGGCAGCGATCTGCTCCATGGTTCGCCTGGTCACCACCGACGTGCGCTCCTTCGCCACCACGTCATACGTTGACGTTGCAAATTCGTCGCGGTGCTTTATCAGCAGCCACTGGGGCCGGCCCGGCCGCTTCATGCGCACGAGCACCCAGCCGCCGCGTAGGCGCTCCCCATCGAGACGTATCTTGAGATCGCCGCGCGCGTATGCGTCTCGCAGAGTGTCCGTGCCGCCACCATCCTCGGCCGTGTAGGTGCCGCGATCCCAGATCATAACCGTACCGCCACCATACTCTCCCTGCGGTATCGTTCCCTCGAATTGGTTGTACTCGATGGGATGATCTTCGACCTGCATTGCCAGGCGCTTCACCGATGGATCGTAGCTCGGCCCCTTCGGCACCGCCCAGCTCTTCATCGCGCCGTCCAGCTCCAGGCGAAAATCGAAGTGCAAGTGACTTGCGGCGTGCTTCTGCACAACGAAACGCAGCTGACGCTGGCGCCCCTTTCGCGGCTTTCCGGCCGGCTCGCTCGTTTTGTTGAAGTCGCGCTTGCGCCGATACTCGGTGAGTGGCGCGCGCGGCGATCGCCTGCTCGCCATACGTTCACGACGAGCAAGCGATGTGCCTGCTGGTTACTGACAGGTGTTCACGGCAAAGCCGCGAACCGCTCCGCTCGCCGTCGGTGCGAAGATGACCGTGGTGACACCGTTCGACGGAGCCGTCGTCAGGTTGAACGTCGCTGTCGGTGTGGTCGTCGACGTGACCGTCGTCCCGGCCGGATACAGCACGAACTGCGTGTTCGCGTTCGAGATCGTCGTGAATGACGGGCTGGCCGTGCCGTTGAAGGAGGTCAGCGCCGACACCGCGGGGCTACCGGACACGGTGCCAGTTGGTGTGATCGCGTAGATGTCGCCCGAAGCGCCGGTGAGGTTCACGAAGCGAACGCCCATATTGCCCGCACTGGGCGCGGTGAACTGATTGGAGAGGACTGCCGCGTTCGTTGCGCTGCCGTTGGCGCCGCCGTAGAGGAGCACCGTATAGTTCTGACCTGCCGCGAAATTGCTCGACGTCGACGCGAGTGTGGCGCCGGCGGAATTCGTGAAATTCACGGATTGGTTACCGGCGGGAACCGTGACGCACCGCGCAGCGGCGGCGGTGTCGGCGAAGGCGAGGTTGGACATCAGTGACGAGCCGCCACTCGCCGCATTGACTGTCGAGCTCAACGCTGTTGCGTTCACGATCCGGAGCTGCGCCGTATTCTTGGTCGTGGCGCTGGTCGTGTTGTCGCTGCCGCATGCGGTGAGGGCAACCGCTACCGCCACGCCGGCAACCGCAGAGATGATCGAGCGATGCTGCATGAGACCTCCTTCAAGGTGACTAATGAACTGACAACCCTGCTGTCAGGGGAGCATCAGCCCAATCAAACGACGCGCCAGCGGCGTCGCGTTTGGCAGGCTTACCAGTCGTGGCCGCAGATCGCATTCGAGAAATGCGAACGCGGCCGTACCTTCGCGCACGACGCGCGCATTCCCGGAGGTTCGATGAAACGGCAGAGGCTCGTTTGGGGCGCCGCCATCTGCGCGACGGCGATCGCGTGTCGCGCGCCATC
>CAZICQ010000008.1:9621-11314 GCA_964537775.1 uncultured Gemmatimonadaceae bacterium | reverse complement strand
AGCGTGCTCGACACGGCTCATGCGAACTGGAACGGCGCGTCGATCTTCCTCTACGTCGTCGACCACAAGGCAGATCCAGTGACATTGCACGTCGACGTGCCGCCGGGCTGGCATATCGTCAACGGCGATGCCAGTGAGCCCGATCAGCGCGATTATCAATTCGAGAACTACGATCGGCTCATCGACACGCCCACCGAGGTCGCCCCGTCGTTTCTACTCGACAGCTTTACCGTCGACGGACGCCTCTACCGTACGATGGTGCACCACAATGGGCCCATTCCACCCGGCACGCGGCAACGATTCGTGCGCGACATCGAGCGCATCGTTGGGTACGAGAACTCCGTATTCGAGCCGCCGCCGCTGCGCATGTATACGTTTCTGTTCAACATCGGCTACGGCGGGGGCGATGGCATGGAGCACCTTTACTCCACTCAGATCATCGACGGCCCCGCATGGCGGGAGGGCGATGCGCTGTTGGCCGGTGTCGAGACCGCCGCCCACGAGTACTTTCACGTGTGGAACGTGAAGCGTGTGCGTCCGCTGCTGCTCGGACCGTTCGATTACACCGAGGCGCGGTATCAGCCGAGCCTCTGGGTCGCCGAAGGATGGACTCAGTATTACGGCGTGGCCGCGCTGTACCGCGCTGGCATCCTGCCAGAAAGCGGGTTCCTGCCCGCCATGGCCGGCTACATCCAGACCAATCTCACCGCGCCAGGGCGGCGCGAAGTGTCGGCACGAATGGCGTCGTTCGAGGCGCCGTTCTGGGATGGGTATCCCCGCAGCAGTTATCAGGACAACGGTCGCAATACCTTCTTCTCGTATTACAGCAAAGGCGCTGGCATCGCGCTGTACCTCGATCTGCTAATCCGTGGGCACAGCAATAATACACGCTCGCTCGATGACGCATTCCGCGCGCTGAAGGCAAGCAGCTGGTCGCAGCCGAACGCCTCATACTACCTCCAGGGGCGGGGCTACACGGAAGACGACGTAGAGCGAGCGGTGAGCAGCGCTGCCGGAGAGGACATGCATGCCTGGTTCGAGGCGCACGTCGGAGGCACCGAAGACATGCATTATGACAGCGTTCTCGCGTCGGCCGGGCTGCGCTTGCAGCGTACGGAACGACAGTGGAGCATCGAGGAGATCGCCGACGCCAACGCTCAGCAGCTTCGCGTGCGACGAGGATGGGTTACGGGACGCGTAGACCGGTAGTGGCGGCGCCGGCCCGGCGTGCCGCAGCGGACGCATCGCGCGGCTCGCCAAGCGCGGGCGATGTTGCGCCGCCAGCGGGCAGATCGCGCCTCGCGAGCGTCATCATGGCGACGCCGCCGAGAATGACCCCGGCAGCAATGACCGTGCGCCAGCTCAGCGGCTCGCCGAGGATGAGCCAGCCGAGGAAGAGCGCAACGACGGGATTCACGTAGGCGTAGGTGGATGCTTTTGCCGGCGTCGTGGACCGAACCACGTATACATACGCCGTGAAGCCGATCAGCGATCCGAAGATCACGAGGTACATGAGCCCGAGCCAGGAGGGGGTGGACACGTCGCGCCACCGCCATGACGACAGCTCACCCGTCGCGACGGACAGCACCGCGAAAGCCGAACCCGCAGTGAGCATCTGAACTGCACTGGCCACCTGCGCCGACCGTGGGTTGGCGCCGTGACGGTACAGTATCGATCCGATCGCCCACGATAC
>CAZICQ010000008.1:0-9521 GCA_964537775.1 uncultured Gemmatimonadaceae bacterium | reverse complement strand
TAGACAGCGGCAAACGCGGCGAAGAGCCAGACGCCGGTCGCGCGCTCCTGGTGGGTCGGCATCGATCAAAGCTACAACGGCCGGGAAGCTACGCCTCAGTCGTCTTCGATCAGGTGCCGCAACGCCTCCACGTCGTACGGCTTCGCGACGAAGTCCACGGGGAATGGAATAGCCGCGACGAGCCGCTGAGTCGCTTCGCCGCCGGGCGCAGGCGTCGAGATGACGAAGCGTGCCGACGCACATCCGCGTGCGCGTCGGAGATCGACGGCGACGCTGTCACCTCCCGCATGCGACAGTTCCGAATCGCAGATCACGGCATCGAAGCTCATGCGTTCGGCCAGTTGGAGGGCGCGCTGTCCATCATTGGCGGCGAGCACGGCATGGCCACGCGAGGTCAGAAAGCGCGTGAGAAAGCTCAAATTGCGCGGCTCGGCGTCGACAACCAACACATCGAGCGGGCGAGCAGCCTGTCCTTCGCTCACGCCGCCGCGAAGATCGTGAGCGACCTTCGTGTGGGGCAAGGCCGGCAGGCGCACGACGAATCGCGCACCGTGCGGAGCGACGTTCTCGACGTGGATCGTACCCCCATGATCCGCCACGATGTGGTCGACCACGCTGAGCCCCAACCCGATGCCGTCGGTTCCTTCCTTGGTCGTCCAGAATGGATCCCAGATACGCCGCTGCACGTGTTCGGGAATACCCGGCCCGTTGTCTTCCACCTCCAGCAGCACGGCGCCGTCGTCCCGTCGAGTTCGAACGATGATACGGGCTGTCGACGGCTGTTCGCCCGCGTCGAGTGGCGCGTCCAACGTCGAGCGCAGCGCGTACTCCGCGTTGGCGACGAGATTCAGCACCACCTGCTCCAACTGCGTGCGGTCGCCACGCACTGGCGGAATGCTCGGATCGAGGCGCAGCTCGCACGTGATGCCGTACGTTTCGAGCGCATAACGACGCGTCCGCAGGATATAGCCGGCCACGTCGTTGAGATGCATCGGTCCGCGCCGCTCGACTTCTCGCGTTCGCGCGAGCGCGAGCAGGTCTTTGACGATCTTGGCTGATCGGATTGCCTCGTGGTTGATCGTCTCCAGCGCCGCCCGCTCGTCGTCCGGCCACGGCTTGCGCAGCAGGAGCTGAGCAAATCCCATGATCGCGGCAAGCGGGTTGTTCAACTCGTGCGCGACTCCGGCCAACGTGGTGCCCAGCGTTGCCATGCGTTCGGTGCGCCGCATCAGTTCGTCGTGGCGCTGCCGTTCGGTAACGTCTTCGGCCAGCACCTCGACCTCGCCCAGCTCACCCGCTGGCGCGTCGCCGGTGGGAAGCACGGAGACCCGCACGTTCACCGGCATACCGTCAGCGCGCTTGTACCGTGTCTCGAGCCAGCCGGCCTCCGCGCCAGCCTCTCGCACGCGGTCCGCGTCGGCTTCGTCGAGGTACAACGCCCGCTCGCTACAGACGGCGAGGAGCGATGCCCGCGACTCGTATCCGAGCATTCGAACGAGCGCCTGATTGGCGTCGATCAGCGTGCCGTCGGCTGACGCGCGGTAGATGCCGTACGCGACGTGGTCGACGAGAGCGCGGTGACGACCCCTGAGCGCGCGCAGCGCCTGCTCGAGGGTGTCGCGGTCCACCGTCGAATCGCGTCCGTGCGCCATGAGGGAACCAATGCGCTGCGCGGCCAATTTATGCAAGACGAGTTGGCGGCGGTCGGCGCTCTGGCGGCCGTGAACAGCGATTCGTACCTTCACCGACCGCCTTCTCGCGCCGTGACCGCTCCGCAGACGACTCGCAGCGATCGGGATGACGCTTTCCGTCGTGAGGCGCTTCCCTGGATCGATGATGTCTACCGCTTCGCTCTCTCGCTCACGCGTGACGAGTCGGACGCGGAGGACGTCGTGCAGGATACGTTTCTGCGGGCGTACAAGTCATGGCACACGTACATGCCGGAGAGCGATTGCCGGCGCTGGCTGTTTACGATTTGCCGGAACGCCTTCCTGCGCTCCAAGGAGCGGGAGTGGCCCACGGTGGATCTCGAAGGCGTAGATGTCGATGTTCACGCCGCCGGCTCGGTCTATGTCTCCGCAGTCAATACCGGTCTCGATGCGATGTTCGCGCGTCTCGACCTCGAGCCCGCGATCGTCGAAGCATTGCACAAGGTGCCCGAGCCCTTTCGCGCAGCACTGGTGATCGTCGATGTCGAGGACCAATCGTACGAGGCCGCGGCGGCCGTGCTGGGAGTCCCGATCGGCACCATCCGCTCACGGCTCTTCCGCGGGAGACGGTTGATGCAGGAGCAGCTGCTGGAGTACGCGCGCGACGCTGGTTTCGCCCCGGCGGGAAAGGAGCTCCGAGGATGAGCGAACCCGATTTCAAATCGATGATCCCACCGGAGTGTTACGAGCTCCTGTGCCACGTTTGGGACCTTCTCGACGGGCGGCTCACTCCCGCCAAGCGCAGGGAGCTCGAGGGCCACCTCACCCATTGCAAGCAATGCTACAAGTACGCGGCCTTCCAGGACGCGTTCTTGAACGCGATGGCGAAGATTCGCTCCCGTCGCGCCCCCGAGCGGCTCAAGCGCCGCGTCGAGCGCACACTCGCCGAGGCTGGATTTTCAGCGACTTTCTAGCGTCGCCTAGTCACCGTCGTCCACGAACATCGTCCGCCGGACCGCGTCGAAGCTGCGGCCGTTGAGCACCAAGCGCGTATGGAGCACGATGTCTGGCGCCAACGAGGAGATCACCGAGCAATACTTCTCCACCGACAGCTCGATTGCGCGCTCCGCCTGCTCGGGATCGATCGCGCTGCCGTCGATCCGGAACTCGAGCTCCAAGCGACGTACGCGCCGCGGCGCCCGGGGCCGCCGCTCCGCCGTCACGCGGATTTCCAAGCTTGCAATAGGCGTGCGCCGCTTCGCGAGGATATCGACGACGTCCACGGCGGCGCAGGTCGCGGCCGCCGATAACAGTGTCTCCACCGGGCCCGGCGCGAGCTTCGACGCCGCATCGATCATTGAGCGCGGCCCACCCGGGGGGCCGACCTCATAGCGCATCTCCCCCTTCCAAACGGCGTGGATCGTCGTGATCACCGCCTTGGGCGGTGTTCCAGCGTCCGGCAGAGTCATCGCTCGATTGGCGCGCGCACCGCATTGCCCCACTCTGTCCAGCTGCCGTCGTAGTTGCGCACCCGCGGGTAGCCGAGCAGGTAGCGAAGCACGAACCAGGTGTGTGACGATCGCTCGCCGATCCGGCAGTAGGCGACCACCTCGTCGTTCGGCGACAGACCGGCCTCGCCTTCATAGATCGCGCGCAGCTCGTTCGCGGACTTGAAGGTGCCGTCGGGATTCGCCGCTCGCGCCCACGGCACGTTCTTGGCGGTCGGTATGTGGCCGCCCCGCAGTGCGCCCTCCTGCGGATACTCCGGCATGTGGAGCTTCTTCCCGGTGTATTCGTCCGGCGATCGGACGTCGATCAGCTTGCCGCCTTTGTCGAGGTGCGCGCGCACGTCCACCATGTAGGCGCGGATCTCGGCGTCGTGCCGGTGAGGCGCGACATACATCGTCGGCGGAAAATGCGGCACGTCCGCAGTCATTGGTCGGTTCTCCTGCTCCCACTTCGCGCGGCCGCCATCGAGGATCCGCGCATTTGTGAAGCCGAACAGCTGAAACACCCAGAAAGCGTACGTCGCCCACCAGTTGTTCTTGTCGCCGTAAAAGATGACCGTCGTCGAGGTATCGATGCCCTTCGCGCGAAGCAACGCCTGAAACTGCTCGCGCGAGATGTAGTCGCGGATTACCGGATCGTTCAGATCCGCGTGCCAATCCACCTTCTGCGCCTTCGGGATGTGGGCAACGTCGTACAACAACACGTCCTCGTCACTCTCGATGACGCGAATTGACGGATCATCGAGATGTTCAGCGAGCCACGTCGTGCTGACGAGGATCTCGGGATGTGCGTAGCCCTTCGGCCCGATGATGGGATCCTGTGTTTCCGTTGCGGTTGTCGACACGGCTGTCCTTCCGTTGGAGGTCGAATTACTGAATCCGGTACGTCGGTTATCCGTTCGGGAGTGGCGTTCGCGGCGCTCACGCGATGACGCGCTGGGCCACTGGCAGCGACTCCGCGTTCAAGCCGAGCCACCGCGCAACCGAATCGGCCAGCTGCTCCCATCTGGGCTCGTCGATCGAAGCATGACCATGGCCAGCAGCGGTCATGAAATTGGCGCCGTACTTCCTGGCCACGCGCTCCGAAACGCGATGCGGGACGAAGCGATCCTCGGAGCAGCCGATCACGAGCGTCGGGCAGCGCACGCGGCGGGCGTCAACACCCACCGCGCCCAGCAGGATGTCACGCGCGGCACGCCCGCTGTCGGGCACGAACTCCTCGAACATCTTCCGCTGATCTTGCACGGGGACACAGTTCAGCACCAGCTCCCGAAAATCCTCGAACCGCGCCTGCACGGCTCGTGACGCGATGATCGCAGGCAGATACGGAATCATGCGGCGCGCGAGTGGCGCCGCGAACAGTGGAATCCCTCGCGGTGGAGCGGGCGAGATGAGAACGGCCGCCGAAACCGCGTCGTCCTCCGCCAACTTCTGCGCGATGAGCCCACCCATCGAATGTCCCACGACGACTGGTTTGCCGATCGCGCGCACGACATCCGTTGCATCGGTGATGAAATCGCGCATTCGCACACGACCGAGATCGTGAGTGGGTCTGCTGCCGCGCCGTCCCCGCAAGTTCATGGCGTAGCACGGATACCCGAGCAGCGCAAAGAATTCGAGGAATCGCTTCCACACCATGTTCGTTGCGAGGTAGCCGTGCACGAACAGCAGCGGTGGGCGCGTTGGCTCGGCGCCGCGCGGCAGTTCTGTTGCTACTGTGAGGCCCTCGATCGTGATCGTCGCCGGCATGGTATCTTGCAATCTATGTCTCACGCCGCGGTGCTGGAGCCTTACTCGCGACACATCCTCATTTGTGTCGGTGGCTTCTGCTCGCCTGACCACCGTGGTCGGGATCTCTACCGGAGACTGCCGGAGTTGCTGCAGCGGGAGGGGCTGCTTTTCGGTCCCGATCGGGTAAAGCGTGGTGAGACGCCCTGTCTCGGCGTCTGCGCGGGTGGCCCGATCGTGGTCGTGTACCCGGAAGGCGTCTGGTACGCGGGCGTGACGCCGCAGCTCCTCGAACGAATTGTCGTGGAGCACCTCCGCGACGGGTGCGTCGTGGAGGAGGCGTTGTTCTATCGATTGCAGCGGTAAAGGCACACCGTCATCCGCGCGCTTGCCAGCGACGCTGCCCGCGCGCACTTTCAGGCGAGCTCAGTGAGAGGACGAGCATGTCCGTTGACGGCATTCTCTACCAGCGGATCCTGCCGCACGGGCCAGCGGTGCGTGTTCGCCGCACCAGCGCCCCAGGTGCGACGCCGGTGTGTGCCGTGCTCGAGGTGGATCGTCGCGCCGGCACACCGCGCGAGGGTATCGGATTTCCGGCGCCACTGATGAAGGTTGAGGGGGCGAGCGATGCGGCGGTGCTGGCACTGCTCGAGCCGCACGCCCGAGACGACCGCCTGATCGTGCAGCTCATGCGCGAGAAGGGCCAGCGCTGACTCGGCGCTCAGCGTTCGTGGTCGAGCTCCTCGCTCAGTGAGCGCAGGATGCGCGGCCAAACGTGAGTGGCGTATCGAAAGAAATGCTCGCGCACGTTCGGATTGTCCCGAAGGTATTCGCTCAGCCGCCGGTGCCCCTTCGCCGTGTTGCAGGGGATACAGGCCGTCACTAAGTTGCCCTCCGAACGGTCACCGCCTTTGACGCGTGGCTCCACGTGGTCGAGCGTCAGCTCCTCCGACGGGAAGCGCTCGCCGCAGTAGACGCACCGGTTTTCGTCGCGCTCGAAGATTTGTTTTCGTTTCACGGACAACCCTGTGTCTTCGTCGCGTCGCTTCATGCTGGACACCGCCTTTCGCAGGCTGCTCGCAACGGCGAGGCCACGCGCCGAGGCGGTGCTCGACGATCTTCCCCGTCTGACCCCCAACGCTCTCGAGAAGACCCGTATGTCACGATCCCGCGAACGCATTCTCGCCAACCTCGACGACATGTACCGGGAAGCGTTCGACCGGGCCAAAGCGGCGAACGATCAGGGACAGATGACCACGCTCGACTTCGCGTATCGGCGCGAACAGCTGTATTTCGAAATTCTACTGGACATCCGCGACGCGATGGAGCGGCGGTAGCTCACCCTCCATACCGCCAACCGGTCTTCTGCACGAGCAGCGGATCGCCTTCGGTGAGCCCACCTGCTTCGGTGACCTCGGCCACGAACAACACGTGGTCGCCGGCGGCCACCTGGTCCACCACGCGACAGTCGAGCCAACCCAAGCCTTTCGCGAGCCGCGGCGCGCCGCTCACTGGTGTCGGCTCCAGCTCTACCCCGGCGAGCTTGTCCGGCACCTCGCTCGTCGCGCGGCCGAGCCGGGCCGCCAGCCGCTCGTCGGCACTCCCGTCTCCGAGCACGCTGATGGCGAAGGCGCCCGACCAACGTACGAGGTCGAGCGTACGCGTCTCGCGGCGGATCGCCACCGCCACCATCGGCGGCTCGACGGCGACCTGCATCAGCCAGCTCACGAGCGTCATGTGCGGCACCAGCCCCGGCCCGCGCACGCCTAACACGTAGAGACCGTACGGCACGCGGCGTAGGATTCCTCGTTTCGCCTCGATGTTCATGGCGCGCGTGCCCGCTCCGGAGCCGAGATCGGCGGTGAGCGGCGCGGCCACAACAGCGATGCCGCCACCGAGAGCAGGACGACCGTGACCACGATCGCGAGCGAGGGCACGATATCGATGTGCAACCAGCGCTGGCCGACCATTTTCGCGCCGATGAACGTCAACACCACGGCAAGGCCATAGCGGAGTAGATAGAAGCGGTCCACGACGTTGGCCAGCAGGAAGTACAGTGTACGCAATCCGAGCACGGCGAAGATGTTGGACGTGAACACCAGAAATGAGTCCTGCGTGATGCCAAACGTCGCCGGAATCGAGTCGACGGCGAACATCAGATCCGTGAACTCTACGAGCACCAGCACCAGCAGTAGCGGCGTGGCAACGCGCCGGCCGTTCTCGACGGTGAAGAAGTGTCTGCCGCGAAAGTCGGAAGACAACGGCACTAGCCGCCGCACCATCCGCGCGACCGCATTCCTCTCGCCATCGAATTCCTGCTCCTTTCCGAACGCCATCTGAATTCCTGTAGCCACCAGCAGGGCACCCAACGCATAGATCACCCAGGCGAATCGCCGAAGCAGCAACGTGCCGCCTGCGATGAACAGCCCACGCATGACGAGTGCGCCCAGAACGCCATAGTACAGTGCCCGATGTTGGGAGATCCTCGGCACACGGAAGTACGTGAAGATCAGCACCATCATGAAGATGTTGTCGACGCTCAGCGACTCCTCGATCACGTACCCCGTGAGAAAGGTGAGCGCCGGCCGATCGCCAAACCGCAGAGCCAAACCGAGCGCGAACAACAGGGCGAGCGCCACCCAGACGGCCGTCCACACCAGCGCCTCGCGGGAGCGCACCACGTGTGCTTCGCGATGAAAGATGCGCAGATCGAGCGCGAGCATCGCGACGATGAAGCCGACGAACCCGATCCAGAACCAGATGCTGGTTGCGATCACTGGCTGTACCTTGAAGGACCCCGGAAATGTACCGGCTGGTCTCCGTCCCAACGATCTTCTCCCCTTTCTGCCGCCTTAACGTCCGATGCGTCTGCCGTACCCTGCCGTGCTTCTTTCGCTCTCGCTCTCCACGTCGTTCGCCGCAATCGCTCACATGACTACTGCCACCGACGCGCCGCCGTCCCTCGTCATTGTGAATGCGAGGGTCTGGACCGCGGATCCACGACGGCCGTGGGCGGACGCCGTTGCCGTCGCTGGCGACCGGATCGCCGCCGTCGGATCCAGCGCCGAGGTGCGGAAGCTCGTCGGACCGTCGACGCGAATCGTCGATGCAAAGGGCATGATGGTCACGCCCGGCTTCATCGACGCGCACGTGCACTTCCTCGACGGCGGCTTCGGGCTCTCGTCAGTGCAACTGCGCGACGCCAGAACGCCGCAGGAATTCATCCGGCGCATCAAGGCGTACGCCGCCACGCTCCCGACGGGCGTCTGGATCACCCAGGGGAATTGGGACCACGAGTCGTGGGGTGGCGAGCTGCCCAGGCACGAATGGATCGACTCCGTTACGCCGAACAATCCCGTCTGGATCAATCGTCTCGACGGGCACATGTCGCTGGCCAATGCACTTGCCCTCCACGCCGCGGGGATCACGGCGCGCACTCCTGAAGTGGCTGGCGGAACGATCGTCCGCGCTGCGGACGGCTCGCCTACCGGCATTCTCAAGGACAACGCCCAATCGCTGGTCGACCGCGTTCAGCCCGATCCCACGCCCGAGCAGAAAGACCGCGCGCTCGATGCGGCGATGCGTTTCGTAGCCGAGCAGGGAGTGACGTCCGTTGACCACATGGGAACTTGGGACGACCTCGCCGTGTTCGAGCGGGCGCATCGTGCCGGCAAGCTGCGCACGCGCATCCATGCGGCGGTGCCCCTCGCCACGTGGCAGCGTCTCCGCGATACGGTGCACGCCCGAGGACGTGGCGACGACTGGCTGCACATTGGCGGACTCAAAGGCTTCGTCGACGGCTCCCTCGGATCGCACACGGCGGCGATGCTCGCTCCCTTCACCGACGCGCCGAAGGACAGCGGTCTACTCGTCAACACGCTGCAGGACCTGTACAGCTGGACGTCCGGGGCGGACAGAGCTGGTTTGCAAGTCATGGTGCACGCCATCGGCGACCGCGCGATACGCGACCAGCTCGACATCTACGAACGCGTGGAGAGGGAGGATGGACCGCGAGACCGCCGCTTCCGAATCGAGCATCTGCAGCACATCGCGCCGGCTGACATTCCGCGCGTTGCAACGCTGGGTGTCGTCGCGAGCATGCAGCCGTATCACGCGATCGACGATGGCCGGTGGGCGGAGAAAGTCATCGGTCCGGAGCGCGCGAAGACGACCTATGCCTTCAAGTCGCTGCTCGATGCCGGTGTCCGCCTCGCCTTTGGCAGCGACTGGTACGTAGCGCCGCCTACACCCTTGGAGGGGATCTACGCTGCGGTGACCCGCCGCACGCTCGACGACAAGCATCCCGGCGGTTGGATCCCCGAGCAGAAGATCGGCGTCGAAGACGCGCTGCGTGCGTACACTACAGGCGGAGCGTACGCCGAATTCTCGGAGCAGAAGAAGGGCATGCTCAAACGCGGCATGCTCGCCGACATCGTAGTGATCGATCGGGATCTCACGCGCATTCCACCTGAGACGATCCGGGACGCGCATATCGTGATGACGATACTGGGCGGCCGCCCCATATACGAGCGGCCGGGGGTGCTCACCGAGCGATAGTCACCGCGCTCCGACGGCCGCCGAACGCGCGATTATGAACGCGGTCGGGCGGGTGGGGGCGCCGACCGTTGCGGGACCA
>CAZICQ010000007.1:38350-104358 GCA_964537775.1 uncultured Gemmatimonadaceae bacterium | reverse complement strand
CACTGCGGACTCGGATTTCATGGACGGTTGTCGGAATCGCATTTGCGCCGTCAGCGCCCTTAAACGTTCGCCCTTAGATTGAGACCTGACGGGACTAAACGGAGACTGTGGCATGACGAAGACTGCGGCGCCGGCGCCGACGGGCGAGCTGAAACAGACCGGCACTCTCCAGATCACCGATTCACGGACGAGCAAAGAATACTCGGTACAGATCGTAGAGGGGGGGCCGGAGGGCGATACGGCGGTTCGCGCGATGGATCTGCGCCCGATGAAGACCGCGCCCGACGAATTCGGTCTCATGACGTACGACCCCGCGTTCATGAACACCGCGTCGTGTAAGAGCGCGATCACGTTCATCGACGGCGAGAAGGGGATCCTGCGCTACCGCGGTTATCCCATCGAGCAGCTCGCGGACAAGGCGACCTTCCTCGAGGTGGCGTATCTGCTGCGCAACGGCGAGCTGCCGACACAGCCCGAGTACAACGCGTGGGTGCACGACGTCACCTTCCACACGTACGTCCACGAGAACATCAAGGCATTCCTGCAGGGCTTCCGCTACGACGCGCACCCGATGGCGATGCTGACGAGCGCGGTGGCGGCACTGTCGTCCTTCTACCCGGAGGCGAAGCAGATCGAGGATGCGGACGCGCGCTACATCTCGACGATTCGACTCCTGGCGAAGATGCCGACGCTGGCGGCGTTCATCTACCGCCACATCAAAGGCCTGCCGTTCATCTATCCCGACAACGATCTGAGCTACGTCGAGAACTTCCTCTCGATGGTGGCGCGGATGTCGGAGCCGAAGTACGAGGCGAATCCCGTCTTCGTCAAAGCGCTGGAGGTGCTGTTCATCCTGCACGCGGATCACGAGCAGAACTGCTCGACGAACGCGGTGCGCGCCGTCGGATCGTCACACGTGGATCCCTTCTCGGCGACAGCCGCCGGCATCGCCGCCCTGTACGGCCCACTGCATGGTGGGGCGAACGAAGCCGTGCTGCGGATGATCGAGGAGATCGGGCACCCCAAGAACATCCCGAGCTTCATCGAGGGGGTGAAAGGCGGAAAGGGCCAGCGGCTGATGGGCTTCGGTCACCGCGTCTACAAGAGCTACGATCCTCGCGCGCGCATCGTCAAAGCGCTCGCCGACGATGTATTCGCGCAGATCGGGATGGACAAGGACCTCGAGATCGCGCTGGAGCTGGAGCGGATCGCGCTCAGCGACGACTACTTCGTCTCGCGCAAGCTCTACCCGAACGTCGACTTCTACACGGGGCTGATCTACCGCTCGATGGCATTTCCGACCGACTTCTTCACCGTGCTGTTCGCGGTGGCGCGCACGGCGGGATGGCTGGCGCAGTGGGAGGAGATGCTCAATGACAAGGAGCAGAAGATCGCACGGCCCCGGCAGATCTACGTCGGCTACGGGGCGCGCGACTTCACGAGCAAGTTGACGAATAAATTCCCGCGCGCGGCGAAGGACTCTATCCGAAAGTAGCGCGGCGCCCCGTGCGGCAGTGCCCGCGCACGGGGCAGCGGCCGCACTGTGGCGAGCGCGCCGTACACACCAGGGCGCCGAGCTCCATCAGCGCCTGATTGTGCGTCCACGCCGCTTTGCCGGTGCGCGGCAGCAGCCGTTCGGCGATGTGCCAAACGAGCCTCTGGCCGCGCGCCGACCTGCGGTCGACGCGCGGCGCGAAAGCGCGGCCGATCACGCGCGCCACGTTCGTATCCACCAGCGGCGTGCGCTTCTCATAGGCGAACGAGGCGACCGCGCCCGCAGTGTAAGCGCCGATGCCGGGCAGCTCGCGCAGCGCCGCCGGCTCGGCGGGAAGTGTCTCGTCGGGCGAGCGCCCGCTGTCGGTGACCTGCCTGGCGAGCGCGTGCAGATTGCGCGCGCGGGCGTAATAGCCCAGCCCATCCCACGCCTCGCGAACCTCCGCCGGCCGCGCCTGCGCCACGTCAGCCAGCGTAGGATATCGCTCGAGGAAGCGTTCGTAATAGTCGACGACACGCGACACCTGCGTCTGCTGGAGCATGAGCTCGGAGACGAGGATGCGGTACGGATCGCGCGTCCGGCGCCAGGGCAGATCGCGTCCATTCTTAAGGAACCAGCGGCGAAGCCGCGCGCGGAAAGCAGCCGAGTGGGACTCGAAACGGCAGTCGAGAGTCGGTAGTCGACAGTCGAGAGTAGAAGCGTTGCTCGGAAGGGCTCGGCACGAGTGACTCCTATGCCGAGCCCTCACTTCCAACGGCGTTCTCTCGACTCTCGACTCCCGACTATCGACTTTCACAAAGGTCCCCTCGCGTCCTCGGCAGCCGCACGCGGCCCGCGTCGTCGGGTCTTGCAAACAGGACCTGAGTCAGATTCAACCGGCCGCTGGCAAAGCCGTGTGCGGAAGCAGACATGTACAGTCGCCAAACGCGATAGGTCTCGGCGCCGACGAGCGCGGTGGCCAGCGGTTCGGCGGCCTCCAATCGTCGCACCCAGTGGCGCAGAGTCAGTGCGTAATGTTCGCGGAGCGATTCGACATCGCGGGTCTCGAAACCAGCGTGCTCGCCGGCGGCGATCACCTCCTCGAGCGTGACCAGCTCGCCGTCGGGAAAGACGTACTGGTCGATGAAGTCGCCTTCGCCCCACAGCCTCGCGGCAATTCGGTCACCCAGCGTGCGCTCGCCACGCGGATGCTGCACGATGCCGTGGTTCAAAAAGAGACCGCCCGGTTTGGTCAGCGCGTACATGCGCGCGAAGTACTCCTCCTGCTGCGCGCGCCCGACGTGCTCGAACATGCCGACGCTGACGACCTTGTCGTACGGCTCGGCGCCTCCGAGCGCGCGATAATCCACGAGGTCGACAGTGCAGCGGCCACCGAGCCCCTCGCGCACGGCGCGCTGGCGGGCGAGCGCCGCCTGTTCATTGCTCAACGTGATGCCGTGGCTATACGCTCCGTACCGGCTCGCGGCACGTCTGATGAGCGCGCCCCAGCCGCAGCCGACATCAAGCAGGCGCTCACCCGGTTGGAGGCGCAGCTTGCGGCAGATATGATCCAGCTTCGCGATCTGCGCGGCGTCGATATCCTCCTTGCCGGTCGGAAAGTACGCGCAGGAATACACGAGCTCCCGGTCGAGAAAAAGCGCGTAGAAATCATTACCAACGTCGTAGTGGGCGCTCACGGCGGCACGGTCGCGTTGGCGAGAGTGACGTCGGGCGCGCCGCGCGGCGCCGAGGTCACGCTCGGCACGATCGCGAGCCGGGGTACGTTCGGGACCACTCGGCATCTGGAGGAGCATTCCCACGACACGCGCGATACGTGCGGCGTCGAGCCGCGCGCGCAGCCGATCACCGAGTGCCGCCGCCGCCTCGACGTCGCCGACAATGTCGACGTATCCGAGCACGTACGCCTCCGCCATGCGGAGCTCCGACGGAGGGAGCAGCATCCGCCGCAGCGAACCCACGCCGTTCAGAACCAGCGTGAACGGCACGTCGTCCTCGGCATCCGCAGGTGCGTCGACGTGGCCAGTCCAGTAGCGCACCGCGAAGCCGCGCGCGCCGACATCGCCAAAGATCTCGGCGACGATCGCGCGCGCAATGGCGAGATTGCGTTCATCCCGCTCGATTGCGCGAGGGCCTGGCAGCCGCTCATCTTTGCGCTGTTCATCGGCGACGATCTCGTGTCTTGCCGTGTCGGTCCCGCTCTCGCGCATGGTGCCCCCTCCTCTCGCTCATCGCAGTCCGGCTGCACGCCGGATGGTGCTGCTCTGCATCCTGCTGATCATCGCCGCGCCAACGGCGCTGCTCGCGCACGCGCTGCTGCGCCGCAGCGCTCCCGCCGCGGGCGAGCGACTCACGTTGTCGCCGCCGGCGATCACCCTCTGGTTCAGCGAGCGCCCCGAGCTCCGGTTCACCCGGCTTCGTCTCACCGACAGCGCCGGAGTGGAGACTTCACTCGGTCCGCTCGCGCCGGTGCCGGAGCTCGGCGTGCGGGCGAGCGTGAACTCCATCCTGCCCAACGGCGGCTACGAGGTTACATGGCAAACGGCGGCCGCCGACGGTCATGTCAGCCGCGGCCGATACCATTTCACTGTAATTACCGCGCCAGCGGCGAGCGCGCCAGCGCCTTCGGCTGCGGCCGGCACCAGACAGGTACCTCGCAGGCCGGCTGACAGTGTGGCAGCTCAGCGCGACACGGCGCAGGCTGTCGAGACGGCGAGCTCCATTCGCGGACAGGTGGTGCTGCGCTGGGTCGAATTCGTTGGCTTGCTCACGATTGCAGGATCGTTGGTCTTTCGATTGATCGTTCTTCGTGGTCTGGCGTCGCGTGGAGTGCGCATCGACGCCGCGGAGGGAACGCGTCGCTTGGCGCAGGCCACCGTAGTGCTCGTGGCTGTGTCGCTACTCGTCAGGCTGTACGACGAGTCCTTGCTGCTCAATGGCGCTGAGTCGGCGCGCGATCCCCAGGCGCTCGAGGCTCTCGTGCTCTCGACGTCGTGGGGAATGGGATGGCTCATCGGGGCGATCGGCGTCGCGGTGGTCACGAGCGGCCTCGCACTCGTCAGGCGCGCCTCCACCGCTGGTTGGTCGATCGCAACGGCGGGCGCTGCACTGCTCGTCATCTACCCCGCGCTCACGGGACATGCAATCGCCGTGTCCGGGTACGAAGTGGCGGCCGTGATCGATGACAGTCTGCATCTGGCGGCAGCGGCAGCGTGGCTCGGCACGCTGCTCGTGGTGGTGCTCGTGGCCATCCCCGCCGTGTTGCGGCTGGAGGAGCCGCTGCGCGGACCGACCGTGCTGGCGCTGATCCGCGCGTTCAACCCGGTCGCCCTCGCCGGCGCCGCAGTGGTGGTCCTGACGGGGATCATCTCGGCGTCGTTCCACCTGCCGCACGTTGCACATCTGTGGACGAGTACGTACGGCCGCATCCTGCTGGTGAAGATTGGTTGTTTTCTGTTCATCCTTGTCCTGGGCGCGTACAACTGGCGCCGCGTGACTCCCGCGCTTGACCGGCCCGAATCATCGCGCCGAATTCGTCGTTCGGCATCGGTCGAGCTACTGTTCACGGCCGTGCTGCTCGCTGTGACGGCCATTCTCTCGAGCACAGCGACGCCGGATGCCGGCGCGACGAGTGCGCCCTCATCTTCCGCCTCGACGATCACTCCGTGAGCAGCTGGCCAATAGGACTCGACGATGTTCGCGCCGCGCGCGAACGTCTGGCGCCGCACCTCGCGCCGACGCCGATGCGCCGCTATCCCCTGCTCGACGAGCTGGTCGGCGCCGATATTCGCGTGTTCGTGAAGCACGAGAATCATCAGCCGACCAACTCGTTCAAGGTGCGCAACGGGCTGTCATTCATGACCGCATTGACGGCGGACGAACGCCACCGTGGCGTGGTGGCGGCGTCGACGGGCAATCACGGGCAGGGGATCGCGTACGGCGCGGCGCTGCTCGGCGTGCAGGCGACGATCTGCGTTCCGGCGGGAAATAACCCGGAGAAGAACGCCGCGATGCGCGCGTTAGGCGCGGAGGTCCTGGAGGAGGGGCGCGACTACGACGAGTCGGTGCACGCGATGATGCGCATTGCCGCTGCGCGTGGCAGCGTCGTGGCACACTCGACCAATGACGCGCGAATCGTGGCGGGCGCCGGGACGATGACGCTGGAGATCGTCGAGCAGGCGCCGGAGCTGGATGCGTTGATCGTGGCCGTTGGCGGCGGATCGCAGGCGGTGGGCGCCATGACGGTGGCGCGGGGCCTGGCGCCGCGTCTGCGGGTGTACGGCGTGCAGGCGGCGGGCGCCGCGGCGGCCCACGATTCCTGGCATGCACACGAGCGCCGCACGACCGAGCGCGCGGACACCTTCGCCGAAGGCGTGGCGACGCGCACGACATACGATCTCACCTTTCCAGCGCTCCTCGACGGCCTGGCCGATTTCATCACGGTGACCGACGCGCAGATCGCCGACAGCCTGCGGGCGATCCTGTCGCTCACGCACAACCTCGTTGAGGGCGCCGGCGCGATGGGACTCGCCGCCGTTCGGGTGCTGCGCGATCGTTTGGCGGGGCAGCGCGTCGGGATCGTATTCTGCGGCGGCAATCTCGACACGGCGGTGCTGCGGCGGATCGTGAATCGGGAATTGTAAGGGCGCCTAAAAGAGCTGCGGACTCGGACCAACTGCGCACTGCGTACTTCGGACGTACTGCGGACTGCAGACTCGGATTTCAATGGACGGTCGATTGAGATTTGATGGCCGTCGCGATCGGTGCACCGATCCCATCCAGAAAACCGTCGATTGAAATCTCAGTGCGCAGTGCGCAGTACGTACGCAGTCCGGAGTGCGCAGTTGGTCAGCGTCCGCAGTCCGCAGTGCTAATACTTAGGAATGGTCGGGTCCACGTCGTCGCTCCAGCGCAGGATACCGCCGGCGAGATTCCACACCTTTCTGAAGCCGGCGGCCTGGAGCTGCTTCACGGCGCGGCCGCTGCGCTGGCCGCTACGACAGTAGACGACGATCTCGCGGCTGGAGTCGAGGGTGGGCAGCGCCTCGGTCAGGGTGCCGAGCGGGACGAGGCGCGCCGTGGGCAGACGGCCGATCGTCCACTCGTGCGGTTCGCGCACGTCGATCAGGTCGAAGTCGTCGCCGCGCGCCAAACGAGCGGCGATCTCGCGCGGAAAGACTTCAGGGACTCCGGCGGCCGGATCGGGTGCGTTGCTGATCCCGCAGAACTGCTCGTAATCGACGAGCTCACGGATTTCGTGAGTGCCGCAGAGCGGACAGGTCGGGTCCTTGCGCAGCTTGACGGTGCGGAACTGCATCCGCAGCGCGTCGACGAGCAGGAGACGACCGATGAGCGGCTCGCCGATTCCGAGCAGCAGCTTGATCGTTTCCGTCGCCTGAATCACGCCCACGAGACCGGGCAGGACGCCGAGCACGCCCCCCTCGGCGCAGCTGGGGACCAACCCGGGCGGCGGCGGATCCGGGTACAGGCAGCGATAGCACGGTCCGTCGGCGGTGGCGAGCACCGACGCCTGGCCCTCGAAGCGGTAGATGCTGCCGTAGACGTTAGGCTTGCCGAGGAGTACCGACGCATCATTCACGAGGTAGCGTGTCGCGAAATTATCGGTGCCGTCGACGATGACGTCATAGTCGCCGAGGATCTCGAGCGCATTGTGCGACGTGAGCCGCGTCTCATACCGCTCGAGGTGCACGTGAGGATTGATGTCGGCGATGCGATCAGCGGCGGAATCGAGTTTTGAGCGGCCGACGTCGCTCGTGCCGTGGATGATCTGCCGCTGCAGGTTGGTGTAGTCGACGACGTCGAAGTCAACGAGGCCAAGCGTGCCGACGCCAGCCGCGGCGAGATACAGGCCGAGAGGCGATCCGAGGCCGCCGGCACCCACGAGCAAAACGCGCGCGCCTTTGAGACGGCGCTGTCCCTCCAGCGCGACGTCGGGAATTATCAGATGGCGACTGTAGCGCAGCACCTCCTCGTTGGAGAGCTGCGGTAGCTCATCCGCACTGGCGCCCGCCGTCCGGGACCACGCTATGGTATCGGTCGCATCGGCTGCCATGGCATCAACCTCCGGCAATCGCCGGAACGATCACCACCTCGTCACCGTCGGTAACTGCCGTATCAAAACCGCCGGAGAAACGGATATCCTCGTCATTCAAGTAAAAGGTAACGAACGAGTAGGGCTCTCCGTTCTCCGCACGCAGGCGCGGGGCGAGCTGTGGGTGGCGCTGGACGACATCGTCGATCGCCTGGCCGAGGGTGGCGCCGCTGGCTTCGAGTGAGCGCTGGCCGTCGGCGAGCTTCGAGAGCACGGATGGGATATGGATAGTGATCATGACCAAGAGCTGAGTTGGATGTACGCCTGACGACGATCAGCGGCCTGCGTTCACGAGCGCGGTGACTTCCTTGAGCTTGGGATTGATGATCGGGGACTCCGGCAGCACACCGCTCACTGCCTCGACAGTTTTCAGTCCGTTCCCGGTGATGCAGAGCACGACCTCATCGTCAGCTGTCAGGCGGCCGGATCTGGCCAGCGCCGACGCCGCCGCGACCGTGGCGCCGCCGGCCGTTTCAGTGAAGATGCCAGTGGTCTCCGCCAGGATCCGGATGCCGTCCACGATCTCCGTATCGCTGGTAGCAGCGGCCCAGCCGCCGGACGTGCGGAGGGCTTTCGATGCATAAGCGCCGTCTGCCGGATTGCCAATCGCAATCGAACGTGCGATGGTGTTGGGGATCTCGGGCTCGATCAGCGTGCCGCCGCGCTCGACGAGACGCGCGATGGGTGCGCAGCCAGCAGCCTGCGCGCCGTACAGGCGCGGCGCTGGACCTTCGACGAGACCAGCGTCCAGGAACTCGCCGAACGCTTTAGCGAGCTTGGTGACGAGCGAGCCGCCGGCCATCGGCGCGAGGACCGCTGTGGGGAGACGCCAGCCGAGCTGCTCCGCGATCTCGAACGCCATCGTCTTCGACCCTTCGCCGTAGTAGCTGCGCAGGTTGACGTTCACGATGCCCCAGCCGAAGCGATCCGCTACCTGCGCGCACAGCCGGTTCACGTCATCGTAGTGACCACGCACTCGCACCAGGTGTGGCGCATAGATGCTGGTGCCGATGATCTTACCGACCTCGAGATCCGCGGGGATGAAAATCCACGCCGGCAGGCCGGCACGCGCCGCATGCGCGGCAACGGCGTTCGCGAGGTTGCCCGTGGAAGCGCAGCCGATGGTGTCGAGTCCGAATGCAGCGGCCGCATTGATGGCTGATGCGACAACGCGGTCCTTGAACGAGAGTGTCGGGTGCGACACGCTGTCGTTCTTTACCCAGAGGCGGGCGACGCCCAGTCGGCGCGCCAGCGCCGGTGCTTCTACAAGGGGCGTGAAGCCCGTGTCGAGCGACCGCGTCACAGCACCCTCGAAAGGAAGCCATTCGCGGTATCTCCAGATGGAGGGTGCTCGGCGGGCGATGGCCTCGCGATCGGGAAGCTCGCGACTCGGATCGTACGCCGGCTCGAGAGGCCCGAGACAGTTCTCGCAGATAGCAGCCGGCGCCGGATCCTGCAGAGCCCCGCAGGCGCGGCAGCGCAGAGGCAGCGCGCGGATGCCAGCCGCAGGGCTTGCGGAGTCCGCCAGTTCGGTCAACGTCGTGGACATATCCTCTCCCGTAAACACAATCGGCCGCTCCTCGGGGGGGGAGCGGCCGCTGAAGGCGATCGAGCTGCGAAACGAAAAACCCGAGGCTGCAGGGCCGCGGGCATTCGCCTTTTAGCAATTCTTTAACGTGGCTGCAATAAGCGGCAAATCACCACGGGTGTACAGTTGTCTCCGATAGGTTACCGCGGATTGCGGGTGGTGTCAAGAAGGCGGAGCCGAGGGCAGCCTTCAGCTCACCTTTCGAGTCTTCCGCTTGAGGAAGTCCATGAGAATGAACTGGCCAAGCGTCATGGTCGTGGTGAAGTAAGCCTTCCCGCGGCAGATCTCGGATACGCGCTTCACGAACTCGACCAGCGAGCGGTCACGCGCGAGCATGAAGGTGTTGATCATGATCCCGGCGCGGCGGCAGTTCGCGACCTCGCGCAGGGTCTGCGCAATGACGGTTGCGTCGAGTCCGAAGGAGTTCTTGTAGATCTGACCGTTCGGCATCGTCAGCGCGCTCGGCTTACCGTCGGTGATCATGATGATCTGCCGCATGTCCTTCTTCTGCGCGAGAAGGAGCCGGCGAGCCAGCTTGAGTCCTTCGGCGGTGTTCGTGTGATAGGGGCCCACCTGTGCCGTGGCGAGCGTAGCGAGTGGAATCTCCTCGGCCGAGTCGTGGAAGAGGACTACCTTGAGCGAATCACCCGGAAACTGCGTGCGGATGAGATGCGTGAGTGCCAGCGCCACCTTTTTCGCCGGCGTGAAGCGGTCTTCGCCATACAGAATCATCGAATGCGAGCAGTCGAGCATCAGCACCGTAGCGCACGACGACCGGTACTCCGCCTGGCGCACCATGAGATCACGGTAATCGAGGTCCATCGGCACTTCGATTCTTCCCGTTCGCGCCAGTGAGTTCTTGAGCGTTTCATTGACGTCGAGATTCAACACGTCGCCGAACTCGTACTGCTTGCTCCAGCCGTCCGCCTCGATTCCCGTAGCGAGATACTGGGTATCGTGGCTGCCGAAGCTCGACTTACCGAGTGAGCCGAGCAGGTTGCGCAGAGACTTGTAACCGAGAAAGTCGATCCCCTTCTCCGTGAGATTGAACTGGACGTCGCGCGCGGCAGCTCTTGCGATACTGCCCGGGCCCTCGAGCGGCTGGTGACCGGCGGGCATCTGCGGTGGCGACTGCAGATTCAGGTACCCTTCATCAATGAGCCGTTGAACCAGCTGATCGAGCAACTGTGCCAGCTTGGCCTGTGCTTCCGCGTCGCCCTCGCCGCGCATGGCCTCGAGCATGTCAGGGGTAAACTGCCCGCTCTCCATGAGCGCCTCGAGGATGGCCTGTTTCAGCGCCTCGAGCGACTGATCGTGCTCGCCGTCGAAATCCCAACCGTAATACGGCTGTTGGGATCCTTTGGCGAAGCCCGATTGGAGGAGGAAATCGGCGAGTTTGTCGAGCAGCGACTGCAGGTCGACAGCGTCGGCGAGCTCCGGGCTGAACTTCGAGTAGGTGTGGCTGCGCACGCGGACCTCCGTACCGAAGGATATACCTGGCGCGGCAGAAGGGCCATCGGGGTAGGGGCGTCTCTATATTCGCTCCATGCCGGCGGCTGACTACAATCCATTTCGCGCGCTCCTGCGGCACCGGAACTTTCGCCTCTTCTGGCTCGGGCAAACACTGTCGCTGATTGGCACGTGGATGCAGAGCATGGCGCAGGGATGGCTGGCGCTCGAGCTCTCGAACAGCGCGTTCATCGTCGGCCTCGTCGCGTGCGCGTCCTCGCTGCCGATCCTGGTGCTGTCGCTCCCCGCGGGCGTCCTGGTGGACCGCACCGACAAGCTGCGTCTCGTGAAGATCGCGCAGACGTTGCTGGCACTCGAGGCGCTGGCGCTCTGGTGGCTGACGCTGACGGGTCGCATAACGATAGGCTGGTTGCTCCTGCTCGCGACCCTGAACGGCATTACCAGCTCGGTGGAGATCCCGGCGAGGCAATCGCTGGTGATCGAGCTCGTAGGACGCGAGGACCTGCGTGAGGCGATCGCGCTGAACTCGAGCGGCTTCAATCTGGCGCGCGTGATCGGACCGAGTCTGTCGGCGATCGTGATCGCGCGCTTCGGTACGGCGTGGAGCTTCGGCGCGAACGCGCTGAGTTACATCGCCGTGCTGATCGGGCTGTTCATGATCGAGCTGCCGCCGTGGGAGCCGGCCGTACATCTCGCGTCGGCGTGGCAGGGGATCCGGGAGGGCATCGCGTTCATGCGCCGTCAACGCGAGATCTCCGGTTTGATGCGGTTGGTGACCGTGTACTCGGTTTTCGGGGTGCCATACCTCACGTTGATGCCGGTGGTCGCGCGCGATCTGCTGCACCTGGGTGCAGGTGGATATGGCATTCTCCTCGCTTGCGTCGGCGTGGGCGGTCTCACCGGCGCACTCTGGCTCGCGGCAGTCGGAGACCGGCTTCCGAGAGGCCAGCTGCTGCGTACCGCGTCCTTCGCCTACGCCGCGCTGCTGATCGTCTTCGCGATCGTGCGGTGGCCGGTGCTCACGTGCGCGCTGCTGCTCGGCGTGGGATTCGCGATGATCGTGAACAACGCGCTGAGCAACGCACTCCTGCAGCACCTCGTGCCCGATGAGATGCGCGGACGATTGATGGCTGCGTACTCGCTGGCCGTGGTCGGCCTGTCGCAGGTGCTCGGGTCGTTCGCGGCGGGAGCGGTGGCGCGTGTGTTTGGAGTGGACTGGGCGATCGGCGGGGCGGCAGCGGTGATGTTGGCATATGCGGTGCACGCGTATAGGAGGCGCCCCGAGCTGGTCCGTCTGTGAAGGCGCCGACGCCCTCAGAGCGCGAACGGCGGCAGCTGCAACCCGACAACCGTCCGTGAAATCCGAGTCCGAAGTGCGCAGTACGTCCGCAGTTCGCAGTGCGCAGTTGGTCAGAGTGCGCAGTCCGCAGCTGTTGATGCGCAGTTGGTCAGCGTCCGAAGTCCGCAGCTCTTCGTGCGCAGTCCGAACTCTTACCCAAACTGCTTACGAGCAATCTCGACTACTACGTCTGCCGAGTCGTCGATGCCCAGCCACGCGGTGTTGATGCAGAGATGATAGTTCTCCGGGGCGCGCCAGTCGCGTTTGAAATTGCGACGGACGAATTGCTCGCGCTGACGGTTGGTGTCGACGACGAGGCGCTCGGCTTCGGCGAGGCTCACGGACAGTCGTTTGGCGACGTGCTGGCACAGCCAGGCGCGCGGCGCGTGACAGAAGACGTGCAGCGCGTCGGCGCGCTCGGCGAGCAGGCATTGCGCGCCGCGGCCGACGAATACGGCGGGACCGCTCTGCACCGCTTCCTCGATCACGCGCCGCTCGATGGCAAGGATCTGCTCGTCGGCGGAGGGGATGGGCGTGTCCGGGATTGCGGCCATCACCTCGGGCGTGGCCAACGAGAGCGCCGTAGCGATGCGTTGGGCGAGGGGGGGGATCCGCTCCTCCCGCTCGGCGACTTCGGCCGGGGACAGGCCGGACTGTCGAGCCACGGCGTCGATGAACGCGTTGTCGAACAGTTGCCAGCCGAGCGACTGCGCGACGCGGGCTGCGATGTCCGATCCCCCGGAACCGTACATCCGCGAGATCGTGATGACCGGCATCAGAGCCTCTTCAGCCTGACGTGCTCGATGACCTCGAATCCGAGTGCATCCCACGCCAGCGACGCGGCGGCGCTCGTGGGCACGTTGTGCAATCGCATCTCCGCCAATCCGCGATCGCGACACCACTCGGTGGCGCCTCGCATGAGTGCGCGCAGCACGCCCGAGCGCCGCTCGTCGGGACGCACGTAGACGGAGGAGATGTAGCAGTAGCGGGGGTCGACGAGCAGCGGCGACCCTGTGGAATCTACGCAGCGCAGAATACCGACGACGCGACCGGCGCGCTCGGCGAGGAGAATTGTCTCGACGGGCGACGTGAGCTGGGCGGCGAAGATCTGCCGCGCGCGCGAGTCCGCGTCGGCGCGCAGGCGGCCATACACGGGATGTCCCTCGTGCTCGCGCAGCAGCGCGAGTCGAAGCTCGACAATCGTGTCGAGATCCCGAAGCGTCGCCGTGCGAACGCGCGCTGTGCCGCGAGCGACATCGATCAAGACACTCCCCCTCCTCCTCCCCCTCCTCCGAAGAGATCCTGCCCGCCACCCCCCGGGCGACGGCGCGGCTCCGGCGTCGCGCGCCCGTATTGGCCGGCGTCGGAGCGCGAGATCTTCTTGCGCGCCACGAGCGCCTCGAGCACCAGCTCGCACGCGGCGACGGTCGTGGCCGGATCATCATCCGGCGCGAGACCGGTGTGATGCGTTATGCGCACGAGGTCGGGCACGAGATCCAATCCCTTCAGCAGCACCTCGGATTTTGCGTCGTCGGCGACCTGCAGCGCGCCACCTTCGTCGAACCACATCACAATCTCATCGAGATCGACGCCGCCGGCGCGATCCTGGAAGGTGGCATCTGCGGCGCGGCGGATCAGCTCGCGCGCAATCGCGGCACCGCCCACGAGCTCTCCCTCGTACTCCAACTCGATCTTGCCTGTGATCGCCGGCAGAGCCGCGTAGATGTCCGAGATGCGGGGCACGATCTCCGCGTCACCGGCATTGACCGAACGCTGCTCGGCATTGGAGATGACGTTCTCCAACACGCTGATCGGCATGCGCTGCGACACGCCGGAACGTTTGTCGATTCGGCGGTCGGTGCGTGCCTCGAAAGCGATGCGCTCGATGACTTCGGAGATGAAGTCCGGCACACGCACGGGACGGTAGTCGCGGTCGGACCACGCCTCCTGCCGCGTGATGGACATGCCCAGATCGACGGACGCGGGGTAGTGCGTCTGAATCTCACTGCCGATCCGATCCTTCAGCGGCGTGATGATCTTGCCGCGCGCCGTGTAATCCTCCGGGTTGGCGGTGAAGCACAACTGCACGTCGAGGACGAGGCGAACAGGATAGCCTTTGATCTGCACGTCACCTTCCTGCATGACATTGAACAGGCCGACCTGCACCTTGCCGGCAAGATCGGGCAGCTCGTTGAGCGCGAAGATGCCTCGATTGGCCCGCGGCAGCATGCCGTAATGAATCGTGAGCTCGTCCGAGAGCAGATGGCCACCGCGCGCCGCTTTGATCGGATCGAGATCGCCGATCAAATCAGCGATCGTCACGTCGGGCGTGGCGAGCTTCTCGACGTAGCGGTTCTCGCGCCCGACCCAGGCGATGGGTGTGTCGTCTCCGGCCTCCTCGATGAGGTTGCGCGCGTACTTGGAGATCGGAGCGAAGGCATTGTCGTTCACCTCGCTACCGGCCACTATCGGCATGACGTCATCGAGCAGCGTCACCAGCGCACGCAGGATGCGCGATTTGGCCTGTCCACGCAGACCGAGCAGAATGAAGTTGTGGCGCGACAGCAGCGCGTTCACGATCTGCGGCATGACCGTGTCCTCGTAGCCGATCACGCCCTCGAAGAGCGTGCCTCCCTGACAAAGCCGCGCCAACAGGTTGTGGCGCAGCTCGTCTTTTACGGACCGCAGCGCGCGCTCGGGCACGCCGTAGGGTGAACGCTTGAGAGCACCGAGGGTTTCGGGAAGCGACGCCACGTTATTTCCTCATCGTGCGGCCGTCAGGATGCTGATACGAACGCTGGACCGGCGCGGGCGCGCAAGCGGCCGTCACCATTACAACACCGGTTGCGGTGATGGGTTCAGTGCGATTCCTGCACGCCGAATGCCGCGTACGGATCAATCAGCCAGTTCGACCTGAACGAGATTGTCGTAGAATACCGGGCCGTGCCCCAGGTCCGTCTCGCGCTGGGAGGTCGTCTGATTTGCGTTCGCGCCGTCAGCAGCCAGCTTGCCCCACCAGATGGACGGTGCCCAGACGACGCCCTCCCGGATGCTGTCCTCCACGCGCGCGATGGCCGTGAACGCGCCCCGATCGTTATGCACGACGACACGCGCTCCGGCGGCTATGCCTCGCCGCTCTGCATCCTGTGGATGCACGACGCACTCCGGCTCGCGTGCCGCGCGGCGGAGCGACTCGATGTTCACGAAGGTGGAGTTCAGGAACTGGTGCGCCGGCGAGGAAATGAGCGTCAGGGGAAAGCGGTTCGCGACCTCCGGCACCGCCTCCGGAAACTCGTAGGGCGCGGTGAATGTGGGGAGCGGATCGAGACCCATGCCGCGCATTCGCTCGGAGTAGAGCTCGCATTTGCCGCTCGGCGTCGGAAACGCGCCGTCGGCGTACGGCAGATACGGTGTGGGGACGTTCAGGCGCATCCAGCCGCGGTCGAGGAGCGCCTCGAAGGTGACGCCGTGGAGCCGATCGGCATTGGTGTCGAGTGCCTGATGGATGAGCGCGACGTCGTCGTCATGGAACAGCTGCGACGACATACCCATGCGAGCCGCCAGTAGCCGGAAGATCTCGCTGTTCGGCTTGCACTCGCCGAGCGGCGCAACCGAGGGGCGATTCAGTGTGACGTAATGATGGCCGTATGCGAGATGAAGGTCCCAGTGCTCGAGCTGGGTGGTGGCCGGAAGCACGATGTCCGCCCAATCGGCTGTATCGGTCTGGAAGTGCTCGAGCACGACGGTGAAGAGATCTTTCCGCGCCAGGCCACGCAGCACCGCGTTGCGATCGGGTGCAACCGCGGCCGGGTTCGAGTTGTAGACGACCAGCGCGCGTACTGGAGGGCCGCCGACGCCGGCGTCGGGCAATGTCAGCGCGTCACCCAGCCGGATCATGTTGATGGTGCGCACCGGCGGCGAGAGATCGGGGCGCTCCAGTGCCTGCTTGTTGAACTGAAAGTTGGCGCTCGTGGACAGCTGCACACCGCCGCCGGCCCGTCGCCAGTGGCCGGTGAGCGCCGGCAGGCAGGCGATGGAGCGCACGGCCATGCCGCCACCGGCGTGTCGCTGGAGCCCGTAATTGACGCGAATGAACGCAGCGCGGGCGCGGCCGTACCGTTCGCCTAACGCGACGATCGTCTCTGCGGACAAGCCGGTGATGCGCGCCACCCGTTCCGGCGAGTACTCTCGTGCGCGTTCCCGCAGCTCCGGCGCGCCGAGCGTGTGGCGCGCGATGTAGTCGTCGTCGGTGAGATCGCGATCGAATAACACGTACATCATGCCCAGCGCGAGCGCCGCGTCGGTACCGGGCCGGATGGGGAGCCACTCGTCGCACTGTGCCGCAGTGCGGGTTCGGATTGGATCGATGGCAATGATCCGCGCACCGCGCTCGCGCGCGGCGACGATGAATGGCCACAGATGCGGATTGGAGGTCAGCGTATTCGTGCCCCAGAGGAGCACGAGATCGCTCTGGGGAATGCCCTCGCCGTCGGCGCCGATGTTCGCGCCGACGGTCATGCGCATTCCGACGGTACCGGCCATCGAGCAGATCGTGCGATCGAGCAGCGATGCACCAACCGAATGGAAGAACCGTCGGTCCATCGACGAGCCCTGGACGAGCCCCATCGTACCTGCGTACGAGTAGGGAAGGATCGCCTCCGGGCCATCGGCGCTGCCAGCGATATCCGTCAATCGTTTGGCGACCTCGCCGATGGCATCATCCCAACTGATCGGCGCAAACTGACCGCTTCCCTTGGGACCAATGCGGCGGAGCGGACGCAGAAGCCGATCGCGATGGTAAGTGCGCTCGACGTAACGATTCACTTTCGCGCAGAGGAATCCCTGCGTGAATGGATGCGTGCGGTCGCCACTCACGCGCACCGCGCGCCCGTTCTCGACCGTCACCAGCATGGCGCAGGTGTCGGGACAGTCGTGAGGGCAGGCGCCGCGCACGACGCCATCGCGAAGGAGATCGAGCGTGTCTGCCGGCATACGGGAACGCAAAGGGGACGGCACGACCTGGAGCGCTGCCGAAAGCTATGCGCGCTCTCACGGCGTGGCCAGCGGCGCGCGTGTGCGGCTTAAGTATTTGCCGCAAAGGATCTTAGAGGCGCAATGGGGCGCGACTGCAAACAAGGCGCCGCAAGTCGCCGGTGAGGTGGGACGCCGATGCAGATGGCGCCGCTGCAAGTGATGTGTGGCCGGAGCGACGAAGCCCTTGGCAGGCGCAAACTTGCCCGATGCGAGCGCTCTTGACAGCTATACCTGGGACCGTAGTTTTCGCACCGCCAAATCCGAGCACCCCCGATTGCGTGCACGGACCACGCTGCTGGCGTATAAACCGACCCTACTTCAGGAGATCTGCATGAAGCGCCTGGCCCTTGTCGCAGCAGTGCTCGTCGTCGCGGCTTGTTCGTCGAAGGAACCCGCCAAGGACACGACGACGCCCGCGATGGCTCCCGCTCCCGCTCCGGCCGCCGCGCCGGACACGGGGATGAAGATGGACACGACGCACAAGATGGACACCACGAAGATGGACACGATCACGAAGACGACGACCACCAAGACGACAACCAAGAAGACGTCGACGAAGAAGAAGGGCTGATCGCAGATCATTTCGGAGTGGCCGGTTTGCAGCAGACGGGGCGCGACGGTGTCGCGCCCCGTCGTCACTTCGCGGACTGTTGCTGGCGCCACGAGCGGAAGGCATCCGGAATGCCCTTGTCGGGCCGGACCGCGGGCACCCAGCCGAGCTCTCGTTTGGCGCGTTCGGACGTAAACGGGTTGTCTTTCGTCACGAAACCGAGCGAGGAATTGCTGACGATGCTGAATCGTCCACCGGTTGCCGCCTTCGCGGCGATCCGCACGCCGCGAAAGAGAGCGCGGGCCAACCAGAACGGCACGGGGATCAGGCGCACGCGTACACCGAGACCCTCGGCTGCGAGGCGCAGGAAGTGCGCGACCGTGACGTCGAAGTCGTTCGCGAGGTTGTAGGCACGACCCACGGCGCCGTCGCTGGTGGCGGCCAGGAAGGCGCCGTCGGCAACGTTCGCGGCGTGCACGATCGCCATGGTCGAACGTCCGCCAGCGACAGCGGGAGCGAATCCGAAGCGCAGCAACCTGGCGATGCGCGGAACGAATTGGCGATCGCGCCGGCCGTAGATCACGCTCGGGCGCACTGCGCTGGCCCAGATGCGTCCGTCGCGGTGCGCGTCGAAGACGATCGCCTCGGATTCGCGCTTGGATCGGGCGTAGTAGGCGCGCTCAGGAAGAGCAGCGAGCGGCGTGTCCTCGTCGACGCGACGAGCGGTCGCATACCTGGCAGCAGTTCCGTACACTGCAACGCTGCTCAGTTGTAGCAGCCGCGCTCCCGAATGCTGCGCCGCCGCTACTGCGTTTCGCGTGCCGTCGATATTCACCCGGCGATAGTCTTCCCATGAACCGGCGACCGTGATCACCGCCGCCGTATGGAAGATGACGTCGCATCCCGCTGCAGCGGAAACAAAGGACGATTCGTCCAGGATGTCGCCGTGGCAAGGCTCGACGTCGTGTGAGCGCAGCCACTCTTCTCGGCGGGCGACCGCCGTGTCGCCGGAATGCGCACGAACGAGCGCGCGGGTCTGCCATTGCGCCGTGCGAAGCCGCTCGACCAGGTGCGAGCCGACGAGACCTGTCGCGCCGGTGACGAGCGCGCGAGGCACTCAGCTCGTGAACGGAAGCGCGCAGACGTCCAGGCGCCACTCGCCTGCGCTGTCGCGCGCGGTCACGGTGGCGCCGAGCTCCACTTCGCGCCGCACCATGCCCAGTGCGATTGCGCCAAGCCGCGGCGACACGACAGCGCTACGCACATCCCCAATCTGCCGGCCATCGGCGTCGAACAGTTGCGCCCTTGCCGGGGGCGGCTCCGGATTCGCCGACCGGAGGCCGCGCAGATGACGATTTACGTGGCCGCGGAAGTGCACGCGTGCCACGACCTCCTGCCCGACGTAGCATCCTTTGGTATACGAGATGGCGTGCAGCTCGTCGAGATTCGCTTCCTGTGGAATCGTGCTCTCGTCGATGTCGATGCCGTACTCGGGACGGCCGGCCTCCACGCGCGCGATCTCCCATGCCTCGAGTCCGGCGGGCAACGCCTTCGCGCGCAGGGCCCGCTCCCAAACGAGAGAGAGCGCGTCCTCGGGGGCGAATAGCTCATACCCGTCCAACGCCAGATCCGGTACGTGCGCGACGAGGACGCGCGCGCCGTCTATGGCGACGGTGGCGTGAGCATACGGCGGCAGCAGCGCCAGCGCCGTGGCTTGAATGCCCGTCATTTCCGCTACCACATGACGCGCTTCCGTGCCGAAGACGCCGATATCGCGCAGCCGATCCGATTCGTCGGCATAGGGCGCGACGCGCGGGTTCACGTATTTCCGCACCATCGCCATCCACGGCTCCGTTGCGCGGGCGGAACAGTCGATGAGGAACGAGCCTTCTTCGGCGAAGATCCTCAGGTCGGCGACGATCCGGCCTTTCGGCGTCAGTGCGACAGCGTACAAGCCCTGGCCCGGCTGCAAAGCACCGACGTCGTTCGTCACGAGCCCGGTGAGCATCTCCCCCGCCTTCTCACCACTCAAACGCAGGCGGCCGCGGTGGCTCCGGTCGACAACGATCGCATGTCGCCGGAGTGCGTCGTACTCGCTCGCCGCATTGCTGTAGGCGAGAACGACGCTCCGGCCGCTGATCTCGCCGACGCTCGCCGGATCAGGATGCACAACGGAAGGATGGCTCATACTGTATCGGCGAAGATGCCGTTGACCTCCACGTCACGCGCCGCGTATCCTGCAATCTCTAACAGGTAGGGTCGTAGATGGAAGGCTGCGTCAGGATTCGAGCTCGTCAGACACGGGATCGCGAGCCGCGCGGTCGAGGCAAGCGGCGCTTCCATAGGAGGCGTCGAGCAGGTCGACGGGATGCACGCCGCGCGTTTTCAGGCCCGCTCGCGTGAGTCCCGCGCCTATCTGCATCAGGCAACCGGGATTTCCGGTGGCGACGAGCTCGGCGCGCGTGTCCGCGATGTGCGCCAGCTTTGGTGCGAGGACCGCGTTCGACGTCTCAGGCTCGATGAGATTGTAGATGCCTGCGCTGCCACAGCATTTATCGGAGTCGACGAGAGGGACGAGCTCCAAGTCCGGAATCGCCGCAAGAAGCTGCAGCGGCGGGACGGCCACGCGTTGGGCGTGCAGCAGGTGGCAGGGCGCGTCATACGTGACACGCACCGGCAGCGGGCCACCGCGTCTGGGACCGGCGGCCGCGAGCAGCTCACTGACATCGCGCACACGCGCCGACAGTCGCTGGGCGCGAGCCGCCCACACCGGATCGTCATGCAACAAATGCCCGTATTCCTTCATTATCGCGCCGCAGCCCGCGGCGGTCACGCACACGTGATCGGTACCGGCGGCCTCGAACGCCTCGATGTTCCGCTTCGCCAAGTCTCTCGCAGTGGCCGGATCGCCCGCATGCGCATGCAGGGCGCCGCAGCAACGCTGTCCCGCGGCCTGCACGATCGAGTAGTCGTTCACGATGAGCGTGCGCTCCGTGGCGCGATTCGTTTCGGTGAACAGCCCCTCCATGACACAACCGGTGAGCAGTGCTACCGAGCCTCGCTCGCCACTGCCGCGCGCGCCGTAGCGCTTTCGAGCGATGGGAGAGCTGGTCGACGCGAGCATCGCCATACCGAACCCCATCCGTCCACCGAGTCGCGACAAGAGCCGCGGAATTCGGCTGGCGCGCAGCAGGCGCGATGCCGACATGACGACGCTTTGCAAACGCGGACGCGAAAACACGGCGAGGATTACACGCGCGACGAAGGGCAGCGACGACACCTGCGCGAACGTGGCGCGCGTGGCCTCGAGCAGATGGCCATACGGAACACCGGAGGGACACACCGTTTCGCAGCCGCGGCAGCCGAGACAACGATCGATGTGCGTGTGAAGTGATTCGTCGCTGAGCGGAACATCGCCCTCGAGCAGTGATCGCATGAGCACGATGCGGCCGCGCGGACTGTCGTTCTCGTCCTCGAGAGCGAGATACGTGGGGCACGCCTGCAGGCAGAATCCGCAGTGGACGCACGCGTCGATCCCCGCGCGCGCTTGCGCGAGCGGCGAATCGGGAAGGGCACAGCGCGGCCCTTGCTCTGACAGCGCCGTCACGGTGCGGCCTCCCCGAGAATGCCCGGGTTGAGAATGCCCGCCGGATCGAACGCCTGCTTGATGCCACGCGACAGCCGGTCAGCGATCGGCGAGGCGACACGGGCCCACGAGTCCGCCGGCAGCCGCTCGCATATTCGTGCGCCGCGTACGGGTCGGTCGAGTGCCAACGACGAGAGCTCGACAGCGCGAGCATGATCGTGCGCATCGAGTGGGATCACGACGCGTGCGATGCCGCGTGCAGGGGTGGCGTGAACGTACGCGTCGCCGGCGGCGGCGATTTCGCGCGCGTCGGCGTACACCGCCGCGAACTCCGACGCTCTCGCGGAAAACCGCACGACAATCGCCGCCTCCGGCTCGGCGCTGCGCAGGACGCGCCAGACGGCGGGGTCGGTGACGACCGCGTCTCCGGCGAGCTCACGCAAGGACGATCGCTGGGCGCGTACGGCGCTTTCATTACCACCGATGCGCGCGAGGAGCACGGGGCCGTCATGTAGTCCCACGCGGCCTGCAAGGCGAGCGTCAAGCAGCTCCAGAGCCAGCGGCACGAATGGCGCCGACCGCCGCCAGGACGAGATGTTCCGGCTGAATGTTCGATCATCGATCGCCGCGACCAACGTCTCGTCGACTTCCGGTCGGGCGCGGAGGCGCACCGTCACCTCAGTGATGACGCCGAGAGTTCCCCACGATCCGGTGCAGAGGCGCGTGAGGTCGAAGCCGGCGACGTTCTTGACGACGCGCCCGCCGCCTCGCACCACCGCACCTTTGCCGGTGACGAACTCGACGCCGAGCACGAGATCGCGCGGCGTGCCGAAGGCCTGAGCGAGTGGTCCCGCCGAAGCCGTGGCAACGGTGGCGCCGATCGTGCCGGCGTCGCTGCCAAACGGGTCAAGCGTGAGCCATTGCCCGTGCCCGGCGGTGACGCGGCCGATTTCGTCGAGGGATGTGCCGGCCCGCGCCGTGAGCGTGAGATCGCCGGGCTCGTACTCCGCGATTCCGGTGAGGGCGGCGACCGATAGCGTTGTCGATGCGCGCACCGGGCGGTTCGCCGTCAACCACGTGCCGGCGCCCGTGATCCGAACCGGAGCTCGGCGAGACAGCGCCTCACGAAGTTGCTCCGCAATCTCCCACGTTTCCGCGGAACAGGGCGGCGGCGCGACGGTCATCGCGGACTCGTGCTCCCCTCACGCGCGGCGGCTGCCATCGTCCATTCGCGGCAACTGTGCATCGGCACCACCTTCGCCGGGTTGGCACGGCGTTCGGGATCGAAGACGCCGCGCAGGGCGCACATGGCATCGAGCGACTCGGAAGAGAAGATCGCGTCCATGTACTGGAGCTTGTCCAATCCGACGCCATGCTCGCCGGTGATGGTGCCACCGAGCTCGATGCATACTTCCATTATCTCGCGCATCGCAGCGTGCACACGCGCCGACTCCTCGGGATCGTCGGCGTCGTAGCCGATATTGGGATGCAGATTGCCATCGCCGGCGTGAAAGACATTACATACCTTGACTCCGTACCGCTCGGCGATCCGGTGGATCGCGGCCAAGGCGGCGGGCAGTCTGGTGCGAGGCACGACGGCGTCCTGCACGACGAGATGTGGCGAAATGCGCCCCATCGCGCCAAACGCTTTCTTTCGGCCCTGCCAAAGTCGGGCGCGCTCGGCTTCGTCCCGCGCGACGTGTACAGCGCGCGCTCCCGCCCGGGCGCACAGCTCCTCCACGGCGACGACGTCCGCCTCCAGGCCGGCGAGCGCCCCGTCGAGCTCGATCAGGAGCACGGCCGCCGCGTCGGTAGGATAGCCAGCGGCGTAGATCGATGCTTCGACGGCACGGATGGTCGCGTTGTCCATCATCTCCATCGCCGCGGGAACGATGCCCCTGGAGATGATCGCGGATACGGCCTGCGCCGCCGCATCGAGCGATAGAAAGTCCGCCAGCAGCGTGCGTACAGCCTCGGGCGTGCGCGTGAGCTTCACGGTCGCGTCCAGCGCGACACCGAAACATCCCTCCGAACCGATGAAAGTGCCGACCAGATCATACCCTTCCTGCTCGCCGTTGGCCCCGCCGAGTGCCACAATCTCACCATCGGGTAAGATGACGGTGAGCGCCACGACGTGATTCAGCGTAACGCCGTACTTGAGGCAGTGTGGGCCGCCGGCATTCTCGGCCACGTTGCCGCCGATCGTGCACGCCGTCTGACTGGAGGGGTCGGGCGCGTAATGCAAGCCGAAGTCGCTCACCGCTCGACTCAACGCGACATTCACGACACCCGGCTCGACGACGGCAAGTGCGTTCTCCGGATCGATGTCGAGGATGCGAGTGAGGCGGTTGAGACCAACCACGACGCAATCGTCGGCGAGCGCGCCGCCGGAGAGCCCCGTGCCTGCGCCGCGAGGAACGAATGGTACGCCAGCGCGCGCGAGCTCGCGGATGACCGCGACCACCTCATCGCGACTGCCCGGAAATACGGCGAGCGACGGCAGCTTACGGTAGCCAGGAAGGCCGTCCGACGTGTAAGTCAGCAGCTCACCGCGGCGCGCGAGCACGCGGCGTTCACCGACAATAGACGCCAAACGATCCGGCAGCGCCGCGCTCATCGGACGGTCGTGTCGGGCAAGCGCACCGGAGGGCGCATGGGGCAGCAGCGGAGGCGCGCGAGAGCGGTGGGAGCCACCCCGGAATTATAGACGCCGTACCTTCAATCGGCCTGTCCGACCACGACCATCAGCCCGTCGCGAACGAGCTCGTATCTCAAGGGCGGGAACGCCGCAACGATCTCGCCATCGACGGCGATGGAGCCCACCTTCGTACCGCGCCGCGGCTCGATGGAGCAGCGGTCGACGAAGAATGCATCGAGGTGCGGCGTACGCGAGACCGCGCGGACTCCCTTCGCCGCCGCGGCCAGCGCCAACGCCACCAGTCGCGCGCCGGTGCTCGAGCGTACGACCATGACGTGCAGACCCCGCCTGCCGCCCGGGATGCGGGCACCGAGTGTCGGCAGCCTCAGCTCCCGCTCTCCAACGCCGACAAAGACGAGCGGCGTGAGGTACTCGCGCCTCACTCCCTCCACGTCGACAACGACGCGGTATTTCGGAAGACTGGTGAGGATGCGCAGCGCCGCAATAATCGACGCCACCCAATAGCCGACGCGCGGACGCCAGCGCTCGCGCACGCGCACGAAAATGACGTATGCGCCGACACTGCTGGTGTTCAGGAAGATGCGGTCGTTCACGACGCCGACGTCGATCGCTTTCGTCGTTCCGCTGACGGCGTCGCTCACGGCGCGCTCCAGATCCTCGGTCAGGCCGAGATCCTTCGCCAGGTGATTGAGCGTACCAGCCGGGAGGATCGCCAGCTCGATACCGGAGCCGACGATCACATCAGCCGTGGTTCCGATCGTACCGTCACCGCCGGCAACGACCAATCGTGTGGCGCCGGTGCTGACCGCGCGACGGACGTGATCTTTGAGCGTGCTCGGATCGACCCGCTGCACATCGAAACGGCCCGCCCCCACATCGATTAGGGCGCGCGCGGCGGCGTCCGCATCGTCGGCATTGATATTGACGAATGCTGGAATAGTGCATCGCGGCTCGGTCACGCTTCAGGCAATCGGAAGGATTGTGCCTCGGGATTCCGTAGCGCCAACGTGCGACACCGGACGCTATGATGCCATCGCCTCGACGGAGCCCTTGCGCTCCAGCTTCCCCCAACCGACGACGTGACCACGGAAAGCGGCGGCGAACGAGCGCACGACGACCCAATACATGACCTGTCGATACGCAAAACGCTGAATGAAGATCAGCCAGCTCAACAACTTGTCTTCCCCGGGCTCCATCAGGAACGCGATCATCGCAGCGGCCCAGTCGACGAGGAGAAATACCGCGTAGTACGCCAGTACTTGCTCGAGATTGGTCAGCGCGTACGTGCCTCCATGTTCCTGTTTGGTGAGCCACACGGAAACAAGACTCCACACGAACATCAGATCGGCGAGTGGCGACAACGCCGGCAACAGGAGTTGGAAGAGCCACACGTTTGGCAACGCGATCCAGCCGAGGGACCCGCACCGAAAGAGGACGTCGCGGTGCTTCCACGCGCATTGCAGCGTACCGAACGACCAGCGGAAGCGCTGCTTCGCGAGTGCGCGCAGCGTGTCTGGTGCCTCCGTATATGCCACCGCACCGTCAGCATAGGCAACTGAAAAGCCCGCGCGCCGCACCGAGAGGGTGAGGTCCTGATCCTCGGCCAGAGTATCTGCGCGGAAACCGCCTGCGCGCTGGATAGCGTCGCGCCGCCACGCACCTACGGCACCGGGCACGACGGTGATGCAGTCGAGGAGGGAAAATGCCCGGCGGTCGAGATTCTGACTCGTGACGTACTCCAACGCCTGCCAGCGCGTGACGATGTTGATTCGATTGCCGACCTTCGCGTTGCCCGCTACCGCGCCCACGGACGGATCAGCAAGCGGCTGTACCAGCTCGGCCACGGTGTCTCGGGCGAACAGCGTATCGGCATCAAGGCAGATGACGACGTCGTGGCGAGCGCGCGAGAGCCCGAAGTTCAGAGCGCTCGCCTTGCCGCCATTCGCTTTCGTCAGCACCGTCACCTGCGGATTGCCCGCAAAGGCATCGCGCGCGACGCGGTGCGTATCATCGCGGGACCCGTCGTCGACGACCACGACCTGAATGGCGCCGCGGTATTCCTGGCTGAGCAGACTTTGAATCGTGCGCACGATCACGCGCTCCTCGTTGTACGCCGGAACGATGACGGTGACCGGTGGCGCGAACGATGTCGGCTCACCGCGGCGCTGATGCCCTCGGATGCGCTGGGTAATGGCGAGTGGGCTGATGATCCCGAGTCGGCCGATGCCGAGTGCTACCGCGATCGTGAAGACCCAGAACATCGACCATTCGACGCCGCCGTACAATTCAAAGCCGGTGGCCTCGACGATCCTGCCAAACTGTCCGACCGCCGTTACCGGCGGCATCGCGGCGCTGCGATCAAGGCCGACCAGCTCCGACACGAGCACGATGGTATCGCCGCGCGCGCGGAGCGAGTCGATCAGCCGGCCCAACGCCTCGAGTGTGTTGCCGCGATTGCCGCCGCCATCGTGCAGAAGGATGACATTGCAGGCGCGGGAATCCTTGCGTCCGAGAGTATCGCGGCACGTCGCAATCGAATCGGGAGTACCGGGAGTCGGTCGCGCCGCGAGCACGTTGGCGATGATCGTGTCCGGCGGCGGATCGCGCCAGTCCTCGGAATCGACGTGCAGGCCGACGGTGAGGTAGTTCTTCTCCGACGCGATAGCGACGGGCACGAGCTCGCTCTCGGTCGTGGGCTCAGCATCACCGAAATACGGCGGACGAAAGAGCGCGGTGCTGCGGTCGAGGAGCGCCTCTATCAACCGCTCGTTGGCATCGATCTCCATTCGCGTTACGACGGCGCTCGTCAGGCCGAGATTGGGATGTGACCACGTGTGATTTCCGATCTCGTGACCGTCGGCATACTCACGACGTAGGAGCGCCGACCTCGTCTCGACGTTCTGTCCGATCACAAAGAAGGTGGCTTTGACGCCGCGAGAGGCCAGTGTGTCCAGTATCGGTGCGGTCCACACACTCGGGCCGTCGTCGAATGTGAGTGCGACCCAGTGCGGATGTTCTGCTTGCACGCCGTACCGCTGGACGATGAAAGGAGTCGAGTACGACGTGAACGCTTCGCCGAGCACGAGTGCCGAACGAGGGTCGACGGTCAGACGCCGCATGCCACTTGTGGGTCGCGCGCGCACGCGGAGGATCTCGCCGTTGGACTCGATCTCGGGATAGTAGCCCGGCGGTACGCTCTGGAGACTATCGGGGTTCTCGGGCACGCGCTGCTCACCGACGGCGCGCCACAACGACGGGTCCTCGGAGCCAAGCCGCCAAACGGCGACGCCGGCCGCGCCGACGACGGAAGCCACGCGCATCTCGTTGTAGGCGGTGACACCGTCGAGATACCACACCATATGGTCCGTGGAATCAGGGCTCGTGTACGTGATGTACGGATTGAGAGATGCCGGATCGAAGTGCATCGTCGCGCCGCTGTCGCGCAACGCCGTGATCACATCCTGAAAGGTGCGTTCCTCGGCTGCCTTCGCGTGGCCTGGGGCGGGGGGCACGTCATTCCAGTCGTAACCGTAGCCACCCATCATCAGGATCAGCTTGCGCGGGGGCACCGTCGCGGCTATCGCCTGCGCGCGGTCGTAGTAGAACTGATGGCTTGCGATCGGACCGGGAACGCTGGCGCCGTAATGCTCGTCGAAGAGCATCACGAACATCGCATCGGTGAGAGGGACGAGGGCGCGCAGTTCATCCGCGCTGGCATACGACGGCACAGCCTCGGCCGTAATCAGGCGGCGCGCGCTCAACGTGTCATGTAGTTGCTTCGTGAACTGCAGTGAAGCGTTCTGCAGTCCCGGTACATCCTCGAAATCGACCACCGCGCCAGCGAGCGTGTCGCGATCGATGAGCGCCGTCAGCTGCGCGATCGCGCGAGTGCGGGCGGCTGGCCGCGTGAGCAGGTTGCGAAGCGTCGGCGCGCGGAAGCTCTTCTGTGTCGTATCGAAGTTGCTGACCATCACCAGGAGCTTGGGCCGCGACTCCGGCGGCACGGTCCGCAGCAACTGCGTGATCTGAGGCTTGATGTCGATGATCAGTGAATCGCCGCCGGGGGCGACGAACGCCCACTCGAGGACGACCCAGTCGAGCTTCTTCAGATTCTGTTTCAACGACTCGAATGAGTTGTCGTCCCAATTCACGAAGAAACCAGCGACGATCGGCTTGCCGCGTGGCGCCTCTTTGGCGCTGGCGAGCGACCGTATCGGTATGGTCTCCGGTCGACGCGCTCTCGGCGGCGTACCGAGCTTCGATGTGAGCTGGCGATATCTCCGGCGCCAGTAATTGCGCTCGCGCTGGAGCTTGGATGTCACCGGTTTGCTGATCGTGGCGGCAGCCGGGTGCAGCTCGGGAAGAAGGGGAGGGATGAGGATGCTGACGACCAGGACCAGGCCGATGAGCGTCGTAACCACTCCGGCGACGATGGCGATGCGTCTGATGTGGCGCCACCGTCTGCCGGATTGATCGATGAAAACTGCCGCGCGCTCAGTCATGACGTCAGGCGTAGAAGCGTAGTGGTGTGCGGCAGAAAGTTATCGCGATCCGGGGCCAATGCCCGGCAGTTAGCCACACTAAACGAAGGGGGGACGGCAACCGCCGTCCCCCCCGTTTACGACGCACCGACGGGGTGCGTCACCGACTCATGCTGCCCAGAACCCCGCCAGCGCCCGACCGTCAGGCGACTCACGCAATTTCTCGAAGGCGCGCTCGCGAATCTGCCGGATACGCTCGCGAGTGACGCCCATGAGCGCCCCGATCCGCTCGAGCGTCATCGCTTCGGAGCCCTCTTCGAGTCCATAGTAGAGGTAGAGAATCTTTCGTTCGCGAGGCGTCAGGTACTTCTTAAATACCCGGTCGATGAACTCTCGCATCAACTTGTAGTCGGTTACCTCTTCGATCTCGGTGCCGTCCACGCCGGCGAAGCGCTCGCCGAGAGTGGACGCCTCGCGATCGGAGCGGTCGATCGGCGCGTCAAGTGAGACTTCGGTGGCCGACATCTGCTTGGCGGCGCGGATCTGCTCAGGTGATTCCTCGAGCAACCGACCGATCTCGTCTTCTGTCGGATCGCGCTTCAGCACCTGCGCGAGCACGGTCTCGGCGCGTGCAAGCCTGATGAGCTGTGAGTTCTGATTGAGCGGTATTCGCACGGAGCGAGTCTGCTCCGCGAGCGCTTTGAGCACCGCCTGCCGAACCCACCACACCGCGTACGAGATGAACTTCACGCCCTGATCGGGATCGAATTTCCGCACGGCCTTCAGCAGGCCCTCATTCCCGATCGCGACGAGCTCGGCAAGATCGAGCCCGTGTCCCTGATACTTCTTCACATATGAGATGACGAATCTGAGATTCGCCGTGACCAACCGCTCGGCGGCGCGTTCGTCACCCTTCTGGGCGCGCCGGGCGAGACGGCGTTCCTCCTCAGGGTCACTTATCAGCGGAAGCTTCTGAATATCCTGCAGGTACTGATCGAACGCGGTGGAGGGAGACGAGCGGAAATACCCTTTCGTGGACCTGGTTTCGGTCACTTGCTCCATACACGCCCCTTACCAGACGGGTGGTTGGGTACGAGCATGCTTCTGCTCGTGGCGAGTTGCAGGGAGCGCCAGGATAATGGGAGGCTATCAATGCGTCAACAAGCAATTTGCGCCATATTGGCCGCGATGGCAGCGTTTGTTTATGTATCTGTTGATTTGACAGCTATTTGCAGGTTACTCACCGAGTGGCTGAGAAACATATGCAGCGGCCGAGCTTGTGTCGGCAGGCGGCATTGGCCGCTGCTGGAAACACTGTTCAGGGCACCGTGGTCTGGTTGCGGTCGCCCGACGGTCAGACCACTGGCGGCTTGTTGGGCGGGGGTGCTGGCGGGTCGCGCGGTTTCGTGCGGCTGGTGGCCATGAGAATGCCTAGGCCAAGCAGCACGATGATACCGACCCCTATCCAGGTGCCAGGAACGTTGAGAAGGTACGCGGCGAACGCGAGTCCAATGATGAGGACTATAAAGCCGATCAGGTAAGTGGCGAATGAGGACATGGTCGTCGATCGGTCGGGTTGCGCGCCTCTGCGGCAAGTGTAGGGCCACGGGCGAGCCCGCCATCGCCCATTGCCGGCGAGGCAGGCATCCCCAGACGGATCGCAGAGGCGCTTGTACCGGGCGCCCCCATCACCGCAACACTTCCAGTACCGCCTCGTCAGGAACGGCGATGGTCCACCCGCGATCAGCACCGGCCATCGAGCCGATTTTCTGGGGCAGTGCGTATTCCACTGCACCGCCTCGCGTCTTCTTGTCACTTCGCGTCGCCGAGAGCAGGTCCTCCGGACGTTGAGCAGCGGGACGTTCGCTCGGCAAAGCGGCACGATGAACTGCCTGGCGCAGCCGATCGGCAATGCCTCGTTCGGCAACCCCCAGCCGCTCGGCCAGTCGACTCTCGAGGACCATTCCCGCCGCTATCGCGTGTCCGTGCAGCATCTTGTAGCCGGCTTGCAGCTCGATCGCGTGCCCGAGCGTATGGCCGAAGTTCAGGATTTTGCGAATGCTTCCTTCGCGTTCGTCGCGGCGCACCACATCAGCCTTGATTGCAACACTGCGGGCGACGATGTCCGTGGCATGCCGCGCACCCCCGCCGACGATACGCGGCGCCATCTCGACGACCTCAGAGAAGTGGTCGGCATCGGCGATGACGCCGTGCTTGATCGCTTCAGCGAGGCCGGCGCTCAGATGCTCGCTCGGCAGGCTGCCCAGAACATCCGGATCCGCGATGACCGCGGCCGGTTGGTGAAATGCACCTACGAGATTCTTTCCCGCAGGCGTATCGACCCCTGTCTTTCCACCGATGGACGCGTCGATCATGGCGAGCAACGATGTCGGCACCTGCACGACAGGGATGCCGCGCATGAACGTGGCCGCAGTGAAGCCGGCTACGTCGCCGATGACACCACCGCCTAACGCGATAATCGTCGAGTCGCGCCCGAAGCCGGCGCCGAGGAGGGCATCTGTGAGGGTCGCCCAGGTGTCGCGCGTCTTGTACGACTCGCCCGCGGGAATCGTGAAGACGCGGGTGCGCTCCGCTCCGAGCTCCTGCCGGACGCGATCACCGTACAGCGGGCCGACGTTAGCGTCGGTAATGATCGCATAGCGGTGCGCCGGGGCGGCAGCGGCGACGAGGTCGCCGAGCATGCCGAGGGCGCCGCGGGCAATCGTGACGGTGTACGTCGGCAGCCGGATCTCTACCACGTCACCTCGCCGGCGCCCCCACGCCTGTTCGCGACGCGCGCGAGCGTGAACAACAGGTCGGAGAGACGATTGAGATATACCACGACCAACTGCGGGATCTCGGCCCCTGTCTGCAATTCAACGACGCGTCGCTCGGCACGCCGGCAGACTGTGCGCGCGACGTGGAGGGCGGCGGCCTTCGGAGTACCTCCGGGCACGATGAAGGATCGCAGGGGCTCCAGCTCGTCGTCGCCCCGATCAATCGCGCTCTCGAGCTCCGCGATCCGGTCCTCACCAATGCGCGCCTTCACGAGATGCTGCCTCATCTTGTCGGTATCGGGGGTGGCGAGGAGGGCCCCCAAGGCGAATAGATCGCGCTGGATCGGTATGAGCACCTCATCGATGCGCGGCATGATCTCGATCGAACGCGCGAATCCGATCGACGCATTCAGCTCGTCGACATCGCCGTACGCCTCGACTCGAGGATGGCTCTTCGGCACGCGCCCGCCGCCGAACAAGCCCGTGTCGCCCTCGTCTCCCGTCCTGGTGTAGATGCGCATGGGGCAGAAGCTAATCTGCCGCGGAGAGAAGTTCGCGAAAAGAGCACCGCCGATCCGGATGAGCGCATCCGCGCTTGTCTCGCGAACTGCCCGTGGCGAACGTTACCCGATGATTCAGCCGCACAAGGACGTCACGATCATTGGCGGAGGGCCCGCCGGGCTCTTCGCTCTTTTTTATTCGGGGATGCGTGGCGTGTCAGCACAGATCGTCGACGCTCTCCCGGAAGCGGGAGGACAGCTCACGGCGTTGTATCCGGAGAAGTACGTCTTCGACGTCGCGGGCTTCACGAAGGTGCTGGCGAAGGATTTGGTGCGCGAGCTCGCCGAGCAGGCGCGCCAGTTCCATGAGCCAATTCACCTGCTACAGCGCGTCGTTGGTCTTGAGGAAGAGGGAAACGGCTTCGTTCTGGTCACGGACAGGGACCGCTTTCCCACCAAGGCTATCGTCATTGCCGCCGGCATCGGCGCGTTCTCTCCGCGTCGGCTGCCGCACCCCTGCGCGCAATCCTGGTACGGGCGCGGCGTTTATGACGTGGTTACCGACCCCGACGCCTTTCGCCACCAGCGTGTGGTGATCATCGGCGCGGGCGACTCCGCGTTCGATTGGGGAACGCAGCTGCTCGACCGCGCATCGCACGTTACGATCGTACATCGCAGTGATCGCTTTCGGGCGCACGACGCGACCGTGGCGCAATTCCGCGCAGCGGCAGAAACGGGCGCGGCGGCGCTGCTCACCTTCCACGAGCTGCATGACATCCTGTGTCGAGCGGAGCCTGATCGCTTCACGCATCTCGTGTTGCGCGACGTGAAAACGAAGGCGACACGCGAGGTGGAGGCGGACGTAGTTCTGCCGATGCTGGGCTTCGTCAGCGATATGGGCGCGATCGCCGATTGGGGACTGCAACTCGAGAATGACGAGATTGTGGTGACGAGCACGATGGACACGGGCCGGCCGGGTATCTACGCCGCGGGCGACATCACGAAATACCCCGGGAAGCTCAAGCTGATCGCGACAGGCTTCGGTGAGGCGGCGACCGCAGTGAATCAGGCGGTGCACTGGATGTATCCTGATAAGAAGGTCGCGCCGGGGCATAGCTCGAACATGGCGATCTTCGGCCAAAAGGACGATTAGCGCGTTCGGCGCGCGGGCGTACCCTCACCTCGATCGCACATGACTCTTGAGGAATACCAACGCAGCGCCCGGCGTACGATCAACTCGGCGCTCTCGGCCGACGAGCGCCTGGTCGACGCCGCGGCTGGTTTGGCCGAGGAAGCTGGAGAGGTGCTGGGCCTCGTTCGCAAGCGTGTTTTCCAGCGCCGCCAGGTGCCCCGCCCTGCTCTCGTCGAGGAACTCGGCGATGCGCTGTGGTGTCTCGCGATCACGGCGGACAGTGTGGGCATCTCGCTCGACGAGATCGCAGCCGCGAACGATGCGAAGCTGAGGTCGCGGCATCCGGGCGGCTTCACGTCGACAGCCTGAAGGCGCCGCACCGCGCCGAGGTGTCAGTACGATACGCGCGGATCCGCCTTCGCATAGGCGAGATCGCTGAGCAGATTCACGAGAACGAACACAACGCTCAGAAAGAGCACCGCTCCTTGTATCGCTGGTAGGTCGCGGCGGGCTATAGCGTTGACGACGTAGCGTCCGATGCCCGGCCACGAGAAGACTGTTTCGGTAAGAATGCTGCCGGTGAGATATGCGCCGAAATCGAGCGCGACGATCGTGATCAGCGGAATGAGCGCGTTGCGCAGCGCGTGTCGCAGCGTCACCGACCACTCGTTGACACCCTTGGCGCGCGCGGTGCGCACGAAATCGGTGCTGAGCGCCTCCATCATAGCCGAGCGAGTCATGCGGGCTTGGAAGGCGATCGAGCGCATGCCGAGGGTGGCTGCCGGCAGGACGAGGTACACAAGTCCACCAAACCCCGACGGTGGCAGCCAGCGCAGGCCGATCGCGAACAGCAGAATGAGCAGGAGTCCGACCCAATATACCGGAAATGATATTCCCAAATAGGAGATGCCCAACGCAATGCGGTCGACCCACCCGCCGGGCCGTCGGGCACTGACGACCCCGAGCGACACGCCGACAGCCGTTGCCAGGATCATGGCGGCGACAGCCAGCTGCAGCGTTTTGGGAAAGCGCTCGGCAATCTCGCGACTGATGGGTCGGTTCGTGATGTAGGAGGTGCCGAGATCGCCTCGCAGGACATTACCGGCGTAATGAGCGAACCGAATGAGTAATGGGTCATCGAGGCGGAGCTCGGCACGCAATCGCGCGATGGTTTCAGGGTCCGCGCGCTCGCCGATCATCGCCGTGACCGGGTCGCCCGGGGCCACATAGAGGAGCAGGAACGCGACAACGAGCACGCCGAACAAAGTCGGAACTGCAAGCAGTAATCGTCGAGCGATGAACGAGGTCACGACTCAGCGTTCCTTGTACGCCGTGTCGATCCGTGCGCCGAGCCATCGCTCACCGTTGAAGATCACCGGTGGCCGGAATCCGCGAAGCCACTGCTGCAGTGCCAACTCTTCGTCGGCGAAATAGAGAAACACCATCGGTGCATCGCCGAAGGCGATCGAATCAGCGGCGCGATACAGCGCGTTCCGCTTCGATTCGTCCTGCTCCAGACGCGACCGCGCGATGAGCTGATCGAACTCCGGATTGGAGTAGAAGGAGACGTTTCCACCGACACCCGCGTTGGCGCTACCCAACAGGAAGAAGAGGAAATTCTCTGCGTCCGGATAATCGGCATACCAATCCTTCACGATCATGTCCACCTGCCCGTTGCGTGCCGCTTCGCGCGCCGCGGCCGATTCGCGCTGTACGATCCTGGCGCGTATTCCGGCAGAGCGCAGATAGGCTTGAGCAGTTTCGGCAATTCGCACGAAGATCGGCGTGGTGGACGTCCACAGCTCGACATCGATGCCACCCGGATAACCGGCTTGCGCGAGGAGTCGCTTTGCTCCGGCCGTGTCGAATGCGTACGGCCTGCGCGTACTGTCGTAGCCACCGAGCGCTGGCGGAATGACGCCCGCTGCCCGAGTCGCCGCACCGTTGAGCAGGTCTTTCACAATCGCGCCGCCGTCAATCGCATGATTGATGGCCAGCCGGACGCGAGGATCCTTCAGCGGGCCGCGCCTGGTATTGATCGCGATGTACACGAGCTCTAACGCGGGCGTCGTGGCGAGATGCCGCCGCTTATAGGGATCGAGGCGCCAGCGCGCCACCTCCTCGGGCGGAACCTGGATCACATCCACGTTGCCGGCCTGGAACTCGGCAACGGCTGTGCTGGGCTCGGCGACGACACGCGCGCGGAGGGATTCGGCTTTGGGTGCGCCGGCCCAGTATGACGGATTGCGCGCGAATAGCAGGTAATCGTCGTGCCGCCATTCGACGAGCCGCCAGGGCCCGGTTCCGATTGGATGCTCGCCGAAGCTGCCGACTGTATTGTTAGGCACGATGGATGCGACCGGCATGGCCAGCAGCTTGATGAAGATCGCGTTTGGCGAGGCCAGGTTGACGACGACGGTACTGTCGTTGGGGGCCGCGAGCCCGGCAATCGACTGCACCTTTCCGGCGGCGTAATCGCGTGCGCCTCGGATGGGGTAGAGCGGCTCTCCGCGACCGCCACGGGTCGCCGGTGAAAGGACACGCTCGAAGCTGCGGACCACGTCAGCGGCCCGGAAGGGTGAGCCGTCGTGAAAAGTCACGCCGCGTCGCAGATGGAACGTGTAGGTGAGCCCATCGGCTGACACGTCCCATCGTTCGGCAAGCGCCGGCTGAACACGGGCCTCCGCCGAAAAGCCGGTGAGCCCGTCGAACAGATAACCGACGGCACGCCCCGTGGGCACGTCGGTGGAGAGAGCTGGATCGAGCGACCGGGGATCGTAGTTGTCGCGCGCGTCGATCAGGCTGTGCCGATGCGGCGCCGATTCACCGCGGCGACAGGCGACTGCGAGCAACAGGACCGCCGGGAATGGTCGCATGGGACAAGTTGACGAAGCGTAAGGAGCGCGAGAACTTACCCGATCCCGCCGTGAAGCGTCAATTCCATATATGTCAGCCAACAAAGCCCCGTACGCTGCGCGTCCGGGCGCCATGTCCTGCCATCGCGCCGCCTCGCGCCCAACGAGCGGTTGATGCGTCGTTTCGGTCGCCAGGTCGCGGTGCGCATGCTCGCGATCGCGCTGCTCGCGTTACCGTCGTTCGCGCAGTCGCAGAGTGTTGCTTGCGATCCCGGTGACAAGGAAGTCGTAGATCTTTCGTTTCACGGTAACCATGCCTTCAGCTCGAAGGATCTGGCGCTGCGGGTCAACACGACGGCGTCATCGTGGGCACGCCGTCACCTGCACCTCTTCGGCACCAAGCGCTGTCTCGATCCTACCGAACTGCCGCGCGACGTGTACCGTCTCAAGCTGCTGTACCGGAATGCGGGTTACTACAACGCACGCGTCGACACGGTACTCACGCAAGTCCGCGATGACGCGGTGAAGGTGGCATTCCTCATCAACGAGGGCCCTCCGATCATCGTCGATTCGGCGTCGCTCTCCGGACTTGATTCTGTTCCGGACCGCCGGAATATCGCGAAAGGACTGGATCTCGGCGTCGGCAAACCGTTTGACGTGGTGCGCTTCAATGCGCTCGCGGATTCGCTGGTCGTCCGGCTGGAGAACAATGGATATCCGCACGCCGACGTGCTGCGCGATTTCGAGGCGTTTACTGACTCGCTACGAGCACGAGTCTCTTTGGTCGCCGTGCCGGGACCCCGATCGTATTACGGTAAGATCGATATTGACGCCAAGCCGGCATCGTCGGTTAAGCCGGTCGCGATCGACAGCGCGATCGTGGTGCGGATGCTGGGCATCAGGCCGGGCGAGCTGTACCGATCGCGCGATCTCGTCGCAGGCCAACGAAACCTCTATGCGACGGGAGCATATCGGCACGTCGAGGTGCTCCCGAGTAGCGACAGCGCACAGGGTCACCCGGATTCGATCGTGAATCTGCATGTCAACCTGCTCGAGGACTACATGCGGCAGGTGGACAGCGAGCTTGGCTGGGCGACGCTCGATTGCGTGCGGGCGCGCGCCGTGTACACGGAGAAGAATTTCCTTCGAGAGGCGAAGCGCCTGCAGCTCACCGGCCAGCTCTCGAAGATCGGCTTCGGTAGTCCGCTTGCCTTTGCTCCTGATCTCTGTCCGACGCTGAAGAACGACACGTTCAGCGATACACTCAATTACTACGTCGGCGCGACGCTCACCCAACCTGCCCTGTTCGGCACAAGCGCAGTGCCGTCGTACTCGGTATACCGTGAGCGGCGGAGTGAATACCTCGCCTATCTCCGGACCACGCTCATCGGCGGTGCCGTCTCGGTCACCAAGAATGTGGGACCACTGCCGACGCCGCTCACGTTAGGCTATACGCTCGAGTACGGACGAACCGATGCGCAGCCAGCACTCTTGTGTGTCGTGTTCCGGCGATGCGACCAAGCCTCGCAGCTGCAGCTCACTGCCAGGGATCGGCCCCTCGCCATCGCGAACGCGGCGCTCGCCCGCATCCGGACCAACAGCGCCGTGGACCCGACAGATGGCACGATCATTCGTGCCGAGGTGCGCAGCTCGCAACAGTTCCTCGGCACGGATCCGCAGTTGACGTTCAATAAGGGTACGATTGACGGCTCCTGGTACCGGGGCCTGGGCGGCACAAAGGTCGTTGCCGTTCGAGTTCGCGCCGGCGCCATCGTGGGCGGCGCGAGCTCGGCCGATCCAGCAGGAAGCGGGGCTCGGTTGATACCGCCTCAAGAGCGCCTGTACGCCGGTGGCGCGAACAGTGTCCGCGGTTTTCAGCAAAATGAGTTGGGTGCGCTCGTGTATCTCGCGGGAGCGGTCGACACCGTCTATACGTCTACGAGGCAGGATACCGCGTACTTCAGGATTCGAGGCGATCAGCTGGACCGTATCATTCCGCTCGGCGGAAACGAGCTCTTCGTGATGAATTTCGAGTATCGCGTCCGCGACGTGTTCTTTCCTCAGCAGATTCAGTACACGCTGTTCACGGACGCCGGGCAGGTCTGGCGCGAGAGCAGCACCGCGTATCTGGGCTTCGATCAACTCAAGTGGACACCGGGCATCGGCGTCCGCTACTTCTCCCCCGTGGGGCCAATCCAGGTAAATGTGGGGTATAACCCGTACCCACGGCCGGCGGGCCCCGTGTACTACAACGGTGGCTTCGAGTCCGTCACCGGCTTCGCGCTGCCACTCTATTGCGTGGCGCCGGGCAACAGTATCGCGAGTCTGGTCGCGAAACAGACGATCACCGCGCCTAACGGCCAGACCCTCACCCGTTGGACGCAGGTTGATCCTAATGCCACCTGTCCCGGCACGTACGCACCGCAACAGAAGAATACCTTTCTCAGCAAGCTGACCCTCACCTTTTCGATCGGCACCGACTTCTAAGGGATGAAGCGTCGTCGCCTCGTGGCGCTGATCAGCGCTTGCGTGCTCCTCGCGTTGGGTCTCGTTGCGGTCATCGCGGGGCTCGTCGTGACGCGCACTGACTACGGGCGCGAACAGGTGCGCAAGGTCGTGCAACAGCAATTGAAAGGAGCATTCCTGGGCAGGATCTACATCGGGCGGATCAGCGGCGGTTTTCTCACCGGCATCACCATTGATTCCGTTGCCATCCGCGATGTCGACGACGATTCGATGTTCGTGTCAACGGGACGGGTGACGTTGAGCTACGATCCGCGTGACATCATCGACAAGCGGATCTGGATCCGCCACATCGATGTCGAGCATCCGGCAGTGTACCTGCGCCAGCACGAGAACGGGCGCTGGAACTTCAAGGAGATTTTCAAGAGCTACGACGAGCGGGCAAAGGGGCCCAAGGCCCCGGGCCGCAGCTTTGGCGATTTCGTCGTGATTGACTCGGCTCGTGTGACGGGCGCGCATTTCGTACTCCAAATGCCGTGGCATCCGGACGATACGCTGCGGGGCGCGAAACGCGATAGCGCCGTGCGATACACGCTCAGCCGGCCGGACAAGGAGATCCGCCAGATCATCGATGATGGTAAGAGAAGCTACGCCCGCACGTGGCGATGGACGAACGTCCGCGCTTTCGCGTCGCACATGCGAATCGCCGATCCGGACAGCGACAAAGTCGGCCGATTCTTCGCCATCGACTCGCTCGATGTGAAGGAGAGTGATCCGCCATTTGTGTTCCGGAACGTGGTTGCCGCAAAGGCCCGCAACCTGGGCGACTCGATCTGGGTGGACGTACCCCACTTTGACCTGCCCGGCTCGACGGGGAGCGGCAAAGGGAAACTGTGGTGGGGCAACGACCTTCCGCTCCGGGTGGACATCGCGGTGCGCGGGGATTCTGTCTCCCTGAACGACGTGAACTGGGTGTACCCCACCTTACCTACCACGGGCGGCGGCAGCGTCAATCTGACGATTCGCAACGAAAGAGATCTTCGCGTCATCGATTACAAGCTCGCGGACATGGACGTGCGAAGCACAGGCTCACTCGTGCGCGGCAACATGACGTTCGGAGTTGGCGGGCCGGTGCTCGTCGTTAAGGACGTCCGTCTGGATGCATCGCCGCTGGATTTCGATTTTCTTCGGACGCTCAACGGTAAGCCATTCCCGGTAGACTGGCGTGGTCAGCTCTATGGCGCCGTGCGCGGCCGAGGCGGGCCGGTGAACCACTTCGTGGTGGACGATGCACAGGTGAGGTGGCGAGACACCCACGTGCGCGGAGCCGAGTCGCACTTTGGCGGCAAGGGCGAACTGGATATTCTGGTTCCGGCAGTCACGGCATTCCACGACTTTCACGCCAACGTGCAATCACTCGATCTCCGCTCGATCGAGTATCTCTTTCCGAGCTTCCCGCATCTGCGTGGGACGATCGCTGGCACCGCGACACTCGATTCGTCGTGGCTGGATCTCCGCTTTGCCAATGCTGACATCCTGCACCGTGATGGTCCGGGTGATCCGTCACATCTGATCGGCGACGGTCGCGTTACTTGGGGCGCGCGGTACATGACGTATGACGTTGATCTGGATGCCCAACCTCTGTCCCTATCGATGTTGGCGCGATCGTACCCGAAGCTTCGATTGAATGGCTTGGTCAGCGGACCGATTCAGGCGAAGGGCACGATTGCGAATCTCCAGCTTGCGGCGGCGCTCCAAGGCGCGAGTGGTGCGTTCAGCTTCAGCGGGATCGTGGATATCGACACTCCAACGGTCGCGGCGCGCGGTACGGGACAATTCAGCGCGCTGAATGTAGCGCAATTGATCAGCGGATCCGGCGCGATCGCAACGCGGCTGAATGGTGCGTACCAGGTTGACGTCGCTGGCGATTCCCTAGCGAACTTACGGGGCAGCGTTGGTCTTCACGTGGATCGCTCCGTGGTGGACAGCGTTCGCGTTTTTCCCTCCGTTGCACGACTGCATTTTGCGGATCGCAGGATGTTTGTCGACTCACTGCGGGTCGAGACAGCGGCCGCGACAGCCACAGCAACCGGTGCGCTCGGCCTGCCGCAGGGCGCATCCGATTCGCTGCACTTTCAGGTGGAAGTCGACTCGCTAGGCGGTTTACGCCGGTATCTTGCGGGCGCAACCGCTCCCGCCGCCGCAACCAACGGCGCGGCTCCCGTGTACGCCGACTCGCTGAGTGGCTCTCTAGCGATTACGGGCTGGGCAAAAGGTCGGCTCGACTCGCTCGATGTCGCGGGCCGGCTCACCGGCACAAATGCGTACCTGCGAATCGCCGGTGCGCACGGTGTGGACGGGGCCTTTTTTGTGCGCAACATACTGGCAAATCCGGTCGGCGTTGTGACGGCGCGCCTCGACACGTTGCGTCTTCCCGGCGTCGCCCTCGATACCCTGGGAGCAACGGTGAACGTCGACAGTCGCAGCGTCGCGCAATTTCGCGTAGGTGCCGTCAGCCATTCCGGTCCGTCGCTGGACGTGAGCGGTGACATTCATCGCGGTGCCGGCGATGCGCTGCTGGTTGCCATCCGGAAGGGTTCGGCAGTTGTAGACAAATCATCGTGGCAACTCGCGCGGCCGGCTCTGCTGAACTTCGATAGTGCAGGAGCCACACTCGATACGCTCGCGCTTCGAAGCAGCACTGGCGGCTTCATCTCAGCGCGTGCGACCGTTCCCGCCGTAGATCAGATGCGTATCGACTTCCATGCGGACAGCGTCGCGCTGGCCGACGTCGGGGCCATCGCACAGATGCCGACGCTGAGTGGCCGAGCCGGGCTCGACGTCCACATCGGCGGCACTCGTGCCTCGCCGCATTTGGCACTGAGTGGCGGCATCGCTGAGCTACGCATGGGAGGCATGCACATCGAACGCGTGATCGCGAACGGAGGATACAGTGGCCGCCGCTTCGACGGCGCGCTGAGTGTTCTGCGCGGCGGCACACCGGCGCTGAACGCGACGGCGTCGCTACCACTGGATTTATCGGAGTTCCACGTCCGTCAGGTCGACGATTCGTTGCGAGGTTCCATCCGCGCCGACAGCGCCGACTTCGCGATCGCCGAAGCGTTCTTCTCGGGCATCACGAACGCGTCCGGCAGATTGACGAGCAACCTCGAGATTGGCGGTACTTGGAAGCACCCGACGGTCGGCGGCGACATTCGGCTGGCCGATGCCGCAGCGACATTACCAAACGCGGGAATCACACTGAGTGGCATTCAGGGTGACGTCGGGTTCATACCGGGACAGGACAGCATGGTGATCCGCCGGTTGAACGCGTGGAGCGGGTCAACGCCGGCTCAGTCGATCGCGCTGAGTGGCTTCATAAGCTTCTCCAAGTTCGAGGATCCACTGCTCGGGTTGCGATTGGACGCCCATCGCTTCCACGCGCTCGACAAGAAGACGCTCGCACGTCTCGATCTCTCGACCGGCGCTAACGGGCTGCAGCTGGTAGGCCGCACGAATTCGGCGACACTCAGCGGCACCATTCGAGTGGATCGCGGATTGTTGTTCCTTCCCGATCGCGATCTGGCACAGAAGCAGATCGTGGATCTTTCGGGGCAGGAGGCGTATAGTGTCGTTGACACCTCCGACGTGCGGAGTCGATCTCTCCTCCCCGACGCCTGGCCGGCCCTGGTCGCCAATCTGCGACTGGACGGCGTACACATCGAGCTCGGCGATGACGTTTGGCTTCGCTCTCACGAGGCCGACATCAAGCTCGGAGGCTCTCTGAACGTGACGCGCGCGCCCGACGAGTCGCGGCTCGCGCGCACGACATTCGGTGGCCGCCACACTGATACGCCGAGTTACCGTCTTGCCCTCGAGGGCACCCTCGACGCGCAGCGGGGCACATACACGCTCGACCTCCTGGCTGTACAACGCGAGTTCGCTGTGCAGCATGGCACGATCACCTTTACGGGTGCAGCCGACAACAATCCGATTCTGGACATTTCGGCACTGTATAACGTGAAACGACCGAAGGAGCGCGATCTCGGAGTTATCGTGCGCGTGCACGGACCACTGTTCCCGAACCCGGTGCTCGACTTCGGGAGCACCGAAAGTTATGAGATCTCGCAGACAGATCTCATCAGCTACCTGATTACCGGGCTGCCAAGCTTTCAGATTCAAGACGCTCTCAGTAGGACGGCGGCGCAGGTACTGCTGCCAACGGCGAGCACGGTACTGGCCCGCAGCTTGAGGACGCAGCTCGGCTCGTGGGTGGATCTGGTCCAGTTCGGCGCTGCGGACCCTACGAGCACGGGCGCCCAGAACAGTGCGACCAACGCGGCGAGGGACTTTCTTCTTGGAGCACGGCTCGGCGGGGAGACACAGGTTGGTCGCAATCTGTTCTTCAGCTTCAGCGCCGGCTTGTGCCCCCTGGCGGCGCAGAACCAGCAGGTCTCGATCGCAGATCTCGCAGGCACAGTCGGGGGAAAACTGGAGTACAGGGTGAGCTCCGATCTGTCGCTGCAGGCGGCGCGCGAACCGCCCTCGAGATTGCTGTATTGCGGCGGCAATCAGCAGATTCGCACGCTTGTTCCGACGCCGCCGCAGTGGGGTCTGTCGCTCCTCCGCACCTGGCGCTTTTGATTCAGCGCGTGCTGCTGATCGCGAATCCGGCGGCGCGACGGGCACGTCGCCTCGTGAACCGTTCACGCGCAGCCTTCTCGCGCGCGGGGGTGGATTGCGACGTGGTGCTCTCCGAGCGCGCGGGGCACGCGGCGGATCTGGCCCGAGCACTGGCATCCCGGTACGACACAGTTTTCGTGCTGGGCGGCGACGGCACGGCGATGGAGGTTGCGGGGGCGCTCGCCGGCAGCAGTCGTCCCATCGGCGTTCTGGCAGGAGGTACGGGGAACCTGCTGGCGCGAGCGCTTGGGATTCCGCTTGACGTGCGCTCTGCGGTGCCGCTGCTCTTGAAGGGCGATATCATTCGCGTTGACCTCGGCAGATTGCCCTCGGGCCATCGCTTCGCCGTGGCTGCAGGAGTCGGAATCGATGCCGCGATGGTGGCCGAAACGCCCGGCTGGTTGAAGCGTCGTTTGGGGGTACTCGCCTACGCGCTCATCGCAAGCAGGGCGGCTATGAGGGCGGTGCTGCGCCGCGATTTTTTTCAGGCGAGGGTAACGGTCGACGGCTCGGTTCTCGAATGCACGGCAGCGGCCGTGATGATCGCGAATTTTGGCGCCATCCTCGGCGATCAGATCACCTTTGGCCCGGGCATCAAATCCGACGACGGTGTGCTCGACGTCTGCATCTATTCCCCGCGGAGTGTTGCTGACGCCTTGCGGATCATGTGGCGGCTGCTGCGCAAGAATTTTACATCCGACGAGGCGATGCTCTATCGAAGTGGTCGTCACATCGCGGTGGAGACGATCCCGCGACTGCCGTATCAAGCGGACGGAGAGCTGCTGGGCATGAGTCCCTTCGACATCGTGGTCGAGCCGCTTGCGGCTCACCTGCTCGTTCCTCACGAAGGTTGATCTCTCCGCACGCGAACCGGACTTGACCAGCGTGCCCCCAGATTCGCGCGAAACACCGACGCGCCTGACGCCGTCCGCCGGAACAGGAGGTCCCTTCGTTCCGAACGAAGCCGTGGTGCGCCTGACCCGCGAGCGGGACGATCTTCTTCTGCTCCATGAAGCATTGGCAGAGGTGGATCGCGCACCGACGGTGGCGATGCGGCTGGGAATCTTTGTCCGGGCCATCCAGCGCATCGGTTTTGGCCGCGTCGTCATGACGATCCGCGATGCGCAGTTGAATCCGTTGGACATCATCACCGCCGGGTTCACGCCGGACGAGGATCACCTGCTCCGGGTGGCGTCCACTCCGGGAATCGTTTGGCGCCGCCGCCTCGACCAGATGGAGCGTTTCGCGATCAGCCAGTCGTATTATCTGAACGCGTCGGACCATTGGGTCGCTGATGAGTTCAACGCTGCGTTACCGAATCGCCCGATGGTTGATCCGCACCGTGACTGGTCGCCGCGAGACTTCCTCGTCGTTCCATTGCGCGACGCGCAGGGATCGATCGTCGCGACGCTGATGCTCGATGATCTGAAGGATCAATCGCGCCCGACGTTGGCGCGTGTGCGCACGGTGGAGCTATTCGGCCAGCAGGTTGCTTCGCTGTTGGAGCGTGTGAGGCTCGTGGAGGTCGCCGAGCGTCGGGCCGCCAGGCTCCAGCGCCTCCAGCGCGCTGGAAACGCTCTCGCCCGCTCTCTCGACGAGGCTGACATCGTGCGGGAGCTCGCCCACGAGGTGGAGCAGCTGGTCGCCGCCGAAGGTGTGGCGATCGTTCTTCGGCGGGCCAATACCGGCAGCCCTTGCCGCTATGACAGCGTCGGTGACGCGATCCCCATCGCTCTTGAACTCTCGTGCCGGACGTTCTGCGATCTGGTCGTCGACACTGCTGCGCCGCAACGGCTGTCTGTCCAAGATGCGATGGGCGCATCCGTCCTTGCTGTGCCGGCGCTTTCCGGCGCGGCAATAGAGGCGATCATCCTCGTCTGGAGCTCCCGACCGTCCGCGTGCAGCGCGGAAGACGAAGAGGTGCTGCTCACGGTGGGCGCGCAAGCCGCAACCGCCCTGAGCAACGCGCGTATGTACGCGGAGCGCCAGAAGGAACAGCAGCGCGCCGAAGCGTTGGCCGATATCGCGCGAGCCATAACCGCGTCTCTGCGCCTGGACGAGGTGGTGCAACTTGGTTTGGCGCACGCCACCGCGCTACTGGGCGCGAACGGGGCGACACTCGGTCTCCTGCGCGACTCCGAAATTCACATTGTCGGTGCGGTGGGCGATGGGAATTCCTTGCTCGAGACGCGGGTACCGCTGCATGGCAGCCTGTCAGGGCGCTGTCTCGCCCAGCGTACATCGATGATCTCCAACGACAGTGCGACAGACGCGGGTGCATACCGGCCCAGCATCCTGGCCGCGGATGTTCGTCGTACCCTGATGGTGCCGCTCTTCACCGGCGACAGGGCGATCGGCGTGCTGGCGGTCATCAATCGCGTCATTCCTTTCGATGCGCAGGATGCTGCCGTGTTGCAGCGTTTGGCAGATCACGTTGCCATCGCAATCGCGAACGCGGGGCTGTTCGAGGAAAACAGCGCCCTGGCCGAGCGCTATCGCAGCGTGGTAGAAACGACCGCCGACGCGATCGTCATCACGAATCGCGAACGGCGGATCGTGTTCACCAACACGGCGGCTGAACGGTTGTTTGCCAATCCGGGAGGCGCGAACACGCAGCTGGTGCGGTTGTTCGTTGATCCAGTCGATCAGGCGAGAATCGCGCATTTCGAGGATCTGGCACTTGCCGGTGAACCGCAGCGTTACGAAACAAGTATCATCCGCGGTGACCGCGAACGACGGTTCGTCTCCATCAGCACTTCGCCGATGTGGGCCGGGTCGACGGTCTCTGGCATTGTGGCTTCGCTGCGCGACATCACCGAGGAAAAACAGGCGCGCGATGCCGTGGTGCAATCCCAGGCGCGGTACACCCGCCTCGTCGAGGCAGCAGCGGACGGGATCTTTACAGCCGATAAAGAAGGCCTGATCACGTCCGTGAATCGAGCTCTCGAACGCTCCGTCGGTCGTACGCGGAGCCAACTGCTCGGTACTCCCTTTGCCGCCCTGCTCGACGCGCGCGATCAGCGCGCCGCAATGCAGTTGTTCCGTGAGAGCTTCGCCGGCCTCCGCCGGCGTGGCGACCTGCGATATCGGGCGGCGAACGGAGAGTCGCGAAACTGCTCCGTGACGGCGACGCCGATCCAGGAAGGGAATGGCGTCGTTGGGGTGCTGGGCATCGTGCGCGATGTGACCGAAGAGAAGCGCCTCAACGATCAATTGGTCCAGCAGGAGAAGCTTGCCGCTGTCGGGCAGCTCGTGAGTGGCGTCGCGCATGAGCTGAACAATCCGCTCGCCGGCGTAATGGCGTTCTCACAACTCTTGCTTGCAGCGCCCACCGCTGTGGCCGAGCATCGCCGCGCGATTGAGACGATTCACCAGGAAGCCACGCGCGCCGCCAAGATTGTCGCCAACCTGCTGACCTTCGCGCGGCAGCATCAACCCGAGCGTGCACCGACGGATTTGAACAAGGTGCTCGCCGAGACGCTCGAGCTGCGCCGATATGCACTGCGCGTCGGCCAGATTTCGGTCGTGCTGAAGCTCGATCCTCTGCTGCCTCTGACATGGGCCGACGGCTTCCAGCTCCAGCAAGTAGCGCTGAATCTCATCGTGAACGCTGAGCAGGCGCTCGACGGCTGGCAGGGTGATCGGCGCATTCTCCTCGGGACGGAAGCGAAGGGTCAGACGCTGTCCATGATCGTGAGTGACACGGGCCCTGGCATTGCCTCGGAGCACTTGTCGCGCATCTTCAATCCATTCTTTACCACGAAGGGCGTCGGACAGGGTACTGGATTGGGTTTATCGATATCGGACGGGATCGTGCGTGAGCACGGCGGTCGCATTCGCGTTGAATCGCGAACCGGAGTGGGCGCCACGTTCATCGTCGAACTGCCATGCGTATCGGCGCCGGAGGCCGTGCCACCGCCCGCGCGCGCCGCCGAGCTCGAACCGGGGGCCGCACGGCGTATCCTTATCGTCGATGACGAGCCGGCGATCCGGAGCGCGATCAGCACGTATCTTCGATCGCTCGGCCACACCGTGGATGCCTTTAGTAGCGCCCGCGAGGTGCTCGCTGCAGTAGCGACCGTGAGCTACGACGCGCTCGTGCTCGATCTCAGAATGCCTGACATGTCCGGCGACGTGCTGTTCGCCGAGCTGCAGGCGACGACGCCCGAGCTGGCACGGCGCGTCGTGTTCCTTACGGGGGACATGCAGAGCGAGGCAGCCCGCGCATTTCTCTCGTCGACTGGTCGACCGGCGGTCAGCAAGCCATTCCTTCTCGACGAGCTTGCGGCGGTGGTTCTGGCGGAGGCGTCGGCCTGATGCCCAGCGTCTTGATCGTCGACGACGAGCGCGACATCACCTCTGCACTCGGAATGTTTTTCGAGCGCGGTGGTCACCAGGTGATGCGGGCTCACACGGGGCAGGAGGGCATCGAATGGGTCGAGCGCGCGCGACCCGATCTTGTGCTCCTCGATCTGCGCCTGCCTGACATGACGGGGTTCGACGTCTTGGAACGCGTGCGCGCGCACCGACCGGTGGTCATCATGATCACAGGGCATGGTGACGTGTCGCTTGCGGTGCAGGCCATGCAAGCCGGCGCGGAGAGCTTCCTCACCAAACCGATCGAGCTGGCGCACCTCGGGGCCGCCGCTGAGCGCGCGTTCGAGAAGTCACGTCTGCGGCAGATGAATCGATATCTTACCGAGCGACGTGGCCGGAGCTCGACGACCGCGTTGCTCGGATCCTCCGGCCCGATGCGCGAGCTGGCGCAGCAGATCGAGCTACTCGCTCGCAGCGATCGGACGACCGTATTGCTGATCGGTGAGAGCGGCTCCGGCAAAGGCCGAGTGGCCGAATACATTCACAGCCAGAGTCCCCGGGCCGAGCGACAGTTCATCGAGGTGAATTGCGCCGCGCTGACGGCAGGGTCGCTTGATTCGGAGCTGTTCGGACAGGAGTACGGAAGTCAGGCTGGCGGCAGCGAGGTCGAACAGCACAAACCGGGTCTGTTCGAGGTCGCTGATAGCGGTACGCTTTTTCTCGACGAGATTGGCGACCTCGATTCGCATCTGCAGCCGAAGCTCTTACGTGTGCTGGAGGGGAAGAGCTTCCGGAGATTGGGCGGTACGCGCGAGGTTTGCGTGGACGTCCGGCTCATCACGGCCACTGCGAAGGACCTCGTGACCGAAGTCACGACCGGTCGATTCCGGGAGGATCTGTACTACCGGCTGAGCATCATGCCCATCAACCTACCGCCCGTGCGCGCGCGCGCACGGGAGGACCTGATCGAGCTCATTGCGCATTTGCTCGACGATCTGCGGCCGACTCTTCCAGACTCCCCTAACGAGCTCGCGGACGAAGCATTGGACCGGATGCTGAAGTACGCCTGGCCTGGTAACATTCGCGAGATGCGCAACGTGCTGGAGCGCGCCATGATCATGGCACGCGGCAGCGAGCGAATCGCCGCGGACCACCTCCCAACGGAGGTGCGGGAGGCATCCGGGCTCGGGGTCGAGCATCACCTACCACGCACCCTGGCCGAGGTCGAACGACAGCACATCGACCGCACGCTGCGGGCGCACAACGCCAATCGGACCCGTGCTGCCAAGGAACTCGGCATCTCGCGCGCAACCTTGATCAAGAAGATCAAAGAATACGGGCTGGATAATCGCTGAGCACACGAACCCGGAGCACTCGTGACACAGCTCGAGGAACATGACGCGATGACTTGCCGCTTCTGCGGCAACGAGGAGCGGGCATCGGAAGGGTACCCGTGTATCGACTGCGGCACGTTCATTTGTGTGATTTGTAACCTGAAAGGAATCATTCGCTGCCGCAGTTGTGCGGCGAAGCACGAGGCGAAGATGCAGCAGGAACTCCGTCAGAGCTGGGATCGCCGGTAACCGCCGTGACGGCAGAGCCCAGGCGCTACCGGGTGCGTACGGCGATCGCTCCGATGCACTCGGAACCGAGCATTTCGAGCGCGCAGGTTTCGCAGCAGTTGGCGGGGCAATACGTCGATGTTCCCGAAGAAAGACCGGAATGGCTGCGGGCGCGCAGCGAGGACGGATACGAGGGCTGGATGCACAGGGGCTTCCTCACGGCCGTGCCACCGTCGTTCGGACGACAGAGTGATCATATTCTGCGCATGTCGTTAGGCTGCGTCGCGCGTCACCCAGCGGGCGGCCGGCGCGCGCTGCCGCTCCGGGCGATGCTGGCGCCCGACGAGGTGGTGAAATCCGGCGAGGTCGTCGAGATCACGCGACTCGCCACCAGGTTTCCCGCCGAACCCGTCGCGATCGGTCGGACCGCGCAGGAATTTTTTGAGGGAACGAGCTACCAGTGGGGAGGCGTCACTCCGTGGGGCGCGGATTGCTCAGGCCTGGTGCAGAGCGTATTCGCGCTGCACGGCATCGCGCTTCCGCGCGACGCCTGGCAGCAGGCAGCCGCCGGCGCGCCCGGCGACAACGATCTGCTGGCCGCGCGAGCGGGCGATCTGCTCTTCTTCTCCGACCGCGACGATCGGAAGAGCACGCACGTGGGTATCGCGCTCGGCGCCAGACACATGGTCCACCTTGCGCTCGGCAGAGGAGGCTACGCGGTGGAGCGGCTGGACGCTGCCGGCGATGCGTACGTGGAGGGACTCCGCGCGCGATTCGTTCACGCGCGGCGGCTGCTCTAGCTGACCATCGTCTTGCTCTGCATCGGAACCGGCGCTCGCACGGTGACCGGGATGTCAACCGTTGGACTGCCGTCAATCGCGATCGCCAGCATGTAGCGCCCGGCCGCGTCCATGGGCAGGTCGATCTGCGCGATGAGTGGAAGATCCATCTCGCTCACGCCCGGCGGTGGCGCTCCGACGTTCAGGTCGCCCGCGCTGCTCCAAAGCTCGTTTCCGTTCGGGTTGAGCCAGCGAAACTGCACGGTGTGCGCGCCGATGTCCGTCGTGGTGCCTTTGAGATGAACCACCAGATGCGCGCGAGGGTGCACGGCCGGCAACGAGGTGACCTGGAGCGCATCGAACACACCCAGCACGTTGAGCTTTCCCTCCTGCGAGAGATTCGCCGCGTCGGCAAAGATCGCGAAAGAGACTTGCATGCCCGCAACATAGACGCGTTCCCACGGACAGTCTACGTTTCGGAATGTCATCGACGATACGGGATGAGGCCACGCCCGGCCACGCGAGCTCCGCGGCGCCGGGCGTTTGGCTTACCGACGCTGGCCTCGTGGTCATGGCCGTCGTCTGGGGCGTCAACTACAGCATCGTTAAATATGGAACGCTCGTCCTGCATCCGCTCGCCTTCAACAGCGTTCGGCTTGCGTTCGCGGCGACGGCTCTCGTCGTGCTGGTAGCGTTGGCGCGCGCGCGCTGGCCGACGACGCGGACGGCGTGGCGCCTGCTGGCACTTGGCGTACTTGGAAACGGTGTATACCAGGTCTTGTTCGTCGAAGGAATCGCGCGAACCCGCGCAGGTGACGCGGCGCTCGTTCTCGCCGCGTCCCCCGCTCTCATCGCGACCGTGAGCCGGTTGCGCGGCCTGGAACGCGTGCCGCTTCGTGGGGCCGCTGGTATAGCGCTGAACATCGGCGGGATTGCGTTCGTCATCTTCGGCGACACGCACGGCTCCGACTCAGGGCCGGCGCGTTCCTCCATCACCGGTGACGTGTTGATCCTCTCCGGTGCGCTCTGCTGGGCTGTGTACTCGGTGCTGCTGAAACCGTACGCGGATCGCGTTACCGGGTTGCCCCTCTCCGCGCTGACGATGATCGGCGGCGCAGTTCCGGTGATTCTGTTCTCCGCCCCCGAGCTGCTGCGCACAAGCTGGAGTGGTGTGCCGGCGCTTGGCTGGGGCGCGCTCGTCTACAGTGGCCTCGGGGCGCTCGTGATTGCCTATCTCCTGTATTATCGCGGGGTGCGTGTGCTGGGTCCGACGCGCGCCGCAATGTATGGCAACCTGCAACCGCTCGTTGCGGTCATCGTTGCCTGGATCATGCTCGCCGAGGCGCCAACGGTATGGCAGGGCCTCGGAGCCGCATGCATCCTGTCCGGTCTGCTGCTCACGCGCGTATGAAGCTGGTACTGTTCGACATTGACGGAACGATTCTGTGGACGGACGGCGCCGGTCGTCGCGCCCTGCACGACGCGCTCGTGGAAGTGTTTGGAAGTACCGGCCCTGCGGACCACCGCTTCGACGGCAAGACCGATCCGCAGATCGTGCGCGAGATGATGCGACACGACGGCCACGCGGACGTGCTCATCGACGAGCAGATGGCCAGACTCTTTGCATCCTACCTGGAGCGGCTGCGGGTCGAGTTGCGCGATCCGGCGCATCCGCCAAAGATCTTTCCCGGCGTGCGCGAGCTGCTTCACTCGCTAGGCACACGCCCGGATATCATTCTCGGGCTGCTGACAGGTAACCTCGTCGACGGCGCTCGCGCGAAGCTCGAGGCGGTCAATATCGATCCCGACCGCTTCGCCATCGGTGCATTCGGTTCGGATCATGAGCTGCGTCCTGCGTTACCGGCCATCGCCAGAGGACGCGCGGAGGCGCTAGTTAACGTTTCCTTTCACGCGACGGATATCGTGGTGATCGGCGACACCCCTGCGGACATGACGTGCGGCCGCGACATAGGTGCTCGTGCGGTCGGCGTTGCGACCGGACGCTACACCATGGCTGAGTTGCTGGAGCATGGGGCTTATGCGGCATTCGAGGACTTGTCGGACACGCCGGCCGTGATCCGGGCGATCACAGCGCCATGATCGAACTGGAGCTGAAGGCTGTGGTGCCGGACCTTGCAGCGGCACGCGTGAGAATCGAGCGCGCAGGCGCACGGCTGCTGTTCGTCGGGCGACTCGAGGATCGACGCTACGACACGCGTGATCGCGCGCTGACGCGGCGCGACGAGGTATTTCGTCTGCGGGTCCAGCATGCCGCGAGCACTGACGGAGCAGAACAAGAACGCGATGCTGACCGGCGTGCAGCGCTGGAGTGGAAGGGCCCGACGCAATCGGCCTCGACCTACAAGGTTCGGGAGGAGCTGAGTGCGCCTATCCGCGATCCGGATGCGCTCGCGGCCATCCTCGCGCGACTCGGCTACGAGGTCACGTTCGCTGTGGATCGCGAGATTTGGCAGTACGAGATCGACGCGGCGACCATCCGCTTCGAGCGTTATCCGTTGTGCGACGATCTCGTCGAGGTCGAGGGCACACCGGAAGCCATCGAGGCGGCTATCGGTCACCTCGGCATCCCGCGCGACAGCTTTTCCAACGAGGCTCTTCCGGCTTTTGCCGCCCGATTTCAACAGCGCACTGGAAGGGGCGCGGTCCTGTCGTATGGCACCTTCGCTGCGGACGGAGCGGCACAAAGGGAAGATGACTGATGCATTCAGCGGCCTTCCGGAAATCATGGCCTCGCTGCGCAGCTTTGGGCCGAGCCGGCGCGCGCGGCAGAGTGGCGGCTCGATGCCGAGCCCGGCGCTGCATCTGCGGTTTTTCGCTCCGCTACTCGAGGCGCGAAAGGCCGCCGCGCGAGCCGGTCGGCCCGCGGAGGCTGTCGCGGCGTTCGATACGACGGCGATGGTGGCGCGGCTGGACGCGGAGGTTCTCGCATTCGCCAGAGAATGTCATCCGCGTCAGGCGCCAGCGCGGCGCGCGCTGGAAGCCGAGCTCGGCGAGATTGTCGCGCCGCTCCGGGCAGCACTTGTTCGACTTGGCCAGCTCGCCGTCCAGGCGCAAGTCGCCGGCAGCCATGACGCATCATGGCAGCGGTGGCTGCACCAACTCCGAGCGATATTCGAGGTCGCTGATACCATGTGGCCGCTGCTCGATCGAGCGCTGCAGCCGCCGCCACGCCAGCCGCGGTGGCGCCGATGATCATCTCCATGGGGCTCGACGCCGTCGACATCGGTCGTGTCGAAGGTATGCTGGGCAAGAATCGGGAGAGGTTCATCGCCCGGCTGTTCTCACCCTCGGAAGCCACCTATGCGCTCTCACGTCCGCTGCCAGCCCAGCACCTCGCAGTTCGACTCGCGGCAAAGGAGGCGGCATTCAAGGCGCTAGCAGGAAGTGAGCTCGCACGGATGGTCAGCTGGCGGGACATCGAGGTACAGAACGGAGTTGACGGCGCACCGGTTCTCGCGCTGTCCGGGCGCGCACGCGCGCGCGCGTCCGAGCTTGGCGTCATCGCCATACACGTCTCGCTCACGCACTCGCAGTCGACGGCGATCGCAGTCGTGGTCCTGGAGGGCTGAGCGAGGACCGTGCAGGGGAGCGTCACCTTGCAACCGCGGCGTAAATGCCCGGATGCCCTTCGCGCACTTCGCGCCTGACGTACATCAAGGCGGCGCCGAACGCCACGAACGCGACAGCAATGAGCTGGGCGTACGTGAGGCCGCCGACCAGCAAGCGATCGTCCTTGGCGCGAAAGAACTCGATTACGAAACGCTCGACGCCTGCCAACACGCAGTACAGCCCAAATAGCCACCCTTCGGCGTGCTTGTGATCACGACATCTCCAGAGGATGCCGAACATGACGAGGCCCAGCGTCACTTCATAGAGCTCTGTTGGATGCACGGCAACGACCTGGTTAGGATCACTCCCGGCAGGGAACTGGACACCAAACTCTCGGTGCATGATCCCCACCGTGGACGGCGGTTGGCCTTGTGGAAACGCGACGGCGAGTGGACCATGCCACGGCTTGCCATAGTCGTCTCCGACGGCCCAACAACCGGTGCGGCCCACGGCATACGCAGCGGCGATCGCAGGGCCTGCCACGTCGAAGATGCGCATCATCGGAATCCGCTTCCTCCAGATGACCGCCATGACAGCGACCATACCGCCGACGAGCCCCCCCCAGAACACAAAGCCTCCGCGCGTGAAGAGGGCATCCCAATTGCCGAGCACGACGACGTAGTAAAGCTTCGCACCGAGCAGACCGCCGATTACCGCCGCGAAAATCATGTCGCTCACCGGTTCCGGATCATGGCCGCGGCGCGCGAGCTCGCGTTGTGCGACCAGCTGTGCGACGACGAACGCGAGCAGCACCGCGATCCCGAAGCCGGTGAATTGGAGTGGACCCACGCCGAGAGCGAAGGGATGATGGACGATGGGCGTGTTGGATCCGAGCATCATGCGACAGCGTGTCCGGGGAGGGGAGATGACGCGAATGCGTTCAGGTCCAGGCCATCGCGCTCGCCGCGTTCGAGGTGAAAGATACCCGCGCGTGCGATCATGGCGGCGTTGTCGGTTGCCAGCCGGGTCGTCGGCGCAAACACTTCCGCACCGAGCGGTGCCAAACGGTCGCGCATCGCGGCCACGAGCGTCCGGTTTCCTGCCACGCCGCCGCCCAGCACCACGCGCTGGCGCCGGAATCGTTCCGTGGCCCGCGCGGTCTTTTCTATCAGTGTCTCCACGAGCGCATCCTGGAATGCGCGGGCGATCTGCCCGCGTCGTGCGCGCGACTCGGCCGCACCGGCATTACGTTGCCGTTCCTCTGCGGATCGTACTCCTTGCACCGCGTTCAGGACCGCGGTCTTCAAGCCGCTGAACGAGACGTCATAATAATCCGAGTCGCCGGGATGTTGATCGCGACGCAACATGGGTCGGGCGAAGCGGAGCTCGCCGGCGTCGCTTTCGCGCGCCAAACGCTCGATATGAGGACCGCCGGGATAGGGCAGGTCCAGCAGCTTTGCGACCTTGTCGAATGCTTCGCCGGCTGCGTCATCGCGGGTGCGCCCGAGCACGTGATATTCGCCCCATGCGGGCACATCGAGCAGCAGCGTGTGACCGCCCGACACGAGCAGCGCCGTAAAGGGCGGAACCGCCCGCCGATCTTCTAACGCCGTGGCGAAGAGATGTCCTTCCATATGATGGGTTCCGACCAGCGGAACGCCGGCACCGAAGGCTAGGCCTTTGGCATAGCTGACTCCGACCAGTAGGGCGCCGACCAAGCCCGGCCTGTTTGTGACGGCAATCGCATGAATCGAACGCAAAGATTCTGCGGCCTCGACGAGCGCTTGCTCGACGACGGGAACGATTGCGGTCAGATGTGCGCGCGATGCGATCTCGGGCACCACACCGCCAAAGATGCGGTGCACATCCTGTGAGAGTATGACGAGTGAGCGAAGCTCGACCTCATCGCCGCTGCCCTCCACCACGGCGGCCGAGGTCTCATCGCAGGACGTTTCGATGCCGAGCACCCGCATCAGTGTTTGACCAACGGCAGAGGGATAATCTTCACTTTCACTTGCGCCGGTCGGACACGAGTCCCGAGCCGAGCCGTGTCGAGGTCGACCAGATGCGGCAACGAGTCGTATGGAATAGATGTTCTCACGGTGCTCACTGCGCTGACACGCAGCACCGCCAGTCGCGGCCCGCTCACCTCGACGAACGCTGGCTCAAACCGCAGCTCCAGCGCATTTGGCAGCGGATTCGCTGTCACCGTGACGTTGGAGCGCACGGGCACGCGGCGGGTGCTCATCGGCTCGAAGCGCAACGTCACGCTATGTGGCTGGACCTCTTCGACGAACGCGTTCACGCCGGGCGGCATCTTCACATCGCGCGGACTCAGATCCATCACGAGCGTATCGGGTGCATCCGCGGCGATGGCGCGGTCGATGACCGGAGGTGACGAGAACAACTTGATCAACTCGCTGCTCGTACCGGCGACGACCGCATGAATCTGTAGCGGCGGATCGCGTAGTACCAAAGAGCTGTCGAGTTGCGGCGCGAACTTGACCGGGATCACCTCGTATGTGGGTTCTTTGGCGCTGAGCACGAACCAGAGCACGACCGAGAGCGCAATGGCCGTCCCTTTGAGTGCCAGTCGCTCTGTGAATGCAGCAACGATGCGTCGTCGCCACAGCGCCATCGATCGCGAAGATCCTCTTCCTGCCATTCAGCTGGCGACGCTCACGATCATGGCGCCTCACCATGTTGCGATTGCATCGGCGGATTGCCGGCCGCGTCAGCCTCGTGCTTCAGGTGCTCTGGCGCAATTCCGAGAAGTTGGGCAATCAGTGCTCGATTGCCCTGATCATTCCAATCCGCGGCACCGATCCATTTTTTGCGGATGACGCCATCCCGCCCGATAACGAAAGTCTCCGGATAACCAGTTGTCTGGTATGTCTGTTCGATCGCACCTTTAGCGTCGTGCAGGATCTCGAACGTAAGTCCAAGGTTGCGCGCAAAGGCGGCAATGGAGTCCTCGCTCACCGCGTCATCGATACTGACGGCTACGATCTTCAGTCCTTGCTTCGCGAACGCCTCGTGAAGCTTTTCCAGACTAGGCATCTCGGCTTGGCAGGGCGGACACCACGTCGCCCAGATGTTGAGCAGCACGACCTTGCCGCTGTAGTCGCCCAACGATCTGATCGTCGGCGCGCCAACCGTTTTGGCGGTAAAAGCCGGAGCATGCGAGCCGATCGACACAGGGAAAAGCTCAGTACCGAGCAGGCGGGTCGCGACGATCATCCCGCCGGTGAGCACGCAGACGATTGCGGCGACAACCGCCCATTGTTGGCGGACGGTCATGCTGCCGCCGACGCCCCTTTCACCACGTCGATCATACGCGAGCCATGCATTGCTCGCGGAGCGCCTGAATCTCACGCGCCGGATCTTCGGATCCGAAGATTGCATTCCCGGCAACGAACGCGTCGGCGCCGGCCTGCCAGACCGTTGAGATCGTTTGGCGATTGATTCCACCGTCCACCTCCAGACGTGCACGGCTCTCGACCTCATCGAGGAGCACGCGCGCCCGCCGCACCTTGTCGACGGAATAGGAGATGAATTCCTGGCCTCCGAAGCCAGGATTGACCGTCATCACCAGCAGGAGATCCAGCTCGGGGAGTACCTCTCTAACGTGGGCCAGCGGCGTGGATGGATTCAGAGCGACGCCGGCGCGGCAGCCGAGCTCTCGTATTCGGTGCAACTGCCGGTGCAAGTGTGGAGCGACTTCAGCGTGGAGCGTCATACCGGTCGCACCGGCCGCGGCAAAATCGTCGAAGTAGCGTTCCGGTTCCACTACCATCAGATGAACGTCGAGCGGCAAGGATGTCAGGCCGCGCACCGTCTCGATGATTTTCGCACCAAACGTCAGATTCGGAACGAAGCGCCCATCCATCACATCGACGTGAATCCAATCCGCACCTGCTGCTTCGCAGAGGGCTATCTGCTCGCCAAGCCGCGAGAAATCAGCACTGAGAATCGAAGGCGCGATGAGGGCGTTCATTGACCGGTTCCCCCCGCCGTCGCGCCAGCGAGTCGGAGACTGACCCTGGACCCGCGCGCGACCTGCGCTCCCGCGGCGGGAGTCATGGACAACACCGTCGCACCGTCTGCGGGCACGGCGCCGCTGTCGGTAGTTCCGTCCACCGCCAATCCCAACTGCTCGAGCAGCAACCGGGCTTCGGCAAAGGTCCGGCCGACGACATCGGGCAGGAGCACCACGCTCGGACCGGAGCTCACGACGAGAGCAATTGGGCTCGGCATCGGCGCCGTCTCACCAGCCCTTGGTCTCGTCTCGACAACCTGACCTCGTGGCGCCTCATTAGGCCGTTCAGACACTTCGCCGATGCTGAACCCTGCCGATTCGATCAGGTTTTCAGCCTGATCGCGCGTCATTCCGATCACGTTTGGGACGCCGACGAGCTGTTGACCATTGCTGACGGCGAGTGTGACCGCCGAGCCGGAAGCGTCCTTCGTTCCCGCCGGCGGGCTCTGATCCAGCACGGTATTCTTGGGTGCTGTGGCGTGAAATCGCGATTCACCGCGTTGAGCGATGAACCCCACCTGCTGCAGTCGTAATGCAGCGTCGTCATACGACAGGCCGATCACGTTGGGAACTTTCAGATCCTTCGGAATGACGCCCGCGGGGAACACAAAAAAAGCAACGATGACATAGGCGAGCAGGAATCCACCAGCGACCACGATGACGTACGGAAGGAGGCGGCGAAGAGCGCCGCGAACACTCACGCGTTCACCCTCCGCAAACGAGCGGCAAACGCGCCATCCGTACCGTGGCGCTGTGGGAGCACGCGCAGATAGCCCGCGTCGAGCACCGTGTCCGGAACGCTTCCGGCCGGAGGCGGCTCGAGCCGCCAGTCCGAATTCACTGCCAAAAAGCGCTCTACTTGCGCCTCGTTCTCTTCCGGCTCGAGCGAGCACGTGCTGTAGACGAGCAATCCTCCCGGCCTGACGGACGATGCGACGGCTACGAGGATTGACCACTGCAACGAGGACATAACGCCGAGATCGGACGGTTTCATTCTCCACCGCGCGTCCGGATGGCGCCTGAAGGTGCCCGTTCCCGTGCACGGCGCGTCGACTAAAATGCCATCCACGTTTCCGATGGACGGCACACGAGCGTCGGCGACAAAGGGTTCGATGTTGAGAATCTCGAGTCGCGCGATGTTGTCGAGAAGGCGCTGGAGCCTCGCCTCTGAAACGTCTGACGCGTACACGGCCTTCGCCCGACGCGACAGCTCGATCGCCTTTCCTCCGGGTGCCGCACACACGTCTGCGATGATCGCCCCCGGTGGCACAGCGGCGTACATCGTTACAAGCGTCGAAGCAGGATCCTGAATATGAAACAAGCCCTGTCGAAACGCTCCAAGATCCGTAAGCGCGGTTACGCTGGACGCAAGGATGACGCTGTCACGCACGAGTGGCGCATCCTCGACGCGTACACCGGCGCCTTCGAGCATCGTCTCGAGCTGTTCGCGAACCACATGATATGGCCGCGCCACGAGCGGTGCTTCGGAGTTGTTGCTGGTCAAAAGTCGCCGAACCTCTGCCTCGCCCCAGCGTTCGAGCCAGCGGGCCAACAGCCAGCGTGGGTGTGAGAATTCGAGCGAGAGCGCGTCGATCAGCTCGAGCGGAGTCCTTGGCTGTACGGTGTCACGCTCGCGATCGACGCGACGCAATACTGCATTGGCCAATTTGCTCGCGCCAACACCGTGTCGTTGCTTTGCGAGCTCCACGGTCTGGCCGATTGCCGCGTATGCCGGCACGCTGCCCATGAACATCAACTGGTCGACGCCAAGGCGCAGAAGGTCCAGAAGGTCAGCATCCAGGCGCACGCCGCCACCGCGCACGCGGGCGTCGAGTACGGCATCGATCCACATTCTGCGTCGCAGCATGCCATAGACGAGCTCACGCGTCCAGCGCCGATCGCGGGCATCGAGGGCTACGGTTCGGCGCTCGAAGACCGGATCGAGTAGCTCCCCGGCCCGAAGGTCAGCGCAGATCTGTGCGGCCGCCACACGGGCGTCCGTGACCCCTGCTCCAGGCCCTCCTGAACGATCTTGTTCGCGTACGTGCTCGGCGTGCCCGCGCATGCCCTGAAAGATACTCGCCGCGAAGGGGCAGAGCAGTCACCGCGGTTGGGGCGCCGCGAGGCGATCGCCGGACACGATTCCTCGTCCACGCGCCCATTCGTGAGGCGTCATCCTTCGCTTTCCGGCAGGCTGGAGGGCCGTAATGCGTACGGCGCCCTCTCCGCACGCGACGGTCATGCCGGACGAGTCGATTACCGTGACAGCACCTGGTGGCTGCTCTTCCGTCCGAGGCGCCAAACGCGCTCCGAAGAGCTTGACCTCAGCACCGCGCAGCGTTGACAGGGCACCAGGACGAGGATCGTAAGCGCGGATCACGCGCGAGACGGTGCGCGCGTCCGCCGCCCAGTCGATCCACGTCAATTCGCGGTCAATCTTCGGCGCGTAAGTCGCCTCACCCTCGTCCTGCGGCTGCTCCACTGCCTTTCCAAGCTCCAGAAGCATCAAGGCCTCGATCAGCGCCAGTGCGCCTTCCTCTGAGAGTCGCTCCGACAGCTCGCCGTAGGTCTCGTCGTCGAGTATCGGTGTACGCACCTGGTGAATGACTGGGCCGGCGTCGAGTGGTGGGACCATTCGCATAATGGATATCCCGGTCTCCGGCAGCCCCTCTCGAATAGCCGCCTGGATCGGTGCTGCGCCGCGCAGCTTCGGGAGCAACGATGCGTGGATGTTCACGGTTCCGAGCCGCGGTAGCTCGATCAATTCCTTCGGGAGAAGCTGGCCGTACGCAACAACCACGGACAGATCGGGTTGAAGTGCGCGTATTTCAGCCGTAAAGTCGTCGCCGCGAGGCCACATCGGCTGGAGCACGGCGATCCCTTCCTCCAACGCGATGCGCTTGACGGCGGAAGCGACGACTTTGGATCTGGAGCGCCCGACGGGTTTGTCAGGTTGCGTCACGACACCGACGACGTCGAATCCCTCTCCCAGCAGTGCGCGCAACGGTGGCGTAGCAAACTCCGGGGTGCCCCAGAAGAGCACACGCACTCAGAGCTCCTCGTTGCGATGGTGATGCGTTGCCACCTCGGCCGCGCTCAGCTTCCGAACGTTCCCCGGATATTTTGCCTTCTCTTTCGCCCATTTCGACAGCGCTGACCGGCGTTTGAGGACGCTCAGGTAATCGAGAAACAGCTTTCCGTGCAGATGGTCGATCTCGTGCTGAAGACAACGTGCGAGCAAATCACGCGCGTCGATGTCTCGCGAGGTGCCGTCGAGGTCGAGAGCCCGCACGACGACATGCTCCGGACGTTCCACTTCCCCGTACACGTCGGGTATGGAGAGGCAGCCCTCCTCCGCCTTGACGCTCTTGCCGTCGCTGACAATGACCTCCGGGTTGATGAGAACGAGCGGCTGTTTCTCGACGTCAACAACGGTGAGGCGTTCCGTTCGCCCGACCTGCGGGGCGGCGAGACCAATTCCCTGCGCCGTGTGCATCGTTTCGAACATGTCGTCGACAAGTCGTCGGAGCTCGTCAGTGATCTCATCGACCGGTCGGGTTTGCGCGCGCAGAATCGGATCACCCAGTACCCGGATGTCGAGCAAGCTCACGCGTCCGATGCGCCTGCGGCAGTCGCACCCGTTGCGATGCGCGCGATACGCCCTCGCTCAATAACGAGCCGCGATTCGCCTGACTTAATCGTTATGCGGTCCTCCATGCTTCTCTGCGTCGCGCCGTCCTTGATCGACTCTTTGATGTGGATCACCTCACCGACGATACCTCCCGACGTCACCACTTCATCACCGCGCTTCAGATTGCGCAGCGCCTGCTCGTGCGACTTCCGCTGTTTTTGCTGGGGACGGATGAGCAGGAAGTAAAAGATCGCGAAGATGAGCGCGACCTGGATGAGGAACGGAACGAGGCTCGAGCTGCCTGGACCCGCGGCAAGGAGTACAAAATTCGTGTGCGGAACGCTCATGCGGCGGTCGCCGGTCGTGAGTGGTAACGTGCGAGCCAATCGCGGCTCCAAGCCTCGAATCTCCCCGCTCGAATGCTGTCGCGGGCGTTTCGCATCAGTCGCACCAGGAAATGTACATTGTGCAGGGACAGCAGGCGCAGCCCGAGAATCTCGTCGGAGAGGAAGAGGTGGCGCAGATATGCCCGCGAGAATCGACGGCAAGCCGCGCAGTCGCACCCCTCCTCTAGTGGCTCACTATCGGCGCGGTATTCAGCGCGCTTGATGTTGAGTCGACCATCGGACGTAAATGCTGCTCCATTGCGGCCCATGCGAGTGGGGGCGACGCAGTCGAAGAGGTCCACACCACGACGCACCCCTTCGATCAGGTCCTCCGGAAATCCCACACCCATCAGGTAACGGGGCTGCATGCGCGGCAACGCCTCGTCCACGACCTCCAGGATGTGGTACATATCCCGCTTCGACTCTCCCACGGAAAGGCCGCCAATCCCGAAGCCGGACCAAGTCGCCATGTCCGTGATCATCCGCACCGCCTCACGCCGGAGCGACGCGTGAATTCCTCCCTGAACAATCGGGAAAAGCACCTGCTCTGTTGATGCGCGCGCCGCCTGCCCAGGAGATCGCGCGAGCAACGCCTCATGCTGCTCATCAGCTCTCCGCTCGACTTCGGCCAGACACCGCGCCAGCCACCGCACGCTGCGCTCCATTGCATCGCGCGCCATTCCCTCGTCGCTCTGTCCAGGAATGACGTGATCGAATTGCATGATGATGTCAGCGCCGAGATTGCGCTCGATGCTCATCACGAACTCGGGCGAAAAGAACCGCTTCGAGCCATCGAGATGACTTCGAAATTCGACTCCCTCTTCGCTGACGGTGCGCAGGGTCTCGAGCGAAAAGACCTGGAACCCTCCTGAGTCAGTGAGGATCGGCCGCGACCAGGCCATGAATTGGTGCAGGCCGCCGGCGTCGCGTACGATTTCATCGCCCGGCCGCAAATGCAGATGATAGGCATTCGCCAAGATCATTTCAGCGCCCATCGCGACGAGATCGTCGGGGTCGAGCGCCTTTACGGTCGCGAGAGTTCCGACAGCCATGAACGTCGGCGTATGGACGTCTCCGTGAGGAGTCGCTAGCAAGCCCGCACGTGCTCGATCAGCTTCGGCTTGCACTTCAAAGGCATAGCTTGCCGGCAGCCGCCGCCCTTCTGTCGTTGCCGTCACAACACTACCATTGCGTCGCCGTACGAATAGAACCGATATCCATGTGCCACCGCCTCCGCGTACGCTCGCATCGTGAGCTCGTAGCCCGCGAATGCGGCCACGAGCATGATGAGCGTGGAGCGCGGCAAGTGGAAGTTGGTGATCACGCGCTCGACGATCCGAAAATCGTATGGCGGGCGAATAAAAATGCGGGTCTCTCCTTCCGTCGCGTCGATCGCGCCATCCCGGGTGGCGACGCTCTCCAACGTACGCACGCTCGTGGATCCCACAGCCCAGACCTTTCCTCCGTGCCTCCGAGATTCGTTGATGATCCGCGCCGCTTCAGGAGGAACGGAGTACCACTCCTCGTGCATCGGGTGCATTGCCGGATCCGCGACTTCCACCGGCTTGAACGTTCCGGCTCCGACGTGCAGCAGCACCTCGGCCACAGTCACGCCGCGTTCTTCGAGCGCGGAGAGGAGTGCTGTGGTGAAGTGCAGGCCCGCAGTTGGCGCTGCTACCGAGCCGCTTTCGCGCGCGAACACCGTTTGGTATCGCTCGATGTCATCGGCAGAGTCGGCGCGTGTGATATATGGAGGGAGCGGTACGTGACCGAATCGCTCGATTGCTGCGTCGAGCGACTCGGTGGTCCGAAGTGCCACGACGCGCGTGCGGCGCTCGGTACGGTCGAGGATCTCGATCGAGAGCTCCGGGGCGACGTCTATGATGCGACCGGGCTTGAGCTTTCCGCCCGGCGACACCATGGCCTCGTACTTATTCGCGCCCAACGGTCGCAACAGGAGCACTTCGGCGGGCGCCCCCGATCCCCGCCTCGTGCCCAGCAGCCTGGCACGTATGACGCGCGTGCGGTTCACGACCAGCACGTCTCCTGGCGGAATGAGCTCGACGATGTCGGTAAAGCAGCCGTGCCGGATTTCCCCGCAGTGCCGATCGACGACCATGAGTCGGCTGGCATCCCGGCGGGGCAAAGGAGCCTGCGCGATCTGCTCCGGTGGGAGCTCGAAGTCGTAGTCGGAGGTAAGAGAACCCTGCGGCCGTTCAGAAGAGCGATGGCTGGCCATTCGCCCCGGCCTGCGGCGTGTATCCGAAATGGCGATATGCCTGAGCTGTTGCGACGCGGCCGCGGGGTGTCCGCTGCAGAAAACCGTTCTGGACGAGAAATGGCTCGTACACTTCCTCGATCGTGTTCGCGTCCTCGCCGATCGCCGCGCCGATGTTGTTCAACCCAACCGGCCCGCCCTCGAACTTCTCAATAATCGTCTTCAGGATCCGAGCGTCCATGTCGTCAAGACCGAACTCGTCGACGTCGATCATCTTCAATGCCTGACTCGCCACCTCGCGAGAGATGCTGCCGTCCGCCTTCACTTGGGCGAAGTCGCGGACGCGACGCAACAGACGATTTGCAACGCGGGGCGTTCCGCGCGACCTGCGCGCGATCTCCAAGGCACCGGCATCATCGATAACAACATGCATGACGTCCGCCGATCGGCGCACGATCTGCTGCAAATCCTCAGCGGGATAGTAATTCAGACGCTCGATGATGCCGAAACGCGCCCGCATGGGCGGCGTCAGCATACCGAAACGGGTCGTCGCGCCGATGAGCGTAAAGCGCTCGATTGGCATCGTGATCGTCTGCGCCTTCGGCCCATCCGAGAGTCGGATGTCGATTCGATAGTCCTCCATCGCCGGATAGAGGAATTCCTCGATGATGGGCCGCAATCGGTGAATCTCATCTATGAAGAGGATGTCGCCCTCACGAAGGTTCGTCAGCGTCCCGACCAGATCGCCCGGTTTTTCGAGTGCCGGTCCGGATGTCGTGCGGATGTTCACGGCGAGTTCGCGCGCCACGAGCTCGGCCAGCGTCGTCTTTCCCAGGCCCGGCGGTCCATAGAAGATGGCATGATCGAGCGGTTCCCGACGTGCAAGCGCCGCATCGATCCATAAGCGGAGGCTCTCCTTGACCTTCTGCTGGCCGATGAACTCCGACAGCCGTTGCGGCCGAAGCGACAGCTCGACCACTGATTCGTCGGCGAGGCTCTCAGGAGTCGTGATTTCGGCGCGGACCATGAGTCAGACGGTATCGGGCGGCGAGTGGGGGTCGCCAAAGACAGGCAGCACGTAAATGTAAGGCCGAAGATATGCCGAATGACAGGGTGATCCGCTGGCCAGTTAATCGACCCTGGCGACCTTGGCCGTGGGAACTTCACGCGCACGCGACCTGCTTCACACGTACGGGCGCAACGCGAGCGCGGCAGAAGGTTGCACCGGTCGGCATTGCTCTTGCCGCCGTCATTGAATCCGATTCAATTCACGCTATACTGCCGGCATAGCGCGAGTCATCGCGTGCCGGGACGGGCAGTGGTACTCACAACGCCCGAGTGGATGCAGCGTCACCACGGTCATGAGGAGGCGGTACATGGCACACGTTAGGCTTGTGCGCTGGTGTGCGGCGGGAGTCGGGATGCTTTCGCTGGGATTCGCGCTCCGACCAGCGGCGGCGCAGAGCCTCGACAGCTTGCGCAGACGATTCCAGATCCCGCTTCCGATCTCGGTGGAGGTCGCCGCGACGGCATCGCGCATTGCCCCGGGAAGCAGTGCGGGCTCGCAGTCTGCCTATGGCCCGAACTTCGGCGACGGCTTCTTCGGCGTCGGGGCGCAGCAGCCGCCGTCCGGGTCGCGTCTCGACGGCTCCGCCGTGGCCGGTTTCGGCTTGCTCAACGCCCGCGATTATGTGGGCATCGAGATCTCCGTTACGTCCTTGTCCACTGTCAACGAGGGATTCGGGCAGCGCGGCGCCTTTGGTTTCAAGGTCCATCGCGCTCTGCCTCGCTCCGCCGCCATCGCGGTCGGCGGGGAGAATCTGGCAGGGTGGGGCGGTACGGATTCGCCACACACGTTCTACGCGGTGGGATCAAAAGTCTTCCGACTCCGCGAGCGCGAAGGAGATCCCTTCGGCACCATCACGGCCAACCTCGGTGTCGGTAACGGCCGCTTCCGGAATGATGCCGTCATTCCGACGCCGAGCAATGGCTCGAAGGTGGGCGGCTTCGGGAGCCTCGGTATACGCGTGCACGAAGCGGTATCAGTCATCGCCGATTGGCCAGGTCAGCAGCTCACTCTCGGAGCGTCGATCGTTCCAGTGCGCTTCGTTCCGCTCGTGATCTCTCCCGCCTTTGTCGACGTCACGCACCGGTTGAGCAACAACACGAGATTCCAAATAGGCGTTGGCCTTGGCTTCAAATTCACGCAGATTCGCAACATCTTCATGCCTCCGGAGGGTGGACGATGAGAATGCTCGTCGCCAGGTTCAGTGTGTTTGCGCTGTTCGCAACCACGGCGCACGTCGCTGGTGCACAGTGCAGTGACGGCTGCGGGCCAGCGCCGACCGGCAGCACGATCGCTGGTGGCGCATTCACTCCAACGGGTGGCACGGTGCAGGTGCCGGTCAACCCGGCGGTGGCCAGCGCCATAGTAACGGCGAGTCAGTCGATCACGACCAGCGTGCAATCGGGTCAGCCGCTGGTCGATCCGGCGACGGGACAGACGATACCGCTCAGCGTATCACAGGTGGCGGTCGCGATGCTCACCGGAGCAACACCCGAGGTTCGAGCGCAGATACGCACGGCTTTATCTCGCAGTGGAGCGAATGGGGAGGTGATCGAGCAACTCATGAACGCGCTTCCGGCGTTGCTCTCGAATCCATCGCCAGGACAGCTTGCGATTGCTGCAAGCGCGTTCAACGGGCTCGTGAACAACTCCAGCGGCGCGTTCCTCTCGAACCCGCCGCCGGAATTCCAGGGCATTCACGCCGTGCTCCTTCAGGTC
>CAZICQ010000007.1:0-38250 GCA_964537775.1 uncultured Gemmatimonadaceae bacterium | reverse complement strand
GCTACACCCGCTGGCGCACGTTCATCAACCGCTCGGCGGCGCGCTGGAGCGTCTCCAATCTCTTGCAGAAGGCAAAGCGAACCAGCTTGCTACCGAGCGCGCGGTCGTGATAAAAGCTCGAGCCGGGGACGCTGGCGACGCCAATTTCCTGCGTCATCCATTTGGCGAACGTGACGTCGTCCAGGTCACTCAACTCCGAGAAGTCTGCAAGGACGTAGTACGCTCCTTCGGGCACGCTGAAGGTGAATCCCGCCTCGGCTAAGGCGTCGACGAGAACGTGGCGCCGCTCGCGGTAATCGAGGGCCAGATGGTTGAAGTAATCGGCATCGAACGACAGGCCCACTGCGCCCGCCGCCTGTAGTGGTGCCGGCGCTCCCACCGTCAGGAAATCGTGCACCTTCCGAATCGACGACGTTTGCGCGGACGGCGCGATCGCGTAGCCGAGTCGCCATCCCGTGCAGCTGAAGGTCTTGGACAATCCGGAGATCGTGACGGTGCGTTCACGCATGCCAGACCATGTTGCCAGCACGTGGTGATCGCCCGCATACCGAATATGCTCGTAGATCTCGTCGGTCACGGCCCAGACGTCATGCTCCTGACACAGATCGGCGACGAGTGTCATCTCGCTGCGCGTGAGAACGCGTCCCGTCGGATTGTGTGGGGTGTTGACAATGATTGCCTTCGTGCGGCTCGTGAACGCTGCGCGCAGCCGATCCGGATCCAGTGACCAGTTGGGCCGCTCGAGCGGCACGAATACCGGCGTAGCGTCGGCGAGAATCGCGTCAGGACCGTAGTTCTCGTAAAACGGCTCGAGGACGATCACCTCGTCGCCCGGATTCACCAGCGCCAGGAAAACCGAAGCCATGGCTTCGGTTGCGCCGCACGTGACGGTCACTTCGCGATCGGGATCGACCTCCATGCCATACCAACGTCGATACTTCTCCGCCACGGCGTTGCGCAACGCTGGCGCTCCCCACGTCACCGCGTACTGGTTGATGTCACCATGGATCGCGGCACACGCCGCGTCCTTCAACGGTTGCGGCATCGGAAAGTCGGGAAAGCCCTGCGCCAGATTCACCGCTTCGTGGAGGTTGGCGATGCGCGTCATTTCGCGAATCACCGATTCCGTGAAGGTTGCGGTTCGTTTGGCAGCACGCATGACAGACATGTCCTCGACTAATTGAGGTCGGCAAACGATGCTACCTGGCGGCCACTCGCGCCAGAGCGCTTCGGATCAGCTCCGTCGCCGTCAGTCCGCGCCCCCCCTCGTCGAGCGTGGCGCGAATTGCGCGCTCGGCGTCTGCCGGAGCGTAGCCGAGCGACACCAGCGCGCGAACGGCGTCGTCGGCGCCTGCTCCAGCCATTCGTCCGCCCATCGCGCCGGCGCTCCCCAGATCGTCCAGCTTGTCGGCGAGGTCCAGCACGAGTTGCTCCGCCTTCTTCCGCCCTACGCGCGGCACGCTCTGCAATGTCGCGATGTCGTGCTCACGGATTGCGCGCAGCAATCGCTCCGCCGTGAGCGTGGAAAGCATCGCCAGCGCGAGCGCAGGCCCCACACCCTTCGCCGACAACAGCCGTTCGAACACCCTGCGCTCGAACGGGCCGCAAAACCCAAACAAGTGCCACGCATCCTCCTTCACCACGAGATGCGTGTGCAACGTCACCGACTCCGATACGCGCGGAAGCGCTTCGTACGCGCTGAGCGGTATCGCCACGGTGTAGGCGACGCCGCCGGCCGTCATGACCTCGACACGATCCAATTCCTTCGAGATCAGCGTGCCAGTGACCTGTACGATCACCTTCGGCCTTCGACAGCGCGCGTGCGCACCACGGGTGGCGTCATGACGTAGGCGAGAGCCGCGGCCACTCCATCGGCCGCGTCCGACGGCTGAGGCACGGATCGGAGCCGCAGCAGGCGCGTCAGCATGAATTGCACCTGCTCCTTTGTTGCGGCGCCGGTGCCGACGACTGCCTTCTTGACCTCCGCCGGTGGATACTCGTGGATTTCGATCCCGAACTGCTGAGCACCGAGGAGAATCACGCCGCGAGCATGGCCAAGGACGACGGTTGTGCGGACGTTACGCGCGTAAAACACGTCCTCGATCGACATCACGTCGGGCCGGTGGCGCGTAAGGAGCTCCGTGATTCCCTGATAGATCTCGAGGAGACGCGACGGGAGCGGGTCACGCGCGCGCGTTCGAATCACGCCGCATTCGATGAGAGCACGTGTCGGCCCGTCGCTCTTTACCACGCCATATCCGGTGCTTGCCGTTCCGGGATCAACGCCGAGAACGATCACACCTTCGCCATATCGGCGACGTCGATGTCGAAGTTCGCCCAAACCTTCTGGACATCATCGAGCTCCTCGAGCTCCTCGAGCAATTTGAGCAGCGACTCGGCATCCCGGCCTTCGATCCTCACCGTCGTCTTGGGAACCATCGCCAGCTCGGCTTCGGCGATCCTGATGCCCTTCGATTCCAGTGCCGTACGTACGGCATGGAAGTCGTTAGGCGCCGTGGTGATCACGTACTGTTCGTCTTCGCGCCTCAGGTCCTCCGCCCCCGCGTCGAGCGCCGCTTCCATCGCAGCATCTTCGTCCAGCGCATCGGTCGCCAGCGCGATCTGGCCCTTCTTCTCGAACATCCAGCCGACGGACCCTTGCGCTCCTATGCTGCCGCCGCCCCGCGACAGCTTGTGGCGTACCTCGGCTACTGTGCGGTTCGGGTTATCAGTTACGGCATCGATCATCAGGGCGACGCCTCCGGGACCATAGCCCTCATACGTGACTTCCTGATAATCGACGCCCTCGAGCTCACCAGTTCCCTTCTTCACAGCGCGCTCGATGTTCTCCTTGGGCATCGAGTTGGCGCGTGCTGTGTCGATGGCGGTTCGAAGCCGAGCATTTCCGTTCGGATCGCCGCCGCCCAGCTTCGCGGCCATCGTGATCTCGCGAATGAGCTTCGTGAAGAGCGCTCCGCGCTTGGCATCCGCCGCGGCTTTGTAGTGCTTGATCTGCTTCCACTTACTGTGACCTGCCATGACTCGATCCTTTTCCCGCTGATGCCGGCTGAATATATACGCCAAACAGCAGCGAGGAGACAGCAGGTCGCATCCCGATGTCTCGCTTGGTACGCTGTCGCCTAGGGTTCAGAATCCGCCAAATCGCACCGACAGGACCGCTCTGAACCCCGCGATGTCGGCGAACGTTTGACTGGCACCGCTCGCGCCTGGTGCGGCCAGCCGGCCGAACGTGTAACCCGCACTCGGAGTGACGCCAAAACCACCGATGAGGAAATCCATGCGCAGGCCGGCTGTGACGAGGGTACTGGGCAGGAAGGTGTCGCGTTGCCAGTTGCGCACTTCGAGATTCGGCTCCACGAGTATTCCACCTGGATGAAAGCCGAGCGCTACGAGCGCGTTAGCGACATTGTCGAAACCGACCGGTGTGCCGTCGGCGAGCGTTCCTGACGCGCGATAGAGATCCCATGTGGCCAGTGTGAAGTCAGTGCCCGCGAGATTGTTCGTCAGCGACATCTGCGTGACGTACCGGTCGCCGGTGTTGTAGATCGACCCGCCGGCCTGATCGTTTCCGAACTTCGAGTACGTCAGGCCAAGCACGAATCTTCCGGTACCGACGCCGCGATCGAGGCCGAGACGTGCGCGGTATTCGTCACCAGGTTGATAGTGAAGGCGAGCGCCTTTGCTGTCCTCGTACGGATCGTAGGCGGCCGATTTTCGGACGCTGCCGCCAAACCCGACATTCCAGTCGCCCATCGGACGCGCCACGGCGAGCCCGAAGGTGCCCCCAAACCCGGTGCCCATGGTCGTAATCGGAAACGCCAGAAAATCGCTTCCGATGCGACCAGCAGCGAGTTGCTCCGCAGGCTTCGCGGTCTCACGTCCGGTGGGAAGGTTTACACCTGCGGTGAGCACGACGAAGTCATTGCCAAACGTGTAATTACCGCGAATCTGCGTATCCGTGAATCCGTTGATCTGGCTGGCGGCGGTATCGGGTCCACCGATCGCACTTACGCGCGCGCTGGTATACGCGGTGCCGACGTCGAACGTGAACGACGGCGAAACGGGAATGACCACAAAAACCGGTAGGACAAATTCCGAGATCGTCTGATTGACGGGCGACTTCAACTGATACTGCACGAACTGCGGTCCAACGCGCCCACCGGCATCCCAAATGGATTGTGCCTGAAGGGCTCCGGCCGAAAGGGCGAGCGCCACAGGAATGAAGCAACGCATGTCCTGGCCCTCCGCCTATGGTACTTTGACGACGATCTTGATGGTCGCCGTCTTGTTTGTGGGCGTGTCGATCCCCGTTCCAGCTGCGGCGCCATCCTTGGCCGTCGCTGTAGTACTCGTGCCCGCGCCCCCGCTAGCGGCAGCGCCGGTCTGGGACTGGTTGATGTCGCTGGCTACGATAGCTGCAGTGGACACGGTGCTGCTGTTCGTCGTGGCCCCGTTAACCGCAGCCTGTACCACTTGGCCTTCCTGAGTACCAGTCAGGCTACGCTCCACGCTTTGCGTCGTGATCTGCGCGCCGACCGACAGCGCCTTTGTCTCCTGACTCTTCTGTTGGGCCGCGCCGAAGCCGGGATCGAGACGAACGGCATCTTGAAAGAATCGCCCGGCCTCGTCGTATCGCCCCTGATCCTCGAGCGCGAGGCCGCGACTGTAGGCAAGAAAGGCCGCCAGCGAACGAGTCGGTCGCTGCTCGATCGCGTTGCGTTCGGCCGTGGTCAGCGTGATGCTCATCGCCTGAAAGAGGCCGAACACGACGTTCTTCTCTATCGTGAAAAGCTGATCGAGCGCGCGATCGTCCTGCGCCGAGCCGGCGATCCGTGTTGTGGGAACGTCGATCACGGACGCATCGACGCGAAGCTGTTGCCCTTGCTGCAGGATGGACCCTTCAACCACGCGCCCCGCCTGCAAAATCTTGCCGGCGCGTACATTGGTCGCAGCGTCTGTCGCCCCGCTCTGCTGCAGCTTGAGTTCGTCCAGGAGCGCCTGCATGCGGGCGCGTTCGACGACGGTGAGCTGCGACGATCGACTCAGGTCGGTGACGATCAGCTCCGCCATCCCGCGCTCCAACGGTTTGAGCGAAGTATCCGGACCGGTGAATGCCAGTGGGAGTACCGCGACCGTGTTCGGCGCACCTGGCGTGGCGCCTAACTCGCGTTCTTGCGCGATCGCATTCTTGGCCGCCGCTTGCATTTCACGGCGGGTGAGCGCCGCGAGGCGAGCCTCCAGCTCACCACGCACGCGCCGGGTGTGTCCAACCTTCAGATAGGTGGCATATGCGGCGTGTGCCGCCGGCAGGTCATCGAGGTGCTCGGCTGTCATGCCGAGGTAGAGCGCCGCAACGCCATCGTTGGGGTCGAGCTTCGTGGCTTGCTCGAGCGCAGCGCGCGCATCGCTGAAGCGATCCGCCTTGTAGTAAGCGATTCCCAGCGCTCGTGCGACCGGCTCGGAAGATGGTTTCTCCCGCCGCGCTCTCTCGAGTCGCGCGACGTTCTCACCCCCCCTTCCACCGCGCGTCGTCGCGCAAGCCGCTGACAACATTGCAGCAGCAAGAATGACGAAGGATCGGGCAATTCGCATACTTCCTCCTAACGATCGGGATCCAGCATGTCCTCGAAACGCATCCAGCGGGAATAAAAGTACAGATCAACGTACGCGGTGCTGCCATTCCGGTTCTTGCGCACGAGCAGCTCGGTCGCGCCCTCTATGGCCCGTGCGCCCTCGTACATCTCCTCGCGAAACAGCCCGAGGACCACATCGGCGTGATGCTTCACTGCGCCGAGCGCGCCGAAGTCGTCGAGCCGGGGACGGCGATCCGGTCGAGGCGACAGATCCGTCAACTGGGCAGTCGCCAATATGGCGACATTCAAGTCGAGCGCCAGCATTTTGAGATCGTGCAGTGCCGAGGCGAGCTCCTCGTCGTTGTCGCGCACCCCCGTTGCACAACACTGGAGTGAGTCCACGACCAGCAGTTCGACCTGCCAACGCGAATCCAGGATGTCTGCCAAGTCCTTCACACCATCGGAAGGAATGCGGTCGATCCGCGGCATGACGTCTCTCAGCCGCATTGCTGCGGCACCGACGTTCGCCCGTGCGATGTCGTCCAGAGCACCGCTCCGGAGCTCGTCGATCTCCACCCGACCCTCGATGGCCAATGCCCGTTCGAGTACTCGTTCGGCGGACATTTCTCCGCTGAGGAAGACCACTCCGTGTCCCGCTTGCGCCGCCCGTAGAGCCATCGCCAGCGCCAGCGCCGACTTGCCGCTTCCTACGTCACCGCCAAGCGCGACCAAGTCGCCGCGGCGAAATCCACCGCCAAGCACGCGATCGATGCTCGGAAAACCGCTGGCAATCGTATCGTGCGGGTCGGCACCGTCGGCGACGGCGTCGACCTTCGCCAATAAAACCGACAGCGGAGTAATGCGAGAGACGCGCGCCATGGTGGCCCAAAATTACGCCGATTACAGTCCCCGGCAAGAACGTAGCACGTTAGTCCACAAAGGCTTGGGCCAACTTTTCCAACTCCAATACTGCACTCTGATCAAGGTACGGCGCGGTGACGGCGATCACCTGTCGCAGCGCCTTGGGCAACAGCGCCAGGTCCCCCGCCGTCGCGTCGAGTAACAGACTGATGGCCGGACGAACCCCAGCGGGCATTGCCATTGACGACAACCATGCCCTGGCGGCGCTTGCGCGAGCGCTTCGGATTTCGTCAGGCAGAGCGTGGGGCGGCCGGGCATCGTCCGCCAACCGTGCCGCGAGATACGTCGCGATTGCCACTTCGCGCTCGCCGCCGAGGGGCGCCCGACCCGCTAACGCTGCAAGCGCGCGGAAGCGAAATCGAGGTGGTACTAGAACGTACGGTGGTACTGTCGAAAACACCCGCGCAATTTGTCCCCGCGCACGGGACCGCGCCAGCGGAGCTCGCATTGCTCGCCCTTTTGCGCCCGGCTACCTTGAGCGACATGCCGCAACAGGCGAAGTCCGTACTTTGGGTAGACGATGAGGCCGAGCTGCTCGAACCTCACCGCATATTCTTGCGCGACAAGGGCTTCAGCGTCGAGACGGTTACTAACGCTGACGACGCGGCGGAAATGGTCAGGCGCCGCCCTTTCGATCTGGTATTGCTTGATGAGCAAATGCCCGGCAAGCGCGGCATGGACGCATTTCGCGAGCTCCGAGACATCGATCCGAACCTGGCGATCGTGATGGTCACCAAAAGCGAGGAAGACTCGACGATGACCGAAGCGATTGGCGCCGACATCGGTGGATACCTCGTCAAGCCGGTAACGCCAAGACAGGTGTACGCTCTCGTGACGAGGCTGCTGGAAGGATCGCGTATCCGACAACAAGCCGTGGCGCGCCACTTTGTCGATCGCTTTCGCGCACTGCAATCGGAGTCCTTTCGTGATCTGGAGTGGCGAGGGTGGATCGACCGTTACCTCGAGCTGACCCAATGGGATCTCGACCTTACAGCGGCCGGCGAAAACAGTCTGCACGAGTCGCTGCGCGGTTTGTATCCGGACCTTCGCCGTGAATTCGCGCAGTACATGACGCAGGCATATCCGGCGTGGCTGCGTAATCTGGAAGGAGATCGCCCGCCACTGTCGATCGACATCGTACCCGAGTTCCTGATGCCGATCGTCGAGCGCGAGCGCCAGGCGCTGTTCATCGTCGTCGACTGTCTGCGTCTCGATCAGTGGCGCGCGCTCGAGCCGCTAATCTCTCCACTATTCGAGATCGAGACCACACACTATTTCGGTGTGCTTCCTACCGCGACACCGTATGCCCGCAACGCACTGTTCAGCGGCTTGTTTCCGTCGGAAATCGCGGCTCGCTTTCCGGATTGGTGGGGAGAGCGCGAAGACGAAACACTCAATGCGCACGAGCGTGAGCTGCTCGAGGCGCAGCTTTCGGAGCTCGGCCATCGCGTGCCGGTGCGCTACGAAAAGTTGTCCACGTCATCAGAATCGGACGACCTCGAACGCAGGCTGGGAAGCGCTATCGGATCCGAAGGAATCAGTGCCTTCGTGTTCAATTTCATCGATTTATTGACGCACGGCCGCTCTGAATCCATGATCCTCTATGAGGTAGCTCGCGACGAAACCGCGCTGCGCGAGCTCACGGTACAATGGTTTCGCCGGTCGACGCTCTTTGGCCTGCTCAGAGAAGCGGCCCGGCGGCGCGTCAAGGTACTGGTGACGAGCGATCACGGGTCTATCCATTGCCAAACGCCGGCCACCGTTTTCGCAAAGCGTGACGCGACCCAGAACCTCCGCTACAAGTTCGGTGAAGATCTCCGCGCCGAGAATCCGGCGCAGGCATTGCTCTTCCCGAAAGAAGAGATGTTGCGACTCCCGCGGCGCGGCCTTGGCGCCAACACGCTGCTGGCCACCGGTGACAGTTTCTTCGTGTACCCGACGAAGCTGAGGGAGTATCAGAGCCGCTATCGCGGCTCCTTTCTACATGGCGGAGTCACGCCCGAAGAGTGCATCCTGCCGGTGGCGCTGCTGACGCCACGGCGTTGATGTGATGTACCGAAGACTGCTGCCATTTCTGCGGCCGCACAGCGGCCGTATGGCCGGTACGGTCATCACGAGCTCCGCCGCAGCCATATTTGACGCGTTCTCGTTCTCGCTGCTGATCCCATTCCTCAACGCGCTGTTCGGCGAGCCGTCGCTGATTCCGCCCAATTCGGGTCAGCTCGCGAAGCTGCTGAATGCGACGATCGGCAGGCTGCTCGACCCGACGGACAAGATGGGGTCGCTGCAGAACGTCATCCTGGTGATCCTCGCCGCGGTTGCTCTCAAGAGCTTCTTCGTTTGGCTCAGTGGCAACCTCGGAGCGCAGCTGCAGGAATACGTCACGCGCGACCTTCGCGATGCCGTGTACGGTCACATGCAGCGGTTGCCACTCGGTTTTTATACGCGCACCAAGACCGGTCAGCTCATATCGCGCGTTCTCTCTGACACCGAACAGACAAAAGTTCTGATCACGACGCTGGTCACACAGTCGTTTCAGAATGCCGCACTGCTGCTGGCGTACCTGTACGTTCTCCTGTTCACGTCCGCGCGACTGACTCTGCTTGCTCTCGTGGTTGCCCCGCTGGTGGTTGGTGCGCTCCAGCCGCTGCTGCGGCGACTGCGCCGTGGTCATCGGCGCCTGCGCGACGACTGGGGGGACATGACGAGTGTACTTCAGGAGGTTGTGAGTGGCGTGCGCCTCGTCAAGTCGTTCCGGGCCGAACAATACGAGGAACGTCGATTCATCGACGCGAGCGCCCGCTTCTCGGACGGAGTGGTGCGCGTGACGCGTGTGGCGTACCTGTCGCAGCCGATCACGGAACTTCTGGGAACGATCATCGCCGTGGCCATTCTCTGGATTGGCGCGCGCATGGTGCTCGTGAGTGGCAGCCTGCAGTCGGCCCAGTTGATCACCTTCCTCGTTATCGTCATGCGCCTCCTGCAGCCATTGAAGCAGTTGTCGCAGATCCCGACGGCCGCGCAGCAGTCGCTTGCATCGGCGGAACGTCTATTCGAGATCCTCGACACACCCACGGAAGCGATGCAGGATCGCGGGACGCGCGAGCCGGTGTCTCTCCAGCGCTCGATCGTGTTCGACGACGTGAGCTTTGCCTACGAGAACGAGCCGGTGCTGCAGGACATCTCGATCACCGTGAATCGGGGAGATGTCATTGCCCTGGTGGGACCGAGTGGCGCCGGCAAGAGCACCTTCGTGGACCTCATCCCGCGCTTCTACGAGCCGACGAGCGGACGCATTCTCTTCGACGGCATCGATGCCCGCCAGATTCGCCTTGGGGCGCTGAGGGCGTTGACTGGCATCGTGAGCCAGGACACGGTGCTGTTCAACGATACCGTACGCGCCAACATTGCGTATGGCGCGCCGGACCGATATACGCAGGCGCAGCTCGAGGCCGCCGCCCTCGCCGCCAATGCCCATGGCTTTATCGCCGAGCTACCGCAGGGCTACGACACGCTGCTGGGCGAGCGAGGTACACGACTGTCCGGTGGGCAACGGCAACGTATCGCGATCGCCCGCGCCCTGTTGACCGATCCGCCCATTCTCATCCTCGACGAGGCGACGTCCGCATTGGATACGGAATCGGAGCGGCTGGTGCAGGAAGCAATCGATCGACTCTTGGCCGGCCGCACCGTGTTTGTGATCGCGCACCGGCTGTCGACCGTGCAGCACGCGGACACCATTCTGGTGCTCGATCGAGGCCGCATCGTCGAACGCGGCACGCACGACGAATTGCTCGCCGAGCGCGGCGCATACTATCGCTTGTACTCCCTGCAGTTCTCCAATCAGCGCGTGACGGTCCAGACCTGACGTGCGCGCGCTCTTTTATGTCGGAGAGCAGGATTGGAGTGGGAGCGCGCGCGCCTTCGTCGCCGCCGCGCGGGGGCTGAGCGCGCGCAACCATCAGATCACCTTCGTGTGCTGCAGCGGCGGCTCCACGGAAAGCCATGCTCGCGCTGCCGGCATCGAGGTGGTACCGATCGAGAGAGCAGCGGGCGCGGCCCGTACGTCGTGGACGCTGCGGAGGATCCTCCGCGAGCGATTCATCGAAGTCGTCTTCGTTCAAAGCGAGCGCGGGCAACTGATTGCCAGCTCGGCAATGCGTCTAGCCGAGCGAGGCGCGGTCATTCGGCGCGTGCCGTCATTCCAGCCATTAACGCTTCTCCGGAGCGGACGAGTGGCACTTAAGATGGCGGCGGCGGGCCTTCTGTTCAGCACTGAGCGGGAGCTGCGCGACAACACGGCGCCGGAATTTCCGCTTCCCGCGACCGTCGCGCCGCTCGGTGTCAGTGCATCCGATTACGACACGCTCACCGCAACGGCTCGTACCTCGCTCGACATTCCAGGACGAGGAGTGCTCCTCGTCTGCCGCTACGAACCCAGTGCTCGCCTGCGCGCGGCGAACACATTCCGCACGCTGGCGGCACTCGCCGCGAGGCACCGCGAGATTCACGTCATTATGGTTGGGCGCGGGTCCGACGATGCGGACCTGCGCATGCATGCGTCGGCACTCGGTGTAGGGCGCTTCGTGAGCTTTCTGGGTGAACGCGCCGATGAGCTGTCCGTGTTGCGCGCGGCAGACGTCGGCTGGGTGGTGGCCGAGCATGACGAAGGAGCCTTCGCCTGCTTGGATTTCATGGCGATGCGGATTCCCGTGCTGGCCGACCGCGGTCCCACCACGCAGCACTACATCGCTGATGGTAGCGCCGGTGTGCTGCTCAGTCCCGGCGACCCCTCCATCACCGCGGCGACCGTGGCGGCCTTCCTCGCGCATGCCGATCGTCGCGTCGCCATGGGAAATGCCGGGTACGCACGCGTGCAGCGCGAGTTTCCCGAGTCCGCGATGATTGACGGTTTCGAGCGAGCCGCCGTCGAGGCTACCGACCGCGCTCGCTGGGCGCTGCGGTGAGGTCGGTGACTGAACAGCTGAACGTCGTGATGACCGCTGGCGCCGAGGCATCGGCGAAGTCGCTCGGTAAGGCGACATGGAGGCACCGGGCCGAATACGCGGCAATGCGCGCGGCGATCGGCGTGCTGCGGTTTGTCGGGTACGCTACCGCCGGCCGGATCGGCGCGTGGATCGGCACGCTCGGCTACGCGCCATTGCGCATCCGACGGGACGTTGTCGAACGGCAGGTCGCCGCGGCATTTCCCGATTCGTCCCCCGCCGACATTCGGCGGATTGCGCGCGCATCCTACGCCCACCTCGGACGCACCTCGGTGGAGACGGCACTGCTTCCGTCATTGACGGCGGCACGTGTGTTGGAGTTGTTCGAGCATGTCGACGGCTGGGATCTGGTCGAAGAGCGCGTTGCGCGTCGACGCGGTCTGATCGTCGTCACCGGACATTTGGGCAACTGGGAGCTCGGTGGCGCATATCTGGCTGCGCGCGGCTTGCCCGTCGATGCCGTTGCACGAGCGATGGCGAATCCACTGTTCGATCGCTATCTCACGGCGACGCGGGAGCGCATCGGAATGACGGTGGTACATGACGCTGATGCTGTCAGGCGGATTCCGCGATCGCTTCGCAGCGGTCGGGTGGTGGCTTTCCTCGTTGACCAGGGAGTGATCGGGTTGGCATCGACGTGGGTGCCCTTCTTCCGCAGGTTGGCGAAAACTCCGCGCGGGCCCGCGGTTTTTGCCCTCCGACTCGGCGTTCCGATCGTATTCGGTGCTGCGATTCGACGCCCGAGTGGCCGCTATGTGCTCGCGTTCGAACCGATCGACGTACGGCCGGCGGGAGATCTCGACCGCGACGTGGAGTCAATTGTCACGGCCTACACGGCAGTTCTAGAATCGTGGGTTCGCAGAACGCCGGAGCAATACTTTTGGCATCACCGCCGGTGGAAACATCAACGGCCGGGGACGCCTCCGGAGCTGGGTGAGCCGTGAGCAATGCGCGAGTGCTGGCGCTGTTGCGCGGCGATGCGCGGGCGTGGCTCGGCGCCGGGACTATTGTCCTGCTGGCCGCGCTCGCGGTCGCCGCCCCAGCGGTTGCCGGTCACGATCCGCTGCACATCGATCTGAGCAGTCAGCTCCAAGCTCCATCGCCCGCTCATTGGCTCGGCACGGACGTTCAGGGACGCGACGTGTGGGCTCGTTTGGTTTACGGCGCAAGGGTGTCACTCTCCGTTGGGGCTGCATCGCAGGCGATCTCACTCGTCTTGGGACTCTGCCTCGGCCTGGTCGCGGGCTACTACGGGAAATGGGCCGACGAACTCGTGATGCGCCTTGCCGATGTCACGCTGGCGTTTCCGACGCTGCTCCTGCTCATCGCGATGGTGGCGGCATTTCAGCCATCGCTACCGGTGGTATTCGTCACCATCGGCATCGTTGGTTGGGCCGGAATGGCTCGCCTCGTGAGAGGCCAGGTACTCGTTGTCAGGCAGCTCGAGTACATCTTCGCGAGTCGCGCTCTCGGCGCGCGCGACGTTCGTATTATGATGCGTCACGTCGTGCCGGCAGTGGTCGCACCCGTGATCATCGCGGCGACGCTCGGTGTTGCGGGTGCGATTATGGCTGAGTCATCGCTCTCGTTTCTCGGTTTGGGCGTGCAGCCTCCAACGCCCAGCTGGGGTTCCATGATCGCCGATGGCCGCGACCTCGATCAGTTGCGGTATGCGCCGTGGACGTCGGTTTTCCCTGGACTCGCCATCGCGATGGCGGTACTCGGCTTCAACCTGCTGGGCGACGCGTTACGGGATGCTCTCGATCCGCGAGCGGCTCGTGCTGCGACACCTCGGGGTGCCGCGCTACCTGATATCGCCCGACCATGAGTTACGACGTACACGAGCTGCGGCGACGTGAGTTCGCCTGGGCGGCCGACGGCGAAGCGATCTACCTGAATAATGCCTCGACGGGTCCTTTGCCGCGCCGGGCGGCCGACGCAGTCATCGGCTTCAACGAACGTCGCGTTCGCCCGCACCTGCTGAGCGACAACCTGCAGTTTGCAACGCTGGAACATGGGCGGGAGCTGATTGCGCGGCTGATCAATGCGGACGCCGGCGAGATCGCGCTCGCCGTCAATACGACCTATGGAATAAACCTGGCGGCATTCTCGCTACCCTTACGTCGTGGAGACGTCGTTCTCGGTCCGGATCTCGAATTCCCGGCGAACGTGTATCCATGGATGCAGCTGGCGAAACAGCGCGGCGTGATCTACCGGCAGCTCACCGCCAGACACGGTCTGGTCGACGAGAAGCGTTTGTTGCTCGAGTTGGAGGATGTTGCGGTGAAAGCTGTCGCCATCTCGTGGGTGAGCTTCTCGAATGGTTATACCGTCGATCTCGCCACCATCGGTCGCGCCTGTCGCGACCGTGGCGTGTTTTTCATCGTCGATGCTATTCAGGGTCTCGGTGCGCGCACTCTCGATGTGAAAGGCTGCCACGTCGATGTGCTCGCGTGTGGTGCGCAAAAGTGGCTTCTCTCGCCCTGGGGGACCGGCTTCGTGTACGTCCGGCGAGAGCTGGCGCAGGAACTGGAGCCTTGGGCGGTCAGCTGGATGGCCGTAACGGCGTCAGACGACTTCACCAGGCTGACGGACTACGACCTGACGTGGCGACACGACGCGCGGCGCTTCGAGTTCATCACGCTGCCGTTTCCCGATTTCGCCGGCATGAATGCCAGTCTCGAGCTGTTGCTCGATATCGGTCCGGAGGCCGCCGCGTCGCACGTGGCAACGCTCACCGGGGAAATCGTGAGCTGGGCGGTCGAGCAGCACGACATCGAGCTCGTCACGCCGGCCGCTCCCGAGCGGCGGGCTGGCATCGTATCCCTTCGTCCTCGCGACCCGTCGAGCACGAGCGCTCGGCTGAAAGCCTCGCACGTCGCGCATTCGTTGCGCGAGGGCGCGATACGCCTGTCACCACACTTCTACAACACTCTCGATGAAATAGAGCGGGCGCTGGCGCTCATGTGATCAGTCGGGTCGCACGTCCACGATGCTCTTGTTCCGCGCGCCCTTCTGCAGGATCACGAACCTGCCATGAAGCAGCTCCGCGGGGGGAATCTCGTCCGTGTGAGGGTCCAGGCGACGGCCATTCACGTACACTGCCCCCTGTTGGAGCATGCGTCGTCCGTCGCTTCTACTCTTGAATAGCGGTGTCGAGCCCTGCGTGGCGGCTTCGAGAACCGCCGCCATGGAGAGCGAGCCACTTCGGAACAGCGGGATTTCAGCGCTCAGGACGCGCAACGCGCTCTCTGATAAAGCGTGAGCGTCCACGTTGCCGAACACGAAGCTTGATGCTTCCTCGGCCGTGCGCAGGGCCTCCTCGCCGTGTACGCGCAGCGTTACGTCGCGCGCGAGCGCGCGTTGCGCCTGCCGCTGCTCGGGTCGTGCTTCCGTCGCTTCGTCCAGCGCCTCGACGTCTGAACGTGGGAGGAGGGTGAAATACCGCAGATAGCGCCCAGCGTCGCGGTCGTCGACGTTGATCCAGAACTGGTAGAAACGATAGGGCGACGTGCGCGCCGGATCGAGCCAAATGGTACCGGCTTCCGTCTTGCCGAATTTCGCGCCCGCTGATGTTGTGACGAGCGGCAGCGTGAGCGCATGTGCGTCGGCGCCCGTGGTGCGGCGAATGAGCTCGACCCCTGCCGTGATGTTGCCCCACTGGTCACTACCGCCCATCTGGAGCGTAGCATCGTAGCGCCGATAGAGCTGGAGAAAATCGTAAGCCTGCAGCAACATGTAAGCGAACTCGGTGAACGAAATTCCTGTTTCCATCCGTGCCTTCACCGATTCCTTTTGTAGCATGTAATTCACGGTGAAGTATTTGCCGACGTCGCGCAGCAGATCGATTGCGTGCAGTGGTGTGAGCCAGTCGGCGTTGTCGGCCATGATTGCCGATTGCGATCCGCGGAAGTCGAGAAACCGCTCGAGCTGTCCGCGAATTCCGCGAACGTTCTCGTTCACTTGCTCCGCGTCCAGCAGCGAGCGCTCCGTCGCTTTGCCGCTTGGGTCGCCGATCAGCCCTGTGCCGCCGCCGACGAGAGCGATCGGACGATGGCCGTGCCTTTGAAGATGGACGAGACCCATGATCGGCACGAGAGTGCCCACGTGTAGACTCGGCGCCGTCGGATCGAAGCCGATGTAGGCCGTCAGTCGGCCGGCTCGCAGCGCCTCTGCCAATCCTTCCGTTTGTTGGTACAGGAGGCCGCGCCAGTGCAGCTCGTCGAGCAACGGATGAGATGGCATGGCACAAAAATAGGGGTCGCTGGGTCTAATGTCATTTCGTGGTGCGTTGCTGGCCGCGCGTGAAGGTTTAGCTTCTGTCCGATATGGCACCCGTTTCTCGCCCTGTGCATCGCGCTCGTCGTCCTGCACCCCGCCCGAGTCGTTGGGCGCTGCTCGCGCTCGCCTTTGTCCTCTCATTCGGCGTTGGCTTTGCGTACGCGAGCTGGGCGCTCGTGTGCAATGCCGGACGTTGCCCTGCGGTCGACGTATTGGAGGAATATCAACCGCGGCAGACGTCGAAGCTGTTCGCGGCCGATGGCCGCTTCGTGGCCGAGATCGGGTTGGAGCGCCGAACGCTCGTGAAGCTCGCGGACATTCCTCCGGTCGTTCGCAACGCATTCATCGCGACGGAGGACAAGCGCTTCTACCATCACGTCGGCATCGATTGGGCACGCGTCGTTGGTGCGGCCGCCCGCGACGTCGCGAGCCGTGGATTCTCGCAGGGCTTCTCGACCATCACCATGCAGCTTGCCCGCAACATCTTCCCCGAGCGAATCACGCGTGAGAAGACACTGGTACGCAAACTCAAGGAAGCGAAGGTAGCGCGCGCCATTGAGGCCAAATACTCGAAAGACAAGATCCTCGAGCTGTACCTGAACCAGATTTATCTCGGCAATGGTGCGTACGGAGTCGAAACCGCCGCTCAACGCTACTTCGGCAAACCGGTCCGCAATCTCAATCTCGCCGAAGCGGCCACTCTCGCTGCGTTGCCGAAAGGACCGGAGCGGTACAATCCGCGCCGCTTTCCCGACCGCGCCATCCAGCGGCGCAACACGATTATCGAGCTGATGCGTCGTGATGGCGTCGTTGACGATGCGAATGCCAGCTTGGCCAAGGCGTATCCTCTGCAGCTCGCCAGCCGGGTAACATCGGGGGAGGTGGCGCCGTACTTCGTCGAATGGGTGCGCCAGCAGCTCGACGAACAGTTCGGACGACAATTGTACGAGCAGGGACTCCGAGTCTATACAACGCTCGACGTCGATTTGCAGTCCGCTGCAGAACGTGCCCTCGAGACGCAGCTGCGTGCGATCGAAGCAGGTCGGTACGGCGCGTACAAGCATCAGTCGTACGAACATTATCTGGCGCAGGCGAGTGAGAACGAGGAGGAGCGCAACGCCCCAAACTCACCGTACCTTCAGGGAGCCTTCGTTGCGCTGGATCCTCGCACGGGTGCCGTACGCGCCATGGTCGGAGGTCGCGACTTCGACGACTCCAAGTTCAACCGGGCTACACAGGCGCTGCGTCAGCCCGGATCGACGTTCAAGCCGATCGTGTACGCCGATGCCGTTCAGAATGGCCGGCCGCCTTCGTACATCGTCGACGATGCGCCGCTCACGGTCACGCAGCCGGATGGTTCGACGTGGACGCCGCAGAATTACGACCTGAAATTCGACGGCCCGATGACCATGCGGCAGGGGTTATATCAATCTCGTAACATCATCGCGATCAAAGTCGGCATGGAACTCGGCGAGCAGAGCGTGGTGGATATGGCGCGCAAATTCGGGCTCACGTCGCCGATTCCGACATATCCGTCGATCAATATCGGTGCGGCCGACGTGTACCCGATCGAGCTGATCGCCGGCTACTCGGCGTTTGCGACGCTGGGCACGCGTGCCTCTCCAATCGCCATCACCCGCGTCGAAAACGCCAAGGGCGATGTCTTGTGGTCGCCGTCGGCCACGCAGACGCCGGTGCTGTCGCCCGAAGAGGCCTGGATCATGGTGGACATGATGAAAGACGTGATCCGGCGTGGCACGGCCGCCGGATCCGTTGGTCAGTTCTTTCCGTATCCTGCGGGCGGCAAGACGGGCACCACGAATGACGGGAACGACGTCTGGTTCGTGGGATACACCTCCGATCTCGTGGCCGGCGTTTGGATGGGCTTTGACAAACCGCAGAAGATCAAGGCAAATGCCCAGGGCGGGATATTGGCGGCGCCGGCCTGGACGGCGTTCATGACGGAGGTGTATCGCCGGAAGCCACCACCACGTGATTGGCCGCGACCCGAGGACATCATCACGCGTCAGATCGACCAATCGACCGGGCTCCTGGCGACGCCGTACTGTCCACGCACGCTCGTGTATACGGAAGTGTATATTCCCGGTACGGAGCCTACACGGCCGTGCGATGTACACACCGGTGTTGGTGACTCACTGTCGACCGACACCGCGCGCGCGCAGTCGCCATTCGCGCTGCCTGCCGTACCCGGGCAACGCGACACAGCCCGCCCACTCCGCGACACGTCGCGTGTACCGCGCGACACCACGAGACCGCCGCGTGATTCGGCAAATCCCTTCTTGATTCCGCAGGCGCGTACCAAGAAACCATGAGTTGGCGGCCCGTGGACCTCGCGTGATTTGCTATCACGCCGAACACGTCGTGCCCATCACGGCTCGACCGATCCGGCGCGGAACGGTGGCCGTCGACGGTGAGCGGATCGCGTACGTTGGCCCCCGCGTCTCGGCACCGGCGGGAGAAAATCGCGAGTTGGGCGACGTGCTTCTCCTGCCGGGCCTCGTCAACGTCCACACGCACCTCGAGCTCACGGCCATGCGTGGGCTGTTGGAGGACCTCGATTTTGCACGTTGGATCGCCATACTCAATCGCTCCAAGCGCGCGGTGCTCGAGCGCGAGGACATGCTGGACGCGGCGCGGCTCGGCATCATGGAAGGCATTCGCGCCGGCATCACGACGTACGCAGATACCTGCGATTCCGGCGTTGCGTTCGATGCGATGCGTGAGTGCAACGTTCGCGGCATCATGTTTCAAGAGGTGTTCGGACCCGATCCGGCGCAGTGCGCCGATTCGATTTCCGGGCTGCGGGCGAAAATCGAACGTCTGCGACCGCTCGAGACAGCGCTCGTCCGGGTCGGGATCTCGCCGCATGCGCCATACACCGTTTCCGACGCGCTCTTTCGCGCCGCGGCGCAATACGCGCGCGAGGAGTCACTGCCGATGGCGATTCATGTCGCCGAGAGCGCCGAGGAGCTCCGCCTCGTGTGCAACGGCAAGGGCGTATTCGCCGACGGTTTGCGCGCGCGCGGCATCGCCGTCGGGGCCCGCGCTTCGAGTCCGATCGAGCTTCTGGAACGACTGGGCGTGCTGGCAGTGCAGCCACTGCTGATTCACTGCGTGCGCCTGATGGAGGGCGACATCGACCGCATTCAACGCGCGGGCAGTGCCGTTGCGCATTGTCCGGCGTCGAATGCGAAGCTTGGGCACGGAATCGCCCCCATAGCCGAGCTTCTCGCGAGCAATGTCGTCGTCGGGCTGGGATCGGACTCCGTCGCAAGCAATAACCGCATGGACCTTCTGGAAGAGGCGCGGCTGGCACTACTGTGTCAGCGAGCGCGTCTGGCCTCACCGGCCGTGCTCTCGTCGCATGCGGTTCTCGAGCTGGCAACGCTCGGCGGAGCACGCGCCCTGGGCATCGGGCATGACATCGGCTCGTTAGACGTCGGAAAAGCGGCCGATCTCGCCGCCTTCAACATCGGCCACTTGGCGCCCACAAACGATCCGGAGACTGCGGCCGTATTCGCCGCGACCGGTGCTCGGGCATCGTTTGTCGTCGTGGCCGGGCGCCCGGTGCTCATCGACGGCAAGCTGACGCACGACGATCCCACGCTGACGGCTCGCGTGCAGCGCACGGCGGATGCGCTGGTGCAATGGCAGCGGAACAACGGCGCGATCTCGTAGGCGAGACAGTCACCCCATCTGTGACGGCGCTCTCTTGTCGGGCTCGCGACAGGAGCATACCTTCGGAGAGTCCCGGCGGACACCCGCGCACGGCCACGTGAATGCGGGCAACCAGGCCTGTTTGCGATGATCGTTGGTTGTCTGGCGTTGAATGCGTCATTCGAGCCGCTTACCATGGTGCCGATGCGGAGAGCGCTCCGCCTCGTAATCGATGGGAAAGCGGAAATCGTCGAAGCCGATCCCGATCGGGTCGTTCGCTCCGAGCGATTGACCCTGCCACGTCCAGCGGTCATCCGGCTCACGAAGTTCATCCACGTGCCAAGACGCTTCCGCCGGCAGGTGACGAACACTTTTCTGTTCGCCCGAGACAGGTATCGCTGCCAGTACTGCGGCAGGCACATCACGGAGCTGAAGCCGCGTGAATCGCTCACGCGCGACCACCTGATTCCGATCTCCCGCGGCGGCTCGAACGACTGGACGAACGTCGTTGCCGCCTGTAGTCCCTGCAATACGCGCAAGGGAAACCGGCTGCCTGAGGAGATCGGAATGCATCCCCTCACGCATCCTGTCGAGCCGCATTTTGTGCACCTAAGTTGGGCAGTGCGCAAGCTGACGCCCAAACAGGCGCATTATATCCGCGCGTTCTACGGCGACGAGATGCTCCACCAGCTCGAGTACTTGGAGCATGGAGCCCGTTTGGATGCTCTGGAGCTTGGTCACCATGCACCGCTGCCGCATATACCGCATCAGCCGGTGCACATCACACACGGCACCGCGCACGCCGGCCATCACGGCGCACATCACGGCCATCGATAGGTGACGCGCGCGAGATCGTGATCGAGCCGCGCGGCTCAGCCGCGGAAGCTCTCCGATCGCTTCTCGTAGTGACGCTTGTCTCCTCCGAGAATGCGGGAGAGCAACGTCCCAATGCCATTTCGAATTGCCGAGACAGGACTGTTCTGCCCGCGCACTGCGGGCTCGACATCGCCGCGCAACCATCGTTGCAGCGCATCCAGATCGCTTTCGGTGAGCGTCTGCACGTCTAGCGAGAGCGCATAGTAGTACTTCGCGCCATGGCGCTGCGGCTGCAGTGACACATGATACGCCCGGTCAACCGCGCCTTCCGCCGTCGTCAGGCTGCCAAACGTGCCGAAATCCTCCCGCTGACGACCGTGCTGCCGGACGACACGGTATGCCTTCGCCACAGGATCGTAAACCACTACGACGTCCCACTCGCTCGCGCTCTCCAGGTCATCGAACCAGCCGCCCTGACGCCAAAGCTCGAGACGGTAGTGCAGCGCCGCGGGAAAACCAACCAGCAGCAGCTCCCGGGTCTTGGCGGTCAGTGCGTTCGCTGTCACTATGCTCGGCCCCTCGCTGGCTGACGCCGGCGAGGCGGGCAGTACGATCGCCATCTGCGCGCCGTCTTGCGCGGACAGCCTGGCGCCCAAGACGCCCAGAACAAGAGCGAAGCCGAACAGGCGTCGCACGATCAGAGCCGATGCCGCAACCGCACGAAGAAGCGAGCAGACTCGCCCGGCGTCGAGAGCGCCCTCGCCAGATACACCCCAAACACGCCAAAATCCAAGCCGACGCCCGCGTCGGAGCGGAACGTGCCGAGTGGTGGCAGCGCGTTCTTTGGATACTCGCTCGGCCACCCTGTCGGTGCGTTGGTCAGCCAACCACGCCCCGCGTCGACAAAAACGACCCACACGCCATCGCTGCGCAGACTGATGGCACCGGGCTCTCGGAATTGTGCACCTGAATCGTCGTCGCCAAACGATACGTGCAGGTTTCCGCGATACTCTGCCTGCGCGAGCGTGATCCGCTCACACATCGCCGGCATACCCGGCAGCGGGCTGCTGGCGTTGCAGGTAGCCACGTCCTCGCCCCGGCTCGACGAGCGGAATCCATAGCCGGGCATTGCTCCCGGACCATCCACCGAGAGTCGCCGCTCGAGCGGCAGTGGGTCGCCGCTCAGCCACCCACCGAGCACAAGCCGAAAATTGAGCTCTGCATCGGGTGACAGGCGATTGTACCGTCGAAGATCCATGAATGCCCGCGCGTAGTCGGTGTGGCGCTGCGCAGCAGATGCCGAGGTTGCGGGCACAGTTGGCGGAGTCAGCACGCCCACGCCGTGCTCCCAGTCAGCCGTCATCAGCCAACCAGAAGCGGGATGCTCCGGATCGTTGCGGGTATCGAGCTTGAGGGTGAGGTTCGCGAGATGTAGCAGCCCTTCATCAACGGCCGGGTTGACGCGCCACTCCGCATCGTCCCGAAACAGTGTGAACGGGTCGTGCACCTGCCGTGAGGTCCAACGCTCCTCACCGAACGATGCGGTGAGGCTCAGGCCATGCCTGACGAATCCACTTACGAACGCGCCGGCGCCATGCCGCTGAAAGTAATCGCGATAGTCACGATGAAAGAGAAATGATGAGAGGCCGATCTCGAGATCGCTGAGCTGCCAGTCTTCCACGGGATCGACCACATTGAACAGGCGCCCGCCGAATCCAAGCCCCTCACGGCGTCCGAGCTGGATTTCGGCACGAACGTTATGTCCAACGTCGTTCTCCTTCGCGTCGAAGCTTCCGCTGGTACGAATCACTCCATATCCGTCGAGCCGAACGCGGCCCCACGGCGTGACGCGTTGCAGCTGCGGCCCGAGACGAATCGGGAGTCCTTCGACACGATTGTAAGCACCGGCCGATGCGATCGAGAAATCGGCCCAATTACGAGACCGCCGCCGCTCCAACCGCTGCCACCAGCTTTCGTCCGATGCCGTCGTGTCACCAGCCACGATCTCGTCGCCCTGTCGGGTGAAATGCAGCGGCTCGCGGTAGATCCGGATGTCGCCACCCACGTGAGCCTGATTTCTGCCCTCGAGATCGCCGCCGACAACCAGCAGGTCGCCGTCTATCCGCGCATTCGCCGTCAGGATCACATCGGAGTTGATGGCGAGCACGCGGCCGGTGACATGGCCACTCACGGTCAGTGGGCCGTTCAGTACGGCGATATCCCCCCGCACCTCATGGCCCGCCGCAACATCGAGGGGGCCAGTGGTTCGCAGAGTGTTCGACGCATTGAACAGCGCCGTGGCTTCGCGTGCAACCTCGCGCGGTAGTCCCTGTCGGTTGAACAACGTATCCCGCTGTTGCGCGATCGCGGCAACAGGGATCAGCGCGACCGTCAGCATCACGGCGAAGTGTCGCATCGCTACTCCACGTTTGTGGACAGGCGGCTTGGCAGCCGCAGAGTTTCTGCCGCCATTGACTTCATTCATCGGCGGCCACCAGGCCGAGGCGCTTCATTCGACGGTACAGATTCGGCCGGTCCGTTTTGAGCTTGCGCGCCGCCTCGGCAACGTTGCCACCCGACACCGACAATGCACGTGTGATGAGCGTACGCTCGTACGCGTCGAGGGTCTCCGTGAGCGATTGATCGAGCAGCTCGGGGTCAGGAAGTTGCGGCGCCGCGATGGGCAGCTCGCCGTCGAGCTGCAATACCGAGCGCACCTCCGGTCCGCCGATCTCCCGTCCGCCGTGCAGGATGGCCAAGCGTTCCACGACGTTCGCGAGCTCGCGAATGTTTCCCGGCCATCGATAGCGAGCGAACAACGAGAGTGCCTCCGGCGTCCAGGAGGGGAGCGGCTGCCCCGTGCGCGCGCGATGCAGTAGCGCGAAATGCTGAACGAGAGCGGGAATGTCACCTGGACGATCACGAAGCGCTGGCACCGGCAGCGGAATGACATTCAGTCGGAAGAACAGGTCCTCTCTGAAGGTGCCTTCGCGCACTGCTCGCAGCAGATCCTTATTCGTGGCGGCAAGGATGCGCACATCCACGCGAACCGGCTTGCTCCCGCCGACGCGCTCGATTTCTCTCGCTTCGATGGCGCGCAGCAGCTTGGCTTGCGCCTCGGGGCCCAGATCTCCGGCTTCGTCGAGAAAAAGCGTACCCGTATGCGCCAACTCAAAGCGGCCGATGCGACGATCCGTCGCACCAGTAAACGCGCCCTTCTCGTGCCCGAACATTTCACTCTCGACGAGGTCTCGCGGAATGGCGGCGCAGTTCACGCGGACGAGAGGCCGATCACGCCGCGCGCTGGCGAAGTGGATCGCCGCGGCAACGAGCTCTTTTCCCGTGCCCGATTCGCCCGTAATCAGTACTCGCGCGTCGGTCGGGGCGACTCGTGCGATCAGTTCGCGCACGCGTGACAACTGCGGACTGTCGCCGACCATGTGGCCGCTCAGACCCAAGTCGGCACGCAGGGCTTTCGCTTCGCGGCGAGCCTGCCGCAACTCCATCGCGGAGCTCAGTGCCAACAACACTCCTTCCGGACTCAGCGGCTTCTCCAAGAAATTGAACGCGCCGAGCTTCGTCGCGTGCACCGCATCACTCAACCCAGCCCGCCCACTCATCATCACGACCGGTACGTCGGGCAGCGCATCCCGAACGCGGGCGAGCGTGGCCATGCCGTCCAGTTCCCCGGGCATCATGAGGTCCACGAGGAGCACGTCAGGCTCACTTTCGATCGCGCGAGCGACCCCCGATGCGCCGTCCTGCGCGTCTCGAACTTCGTAACCCTCGGCTGTCAGCAACGCCCCAACCATTCGTCGGATGTTTGGCTCGTCATCGATGATGAGGACACTCGGCATGTCAGCGGCCCTGTCGCATTGCCTAACGTATTTCGTGTCCGGACTGCACAGCCGACGCGGGTACCGACGACCGCCCCTCCGCCAGCAGCTTGGTCGCGAAGCGTTGATTTTCGGAGATCCGCTCGACCTCGATCGACATCGCGTCGACGGCTTGCTCGATGCGTTCGAGTCGCGATATGATCTCGCCGCCAATGACGGGAGTGGCAGGAGGTCGCTCGAGGAAGCGCTTGGTGATCGCGCGAATGATCGGAATGCCCAACGCAATCACGACGATCGTCGTGAAAAACGACCGCGCCATGATCACCACCTCCGGTGGGATCTGACCGCCACCCTGCATCGGCGGCATACCAGGGGGTATCGGCGGAATCTGGACCGACAGCGCATGAAGAATCATGACGTTCACCAGTGGCGGATCGAGGATTGGTCGATCACGTACTCTGCGCCGCGCCTGCTGCCGCACCATTCACGGGCAGCAGTAGCGAGATGCGCGTGCCGCGCCCGGGAGCGCTGTCCGCGCGCACGCGGCCACGATGGGCAACGATGGTCTGTCGCGCGATCGCGAGACCGAGACCTGTACCACCCGGCTTGTGAGTCACGTACGGATCCCAGATTCGAGGAAGTTGCTCCGCCGGGATACCGCAACCCGTGTCTGTGACGGAGATTTCCACCGCGGCCGACGCGTCGACCATCGCACGCCGCACATCTACCAGTACGCTACCGCCAGAGCGGCAGGCATCGACAGCGTTGATCATGATGTTCGACAGCGCGCGCGCCAATGCGTCGTGATGACCTTCGACCATCGGCACGTCCGGCGCGATCTGAAGGCTCAGGGGCACGTTTTGGGGCACCGTCGATCGAGCTGTGTACCGCACTAGCTCACCGATGTCGACTTCCGACGCCGGTCCCTCCGGCAGGCGACCGAACTGCGAGAAGGTCCGCGCCATTTCCTCCAATCGCCGCGACTCGATCTCCAGCACTTCGACCGTCTCGGCGAGCGATGCTGGCGCCTCCCGCCGCAGTCGCGCTACGGCGAAGCGGATCGGCGTCAGCGGATTCTTGAGCTCGTGCGCGACCTGACGTGCGCTCTCGCGCAATGCTGCGGCTCGTTCAGCTTCGAGGGCTCGCGTCCGCCCGAGCTCCAGCTCCCGCGCCATCACGCGCATGCGCTCACGCAGCAGCGCAAATTCGGGTGCTCCTTTGCGCGGCGGACCTTGCGGCAGCGCTTCGCCCCGCCCGATGCGTTCGGTCCACCCCACCAGCTCCTGTAACGGACGACTCAGATTCCTGCTAAGGTGGCCCGCGACGCGCGATGCAATAAGGCCCAGTGCCAAGAACACGATTATCGCGAGTACTGCCGCTGTGGCGGCGGCTCGACGAAAGATGTATCCCGCCTGTCGGGCACGCACCGCGCTGAGATTCAACATTCGTTCGTGCGTCGTTAACGCTGACCGCTGCTCCGGAGTCAGTGGTGCCCCGCGTGCGGCTGACAACGCACGTTCACCGGTCGACGCTACGCTGTCCCACGCTGCGGTTGCTCCGACCAGTGGCAGCGTCCACCAACTGGTGGCGCCCCAAGCGAGAGACAGCAGAATCGATGGCAGGAGCGCGAACGAAAGCAGGATGACGAAAAGACGACCGCGAAATCCAACTCGCTTCACAGAGACTCCGTACGCGGTGCTCGCGACTGCGGTTTCGAGGCTAAACATACAGATTGTGCATACCCCCAACCACCCGAGAGGCACCGCGCCCCATGCGCATCCACACGGACTATCTCACTTTCAACACGAAGCAACGACAGGAGATCATCGACATCACAGACTCCGTCGAAGAGTGTCGTGCCACGGCAGACATTCACGACGGCTTCGTGCTCGTGTCGGCGATGCACATCTCGGCTTCGGTATTCGTGAACGATCACGAGTCGGGACTCTGGCAGGATATCCTCGACTGGCTCGAGCACGACATCGCTCCCTGGGCTCCGGAGCGCTACCGGCACAACCGGGGCACCGGCGAGGACAACGCGGCCGCGCACCTCCGCTCGCTCACCATAGGACACGAGGTCATCGTGCCGGTCACGAACGGAGCGCTCGACCTTGGGCCGTGGCAACGGATCTTCTATGGTGAGTGGGACGGCCAGCGCGCCAAGCGCGTCCTACTGAAGGCCATGGGAGAGTAGCACTTACGCCTGTTGTCCGCAGCCCTTACATTTCCTGCTCGATGCGGCATCCGGCCGAAAGAGACGGCCTACGCCTGCCCGCGAAGGGCGCCCGGTTCGGCGCTTCGGGGGCCCGCTAGCGCGATGGAAGTCCGCCAAGATCCACGCGTGGCGTGTGGCGCGCATCGCAGGAAATGGCGCGTACGCGCGCCATCGCACACGAAGTCACCACCGGAGGTGAGGCGAATGCCCTCACTCGTCAGGTGATGACTCGGCTGATAACTCAAGTTCTCGCACGCCATCTCGACCGCGGTCCGGTGACCGGGAACGGAGCGGTCGAGCGTCGGGACCTCGGGCGATGATGGATCGCCGGAGACAACAACGGGCCGTGGTGCCCGCAGGGAAGTTCATGAACCCACGCAACTCGCGCACGCCGGCGGTTTCGCGAGCGCAATCCGCCCTCGTGCACCGCGGTCCCCAAGCGATGATCGCGCCGCACACCGTCAGCGCACCGCTCACCGCGATCCACGCGCCAAACGCTGCTCTGCTCATCGACTTCGACAATGTCACGATGGGCATTCGCTCCGACCTGGGCAAGGAGCTGCGCAATCTCCTCTCATCGGACATCATCAAAGGCAAAGTCGCGGTGCAGCGCGCGTATGCTGACTGGCGTCGTTATCCGCAGTACATCGTGCCCCTGTCCGAAGCATCGATCGACCTCATTTTCGCGCCGGCGTACGGATCGTCGAAGAAGAACGCGACTGACATCCGGCTGGCCATCGATGCCCTCGAGCTGGTGTTCACCCGACCTGAAATCGGAACGTTCATCCTACTGTCCGGTGATTCCGATTTCTCGAGTCTCGTGATCAAACTCAAGGAATATGGTAAGTACGTTATCGGCGTCGGCATCCGTGAGTCTTCCAGCGACCTGCTGGTCCAGAACTGCGACGAGTACTACAGCTACAACGCCCTGGCAGGACTCGTGAAAGCGAATGAGGACGAACCGGCTCGCAAGTGGGATCCGTGGGAGCTCGTCTCCGAAGCGGTTCATCGGATGAAGCGAAATGGCGATGTCATGCGGTCCGATCGCCTCAAACAGGTCATGCAGGAGATCGACAGCACGTTCGACGAAAAGGATCTCGGCATGTCCAAGTTCTCCCGATTCGTTCAGGAGGCGGCGCAACGGGGCATCATTGCGGTCACGAAGCTCGACAATGGCCAATTGGAGATCGATCTCCCCGGCGCCGTCGCCGAGGAGCGCGGCGGCGAGCCGCAACTCGTCGAAGCGCCTGTTCCGCTGCCTGTACCGCGCGACCATCCGTCGCGCGAAGGCGAAGAACGACCGCGGCGTGGCCGCCGGGGACGAGGGAGAGGCGGACGCGATCGCGAAGAGCGCGTCCAGCGGCCGCGAACGGACGAGGCCTTGGCGCCCGGTAGTCACGTCGCGGCGAGCCCCGACAGCGCAATTGGAGAGGCACACGTTCCGTCCGCACCTGCGCCGCGTGCGCCGCATCGTAACGACATCGGGCAGAGTGGTGAGCGCCTGACGAAAGCGGAAGCATTCGATCTCGTCCGACGCGCCGTGGAGTCTTTGGCGTCCGGTGACGAGCCGGCGAGAGCGAGCGACGTGCGCCAGCGTGCAAGGGAGCTTCTAGGCCGCGACAGCGACAGCTTGAACGAGCGCCTGTTCACGCGGATCCTAATGGACGCGCACGACGCTGGTGTAGTTGATCTCCGCAGGCGTGGCGACGATTTCGAGGTGAGTCGCGCCGCAGAGGCTGCGCCCGTGGCAGATCAGTTGGCGCAGGCGGCGGCCGCGTTCCAACCGCCTGCGGTCGTCGTGCCGGGCGTCTCGCGCATTGGAATGGGACCGCGGGGAGTACCTGGTCGGGGCCGCCGGCTCGTTGCCCCTCCACCCGAGCTGCTCAGTGTAGGCGTTATTGAGGATATGACCAGCTCACCGCCGCCGCCCGAGCTGGCCAACGACACCGACAAGACTACAGCTGGCCATGCCGCGAAGCGCGCGAGTCCGCGCCCGCGCAAGTCTGGACGCGCGAAAACGACGGAGAGCGCGGAGCTCACAGCGGCGACTACCGCGGACGTAAATGGTGCGACCGCCGGAGAGAAGACTGCTCGAAACAAGAAGGCTGTGGTGGCGAAAACTCCGCGCCGCGCGCGTGCGAAGAAGACGGTGCCGAAGGGAAGCGCGACATGACCCGAAACGCCGCGCCTCGAGTGCGGCGTTTCCGTCCAGCACCGGTCCTTTCGTCGGACTTCTACGCGCGCGAGACAACGATCGTCGCCCGCGAACTGCTCGGCGCCGTCATCGAATGCGTCACGGACGACGGCATAGCGAGCGGACGAATCGTCGAGACAGAGGCGTATCTCGGAGAGCACGATCTTGCGTGTCACGCGGCCGCCGGCCGGACAGTGCGTACAGCGCCACTATACGGGCCACCAGGCATCGCGTACGTCTATTTCATCTACGGGATGTACTGGTGTTTCAATGCTGTGACGCGAAGTGAGAATATGCCGAGCGCAGTTCTCGTACGTGCCATCGAGCCGCTCGAAGGCGTCGATCTCATGTGGAAACGCCGGCAGCGCGTACAGCGGGAAGCTGAGCTCACCAACGGACCCGGGAAGCTGTGCCTCGCGCTCGGCATCGATGGCCGGCACAATTGGCATCCGCTGCAGCGGCCACCACTGGTGATTCGGTACGGCCCTGCTGTTCCAGATGAGGCGATCACCGTGACGCCGCGCATCGGCATCCGCGCTTCTGCCGAGTGGCCGCTACGCTGGTTCCTTACCGACAACCCGTTTGTGTCGCGTACGCCAGCGCACTTTCCGCGACATTCATATACGCGCGATGTTCGAACCGACGACTAAGGCTCGCGTTCTATCGAGGAACCGATGTTGTAGCGCAGTCCGATATCATAGCCGACATGGAAGCTCTTACCGTTGTAGAGGAACTGAGTTTTTTGCGCCGGACTGGCCGTTGCCTGAATGAATGCGGATACGACAGAAAGTCTGAATTGCGAGCCGACGATCACCAGCGGCGAAAAGCCCGTGCGCGCCTGTTGCACGAAGCTTTGGGTCGCCACGTACTGATCATTCGTCGTGTAATTACCCTGCGGCTGCGCGGTGGCCACCTGTTCAACCGTGAATCCGAGTCCGGCGTACGGACGTACCCGCGGATTGTCGCCGGGAAAACCCATCGCTGCGACATCGAAGCGCCGTACATTGGTCAGGTCGATCTGCCGCGGGAGCGTGTCCGAAGTACTCGTGTTCGTGATGACGTAGTCGCGCGACGTCAGAAATGCTTGCGAGAAGCTCAGGTACAGCCCCCCGTGCGTGCGGGTGATGAGCCAGTCCACGCCGGCTGCGGGCGCCATCTTGTACGATTGCTTGAGGTTAGTCGAGAGATCGCCATACGCGAACCCGCCCCCTTTGATACCCCAGAACCACGCATCCTTGAATGGCTTTGGAGTCTGGCCGGTGCCGATCCCCGGCAGCAGCATCACGACCGCGAGGGAACCCGCCAGAGCACGAACGGTTCGCATACGAAACCTCGACGATGAAGTTCTTCGGTCCTGCGCCCAGCCTGTCACCACTCCGACGATAGAGCGGCTAACTGGTCACTGGCACGTGCCTTTCCGTGCTTCCGTCCATAGAATGGAAATCAACGGGGCAGATCCCCGACCAAGTGCCGTGTCTCGCCCCAGAGGCGCCTCAGGAGGAATGACGATGTCGTCGGTTCTGCCCGGAACTGAAGAATTCACTACACCCGTGTACGGCACGATTTTCGGGCGGCGCACAGCCGTCGTCGACCGGCTGCGCGAAGGAGATCGCCTGATCCTCGTTCCGGACCCGCCGGGAATCGAACCGCCGAATGTTTGGGTGCACGCGCCGGGCGGTGACGTCATTGGGCATCTTTCTCCCGACGTCGCGTCGTGGCTCGTGCCGACGATGCTCAACGGCGACCGCTACGGTGCCGTGGTAACGCGGATCGGTGGCAACAACATCGCCAGTTGGAAGCGCCTCGTCATCACCGTCCGATACGTCAGATCACCCGGAGCTTCCGACCGACGAGCTTGAACGCGCGCACCGCCTCGTCCAGATCCTCACGCGTGTGCGCGGCCGAGATCTGACACCTAACGCGCGCTTGTCCTTGTGGAACCACAGGATAGCCGAAGCCAGTCACGAATACATGCTCATCGAGCAGCATGTCACTCATCTGAATAGCTGCTGCCGTCTCACCGACGATGATCGGCACGATGGGAGTCTCGCCAGGTAGCGGCTTGAATCCGGCTTCGACGATCTCCTCCCGGAAATACTTGGTGTTCTCGCGGAGCTTCTCGACTCGTTCGGGATGCGCTTCGAGGAATCGCACCGCCGCGAGCGCGCTGCATGCGACAGTCGGCGGTAATGCATTCGAGAACAGCTGAGGACGCGACCGCTGCGTCAGATAATCCACCAGGGCGGCCGAGCCAGCCGCGAAGCCCCCGGCAGCTCCGCCGAGCGCCTTTCCGAGAGTCGAGGTGATCACGTCCACCTCTCCGAGGACACCGCAGTGCTCGGCGGTGCCGCGTCCGTACTTGCCCAACACGCCCGTTGCGTGTGAGTCGTCCACGAGCACGATTGCGTCATGCTCCCTGGCCAGTTGAATGATCTCAGGAAGCTTGGCAATGGCACCCTCCATCGAGAATACTCCGTCGGTCCAGATCAGCCGCCGGCGCGCGGTCTTCGCGCTCGCGAGCTTCGCGCGCAGGTCGTCGAGATCGCCGTGCTTGTACACCGCCGACGTGCACTTCGTGATCGCCTTCGCAAGTCGGATGGAATCGATGATTGACGCGTGGTTCAGTGCGTCCGAGACGATGAAATCGCCCTCCTCGACGACAGTGGCAGTGAGCCCCTCGTTCGCGTTCCACGCTGACACGAAAGACAGCGAGCTCTCTGTGCCGATGAAGCGGGCCAATGCTTCCTCGAGCTCGCGATGTACGGTGAAAGTGCCGCAAATGAATCTGACGCTTGCCGTCCCGGCGCCGAACCGCCGCAGGCCTTCGATGCCCGCCGCCACAACTGACTGCTCATCGCATAAACCCAAATAGTTGTTCGAGGACAGGATGAGCACCTCGCCCCGACCCTCCATTTGCACACGTGCCGATTGCGGGGAGTCGAGATGATTGAGCCGCTTGTACACACGGTCGCGCTTGAACTGCTCGAGCTGCCCTTGCAGGGCGGCTGTGAATTGTTCGTTGAGAGACATGTGATTCCGTTTGGAGCGGAAGACGATTTGTGACGGTCACGGGCGTGCACGCGGCCGCACGTTTGCCTCAGCTGACCTCGAAAATGACTTTGCCCGCCGCACCCGTTTTGATCGCTTGGATCGCGTCGTCAGCTGCTTCGAGCGGAAAGCGGTGCGTGATCACCGGTGTCGGATCAAATATTCCCGAGCGCAAAAAACGCGTGACCTGGTGCCATGTCTCGTACATGCGGCGTCCGACGACTCCGTATATGGTCAGACCTTTGAAAATGACTTCCGTCGCGAAGTCTACCTCCATCGGCTTTGCAGGGATGCCGAGCATCTGCACGTGACCACCGACGCGCACCAGCTCGAACGCTTGATGAATCGCCGATGGCATACCCGACATCTCGAGCACGACGTCGACGCCGAGGCTATCGGTGTGTTGGCGCACGACACGCTCCGCTTCGTCCGGGTATACCACGTCGTGCGCGCCCATCCTCTTCGCCAACCCGAGCCGCGTGTCGTTGATATCCGACGCAACGATGCGCGACGCCCCAGCCGCTTTGCAGATGCCGACAGCGAAAAGGCCGATCGGTCCACATCCGGTGATGAGCACAGTTGCGCCTGGGATCTCCGTCGTCAGTGCAGTGTGAAAGGCATTGCCCATCGGATCATGAATGCCGCCAATGTCGAACGAGATGTTGTCGTCGAGGTGCCACACGTTCGTCGCCGGCATCGCGATGTAATCCGCGAAACACCCGTCGCGATCGACACCAATGATCTTGGTGTAGGGGCACACGTGCGAGTTTCCGGTGCGGCAGAGAAGGCACCGTCCGTCGACAATGTGCCCTTCGGCCGTTACGCGATCACCCTCACGAACGTCGGTTACGAGACTCCCTACTTGGACGACCTCACCGGCGAATTCATGCCCGACGATGAACGGCGGCTTGCATCGGCCCTGCGCCCACGCGTCCCACTCATAGATGTGCACGTCCGTACCGCACACACCGGCGCGGCGCACTCGAATGAGAACTTCATCGTCGCGGATCTGCGGCTCCGGTGCGTCCGTGAGCACGAAACCCCGTCCAGCCGACGCTTTGATCAGCGCTCGCACGCGCGTACTACTCCTGGTGGATTCGACCTTGCCCGTCCGGCAACGACAGCGCGCCGAGCGCGCGCAGTCGAAACGTCGCACGGCACGAATGTCGAAGGAAGTGTTTCTCGTATGACACGCGCTGCATTCGTCATCACGAATGAACCTTCGTGCAGCATCCGCGCGCTCGCCGGTGCAGTGCGATCGTGGCAAAGCTATTGCGTGGCTATCCGGTCGCTCCTATATTCGCGCAGGAGAACGACTAACGCGCGGAGCGAGGATACTGCGTGGATCCAACGCGACGAGTGCGCTTGCAGTTCACGTCCGCAGCAACGGCGAATCCCTTCGCCGACATGTGCAGCCTCGCCGGCGGTCTCGACCCGACCGCTCCTTTCATCTCTGCCTATCGCGCTTCTTGCGTCGTGGCGCGCGCCGAGTCGGTTCGGTTGGCGCGCCACTCTTCCGAGCACAGCTCGCGCGCGCGTGCAGCACGCGCAATGCTCTTTGCCGCCGTCGATCGTAACTGCGGTTCGTCAGCTGCCGCGGCGGATGTCTCTACAATCGAAGGAACGCTGTTGACATAGGTCGTCAGGAGCTTCACGTGGCTCCGCGGAGCTGCGTGCAGCGACGGTCGAAGCGCTCCGGCGCCAGATCGTCGTCTCGCCGGTCCACCGGGGGATCGGTCGAGAGTACAACCTCCATTCATGGAGACGGTCACATGGCCGCAAAGAAGAGTGCCCGCAAGGGTGCAAAGAAGAGCGCTCGCAAGGGCGCGAAGAAGTCGGCGCGCCGCAAGAGCGCCAAGAAGCGCTAACGCTCTTCCTAGCAGGAGAAGCAAAGGGGCCGGCGCTTGCGCCGGCCCCTTTCTTCATGACACTCGTGGTGCCAAACGTCGACACTGGCGGTACGGAGTCGCTACCTCGCGTGGAGCACGGCTCAAATGGCAAAGGCGCCAGCGCGCGAAGCCGCCGACGTCATCGATGAAAGGCCGATCTCCTAGACGCCTTTGTCGTCGATGGCGTCAGCGCTCCCTTCAGGAGCGGGAGCCCAAACGTAAGCCCAAAAAACGGACGGTCGCTCGGCGCGAGAACCGCGCGAGATCACGATTCCCATCGGTTCTTGGTCCGGCGGTAGACGGTTGGACCCTTTCATATAGATGGATCGAGTCGATGCGCTCGAGGGGCGGTTGCCTGCAGAACAAATGGGTGCGGGCGAACACGGCGACGAGAACGGTTCGCCGCCGGTCCGAACCTTCCCACTCAAAACGCCTCGCCTAGCAGTCCAGGTGCCATCGCGAATCAATAGCGCAAGCTTGCAACAACACGGCACTTACAAAAAAAGAAGCCGACCGATTTGGCCGGCTGTGTGTACATACGACACATCACACAATGAGTCTTCTGTGTCATTCTGAATCGCGAGTCATGGCACCTCCGGAATCACGATACTTCCTTATATGCAAGGAAGGTATCGGCTCCTCCGGCGCGTGCTGCGTCAACGGAGACCGTCCAGCCGCGATAACGCGTGCGCAGCTCGTCCACGCTCATGCCCTTGCAGCCTCCCGTGCGAGCGATCGTCTGAAGCAAATGCAGGCCGCCATCGACTGTGGCACTCTGCAGCACGGCGATCACCCTTGCCCGCTGGGTGGGCGATAATCCTTCCAGCGCCGCCGGTGTGATGATGACAGCGGTGAGCTCACGCTCCGGCAACCACGACGATAGATCCGCCACGCATCCATGCACGCGCTCGCTGAGCCCAGCGTCATGCGCCGCCTGTAGCACTCGCTCGACCGGCTCGGCGTCCGTGCTCACCGCGGTGACTTCGCACCCATTCGCGGCCAGGTACAGCGCTGAGGCTTCTTCTGCGGCTCCCGCCACGAGCACGCGGCTGTCGCCGCTTGTTCGCACCATGCGCACCACCGCGTCATCGGGTCGCAATCCCCAATGCTCGGGGCGGCGGAGCTGAGACGACAACTTCAGCTGCCGCCGGCGCCACGTTTGATAGCTCGGCAGATTCAGACGACGAAAGATGATACGGTCTACTTCCTCGCACAGCAGCAGCTCCGTCAAAGCCAGCTGCGCCGCTCCGCCCAACGAGGCAACCGCCTCGTCCCCGATGCTCAGCAGAACACTGCGGGGCACCGACTCCTTGTAATTCTCGATCTCCTGTTCGATGAACAGCTCGTATTGATGCTTGATCGAGCGGGCTGGTCGCTCCGTCATGCGCGTCCGGAGTTGAGGACGCCGTAACCTAGGCGGGCGGCAATCCTGCGCAAGAGGCTCGAGGCGATCCGACCCACACTTCTCTGGATACTCATGCCGGCTCGATGTGCACCGTCACTTCGCTCGTACCAAACGCATCCGCAATAGCCCTCTCCACGCGATCGGCGAGTTCATGCGCGTCCTCGACGGTGGTCGTGCGTCCTACGAGAATTGTCACCTCGGCGAACAGGAGACCGGATGCCGTCGAGCGCGAGCGCACTGATCGCACATCCACGATCGACGGAATCGCGCGGACGACACGCGCCAGCTCCCGGGCGTCGATGGCACGCTCATCCACCAGAATCGGAATCGATTGGCGCAGAATCGCGACGCCACTCCACGCGATCAGGATCGCCACGATCACCGCGAGCGCGGCGTCGACACGGTCCTCACCCAATCGCGTCATCCAGAGCGACGCGATCGCGAGGAGCGTGACGAGAATGTCGCTACGCGTGTGCGCGGAGTCGGCGAGAAGAAACGTACTGCCGAGATCCCGGCCGCGTCGGCGCTCATACCAGACGACGAACAGATTCGCGGCGAGCGTCCCCGTCACGACCGTGATGTCGACAGCACGAGTCGGGCGCAACGCACGGCCCACCTGCATGTGCGCGACGCCCTCGCGGAGGAGCTCGAAACAGGAGATCGAGAGAAATCCCACGATGCCGAGCGCCCCGAGCGTCTCGAACTTTGCGTGACCGTAGGGATGCTCCTCGTCGGGGGCACGGTGGGCAACCGTTACGAGTGCCATCCCGATTGCGTTGTTCAGGAGATCGAGCCCCGATTCCAGAGCCGCACCAAGCACTGCCAGCGCGCCGGTCCGAAGTCCTACCACGAGTTTGACCGTAAGAACCGCCACGTTGACCGCAAGGACGAGCAACAATGTCCGCCGCACCGCCCGCGAGCGCGAGCCGCTCGGCGACAGGCGCGGCGGTTGTACAGTGCTGGTCACAGCGACAACTTGCTGTCCGCAGTCATTGATGGTCAACTCCACTCCTGCGTATCGTGCCCGAGCTTCCGGAAGTGGAACATGCTGTCGGAGTGCTTCGCGATGCGGCTGTCGGCAGGACCATCGGTCGCGTGAGACTGCTACACCCCGCGCTGAGGCGGCGCCTTTCGCCGGCTCGCGCGCGTACGCTGCGGGGCGCCCGAATCGAGTCAGTGCAGCGGCGTGGTAAGCATCAGCTGATCTGGCTGGATGATCATCGCGTGCTACACGTACATTTTCGCATGACTGGCGATTGGCTGGTCGACCGTACATCGGATCCGCTGCCGGCACACGCGCGTGCAGCGATCGAGCTCACGGATGGCACTCGGATCGTGCTCGATGATCCGCGGGCGCTCGCGACACTCGACATTCACCCGGCGCTGGCATCGCCTGATCTCGGTCTCGGACCCGAGCCAAGCGATTCGTCCTTCACTGCTGATTGGCTGCGCACGCGGTTCGCGCGTGTGCGTGGTGCAGTGAAACCGGCGCTCCTCGACCAGCGCACCGTCGCCGGCCTCGGGAACATCTACGCAGCCGAAGCGCTCTGGCGCGCGCGCATCGATCCGCGCGCTCCGGCGGCATCGCTCCGGCCGGCCGAGCTCCGGCGCCTTGTACTTGCGGTGCGTGCGGCACTCGAGCGTGCAGCTTCGACGCGCTACGGCGTATCAAAGTCGCCGCGGTTCCACGTGTACGATCGCGAGGGGAAGCTCTGCCGTCGCTGTCGCACACCCATCGTGCGCATCCGGCAGTCAGGCCGCTCATCCTATTTCTGTCCCCGGTGCCAGCGCGCACCCGCCAGATCCCGGAGGTTCAATCGAGTGCCTCGATCAGCGCCCCTTTGATGTAACCCGTCTCTGGAATGGTGAGTACTTCCGGATGATCGAGCGGCTGTCCGCGGAGCTCACGCAAGGCCAAACGGCGTCCCGAATCCGTCGCCGCGGATTGGAGCATCTCCAGAAACAGCGCTTTCGTGAGATGAAAGCTGCAGCTTGCGGTGAACAGCAGGCCGCCACGAGCGAGCAGCCGCATTGCACGCAAATTGATCTCCTTGTATCCGCGCAGTGCCGCCGGAAGAGTTCCCCGCGTTTTGGCAAAAGCGGGCGGATCGAGCACGATGGTATCGAACGCCTCCCGCCTTGCCTGATGTTCTTTCAGGTAGTCGAATGCGTTCGCCTCCAGCAACTGCACGTTGGCGAGGCGGTTACGCTCGCAATTCGCTGCTGCGCGGGCGAGCGCGGCGGCGGAGACATCAAGCGCGACGACGTGCTCGGCACGCCGCGCGAGATGCAGTGTGAACGAGCCGTGATAGCAGAAACAATCCAGGGCGCGGCCCCGCGCCAGCTCGCCGACGTGCATGCGGTTCTCGCGCTGATCGAGGAATGCGCCCGTCTTCTGTCCGTGCCAGGGTGCGGCGAGAAAGCGCACGCCCCCCTCCATTACTTCTATCTCGGTAGGTACGTTGCCGGCGAGCAGCTCCGTGCCGAGCGTCAGGCCCTCCCTCGCGCGCAGCGGCACGTCGTTGCGGGCCAGGATTCCTTCTGGTGCGACGAGCTCCAGTAGGGCCGCGACAATCTCCGGGCGGAAGTGCTCGAGGCCGGCACTCATCAGCTGCACTACGAGCCAGCGATCGTAACGATCGCAGATCAGCGACGGCAAACCGTCGCCTTCGGCATGGACAAGCCGATAGGCCGTCGCTTGCGCTCGCAGCGGCTCCCGGCGCGCGAGCGCAACTTCGAGTCGCGTTCGCCACCAACGCATATCAATGGCGGCACCGTGATCGCGATCGAGCAGTCGCAGAGAGATTTCCGAAGCCGGACTCCACAGGGCCCATCCGAGCTTCTTGCCTCGAGTATCGCGTACCGACACGGCGCCCGAGCCAGCTTCGGGCCGCTGCAACACGTCGGAGCGGTAGATCCAGGGATGTCCGTGCTCCCACCGTCGCGCTCCCTTGGCTGACACCACAGCGTAGTTAGGCAAGCGTGTCTAGCGGATTAGAGCCGAGGCGGTCGCCGGCGATGCCTGGGGCAAGGGCTTGAATTGATGTCTGCCTCTGAATATTGTTCGTCCCCCTTCGCGCGGTCTGCGGGTCCAAGCCATCGAGCTCGCCGGGTGACGCTTCGCGCGTGACTTGAGTAGAGCTGGCGAACGGGATAAAATTCACGGTTCGACGCGAGTGACGTCGTACTCGCACCGCTGTTTGAAAAGTGAAGGACAGGTAGATCGTGGAATGTGAATCCTCATCGGCTTCACGCGCGCTGGACTTGGTGTCAGACGCGGCGTGGAGGTGATGATAGTGATTGCACACTCATGCGCGTGCTCTGCTTGACACGAGTGGTATGTAGTCAAGCGAGCGAAGGCATGTGG
>CAZICQ010000006.1:0-116853 GCA_964537775.1 uncultured Gemmatimonadaceae bacterium | reverse complement strand
CGACGAACGTGAACAGACGCTAAATCAGCTGCTCGTCGAAATGGATGGCTTCGAATCGAACGAAGGCGTGATCCTGATCGCCGCGACCAACCGTCCCGATGTGCTCGATCCGGCGTTACTCCGGCCGGGCCGATTCGATCGGCAGATCGTCGTCGACGCTCCGGATCTGAAGGGGCGTGAAGGGATTCTCAAGGTCCACCTGCGTAACAAGCCAATAGCCGACGACGTGGATGTGACCACGGTTGCGCGAGGCACTCCGGGAATGGCCGGTGCCGATCTGGCGAATCTGGTGAACGAAGCGGCTCTGCTCGCCGTGCGCCGCGGCCACGATCGCATCTTCATGGCCGATCTCGAGGACGCTAAAGACAAAGTGATGCTCGGCGTCGAACGAAAGTCGATGGTGATGAAGGAGGAGGAGCGCCGGTTGACGGCCTTTCACGAGGCTGGTCACGCCATCTGCGCCATGAAGGTGCTGGGCAATGATCCTCTCCATAAGGTCACCATCGTGCCGCGCGGTCGCGCCCTTGGTCTCGCGTTTACGCTTCCCGAGGACGATCGCGTTTCCATCACGCGGCAACAGCTCGAGGCAAAACTGGTGATGAGCTATGGTGGGCGGGTGGCAGAGGAGCTGGTGTTCGGGAGGGATCGCGTGACCACCGGTGCCGCGAGTGACATCCAGCAGGCCACGGAGATCGCGCGCCGGTACGTGACCCAGTGGGGGTTGTCCGATGCCATCGGCCCGATCCTGGTTGGCGCGAACGAGCAAGAGCTCTTCCTCGGCCGCGAGATCCAGCATCGGCAGGAGGTCTCGGAACAAACGGCGCAACTGGTCGACGCCGAGGTAAAGCGCGTGATTCAGGAGGCATACGAACGCGCGAAAAAGACTCTGATCGACAACATGGATCTGCTGCACACGGTAGCGGCCGCGCTGCTGGAGCGTGAGACGCTGACGCGCGAGGATATCGCCCTGCTCTCGCGCGGCGATCAGCTTCCACCACGCACCACCGGCTCTGCACCGCTTCCAACGACGCCGCCTCCCGCGGTGATACCAGAACCGCGCCGGTCGCCGCCGTTGTTGGGAGGTCCGGAGCCCTCGCCGGCATAAACGGCGGGGAGACGGAGGGGGAAATCTCTGGTTCCTGGCGTTTGCCGGGTGGCGAGATTCCGCTCGACCACCCGATAATTCTCGGCATTCTGAACGTCACACCCGACAGCTTCAGCGACGGGGGACGATTCTTTTCAGTCGATACTGCCGTGGACCGTGGAGCGGCGCTGGTCCGCGATGGCGCGGACGTTCTGGATGTCGGTGGCGAATCAACGCGGCCGCAAGGGGCCGTTCCCGTCGACGCGCAGGAAGAGTGTAGGCGCGTGATTCCGGTGATCGAAGCGCTACATCGCCGGATGCCGGAGGTGGCGATCTCCGTCGACACAGTGAAAGGAGAGGTGGCTCGGAAGGCGTTGGATGCAGGTGCGCAAATCATCAATGACGTATCGGGGTTCCGCCTCGACGCAACAATGGCCAGTATCTGCGCCGAGCGGAGGGCCGGAGTGATCCTCATGCACTCGCGGGGCGGAGTTGCCGATATGGGAACTTTGGCGCACGCGCAGTACGACGATGTCGTGGAGGACGTGTGCACGGAGCTGCGGCAGTGCCGAGATGACGCGCTGGAGGCAGGCGTCGCACCGGATGGGATCGTGCTGGATCCTGGAATCGGGTTCGCGAAGGGTCGCGACCACTCCCTGGCGGTGCTTGCCGCGTTGCCCCGTTTCGCCGCCTTGGGGCATCCGCTGATGATCGGCGTGTCGCGGAAACGATTCGTCGGAGAGTTATCGGGCGTTGCCGAGCCTGCGGCGCGAGTTTTTGGCAGCGTCGCCGCGAACGTGGCCGCACTGTTCGGCGGTGCACGGCTGTTCCGCGTCCACGACGTCGCCGCGCACCGGCAGGCGCTCGACGTGGCCTGGGCAATTCAAGTACGCGTGCACGGGTCAGGCGAGCGGCCGGTGCGGGAGGCGCAGAGGTGAACGGCTCCGTTCTGCAGCAGCTGCGGCTGCTCCATCCGGGATGGCGCGATGTAGTGGAGGTCGTGGTGGTGAGCGCGGTGATGTACCGCGTGCTGCTCCTTCTGCACCGCCGCCGCGCCGCACAGATCCTCATCGGCATATTCCTTCTGCTCGTAGCCTATGCAGTGGCGTGGGCGCTTAAGCTCACGATGATCACCCTGCTGCTGCAGTACGGCTTCACGTACGGTGCTTTCGCGTTGCTCGTGATCTTTCAACCGGAGTTGCGGACGGCGCTGGCGCAACTCGGCCGTTCGCCGATGTCCCGTCTGTTTCAGCGCATGGAGGAGATCGAGGTAGTAGAGGAGATCTCGCAGGCGGTCGAACGCCTGAGCCGTTCCGGGATCGGCGCCATCGTCGCGGTGGAACGGGAGGTCTCGCTCGATGACTATGTGCAATCGGGCTCGGAAATGTCCGCCAAGGTATCAGCGGATCTGCTCGCGACGATCTTCACGCCCTATTCGCCGCTGCACGACGGTGCCGTCGTCGTTCGCGGAGATATGATTGTGGGTGCGGGGTGCATCCTGCCGCTCTCACAGGCCGCACTGCTCGATCGTTCGTTAGGCACGCGGCACCGGGCGGCGCTCGGCCTGTCGGAGGAGACGGACGCCATCGTGATCGTCGTTTCCGAAGAGACGTCGACGATCTCCGTGGCCGTTGGCGGGCGTCTGCTGCGCAACCTGACGGCGCCACAGGTGCGTGAGCTGCTCTCCGGCCGCTCGCCGCTGCAGATCGCGTCGCATGGTGATCACATCGGGGTGCAGGTTCGCGCGTGACTGCGCCGGAGCCGCAGACTCCGGCACGACGGTACGCCCCCGGCCTATGGGCGATCGCCACGCTTGGGGGCGCGGCGCTATTCGCTACGTACGTCGCGACCCTCGCTCCTGACGTCACCTTTTGGGATGCCGGTGAGTTCATTGCTGCGGCGAAGACGTTAGGCATCCCTCATCCGCCCGGAACACCGCTGGTGGTGCTCCTGCAGAACGTCTGGGCGAAGATGATGTTCTTCCTGCCGTTCGCCGTTGCCACGAACTCGTTTTCGGCGGTTATGACCGCGGCGGCGGGCGCGTTCAGCACAGCGCTGCTCATCGAGAGCTGTGGTGCGAATGCGCAGGTGCTGCGGGGAGGAGACGCCGTGGCATGGTACGCACTCGCCGGCGTCCTATGCGCCGGTGGCATGTCGACGGTATGGATGAACGCGACCGAGACCGAGGTGTATTCCGTCGCCCTGAGCCTGGCAGTTTTGATGGTATGGTCTGGACAGCGCGCGGGGCGGCGGCACAGCCTACGGTGGCAAGCGATGACGGCGTATCTCATCGTCGCGAGCGTGCCGTTGCATCTCAGTGCGCTGGTAGCGGCACCCGCGGCAGCGTATTTCGCTTCAACGTCACCAGAGGGCCAGGGTCGAATCGAGTGGGACACCCTCGCCGCGTTCGGCGGGCTGTTTCTGGTCACGATGGGGTTCGGAACCATGTCCTGGCCGATTGCCGCGACGGGGGCGCTGGTGCTCATCGGCGCTGGCGCCGCCCGCGGAAGGTGGCGCACGTCGGTCGTGCTGGCGGGCGCGGGGCTCGTCGCCGCGACAGCCGTGCTGGTGCTGCTCGTTCGCGCGCGATTGGACCCGGTGGTGAATCAAGGCAATCCGTCCACGTGGAGCGCCCTCGCCGATGTGATCGCCCGTCGCCAGTACGACGTGCCGGGAATGTGGCCACGTCGAGCGCCATTCTGGCTACAGGTCGCGAACATGTTTCAGTACGCCGATTGGCAGGTGGCGCTGGCGCTCGCACCCGGGGTGATTCCCTCCGTCGGCCGCATTCTGATGACGGTGCTGTTCGCCGCGCTGGGTATTGTCGGATCTCTCTCTCACCGCCGCACGGATCGGCGCGGCTGGCAGGGGCTCGCCATCCTCTGTGTGTGCGGCTCGTTAGGCATCGTGGTGTATGTGAACTTTCGAGCCGGTGCGTCGTTCGGATACGGCATCCTTCCGGACAATGCCGTGCGAGAGGCGCGGGACCGCGACTACTTCTATTATTTGGGATTCTGGGTATGGGGATTCTGGGGCGGCTGGGGTGCGCTGTGGCTGGTGCAGCGGTGGTGGGGAAGACTCCGCGCTCGTGGTCGAATCGTGCCGCGGCTGGTCGGGATCGCCGTGGCCTCGCTGCCGATCGCGCTCAATTGGCGCGCAGTCTCCCGCCACTCACTACCGGGGGCCGAACTGCCGCGCGCGCTAGGCGAAGCAATCCTCGAATCGGCACCGCCGCGATCGGTACTGATCGTCGCCGGCGACAACGACACCTATCTCCTGTGGTATCTGCAGCAGGTGCACCACGTGCGGCCGGACGTCACGACGGTGACGTCTCCCCTGCTCAACGCTTTGTGGTATCAACGCGAAGTGGCGCGAAGAACCGGCCTGCTCGCCGGGGCTGATCCACGTCCTGAGATTGCAACGGCACGGCTCGTGGCCGCGGCGGCGCTCGCGAAAGCACGACCACTCGCCGCGTCGATGCTCATGCCGGCCGCGGAGCGCAATCAGTTGAATGAGTCCTGGACGGAACACGGGATGGTGTACGTTGCCACCGGCAAGTCGCCAGGACCGGACCACCCCTCAGCGACGACCGTACCGTCCGTAGACCGCGCATATACGCGGCAGTGGGCGGCAAAGCTCAGGCGCTGGCAGCTCGGCCCGCAGGCACCACTCTCCACGGACCCGTCTGACCAGTACTACCAAGGCATGCTCTCTTGCCCCGCGCTCTGGCTCGCCGCCGCCGATGCACACCGGCTCGCTTCACTTGATTCACTCTGTAACCGCCGATAGCTTGCGTTGTTATGCCATTTCTTGACCTCCCCGGGCGGCTGCGAGAGGTCCAAAATCAGATCGCGGCCGCCGTCGAACGGGGCGGGCACCGGCAGCAGGTCACCATCGTGGCAGTGACGAAGACGCACGGCCCCGAGGCGGTCGTCGCGGCGCTAGAGGCCGGCATTCGAGACATCGGGGAGAACAAGGTGCAGGAAGCGCTTTCGAAGATGGACTCGGTCCAAGCGCCCGTGCGATGGCATCTGATCGGCCACCTGCAGCGCAATAAGGTCAAGGCATTGCCGCGATTTCAGTTGTTGCACTCATTGGATGGACGCCGCCTCGCCGATACCGTGCACAAGCTGGGTTGCGCCACCGGGCGGAGGTTCCAGGTACTCGTCGAAGTGAATATCTCCGAAGAAGAGAGCAAGGGAGGCTACGGCTCGACGGAGCTGCCGCGCGAAGCCGAGCGTCTGGCCACCCTGGAAGGGCTATCTGTGCGCGGGGCGATGACGATGGCACCCCTTGGTGCGGATGAGCGCACGTTGCGCCAGGTCTTTGCCGGAGCCCGACGCGCGCGAGAAGTGCTCGCCGCCGCCGGACATCCTGCGACGGAGCTGTCGATGGGCATGTCGAAGGACTACCTGGTCGCGGTAGAGGAAGGTGCCACTTTCGTACGTTTGGGAACGGTCCTCTTCGGAGCGAGACCCGCATGATCGACGAGACCTTTCATCTCACGCCGCTGGACGTCCGGAGATACGAATTCGGCAAGAAAGCCATTGGCGGTTACGACCCTGAGCGGGTCGATCAATTTCGAGAGCAGGTGGCGGAGGAGCTCGAGCGATTGACGCGCCAGAATCAGGAGTTGGAGGTCAAGGCGCGCGGCTTTCACGAGCAGCTCCGTGCGTTTCGTGAACGTGACAAAGCGCTCAACGACGCGCTCGTTTCCGCGCAGCAGTTACGCGCCGAAATCAGGGAACAATCGGAGCGCGAAGCGCAGTTGATCGTGCGCGAGGCGCGCGTCGAGGCGGAGCAGGTCATCGAGAGTATGCGCGCCGAGATGCGAAAGATCGAGGAGCAGATCGGGGCTCTGGAACGCCTTCGCCGTGCCTATCTCGCACAGCTGCGGGTGTTTGTCGAGCGACAACTTGCGGAGATCAATGCCGCTGATCAGCCGTTTGAGGTCGAGGCCGGCGTGACCGCGTCCTCGGGTGGCGGGGTACGCAGCACGGGGCCGACCTACACGGGATCGATGTCGAAGGAATGACCGCATCGACACCGGCAGTGACAAGCCGCTTCGAAGGACGGTCATCAGAACCACTGCACACGCGCGAGCGGGTCGAGGCTGCTGCGGCGGCCGTGTGTGCGCGCTTTGCCGCTCGTCCCGATCTCGCCATCATCTTGGGAACAGGCCTCGGCCGCATCGCTGACCTGTTAGGCACATCGATAGCCATCGACTATGCCACCGTGCCGGGGTTTCCGCTGTCGACGGTGGAATCGCACGCCGGCCGACTGCTGTGCGGCCGGATGGGCGGGAAGGTCGTCATGGCGATGCAGGGACGCTTTCACCGCTACGAAGGTTATTCACTGCAGCAGGTCACATTTCCGGTGCGCGTGCTCGCCGCCCTCGGTGCAAAAACGCTCGTCGTATCGAATGCGTGCGGTGGCATGAACCCGCTCTGGCGGGCCGGCGATCTGATGCTCATTGCCGATCACATCAACCTCTTGGGCGACAGTCCGCTGATCGGGCCAAACGACGATACACTCGGGCCGCGCTTTCCGGACATGTCCCGGGCCTACGATTCCGGGTTGCGCTCCCTGGCACGGCAGGTCGCCCTCGAACGTCAGATTGAATTGCGGGAGGGTGTCTACGTCGCCGTAACCGGGCCGAACCTCGAGACAGGTGCGGAATACCGTTTCTTACGTTCGATCGGTGCCGACGTCGTGGGAATGTCGACAGTGCCGGAAGTGATCGTTGCCATCCACGCCGGCATGCGCGTGCTCGGCATCTCGATCATCACAGACGAGTGTCTGCCGGACGCGCTCGAGCCGGCGACGCTGGAACGCATCGTCGCGACGGCGAATGCCGCCGAACCGAAACTGGCGACGCTGGTTCAGGGCGTCGTGGAGCGGTTGTGACTGGCACCGACGTGACGCCCCGCTTTAAGCTGCTGCCGCCGGATCTCGGCGCGAACGAGCTCGAGCTCGCGATGATGGCGCAATGGGAAGAGGAAGATCTCTTTCAGCAGACGATCGAGCGCGGCGCTGGCGGACCGCCGTTCGTGTTCTTCGAGGGACCACCGACCGCGAACGGTCGTCCCGGCATCCATCACGTCTTCTCGCGCACGATCAAAGATCTGTTTTGCCGTCACCGAGCGATGAAGGGCTATCGCGTGTCCCGGAAAGCGGGATGGGACACGCACGGTCTCCCTGTGGAGATCGAAGTCGAGAAGCAGCTCGGCATCAACGGGAAGCAGCAGATCGAAGCGTTAGGCGTCGCCGAGTTCAACCGGCTCTGTCGAGAGAGCGTGTTCCGTTACCGCGCCGATTGGGAGCGACTGAGCGCGCGCATCGGTTATTGGTTGGATTATTCCCATCCGTACGTCACGTACGCCAACGACTACGTCGAGAGCGTCTGGTGGGCGCTCGAGAAGCTTCAGGAGCGCGACCTGCTTTACCGCGGCCACAAGATTTTGCCCTACTGTCCGCGCTGCGGGACCGCGTTGTCAAGCCACGAGCTCGCGCTAGGGTACCAGGACGTCCAAGATCCGTCAGTCTATATAGCGCTCGATGTGATCGACCACGACGGAGCCCCGACATCGCGCAGAATCCTCGTCTGGACGACGACGCCGTGGACGCTGGTGAGCAACAGCGCGCTGGCGGTGCATCCGGATCTGGACTACGTCGAGGTCACGCGGCGGAGTGGCGATGATCGGTCGCTCATTCTGGCGGAAGCGCGCCTGGCGGCTGTATTAGGCGAAGACTACGACAAGCGCTGGCACATCGAGCGGCACATTACTGGCCGGGATCTCGTCGGGTTGCGATACCGCCGGCCGTTCGAGTGGCTCGAGTACCCCGCCGGAACAAACCATGAGATCGTGGTGGCGGAGACATTCGTGCTGGCGAGCGACGGCAGCGGTGTGGTGCACATGTCGCCGGCATTCGGCGTCGACGATTATGCGGCGGGGCAGCGGCACAATCTTGCATTTCTGCAACCGGTTGGCGCGCGTGGCGAGTTCCCGTCGGACCTGCCGGTCGTGGGTGGTCTGTTCGTGAAGGACGCCGATGCGTTGTTAATCGAAGAGCTGGAGCGGAAGGGCCTGCTCTGGAAAGCCGCCCACATCACGCACCCGTACCCGCACTGTTGGCGCTGCGGAACACCGCTGCTGTATTACGCTCGCACGTCGTGGTTCGTGCGGACCACCGCGTTCAAGGACGCGATGCTGGCGCGCAATGCACGCGTCGATTGGCACCCGCCGGAAGTTGGTGAAGGTCGATTCGGCGAGTGGTTGACCAACAACATCGATTGGGCGATCTCCCGGGACCGCTACTGGGGCACGCCGCTGCCGATCTGGCTGTGCAGCGAGAACACAGAGCATATCGAGACGATCGGCTCCTACGCACAGCTGGCCTCGAAGGTCCATCGCCCACTCCCGCACGATTTCGATCCACACAAGCCGCATGTCGATGGGTACGAATGGACGTGTGGGTTTTCGGGGTGTCGCGGCACGATGCGTCGCGTACCGGAAGTCATCGACACCTGGTTCGATTCCGGATCGATGTCCTTTGCGCAGTGGCATTTCCCGTTCGAAAACACTGATGTCATGGGCGCGCAGTACCCGGCGGATTTCATTGCGGAGGGAGTCGACCAGACGCGTGGCTGGTTCTATTCGCTGCTCGCGATCGCCAGCGGGCTCGGAGATGCACTTCCGCATAACACGACGCCGACGCCGGTGTATCGCACGGTCGTGGTGAACGACCTAGTGCTGGATGCCGAGGGTAAGAAGATGTCGAAGAGCGTCGGCAACGTCGTGGACCCGTGGGCGGTGATCGAGCGCCATGGCGTGGATGCCGTCCGGCTGTTTCTGGTCGCGTCGAGCAACGTTTGGGTGCCGCGCCGCTTCGACGAGCGACTCATTCGCGAGCTCGCAGGCCGGTTTCTGCTCACGCTCAAGAACATCTACAGCGGCATCTTTGCGCAGTACGCAAACTTCGGCTGGACGCCGTCGGAGCTGGATCCTCCGGTTGCGGAGCGACCGCTGATTGACCGATGGATGTTGAGCCGGCTGGCAGCTCTCGAGCGCTCCGTCGATGACCTGCTCACGTCGTACGATGCGACGAGTGCTGCGCGTGCGATCATCGACTTCGTGGACGGAGATCTCGCCAACTGGTACGTTCGACTGAATCGGGCACGGTTCTACGAGGTGGATGGCGAGGACAACTGCGCCGCATTCGCGACTCTGCATGAAGTACTTGTGGTCACCTGTCGGCTGCTCGCGCCGCTGACGCCATTTCTCGCCGACTGGATTCATCGCGAGCTTACCGGCGATTCGGTGCATCTCGCGCCATTCTCGTCTGGAACAGTTGTGCGGCGCGAGCTCGAGCTCGAGCGCGCAATGGAGGCAATTCGCATGCTTTCCAGATTGGGCCGAGCAGCGCGCGAGGAGGCGGGCGTCAAGGTGCGTCAGGCCTTGAGCCGCGTCGTCTGTGTTGCCCCTGGCATCGCAGCGACAGAGCTCGAGCCGCTGGCTCCCTTGCTCGCCACGGAGTTAAACGTCAAGAGAGTCGATTTCGCAGTGTCGGGAGACGCGCTGGTGCTCTTGGAGGCGAAACCAAACTTCCGATCTCTCGGTAAGAAGTTCGGCAAGAGAACGCCCTTGGCTGCCAGCGCAGTGGCTGCCTTCACGTCGGACGAGCTACGCGCCTTCGAGAAAGGAGAAGCAGGAGAAGGGGGCGCGCCGCTGGTCGTAACGGTCGATGGCGAATCACACATGTTGGACGCGGATGATCTGACGGTACTTCGGCGGGCCACGGGCGCGCTCGTCGTGCAGGAGGCAGGAGGCTTCTTCGCCGCGATCGATCCAGCGGTCACGCCTGAGCTCAAGTGCGAAGGCATGGCGCGCGAGCTGATTAGCCGGGTACAACGTATGCGAAAGGAGGCAGGCCTCGCGGTGAGCGATCGGATCGTGCTCGCCGTCACGCCCTCAGCGAGCGAGGAGCTCCGCACCATCGTTGCGGAGCATGGAAGCTGGATCCAATCGGAAGTCCTGGCGGTCGAGCTCGTCCTTGCCGACGCGTTGAACCGCGACTATCTCGCTACCCAGGCAATCGATCTCGATGGTATCGTTGCCCAGGTGGCCCTAACCAAGGCCAAGTAGCTAATGCCCACCACGAACAGTGCGAAGAAGCCGAAGCCGATGAACAAGAAGCTGCTGCAGCACTTCGAAAAGCGCCTTCTCGAGGAGCGGCGTCGAGTGCTAAAGGAGCTTGGGCGTGCCGACGAAGCGTTTGGCGCGACACCGCAATCGGCCGACGGCGATCTGAGCAGTTATTCATTCCACATGGCCGATCAGGGGACCGACGCCATGGAGCGGGAAAAGGCCTTCCTCTTCGCGAGTCAGGAAGGGCGCTTTCTCTGGCACATCGATGAGGCGCTGCGGCGACTCTATCGCTCGCCGGAAACATTCGGCAAGTGTCATCAGTGCGGTAACGAGATCGCATTTGAACGATTGGATGCGCTACCGCACGCGCGCTACTGCATCGACTGCAAACAGCGCGAGGAAGATGCGAAAAAGTAACGCGGGCTTGTTCTGGTCCGTGCTGGTGCTGGTCTTTGCCGCGGACGTCCTTACTAAAGCATTGGCCGAGCACCGTCTTCCGCCGTTGCGGTTGCGCCACGAGGTGTTCGGGGATTGGGTGTCGTTCACGCTCATTCACAATGCCGGCGCGGCGTTCGGTTTGAACGTTGGCCAATATTCCCGATGGGTCTTCATCGCGCTCACGCTGCTGGCGCTGGTCATCCTTGGCCGCCTGTATGTCAGCACTCGTCCGGGTGATACCGCACGCGTGACCTCACTGGCGCTCGTCTGCGGTGGCGCCGTGGGCAATTTGCTGGATCGGCTTCGGTCGGCGAACGGGGTAGTGGACTTCATCGATGTTGGTTTTTCCGATGCACGGTGGCCAACGTTCAACATCGCCGACGTTGCGGTGAGCGTGGGCGCAATTCTGCTTGCCTGGGTGTTGTGGATGGAAGACCGCCAGACGCTCGGAGTGACGGCCGCGCATGCGGTGAGCGGTGAAACAGGGGAGCTCTCGTAGGCTGTCACCTATGAAGCGACAATTTCCGAAGGCGCCGTTGTTCTGGGCGCCTGCCGTTCTTGTGGTGCTTCTCGATCGGGTGACGAAAGCATTAGCCATCAGGCGGCTGATGCCGGAGCACCTGCCGCATTCTGTGTTTCGGGACCTCGTGCGCTTCACCCTGGCGTACAATCCCGGAGCGGCGTTCAGCATGTCCTTGGGCGACTACTCGCGTGTCATTTTCGGCGCCTTCGCTGTCGCCGCGCTCGGGATTCTCTGGTGGATGTACCGTGCGAGCCCGGCGGGGGAAAAGGCGCGCACGCTCGCGTTGGGACTCGCGTGGGGTGGTGCGGCAGGAAACCTCATCGACCGCGTCATGTCGGCGCGGGGCGTCATCGATTTCATTGACATCGGTGTGGGTCACGTCCGCTTCTGGACGTTCAATGTGGCCGATTCGGCGGTCACGATTGGAGCGATCTTGCTGGCCATCGTGCTTTGGAAGGAGGAGAACGCGGCGCAGGAGACACGGCGCCGGGCGTCGGCTGCCACCACAGGCGAGGGAGGAGGGGGCGGCGAGGTTTCCGCGAGGGAATCCGTCTCGCCGTGAGTCGCGCCGGCGACGAGCGCGCGCCGGAACGGCACGAGTTCAGGGCGCCGAGCGCCGCCGGTCGACTCGACCTCCTCGTGGCGCGGCAGCTCGGATTGTCGCGCAATCAAGCCGCGACTCTCATCGCAAACGGGTGCGTGATCGTTGAGGGCCGACGCGAGAAGGCGAGCTACGTACCGCGCGCTGAGGAAAGGGTACGCGTTTGTGTGCCACCCCCGCCCATTCGCAGCGTCGCAGCAGAGGCCATCCCGTTGGCGATCAGGTTCGAGGACGAGCACCTCCTCGTCGTCGATAAAGCTGCGGGAATGGTGGTGCATCCAGCGCCGGGAAATTGGACTGGCACACTCGTCAACGCCCTGCTCGGACGCGGAGGGCCGCTGTCCCCGTCTTCCGAGTTCGCACGCGAGGGGATCGTTCACCGGCTGGACAAGGAGACCTCGGGGCTACTCCTCGTGGCCAAAACGGACCGAGCGCATCGCGCTCTCGGCGCGGCGCTGCAGGCCCGCCGGATCTCCCGCCGATACGCCGCATTGAGCTGGGGACATCTCGCCCATGACGGGATCACTGTCGACAGACCAGTAGCTCGGGATCCGCGAGACCGAAAGCGCATGGCAATCGTCAGTACTGGGCGGCCGGCCCGGACTGACTTCGCTCGGTTGGCGCGCTTCGATTCCGTGGACCTGTTGCGCGCCCAGTTGCACACCGGGCGCACGCATCAGATCCGGGTACATCTCGCCTCGATCGGCCATCCAATCGTTGGCGATGACGTATACGGCGGAGGCGGAGGGCGTCGGCTGGTTGGTCTTCCGGTACGGCGCCATTTTCTGCATGCGGCGTGGCTCCTATTTCAGCATCCGGTGACCGGAGCGTGGATCGACATTCGGTCGCCGTTGCCGGAGGAGTTGCACCGTGCGCTCCTGGCGGCCGCCGGGACCAGCGCGCAGATGGAAATAGGGCCAGTCGATCCGCTGGAATACTTTGGGTTCTACCGCACAGACTAGCGAACACATACTCACTCGGACGCTGCTCTTCCGGGTTGGCGGCGCTATACATGGCTGCGCGATCGAGGCGGTGCGCGAGATCGTGCCGTTTCGTCACGCCACGCGCCTGCCTGGCGCGCCGGCTTACGTGCTGGGTCTGATCAATCTTCGCGGTACGATCGTCACCGTCGTTGACGTGGCGCGCCGTCTGGAGCCGACGCGTGCGCCGGAGACCGACGGTTCTGTGATTCTCGTCGAACACGGCTTGCGCGTGGTGGGATTGGCGGTGGAGGAGGTCATGGACGTTCGCCTGCTCGCCGTCGAGGACGCGGCGGGAGCGGCGGAGTCGGTGAACGGTATCGTGAAAGGCTTGGGACACGTTGACGAACAAGTCGTCATCGTGCTGGACGTACAGATGCTGATCAAGCAGATCCTGCTCTCATGAACGGGGAGGCATTTTGAGTCACACGGTTCTCGTCTGCGATGATGCGATCTTCATGCGCACGATGGTCGGAGACATCCTGCAACAGGCGGGATTCGAGATCGTAGGCGAAGCAGAGACCGGCGTACAGGCCGTGGAGAAGTACAAACAGTTGCGCCCTGATCTGGTGACGATGGACATCGTGATGCCGGATATGGGAGGCATCGACGCTGTACGGGAGATCTGCAAGCACGATCCGCAAGCGAAGATTCTCATGTGCTCGGCGATGGGCCAGCAAGCTCTCGTCGTGGAAGCGATTCAGGCTGGGGCAAAGGACTTCGTCGTCAAGCCGTTTCAGCCGAGCCGCGTGCTCGAAGCTGTACAGCGCGTACTCGGCTAAACCAGTCGAGGGCACCGCCCGTGGATACCAAGCAATACGCCGAGCTCTTTCTCACCGAAAGTCGCGAGCACGTTTCCGCGATGAACCACTGGCTATTGGAGCTCGAGCAGAATCAGCGTACTGCGGCGGCGGGCGGCGAGATGAACGGAGGTGGCGCAACCGGTCAGAGCGACCGCTTCACGGAGGCAGTGAGCGCGATTTTTCGCGCCGTTCATACCATCAAGGGAATGAGTGCCACGATGGGCTATGCGGCCGTGGCGGAACTGTCGCATGAACTCGAAACGGTGCTTGATCGTGTGCGGCGCGCCGACACGCGCGTGACGCCCGAGCTGATGGATCTCCTGTTCCGAGGTGCTGACTTCCTGGAGCAGGCGATCGAATCCGTCGTCGAGGGAAGGTCTGCGCCAGTGAACGACATACTGGGGAGGCTTCGCGCGACGGCGGTCGAGAGCGCCCCCCTTACGTCGCAGCCGGCCACTCCTCCGGCTGCGTCCGCGTGGACCGTGTCCGCACCACCCGGTCCGGGGTTGCTCGTTCGCGTGCGACTTACCGATGAAGCTCCCCTACGCGGCGTTCGCGCTTTTCTCGTCATTCAAGCCGTGCGTCGTATTGGAGAGGTCATCGTCACGTCACCGACGCTCGAGCAGCTACAGCGCGAGGAGTTCGCGCACGACTTTGCTTTGCGCGTTCGGACGAGTACTCCTGCAGTGGAGATCGAACGCGTGGTACGCGGTGCGGGCGACGTCGCAGCCGTCCAGCTGGGCGACGACGTGGCACCGGGCGGCGCAACAAGCACGTTCGTCCGACCGGTTGTCCAGGCGCGTCCCAGCGGCGTGGTGCGGGCGAGCGACATCCCCGTGGCCGAAGGCGCTGTGCCGACGCCAACGGACATGACGGGGTCCACGGCGGGGCGCGGCGACGGAGCGCGCCAGCAGCGTAACGTGCGCATCGATCTTCGCCGGCTGGATTCGCTCATGAATCTGATCGGCGAGCTGGTAATTGCGCGCGGTCGCCTGCAGCAATTGACTGGCTCTGCGACCGATCCCGCGTTGAACGAGACGGTCTCGCTGGCATCGCGACTCATCGGTGATCTTCGCGATGAGATCATGACCAGTCGTATGGTTCCAGTGTGGCAGGTGTTCGATCGCTTTCCTCGTGTGGTCCGGGACTCAGCGCGCGCGCTGGGCAAACAGATCGACTTTACGATCGAAGGGAAGGAGATAGAGCTCGATCGATCGATGCTCGACGAAATCGGTGATTCGATCGTGCACCTGCTGCGTAACGCGGTCGACCACGGTCTCGAGACGCCGGATGAACGCGAGTCAGCGGGAAAGCCACGGACTGGAAAGCTGCTGCTGAGCGCGGCCCGCGACCGTTCGGCGGTCGCGATTCGCGTGAGCGACGACGGCCGCGGGATCGATCGCGGCAAGGTGCTGCTGCGCGCCAAGGCGGACGGACTCGTGGAACCGGGAAAAACCGACCTGTCGGACGACGAGCTGCTGCGCCTCGTAGCACGACCGGGCTTCTCGACCGCGGACCGCGTGACGGACCTCTCGGGCCGGGGAGTTGGCGTCGACGCAGTATACTCGCGTGTGCGCTCCCTCGGTGGTGCTGTGGACATGCGCACGGTCGAGGGCCTCGGAACGACTGTCACTCTGCGGTTGCCGCTGACGCTCGCGATTATCCGCGCGCTTCTCGCGCGCGTTGCAGAGGAGACCTACGCGATCCCGCTCACGCACGTGAGCGAGACGGTGGAATTGTCGGCCGACCTGCACCGCAGGCTTCGCGGACGCGATGTGCTGATGATCCGTGATGACGTTCTTCCCTTGATACGGCTCCGGACACTGGTTGGTCTTCCGCCGGAGCGCGAGCCCGCTCCCGTTGCGGCGCCGCCGGAGCACGTGGTAGTCATCGATCTGGGCGACCGGCGCGCCGGCGTAATCGTCGACGAGCTCACCGGTCAGCAGGAAATCGTGGTAAAGCAATTCGACGCGGTGCGCGACGGTCTCGCCCTCTTTGGCGGGGCGACCATCCTCAGCGACGGATCGCCGGCGCTCATTATGGACGTTAGTAGTCTCCTCTGAGGAGCAGACATGGACGACATCCGGTCGTTGAAGGCGATGCAGCTCGACGCGCTCCGCGAGGTGGCGAACATCGGTGCTGGCCACGCTGCGACGGCGCTCTCGCAGATGATCGGGGGCACGATCATGATCAGCGTGCCGACGATCAACGTGTCGCGCTTGGAGGATGTGCCGCCCCAGGTCGCGGCGCCGGACGAACCGGTGGCTGCAGTGCTGATGCACATGCTCGGGGATCTAACCGGTCGCACGCTGCTCGTGTTTCCGCGTGGGACAGCCATCCGACTGGCCGAGCTGATGCTGCGTCGCGAAGGGCAGTCCACGGACCTGGGAGAGATGGAGCAGTCGGCCTTGAAGGAGTGCGGCAACATTCTGAGCTCCGCGTATATGAACGCGCTGAGCGATTTCATGGGACTCATGTTGCTGCCCTCGCCGCCGAGCCTCGCCGTCGACATGTCGACGGCGGTCTTGACGACGGCGTATCTGCAGTTTGGCTCGGATCGGGACTACGTGTTCTGTGTCGAGAGCGAATTCATGATGACGGGCGTTGATGAACGGCTGCGCGGCTTCTTTCTCCTGCTGCCGGATCCCGCGAGCCTGCAGGCCATTCTGCGCGCTATCCGCGTGGCCTGACTGACTGCTACCCGGCGCGCCTGCCATGCCTCCCGCGACACTAGCGTCCGAACGAGACCGTGAAGTACTCCGGTCGTTTGCGCACCGCATCGATCCGCTCGATGCCGGCGCGCACAACAACCTCGGAGTGCTCTACTACAACAAAGGTCTGTACGAGGAGGCGGTCGCCGCGTTCATGAAGGCGTTGGAGCTCGACCAGAAGATGCAGGTCGCGCAGCGGAACCTCGAGATCGCCTATTTCAATACCGGATATTACGACAAACGGATTCCCGAACTCCGCGAGCGGCTTCGCGCTCATCCTGCCGACCGCGAACACCGATGGGAGCTCGGTCGCACGTACGCGCTGCTCGGCCAGCAAAGCGAAGCGATCGAAGAATTCATGCAGCTGCTGCAATACCAGCCAAACGACATTGGCGCGTTGCTGCAGCTTGGACTAGCCGAGAAGAAGTCCGGCGATATCGAGCGGGCGCAACACTGGCTGGAGCGCGCGCTCGCACAGGATCCGAACAGTTCGATCCTACACTTTTACGTAGGCGAGGTGCTCTATAACCGAGGTCTGAACGACGAGGCCCTCGCCGCACTGAATCGTGCCATCGAGCTGAATCCAGAGAATCACGACGCGCTGTACCTGAAAGGATTCGTGCTCGGCGACATGGGTCGCCACGAGGAGGCGAAGGAAGTCACGCGCCGAGCCATCAAGCTCAACCCGGCGCTCACTCGGGCAGAAGCAAACCTGTCGCTAGAACAGCTTAGGCCGCAAAGGTACGAGGAGGCTGCGATCGCCCGCGAGGAGCGCCATTCGAAGGACATGCACGTGTCGGGCGAGGGGCAACTGGCGCGGTACAATCTCGGTTTGGCATTCCGGCAGAAGGGGTACTACAACGAAGCGCTCCGTGAGTATCGCTTGGCGCTGGAGCGCGGGGAGGAGCGTGAGCTCGTCCTCCAGGCGATGGCCGAAGTGCACCTCCTGCGCCGGGATCCGAAAGCGGCTACTGAGCTCTATGAACGTCTCCTCGAGACGCGCAGCGACAGCCCCAAGCTCTGGAACGAGCTCGGGATCGCGCAGCATCAGGACGGGCGCGCGGCGGAGGCGGAGGCCAGCTACCGGCGCGCGCTCGAGTGCGATCCACGATACGCGCTGGCGCACAACAATCTCGCGGTGGCGCTTTATCACGCCGGGAACGCCGACGGCGCGCTCGCGGAGCTACGCCTTGCCCTCGAGGCGCATCAAGGATTCGTCAAAGCGCGACTGAACCTCGCGTTGCTGCTGTACCGGTCGAAGCGATTACAGCTCGCGCTCGAGGCGTATCGGCAGGCGCTGATCGTGGAGGCGGAGAACCCTGTAGCATGGAATGGTGTTGGGCTCGTGCTCGCCGATCTGAAGAAGTTCGAGGACGCGCGGAACGCGTACGCTCGCGCTATCCAGGCGCGACCCACGTACGCCGAGGCCCATTACAATCTGAGCTTCACACTGTCAAACCTCGGTGATTTCGAGGGCGCTCTACGCGAGACCAAGCTCGCGCTGGAGATCGAGCCCTACTACGTCCCACAGAAGTTCGAGCTCGCAATCGATCTGGAATACGAGGACCCGGATTTTTCTGTTCAGCCAAAGTTGGACGGCGAGCAACGCACCGAGGAGAACATCGAGACGTTCAGCTTCGATCCAGCGCTGCTCGACAGTCTGTTCACCGAGCTGACTCCGTCGCCAACGCCCGCCGCCGCCCAGGTGGCGATCGACGCCGCGCCATATGCGATGGCTGTCGATTACCTCTCGAAGGGTATGTTCGATCGCGCGACCGGGGAGGTCAGTCGCGCGATGGCACGCGGTGCGGACCGCGCCGAGGGTTTCGCGCTCCTGGGCGACGTCTTCGCACGCCAGGGCCTGCATGGGGAAGCACTGGAGCGCTATCGGGAGGCCAAGCGCATCAATCCGATGCTGCGCGCGGCGCTGACGGGCGAGGCGTGGTCGTTGGTACGCCTCGGTCGCGCGACCGAGGCGCGGCCGTTAGCGGAATCCGTGCTCACAGGTGCACGCGCCGATGTGGAATCGCTCATGCTCGTCGCAACCACGCGCTCGGATGCCGGCGACCCGGCCGGGGCGCTGGAGGCGCTCGAGGCCGCGCGCCGCGCCGCGCCAATGCGTGCGGACGTCCACCAGAAGATCGGTGAGATCGCGCGGTCGCTCGGTGATTTCGAGGGCGCCATCGCGGCCTTTCGCCACGCGTTGGAGCTGGATCCGGAATTTGGCGTTGTCCATTATCAACTAGCCCGGCTCCTCGCATCGAAAGGGTTGGTCAAAGATGCCGAGGAAGCATTGATGGCTGCGCTCGAAGCGGTGCCGACCTATGCGGAGGCGACGCTCGAATTAGCGGCTCTGCGTCGGGCTACCGGCCGAGCACTGGAAGCCCTGCCACTCCTGATCGACCTGCTGCACCGCGATCCGTACCATTTCGACGCCCTCATCTCCCTGGGGGAGACGCTGCTCGATATCGAGCGAAAGCACGATGCCGTCATCGCGTTCAAGCGGGTGCTTCGCTTCGATCCATCACACGCCGGCGCGCTCTACCACGAAGGACGGCTGTTCGCGGAGCAGCATCGCTATCGCGAGGCCATCGAGCGGTGGGAGCGGGTGATTGCCGGGAATTCGTCGAGCGAATATGCGCGGCGGGCCCGGCGCGAAGTACGTACGGCCACGGATCTGCTGCGCATCTTCGGCGAGCAAAAGGCGGGATAGCGATGGCGATCGAGGGACCGCTTCGGGAGCTCGGCATTCATGATGTATTCCAGCTGCTCGATCTGAGCCGGAAGACAGGCATGCTGCGCGTCACCTCCGAGTTGCGTGACGACGAGGGGATGGTGTTCTTCGACGGCGGACGCGTGATCCAGGCGAGCATCAAGAGCAAGCCGACGCCAATCGAAATCGCTCTCGTACACGCCGGCAAAGTCAGTGACGACGACCTTGCCACGGCGAGAGCGCGCAAGGCGAACGGGCGCGCCGACGCCGAGATCGTGGATCTGCTCGTCGAGCAATCGGCGATCACGCCACGCGAGCTGGAACGATGGCTGCGCCTGCAAATCGAGAGCGTGATTTTCGAGCTGATGTCATGGCGCGAAGGTTTTTTTTCGTTCGAGGAGCGGGGCCACGGCGACATGCCTCGCGATTCGCGCATTCGCGTGTCAACGGAGTCGCTCCTCATGGAGGGAGCGCGTCGCATCGACGAGTGGTCGCGCATCGCCCATCGAGTGCCGAGCCTGAGCGTTGTTCCGGTTCTGGCTGCCGTGGGAGATCAGGAACGAGACTCCCAGCTCGATTTGTTGCCCCACGAGTGGCAAGTGCTGACGATGATCGATGGCGATCGCGATCTGAGAGCGATTGCCGCAGGCCTCGGTATAAGCGAGTTCGAGGTCGCGAAGATCGTCTACGGGTTGGTCAGTACCGGCGTGGTCGACATCCGACCGCCGGAGCGATCGAGCGCAATCACCTTGGCGGCGATCGAGGGAATCCACGCCGTGCTGGACCGCGGGACGGCCGCCTACAAGCGAGGCGCGTTCGAGGAGGCCCTCGCGTCGGCGCGGGCCGCCCTGTCCGGTGATCCCGGTGCTACGGACGCGCGTCTGCTTGCCGCACGTGCGTTGTCACGCCTCAACCGGGCGGCAGATGCAGTCGAGGAGCTGCGGCACGCCGTGCAGGCCGATCCGCTCACAGCACAGATCTACGATGAGTTGGGGTTCGCTGCCGTCCGGGTCGGCGACTTCGCCACGGCACGTACCAGCTGGGAACACTTCCTTCGTCTGTCACCGACGGCGCCGGATGTCGGCCGCGTGCGCGCCGCGTTGGAGACGATCACGCGACTCGAGCACTTGTTGGAGGCGCACGCGGATGCCTGACGACATCTCGCGTTGGAGCGAAGAGCTCGCTCGAGACCCGTCCAGTCTCGTATTCCTCCAGCTCGGCGAGGCGTTGAGGCGGCAGGGACAGCTCGACACGGCGGTCAAAATCGCGCTGCGCGGGCTGGAGCGGCATCCGCATATTGCCGATGCGCATGATCTGCTCGCCCGCGTGGCCGTCGATCGAGGCGAGCTGCAGCGCGCCTTCGATGAATGGGACATGGCGCTCCGCCTCGCTCCCGGACACGTGGGAGCGATGAAGGGCATGGGCTTCGTGTGCTTTCAACTCGGCCGTCTCGAGGATGCCGAGCGGTACCTCCAGCAGGCGGCGGCGCATGGCGCGGTCGAGGTGCAGGGCGCTCTCGCCACCGTTAGGCGTTCGGGCATACACGCAGTGGTGCATCCGCCTCCAGTGGAGCGAGCTCCCGAAGAAACGGTTCATACGTCCGGCGACACAATCAGCCCCCATTACGATCTGCATGCACAGCCGGCGTTCCTGTTCGCCGATCTGTTGAGCGATGATGGCCAAGCGGCAATGCTGCTCGATGACGAAGGACTGGTGATGGCGGGCGCGTACCCAACGGCCGACGGCTCCGATCTCGCGCAGGAAATCGGGGCGGAGCTCAGCGGCATTTCTGACGAGGCGAAGCGGGCCACACGTCACCTCGCGATTGGCGATTGGCGATCGATAGTGTTCGAGACAGAGGACGCCGTCATCGCCATGATGCCGGTGAGCGACGGCGCTACTACCACTGGTCTCGTGCTTCTGGCGACATCGCGCGCAACGCCCTTGGGCCTGTTGCGCCGGCTCCTCGAGCATTGCGCCGAGCGTGCGATCTCGTGGCTCCAGAGGGGGAGGCATCAATGACCATGAGCTCTCCGTTTTCCGGCGTTCTCGAGCGCCTCACCCGACAACGGGGTGTCATGGCGAGCCTGGTGGTCGGCGAAAGCGACGGAATGATCGTCGATTCGAACCTGCAGGTCGATCAGGACGGAGATCGCGTCGCGGCCCTGGCGGCATCGCTTTACAGGAAAGCGAGGTTGGCTGCTCAGGCGGCGGGACTGGGCTCCGCCACGTTTATGCAATTAGAGGCGGAACACGGGCGCATCTGTGCGTGTGGCCAAAACGATCTCGTGCTCGTGATCGTGGCGGCTACAGCGGCGAACGTCGGCCTCATTCGCGTCGAGATGCTCAAGGCGCTGTCAGGCCTAGCATGATCAGCGCTGTCGAGTCATGGGTCGAGCCTCCGCTGAAGCGTTTCGTGGAGGAGGCGCGTGCCATTCTCGCGCTGCTGCTGCATCCGAGCGGTCAGGTGATCGCGCAATATGGCTGGACGCGTGCCGTCGACGTGATGTCCGCCTGCGCACTCGCCGCGGCTATTCACGCCTCGGCGGGTGAGCTCGGGAAGCAGCTTGAGGGTCGCGCGTTTCGCGGCCTGCACCACGGGGGGCGTGACCGTCAGCTCTTTCTCGCGGCGGCGCAAACCCCCCGTGGGCCTTACATATTTCTGACGGTGTTCGATGATGAGAGCTCGCTCGGCCTCGTGCGCCTCTACTTCGAGGAATTCTGTGGCGAGCTTTCGTCCGCCGCTCCCCCGCCCGCCATCATGGAACCGGTGCTTGCCACGGATTTCGAGCGTGAGCTGAACCGGAACCTGGCATCCCTCTTTGGCCGAGCCTGATCGTGTCTCTCGTCAACTACGCCACACGCGAGATCACCTGCAAGATCGTCTATTACGGACCCGGCCGGTCCGGAAAGACGACGAATCTCCATTACATCTATGGACAGGTACCGGACGAGCGGAAGGGCAAGATGGTGTCGCTGGCCACGCAAACCGATCGAACGCTCTTCTTCGATTTCTTGCCATTGGATCTCGGCACCATCTCCGGCTTCACGACGAAGTTCCAGCTCTACACGGTTCCCGGTCAGGTGTACTACCAGGCGACACGCAAGCTCGTGCTGCAGGGGGCTGACGGTGTGGTGTTTGTGGCTGACAGTCAGGCGCGTCAGCTCGAGGAGAATATCGAGAGTTTCCAGGACCTGCACGCGAATCTCGCGGAGCAGGGCATCGACGCGCGAGCCGTACCACTCGTGATTCAGTACAACAAGCAGGATCTCCCTCGGGATCTGATACTCACCACGGCTGAGCTGTCAGATGCGCTGAACTTCCGCAGCGTACCGGAGTTCGGCGCTGATGCCCTTCACGGGCCGGGCGTGTTCGAAACACTTCGATCCATTTCCGAACTCGTGCTCAAGCGACTGAGCGCGACCAGCGCGGCGAGATAATCCGTGCAGGTCGACGCTCGGCACCGGTTCGATAACTACATCGTCGGCTCGGCAAATCGCCTTGCTGTCGCAGCGGCGCGCGCCGTGGCAGAGTCGCCGGGCACCGTGTACAACCCGCTGTTCATTTACAGCGGTTCTGGACTGGGCAAGACGCACCTGATGGGCGCCATCGGCAACCACGCGCTACAGCGGCAGAGGGACCTCGCGGTCGAATACGTGACACTGGATGATTTCGTGGAGCAGCTCCATGCCGCGATCGGCACCGGCGAGACGGAGCGATTCAAACAACGATATCAACGCGTTGACGTGCTGCTCATCGACGACATGCAGTTCCTGACCGGACGGCGCGAGACGCAAACGGAGCTTCTGCGTCTGCTGAATGCCATGCAGGGCGGTGGCCGACAGATCGTGATGTCCAGCGATCGCCCTCCGTCTGAAATCGCCGATGTCGACGAGCGACTCATCAGTCGGTTGGCCGGAGGGCTGATCGTCGACATTGGTTCCCCCGATTACGAGACGCGGATTGCGATTCTCAGGGCCAAGTGTGACGAGCGCGGCGTGCGCTTTCGCCCCGGCGTTCCTGAAGAGCTTGGCCGACTGGAGTTTCGCAACATCCGTGAGTTGCAGGGCGCACTCAATCGACTGATCGCCTTCCAAACATTGGGCGGCGAGCAGGTGCGGCCGGAAGACGTGCTCACGGTGCTCGGCGACTTGCCTGAAGCCAAGAAGGCGGCGACGCCCCTCTCCACGCGATCCGTCTCCTCAGAAGGCGAATTCCAGGCTTTTCTCACAGATGTTGCGTCGGTGGTGGCGCAGCACGTCGAGGAATGGAAGGTGCGCATCGCCGAAGCAATCGCGTACTGGTCGGGCGAGGGCTACCGCACGGGTATGCTCGATCGCGTGCTGCAGGAATCGACAGCTCCGCCGAATTACGAGGCACTCATTCGTGGTTTTGGCGCGACCGTCGAACGGTTGCGGGCACTTGAGCAGCAGGCGACGCAGGTCGACGCCGCTCTCGGCGCCGCGCCTGTGTTTCGGGATCCTGAGCGTCTGCAGGACGCCGAACTCCTGCTCCAAAGGGCGATCTCCGGCGCAACGCCGCCCCCCGGACCTTCGGCCGCGTTTACGCGCGCGGGCTTCGAGGTCGGCGCCAGCAATCAGCTCGCCGTCAAAGCAGCCGATGCTGTCGTGGCGGAGCCGGGAAAACGTTATAACCCGTTGTTCGTGCACGGACCGAGCGGTGTGGGCAAGACGCATCTCCTCAATGCAGTCGGCAACGAATTGATGAACGCGAGCGGCGGTGCAGCCGTCGCCGCCTGCATCAGTACACAGCTATTCATGGACGAGTTGATCGCCGCGCTGCAGGACGGCACGGTTGATCGGTGGCGTGCGCGATACCGCGCTGCCGACGCCCTACTGATCGACGACGTACAGTTTATGGCGGGAAAGGAGCGAACGCAGGAAGAGCTCTTTCACGTGTTCAACGCGCTGCATGGGGAGGGAAAGCAGCTCGTATTCGCCAGTGATCGGGCTCCCCGCGAACTCGAAGGCCTTGAGGAACGGCTGCGTTCCCGTTTTGAGGGCGGATTGGTTGTGATGATGCAGGCGCCGGATCGCGCGCTGCGCGAGAAGTTGTACGCGAGATTTCTTGCCGGCGCCGCGACCACAGGTCTGCAGGACATCCTGCAGTATCTCGCCGATCGTCCCGCGGCGAGCGTCCGCGAGATCATTGGGACGGTGAATCGCGTTGTCGCGGCGGCCGACGTGCGCGGGACACCGGTCACTGTGGACGTTGTGCGCGCGGAGTTGGAGCCGGCTGGCCGCTCGTCGTTGACGCAGGTGCCCGCCGCGAGCCGTACAGCGGCGGATACGTACTTTCTCGACGACGAAAAGGTGGTCTGGGATTGGACCGACGTGAGCGCGCGGCTCATCGAGGAGCTGAAATGACTCGGCCGCGACACCCGGCCGCTGGAGCGCGCCATGGCCATTAAAGGTTCGCTCAAGGAAGCCAGTCTGCCCGATGTCCTACAGCTGCTCGCGATGGGCAAGAAGACCGGCTGCCTCAGCGTCACGCATCGGAACAATTTCGGCTACATCTATTTCGCCCAGGGCCGGATCTCCTACGCGTCGATCGTCAACAGGCGCGATCGCCTGGGTGACATGCTGGTCAAGAACGACATCATTTCGCAGGCGGACCTCGACGGCGCGATTGCGGAACAGACAAAGCAACGGCAGAAACGACTGGGGGAGCTGCTGATCGAACTCGGTGCCCTCACGCGGGAGCAGCTCCACCAGTACATCCGCGTGCAGATCGAGGAGGCGGTGTACTACCTGTTCACCTGGAATCAGGGGACGTTCAACTTCGAGGCCGACGTGCAGCCGGAGGAACAGGACGTCGTCGTCTCGATCAATCCCGAGTCGCTGCTGCTCGAGGGTGCGCGTCGCGTGGATGAATGGAGCTTGATCGAGAAGAAGCTCCCCAGCTTCGATCTCGTCTTCGACGTGGATCGCCAGCGGTTGGATGCCAGTGAGGTGTCGCTGACGCAAGAACAATTGACCGTGCTCCATCTCATCGACGGACAGCGCGACATCGCGGCGATCATCGACGCATCAGGACTGGTCGAATTCGAGGTGGGGAAGGCGCTGTTCGCTCTGCTCACCGCTGGCTTTCTGCAGCGTGTCGGGCGCACGAAGGCGACACCCGATCCGCAACAGTCGGCGGCACGTGTCGAGGAGCACCGAAATCTCGGTATCGCGTTTTACAAGACGGGCATGCTGGACGAAGCCTTGCGCGAATTCCGCCGTGTGCTCGATCTCGACGCGGATGACGGCGGTGCGTCGTTCTACATCGGACTCGTGCTCGCGCGACAGGGCAAATGGGAGGAGGCCGCATCGGCTTTGCAGCGGGCGGCAAATGCCCCCGGCGCCCGGTTCGCTGCCTTCCACGATCTTGCATACGTGCTCGAACGCCTCGGTCGGTACGGCGAGGCGCAGCAAGCGCTGGAGCAGGCGATGAAGCGGGGCGGTAGTGCCGATCCACGCGTCCAGACGTCCCTTGGCGTCGTGTCGCTGCTGGCCGGCGACCTCGCGGGCGCCGATGCTGCATTCAATGCGGCGCGTCCACTGTTCGGCGATCGGCCGCCGGGCGCCGCCTGGTATCACTTTGCCGGCCTCTCCGCCGCCCTGCTCGGCGAGCATGGACGCGCGCTTTCCATCTTGGAGGAGGGTAGCGCTGCGCACCCCCACGCGGCGACGATTCTCAACAACCTTGCTGTGCTCCAGGAGCGGACCAGCCGCTTCGACGAGGCGCTCGCAACGCTGGAGCGTGGACTTCATGAGGACGCGTCGCTTCCACAGCTTCAGAAGAATCACGGCGACCTGCTCTATCGCGCAGCGAAATATGATGACGCGCTCGAGGCATACCAGCGCGCCATCAAAGCGCATCCGGAGCTCGGCGACGACGTCTACCTCAAACTCGGCAACATTCGGTTTCGGCGACACGAGCGGGATGAGGCGGTGCGGTGCTGGGAACGAGCGCTGGAGTTGGATCCCGCGAACGCCATCGTGCGCACCAATCTGGAAGCGGTTCGCCAGAAACTCTGATGTCTGACGCGGCTGACGTCGAGTTCGAGGAGCTCACTGGCAAAATCGCGCGGGAACGCGGATTCGGCTGCGCCAGCTATAAGGAGAAGTGCCTGCGACGGCGCATCGCCGTGCGCATGCGCGCCCGTGGCGTGCACAGTTACAGGGACTACGCTCGCCTGCTCGACGACGATACGGAGGAATATGAGCGGCTACTCGATGCGCTGACCATCAATGTCACGAAGCTCTTTCGCAATTGGGAGGTGTATGCGTCCGTCGCGGCGAACGTCATTCCAGCTCTATGGATGCTGGACACGCCCCTTGTGCGCATCTGGAGCGCGGGCTGTTCGTCGGGCGAGGAACCATACTCGCTCGCAGTGCTTCTACACCGCCACGCGACTGCGTTCGGGAACATCGGCCGGCTCGGCCGTGTCGGCATTCTCGGTACCGACATAGACAAGGCGAGCCTAGCGGCAGCCGCCCGCGGTGTGTTCGACGAGGGCGATTTCGCGGATACGCCGGAGGAGCTTCGAAAGGCGTATTTCTCGCGCGTCGCGCCGTTCTCGGTTCTCCCGGTCGTCAAGCAGATGGTGCGCTTCCAGGAGCACGACCTGTTACGCGATCCTCCGCCGGCCGGCCCGCACCACCTGATCGCGTGCCGGAATGTCCTCATATACTTCGATCGCGAGACGCAGGAAGCGCTATTCGACAAATTCTATCACATGCTCGCACCGGGCGGCTTTCTCGTGCTCGGGAAGGTGGAGACACTTCTCGGTCTGGCGCGCTCCCGCTTTGCGCCGGTCGACGCACGCGAGCGCATTTTCCGCCGATTATGACGGAGATCCGGGTGAAGGTTGCCGACTGGGCTGTTGCGTCGCGCGAGGCGACCATCACGACGATCGGCCTCGGATCGTGCGTGGCCATCACGCTTCATGATGGACACGCCCGCGTGGGTGGTCTCGCGCACATCCTGTTGCCTAGCGAAACTATGTCGCGCGATCGCTCGAATCCGGCGAAATTTCCTCAGTCGGCCGTGCCCCTGCTTCTGGCAGAGATGGTCAAGCTTGGCGCATCAGCGCCGCGCGTGCGGGCAAAGATCGTGGGGGGAGCAAGCATGTTTGGCAACCTGCTCACCTCCGGCGGCGTGAATGTCGGTGAGCGAAATGTCGCCGCCGTGAAAGAGGTGTTGACCGGCGCAGGTGTACCCATCGTCGCGGAGGACACGGGGAGTGATCATGGCCGCAGCGTCTACTTTCACGTCTGTGATGGACGCGTGGAAGTTCGGTCGCTGAAGAAGGGCAACTGTGTGCTGTGACTTGACGAGCGTTCTCGTGGTCGACGATAGCGCGTTCATGCGCCGTATCATCTCGGAGATCATCGACCGCTCGGGGGAGTTCCGCGTGGTCGGCACGGCACGCAACGGCCATGACGCGTTACGACAGCTGCAGAACCTGAATCCACAGATTGTAACGCTCGACATCGATATGCCCGAGCTCGACGGCCTGCAAACACTGGCGTACATCATGAGTGAGACACCGCGCCCGGTCGTCATGTTGAGCGCCGCGACGACGGACTCCGGCCGCGATGTGACCGTGAGAGCGCTGGAGCTCGGCGCCGTTGACTTTGTCCGAAAGCCGTCGGGGGCGATCAGCCTCGACCTCGCGGTGGTCGGCGATCGTTTGATTTCCGCTTTGCGCATCGCGCAGCAAGCGAATCTGCGCGGCGTGCAGATGCTTAGTGTCCGCGGCGCGGTCGAGCGGCGCTCCGCTCCAGTTTTCACGGGCGGCGCCACCCGTGCCGTGGTGATCGCCAGCTCGACCGGTGGACCGCGCGCCCTCGCTGACGTTGTACCGCAGTTGCCCCGCAGTCTGGATGCCGCTGTGCTCATCGTGCAGCATATGCCGGCCGGATTCACGCGAAGCCTCGCTCAACGGCTCGACAATATGAGCGCGTTGCCGGTCTCGGAAGCGGAAGAAGGGCAACCAATCGTCCACGGGCATGTTTACCTCGCTCCGGGGGGCCGGCACATGCAGGTCTGCTTGCGACGGGGCGCGCCGATGATCGCGCTGGACGACAGCGCACCCGTGTGGGGTGTGCGACCCTCCGCCGACCCGCTCTTCCGAGCAGCTACAGCGGTATTCGCCGGGGCAACTGTCGGCGTTGTATTGACCGGCATGGGACGGGATGGTGCTGAGGGGCTCCGGCTTGTTCGGGAGGCCGGTGGCCGCGCTATCGTGCAGGATCGTGAAACGTCGACCATCTTCGGCATGCCACAGGCAGCGCTGCAGATCGCCGGTGCAGATCGTGTCGTGCCCCTCAGCGGCATCGCTGGCGCCATTGTCGAGGCGGTCGGTGCGCTTCGCGGTGGGAGTGCCCAATGATCGAAGAGCACTGGGGTCTGGCGCGCAAGCCCTTCGCGAACACTCCCGATCCGAGATTCGTCTTTCATTCCTCGGTGTTTCAAGAGGCGTTCGCGCGTCTAACGTACGACGTCACGGAGCTCCGAGGCGGGCTGTCGCTCGTAACCGGCGATATCGGTTGCGGTAAGACCATGCTCGCGCAGACCCTTCGAGAAACGTTACAGGGCACCCGCCACGATGTGATTTGCCTGCCGTATCCGAGGCTCACGGCAATTCAATTACTGCAGGCCGTGGCTTCGGCTGCCGGTATGGCGAAGGCGCCGCGCAGCAAAGCGGCACTCGTCACGGCACTCGGGCGACATTTGGCGGAGGTGCATGCGTGTAGCCGGAGACCCGTCCTGATCGTCGATGAAGCACAACTTGCCGCGCCAGGCGTGCTCGAGGAACTCCGGCTGCTTACGAACTTCGAAGATCGGGAAGACAAGCATCTACACGTGCTGTTATTGGGGCAACCGGAGCTGCGTGAGCGCATCGCGTCGCGCCCGCAGATCGACCAGCGCATCGGCCTTCGCTTTCACCTATCGCCGCTCGAAGACGTCGAGGTAAGTGCATATGTGCGGCACCGTCTACAGGTCGCGGAATCGCGGCGCGAGCTGTTCGCACCTGCGGCGGTGGAAGTGTTGGCAGACCGCAGCGGCGGTGTGCCGCGGTTGATCAACAACCTGGCCACTCAAGCGCTATTCGTCGGCGCAATGCGAGGCATCTCATCTATCGATGCAGCGCTTATCGCTGATGTGGCGGACGACCAGTCATGAAGAAGCGAAAGATCAATTACCGCGAATTCGCTCAAGGCGCGCGAGGCGACGAGCTGTCGATACCCGCGCGTCCGGTCGCCACGTCTGACGCAGCATCGGGCCCGCCCGTTTCATCGGCCGACATACTTGCGGCGGCGCGTCCGCTGCGAGTGGCGCTCGAGGATCCACATGCGCTGACGGATTCGCCTCGCCAATCAGCACATCGTCTGAGCCTGGCGAACGGCGGCCAACGATCTTTTCGGCAGCGCGTCGAGGCACTGGGTGGCTCCGTCGACCTGCTGCTCTTTCGTGTAGGAGTCGAAATGTTCGGCATCGACCTGCAGAGTATCGAGGAAGTGCTGGACGTGCCTGAGCTGCACCGGATTCCTGAGATGGCGGGCACGGTCATGGGCGTTTTCCACCTTCGAGATTCACTGGTCGCACTACACACTCCGGACAGAGTGCTCGGTGTCTCGCTCCGGTGTGCCGAATGTGCCCTGGTCTTTCGCGGTCTTGACGGCCGGCTTGCTCTTGCGGTGGATGACGTGAACGACGTGCTTACGATGAAGCTCCCGGCGCTGCGCGAGCTCCCGGGTGGAGATGTGGGCGACGCCGTTCTCGCCGGCGTGGTACGCCGCCAGCGGGAGCTGATTGGCGTATTGGATGCGGAAGCGCTTCTGGCAGTGCTTCGCGGCGAACGCGCAGCGGAGAGTATATGAGCACTGAGCTGACGAAACTCGTCACTTTTCGTCTTGGTGACGACCTGTTCGCCGCGGACATCTTTTCGGTAGAGCGAGTCCTGCGCCACACGCCGCCGACTCCGGTACCTGATTTGCCGCCGTGGATCGAAGGTGTAATCGAATATCAGTCGCGCGTTGTGCCGGTCATCGACTTGCGGCGCCGCTTCGAGCTTGCCGAAGCGCCCATTCGCACCGAGACGCGCATTGTTGTTTTCAACACCGCCGCGGAGTGGGTCGGCGCGGTCGTGGACGCGGTTGTCGAGGTTGCCGCGGTGGAGGCCGGGCAAATTGTGGCGCCGCCGGTGTTCTTTCGCGGACTCGCTGGAGAGTACCTCAAAGGCATCGCGAAATGGGAAGATCGCCTCGTGATCGTACTCGATATGGAGCGACTACTCGCGACAACCGATCGTTTGGTATTCGAGCGCGGTGAGGCCGAGGTGACGCAGCATGGCTGAGCAGCAGGTCAGCGCCAGCTACCGAGACCGAATAGGTGCGCTCGACACGCGGTTAGGCGCGCCGTCCGCCACGACCGAGATGGACGCGCTGAAGGTCGAGATCGGAATTCTCTTCAAGGCAATCGATCAGGAGATCGGCGAACTCACGGCGTTGCGAGATGACGTGAAGAGACTCGTCGAGCGTTGGAAAGCCCTCAATGCGCAGCAACCGCAAGGCCTCGCGACTCCGCAGACACCTCCGGCCCAGCAACCATCGATCGCGCCACAATTCACCGCCGACAAGCCGGTCGTACACGCCGATCATATTGGCGCATCGACCTTCATCGAAAAGGGATGGAGTAAGTTGTCGCTAGGCGACTATTCCGGCGCGGAGTCCGCGCTTCGTCGAGCCGACGAGCTGTCACCTGCGGACCCACAGACGGAGGCGCTACTCGGGTGGGCGCTGATGCTGCAGGAGAAGTATGATGACGCCCTGCTCATGTTTCAGAAGGTGCTCATGCGTGAGCCGCAGAACTCGCTGGCACGTATCAATGTCGGTTATATCTGTCTCAAGAAGAAGATCTTCGGCGAAGCGATCGAACACTTGTCGCGCGCCATCCGGCTCAACAATGACAAGAAGGCGACGTTGTACGCGCACTTCTATTTAGGACTCGTGTACCTCGAGCGTGACATGTTCGAGGACGCGCAAACCTTTTTTCAAAAGACGATCGGTCTTGGCCCAAATCTCATCGAAGCTTATTACGAGTTAGGCCGGGCGTTCTGGTTCAATGGCCAGCGACAGGAGGCGGTGGAGACTTGGAGATCCGGTCACGCCGCGAACAGGTTCAATCCGTGGGGAAAGCGGTGCGCCGATGTCCTGAAGACAGTCGAAGGGGGCGGCGAGCCCTGATCGGCATCGTCGCGATGGCGCTGCAACTGTTGCCATCGCCTGCAGGCGCGCAGATCACTGCTCCACTGAGATTAGACCGCGGTCGGTTCACGATCCTGTACTACCCCGCGGACGCGACGCTGGCGCGCTCCATCGCAGCGTACGCCGTACGGACTGACACCTTTCCAGGCCTGCCGCGGCCGCACGAACATGTGCTCGTCGCTATTGCGCCTGACCGGCAGCGCTTCCGCGACTGGGCCGGCTCATTCGCGCCGGAGTGGGGCGTCGCAGTCGCTTTTCCGGAGTCACGCTCGATCGTGATGCGGGGCAGCCGGGCCGGATCGGACGCAGGCAATCCACTGGAAGTCCTCCGTCATGAGTTGGCGCATATCGCACTGCACGAATACCTCGATGACTTACCACCGCACTGGTTTGATGAAGGGTACGCCAGCGTTTCTGCGCACGAATGGTCACGCGATGACGTGCTCGCGACGAACTTCGCTCTCGCGCTGCGCGGCCTACCAAGCTTCGATGAGCTCGAACGAGCATTCGCCGGGCCGGCATCCGGGGTCCAGGCAGCCTACGCCCTAGCCTATCAAGCGGTATCCGATCTCCAATCGTTGGCAGGTCCTAGAGGGTTCGCGTTGTTTCTTGCTAATTGGAGACACGCGGGGAAACTGGATCGCGCAGTGCGGGAGACCTTCGGAATCACTCTGGATGATTTTCAGGCGCAGTGGCAACGGCAGTCCCGCCTGCGCTATGGTGGACTGGCGCTCTTCAGCGATCTCACGTTAGCTGTCCTGGTACTGCTGATTGTGGTCGTGCCGCTCTACACGCTGCGACGTCAACGTGACCAGAAGCGAATGGCAGCGTTACGCGCGGCGGACGAGGCCGCCGACGAAAAAGCTCGCGCGAGTGCACTGTCTGCACTGCTCGGGCGTGACGCCGACACGGGGATGGCCTTGGACGGACCTGATGGTCACAGGTCGTAACTTCGCGCGCCTATTTCGCTTGACAGCTTTTCCGGTTGGATCTACACTACTCGGTTATGGCGCAAAGCGAGACGTCTGCTCGGTCGCGGTCCCTCCTCTGGTGGGCCATTGCCACGGTGGTGATCCTAGCGGGATTCGGGGACCTGGCACGTGGCGGTGAAACCATCGCGCCGATTCTGCTCGTGATTGGCTATTGCGTGCTGGTACCCGTGGCAATCCTGAGATGAAGCATGGCGGCGTCGCCGCCGTGAAAACGGGCTCAATCGCGCGGTCGCCGGTGGGCGATGCGATAGTGCGAGTGCGCGTGAGCCAGCCTTGCTGCGGGGCGAATAGCTCAGTTGGTTAGAGCGCCTGCCTTACACGCAGGAAGTCGGGGGTTCGAGTCCCTCTTCGCCCATTGATTTGAGGACCCGTGCGCGTGTCGCTGGGTAATATTGTTTACCGTTTGGGAGGTTAATACAGTGAAGGTATCGCAACGGCACGCGGTTCTGGCCGCCGGCCTGCTCTCGCTTTGCTCGGGCCTGACATCGAGCCTCACCGCGCAGCGTCCGAGTGCCGACGTTCCGCGAATCCTCGTGGCAACATTCAAGAGCGATGACCGCACAGCGGGCGTCGAGGCCGGTGACGCCATCCGCCAGCGCGTGACGCAGGAAGTTCCGGTCCGCCAGCTTTGGGTCATCAGCAAGAATGACATCAACAACACGCTCGAGGCATCGGGTTACCGACCGGACTCGGCGCTGAGCGCGAATGATCTGAAGGAGCTCGCGAAGCTGCTGCGTGCCGACGAGATCGTGGACGGCACGGTGACAAAGACACCGAATGGCGTACGCGTTGAGCCACGTCTCATGCTTTCGCGGGATGTCGCTCTGGCGCAGCCGCTGCCGCCGGTAGACGCCAAGAACCCGGGCGATGCCGCAAAGCAGGTGGAGCGGGAGCTCAGCGATGCAAGGAAGCAGCTGGAGGCGAACACGAAGTGCACGAACGACCTCCGGGCGGGCAAGTTCAGAGAAGCGATTGATGACGCCAGCAAGGGCATCATCACCTATCCGCAAGCGACGCTCGCGCGGCTCTGCCTCATGTCCGCGTATCAGGGCATGAAAGCCGCGCTCGACACCTCAGCCAAAACCGCTGCGGACTCCGCTCGACGCGTCGCACTGAACGACTCCGTTCTGACGGTCGCGAATGCAATTCTGAAGATCGATCCGAAGAGCAACCTTGCCCTGCGCAACGCCGTGGCGGCATACCAGTTCAAGGCCGACACGGCGAGAGCTATTCAGACCAGCATTCTACTGTATCGTGCGGATCCGTCGAACCAGCAGCTCATTCAGACGATCATCAATGAAATCGCCCGCATGGGCAAGCCAGAGACGGCGCTCCCACTGATCGATGATTTGTTGAAGGACAATCCTGGCGACCCGCAACTGCTGCGTACGAAGTGGCTGCTGTTGCTTGCGGCGAGCAAATGGAAGGAGGCACTCGCGGCCGGAGAGGAGTACGCCAAGGCGGATACGAGCGCGATCACACAGGACTTCTTTACACGCCAGCTTGCCGCCGCCGCGGCGGACAGCCAGCCGCAACTCGCCGCGCAGATCGCTGCGCGCGCGGTGCAGCGCTTCCCGAGTGACGCCAGTCTGGCGACAATCTATGCCCAAACGTTGCGCAAAGCGGGACAGCTGCAGCAGGCCATTGCCGCTGCGCGGAAGGCGGTGCAGCTCGATCCGAAAAATCAGAACGCCTGGTTGCTCGTGGCGGTGACCCAGGGCGATCTGAATCAGCCGGATTCCGTCATTGCAACGGCGAAGCAAGCCATCGCCGCCGGAATGGACAAGGCGACGTTCGGCAGTCTCATTCTGCAGCAGGCGAACAACGCGTTCAAGAACGCCAATACGACCAAGAATGTAGGCGACTGGGAACGTACGCTGTCCTTGTCGCAGCTGGCGGACAGCCTCAGCCCTGCCAACACGTCGAAGTTCTTCATCGGCGTTTCCTCTTTCCAGATCGGCATCGACGCGTTGCAGGCTGCACAGAGGGAGAAGAGCTGCGCTGCCGCGAAGAAGGCTGAAGACATGTTCGCGTTGACGCAGATCAATATGCCTGCCGGCGGGGCTGTCGATAAGCAGACCGCACAAACGGTCCTTGGATACGTGCAGCAGTACGGTGACGCCATACCCAAGATGAAGAAGGCGTACTGCAAGTAGGCGCAGGCGCTCAGCGGTCGTGCAGGCTCGTCATCGCGAGATGACGAGCCTTTGTTTCGTTATCTTTCGTCATGTTCTCGGCCGATGCCGCAGAATTCGACAGCGCCTATCATGCGCCCGTGCTCGTCGAAGAGGTTGTCGAGTTACTCCGCGAAGCCGACCACGTGCTGGACGGCACGTTGGGCGGAGGGGGGCATGCTGCCGCCCTGCTAGAGCACCGCAGCGCCTCGAGAGAGGTCATCGGGATCGATCGCGATCCGGAAGCGATCGCCAGCGCGCTTGCCCTTCTGGCTGCCTACGCCGTGCAGGGGCGATTCACTGCGTACCTCGGTAACTACGCGACTCTCGATGACATTCCGGAATTACAGGGCCGCGTCTTCGGCGGCATCCTGCTGGACCTCGGAATTTCATCGCATCAGATCGACAGCACCGTACGAGGCTTTAGCTTTCGCGCCGGCGCGCCGCTGGACATGCGCATGGGCCCGGACGTGGCGGCGACGGCTGCCGACTTCCTCAATGCCGCTGACGAGGTCGAACTGGCGCACGTCTTTCGCGAGTATGCAGACGAGCCGCGCGGGTTCAGGCTGGCGCGGGAAATCGTTCGCCGTCGCACCACCCGCGCGTTCGCTACAAGCGACGATCTCGTCGGGGCCATTCGCGGCGCCTTCGGCCCAAGGACCGGACCGGCGGATTTTGCGCGCCTCTTCCAAGCAGTCCGAATCGCGTTAAATGACGAGCTGTCGGCACTTCGCGCAGCGCTTCCGAAGCTTCGGGACAGACTCCTACCGGCTGGCGTGCTTGCCGTCATTGCTTATCACTCTGGCGAAGATCGGCTCGTCAAGCACGCTTTTCGTGAGTGGAGTGCGGCGTGCGTGTGTCCTCCGCGACAGCCCGTATGTTTGTGCCGCGGCGAATCCTTGGGGGATGTCATTACCCGAAAGCCGATTACCGCCTCTCCAACTGCGGCGGGGCGAAATCCCCGTGCGAGAAGCGCCCGCCTCCGGGCGTGGCGTAAGGCGGCATGAAGCGAACGCGTTCAGCACGCTCATGGGTGGCGCTCGCATTGCTCGGTTTCGTCCTGATAGCCACGGGCGTCATAGCACGGAGGATCGTCGGCATCGAGCAGAACCGCCGCATCCAGCAACTTCTGCAGCAACGTGCTGCTCTCGATGCGCAACGGCTACGACTAGAGGGAGAGATTCGCGAGCAATCCAGCCGCGCACGGCTGGTGCCGCTGGTGGAGCAACGGTTGAATATGCGCGTGCCATCACCTGATCAGGTCATCATGTTGCCTCGCGGCACAGGGTCCGGCGCTCTGGCCGGGCATCCACCGGCACTCCCGAATGATTCGCGGTAGCCGCATTGGAATTGTGCACCTCACGCTGGCTATCTTCGCGCTCTGCCTTCTCGGAAAGAGCGCTCAGGTGCAGCTGATTCAGAGTCGTCTCTGGCGGGTGAAGGCTGCGAAGCAACAGTACCGCGTTCGCGAACTGCCGGCAGCTCGAGGCGCGATTGTCGATGCAACGGGAATGACTCTCGCGCAGAGTCATGAGATGATACGCTTGGAGATCGCTCCGAGAGAGGTGCAGGATTTCCGCGCGATCACGCGCGTGCTCACCGCCGCGCGCGTCCCGGCGCAGGTCATCCGGCGGACGATCGACAGGCGGCGGCTCTGGACATTGGTGCCGGGTCGCTATCTCGCGGCAGAGGTGGCTCCCCTGTTGTCGTTGCGCGGTGTGTATGCGACGCCCGTGATGGTGCGGTCGTACTCGATGTCCGACGGTACGCGCGGCGTTGTCGGCAACGTCGACGCGAACGGTAGAGGTGTCGATGGAATTGAATTGGCGCTGGACAGCATGTTACGCGGTGTACCGGGACAATCTGTTGTGGAAAAAGATGCGACGGGACGCAGCGTCGCGTCCCCCGCCACCCTCGGCATCCCGCCACGGTCGGGAGCAACGGTCGTCCTCACGCTGAATCACGAGCTGCAAGAGATTGCCGAACGCGCGTTATGCGACGCAGTCGCGCAGATGGGGGCATTGGGGGGCGACATTGTAGTGCTCGATCCACACACCGGCGAGGTGCTGGCGTTGGCGAGCCGTCAGTCAGATCGCTCGGCAGCGACCGTGCTCACCGATCCCTTCGAGCCTGGCTCCACGATGAAGCCGTTCATGGCCGCAGCGTTACTCGAACACCACCGCGTCAGCGAGCGCGACTCAGTCGATACGGAAAGCGGAGAGATCGAAGTGAGCGGGCGAACAATTCACGATGAGCATCGCGTTGGGCGCGCACCGTTGACGGACGTTCTACAGTGGTCCAGCAATATAGGAATCGTGAAGTTTTCGCAACGACTGACACCAAGGGAACAGTTCGAGACACTACGCGATTTCGGATTCGGCAGCCCAACCGGAATCAGCGTTCCCGCCGAAGCGAGTGGCACGTTACGCGAGCCGAGACGATGGTCGTTGCAATCGCCGGCGTCGATCGCGATGGGATATGAAGTGGCGGCAACACCATTGCAGCTGGCGTTGGCGTACGCGGTGTTTGCCAACGGAGGCGCGCTTCTCGAACCAACGCTGATCAAGGAAGTGCATGCCGCGAATGGGGCGCTGCTTTATCGACACGAGCCCCGCGTTGTTCGCCAGGTCGTGCGAGCCGATGTCGCCGAGAGGCTACGGGCAATGTTGCTCGGCGTCGTGGAGGGCGGGACGGCGCTGCAAGCTGATCTCAGCAACTATCTGCTTGCTGGCAAGACCGGCACGCCTCGTCGAGTTGTGAACGGCCAATATGCTGCGATGCAGTACAACCCGAATTTTGTGGGACTCTTTCCCGCCGACGCGCCCCAGTACGTATTGGTGGTGAAGCTCACCATACCGCAGGGAAAATTCTACGCTGCAGAGACTGCCGCGCCCCTCACGAGGACCGTGCTGCAGGCGGCGATCGCGGCGCGCAACGCGGCCCTGGACAGGACCAAACTCGAGACGAGCCTGCGATTCGCCGCCGAATCACGCGGATCTGTCCAATCGCTGCAGCCGCTGCCGCACGATCGTACGCCGAGCGACGCGCCGGCAGCGCCGCACGCGATTTCGCGGACGAGCGACAGTGAGAACGTCCCATATCTCGTGACCCTCCCAACACGAAGCTCTTCTCCTGCCGAGCGCGAGCCGCCACGTCCGGTACCAGCCGTGCGCGGATTGCCAGTCCGCGATGCGGTTCGTTCGTTGCACAGCGCCGGCTTTCGGGTTCAGCTGGTACCAGGCATCGATGGCAGAACTTTTCCCGATTCGGGTGAGCTCGCGCTGCCAGGCGCTCTCGTCCGCCTTGGTCACGATCACTAATGCGCTTTAGCGTTGAGTCCATGGCCACCGCGCTGCGCGCCGCAGGGTTGCTGGCTGAATCGCGCGGTCACTTGCCTCACGAAGCGGCCGGAATCACTGATGACAGTCGTGCGGTGAGGCCCGGCTATGTGTTCGTCGCCGTTCGGGGCACTGAGCGCGATGGCCATGAGTACCTGGGGGCTGCGGCAGAAGCTGGCGCCACGGCCGTCATCGTAGAGGACGCCGCACGCGCGACGCTTCCCGCGCTCGTCGTCAATGATGGCCGGCGAGCCGCAGCGATTGCGGCCGCCGCTGCATACGGATTCCCCACGCAGCAGCTCCGCCTCGTGGGAGTAACTGGCACGAATGGCAAGACCACGACCGTGAGCATTCTGCGGCACTTGCTCGATGGCGGTCTGGGTGGCCAACGCGCGCGCGGTCGCAGCTGCTCGATTGGCACTCTCGGCGTACTCATTGGAACCGAGGGTCGGCCGATGCCAGGTGGTGGCGGCCTCACAACACCAGGCCCGATCGAGCTGCAACGCATCTTCCGCGCGCTCGTCGACGATGATGTGACCAGTGTGGCGATGGAAGTCTCGTCGCATGCGCTGGATCAGCGGCGCGTAGAAGGTGTCCTTTTCGATATCACAGTGTTCACGAATCTGACGCGCGACCACCTCGATTACCACGGCACGATGGAGGCATACTTCCGGGCGAAGGCGAGCCTTGTCGACCATCTGTTGCCGCACGGGACCGTGGTCACCAACCTCGATGACAAAGCGTGGACAGCACTTCCGAGCGGACGCCGACGCGTGAGCTTCAGCGAGCGCGTTCTGACCGCAGAGGTGCATTCGGAGCACGTTCGCTTCGCTCCGCGCGGAAGCAGTTGGGTGCTGGCGCTCGGCGACGAGCGGCACGATGTCGAGTTGCCGCTGATCGGCGATTTCAACGTGCTAAATGCCCTGGGTGCGGCGGCAGCGGCTTGGGCACTCGGGCTTCCTGGACACGTCATTGCCGCACGCCTATCGACTGTTCCCCAGGTGCCTGGGCGGTTGGAGATCCTGAGCGAATCACCAACCGTGCTTCGCGATTACGCGCATACGCCAGATGCACTGGCGCGGACCATCACGGCCGTTCGCCCATTTACACAGGGCCGGCTCATCGTGGTATTTGGATGCGGGGGCGATCGCGATCGCGGCAAGCGGCCGGAGATGGGACGCATTGCGGAAGAAGGAGCCGATGTCGCGATCGTCACCAGCGACAACCCACGGAAGGAGGATCCCGCTAGCATTATCGACGAGATCGTTGCCGGAATGCGGCGTGAGAATCACGAATGCGTAGTGGACCGCCGCGCTGCGATACAGCGGGCGCTGAACATGGCGTCGCCAGCAGATGTGATCCTGCTTGCCGGTAAAGGTCATGAGACCTATCAGATACGTGGCACGACGAAGTATCCGTTCGACGAAAAGCTGATCGTGAACGAGCTCCTCCAGGTGTACCGATGATGGGGGCGCACGGGCCCATCGAAGCAGCAGGTGTGCTGCCGGAGCTCGGCGCGATTCCGCGACAGACCTTCTGGACGTGGTCACGAGTTGCCGATGCCCTCGGGCCACTAGCAGGTGGTCCATTACCTCGCGGCGATTTTTCACTTTCGCGTGTGTGGACCGACAGCCGTTCGGTGCAGCCGGGCGATCTCTTCGTGGCACTCGTCGGCGATCGTTTTGACGCGCATGATTTCGTGATCGACGCGGTCGCGAAAGGCGCCTCTGCGGTCGTCGTATCCCGACCGGAGCGCACGGCCGGAGTCAGCGTTCCCGTTTACGCGGTGCCGGATACCCTCGCGGCTCTCGCAGCCCTCGCACGATACCGTCGAGAAGCTTGGGCGCGCCCGCTCGTTGCCGTTGTGGGAACGAACGGTAAAACGAGTACAAAAGAACTGCTTCGGGCAGCTCTCGGCAGTGTTCTCGAGGTCCACGCCACAGAGGCCAACTTCAACAACTTGGTAGGTGTCCCGCTCACATTGCTAGCATTGTCTGATGAGGCGGAGCTTGCCGTAGTCGAGCTGGGCACGAACCAACCAGGTGAGGTGGCGCAACTCGCACGGATGGCTCGTCCGGATCTCACGGTCGTAACGTCGATTTCCGAGGAACACCTGGAAGGACTCGGCGACCTGGCCGGCGTCATGCGCGAAGAGCTGGCTGCCTGTATCGGCGTTGGCATCGCGGTCGTCCCGGCAACCCAACCGGACGTGCTGGAGGAAGCGTCGAGACGCGCCGGTCACGTCGTATCGGCGGGTCTGGACTCTGGGGATCTACGTGCGGATCGTTGGGGCATCGATGCTGACGGCCGTGGTTGGGCGCAGGTGGACGGCGTAGAGGTGCATCCTGCGTTGACCGGAGTGCACAATTTGCGCAATGCAATGCTCGCTCTCGCTGTGGCGCGTGAAATGGGGGTGAGCACGCAGTCGGCAGCGCGCGGCATGGCCGCCATGCAGGTGCCGCCGATGCGCTCGAGCGTGGAGCGCATCGGTCGAGCAACCGTCGTCAACGACGCCTACAACTCGAATCCCGGGTCAGCGCGCGCTGCTCTCGAGTTGCTACAGCATGCCGGCGCCGGTCGACAGCGCGTGGCGATTCTCGGGACGATGCTCGAGCTCGGCGCACATACGGAGCGCCTCCACGAGGACATCGCCCGCGAAGCCTTGGATTCACCGATCGAGCTCGTCGCCGGAGTGGGCGAGTTCGCCACCGTGTTCGACCGGCTCGCTCCATATGATCCTCGCGTCGTGACCGCCCCCGATGTCGAGAGTCTTTGGACGCGTCTGGATGCACGCCTTTCACCCGACGCGGTCATTCTCCTGAAGGCATCCCGGGGCATGCGCTTCGAGCGTCTCCTCGAGCCCATTCGAGCGAAATTCACCCTCTGATTCGCGACTGCCCTCCGGAGATCGCCGCCGCCACCTCGCGGTAGCGACACCGGCCTCTCTGATCACTGGAATCCCGAGCACGTGCTCTATTCTCTCCTCGTTCCGCACATTCGCGAGTTCACGCTCTTCAATCTCTTCACGTACATCTCGTTTCGCGCTGTCGGCGCGGCGGTCACCGCGCTGGTGCTATCGTTCGTCGTCGGGCCGGTGATCCTTCGGGTGCTCCAGCGGCAGTCAGTGCACCAGGTCGTCCGCGAAGGCACGCCCGACTCTCACGCCGGAAAGGGTTCGACTCCCACGATGGGAGGTCTGATTATCCTGATCTGCACGGTAATTCCGGTTCTCTTATGGGCACGTTTCAGCCTCACGCGCCCTTACGTTCTCGTTGCACTGCTGGCGACAATTTGGATGGGAGTCATCGGTGTGCTAGATGACTATCTCAAGCTGCGACAGAAGCGCGAGGGTCAGAAGAATCGTGGACTCGTCGAGCGGTACAAGCTGGCGGGGCAGGTAGGGATCGGTCTCGCGCTTGGAACATTCATCTGGCTGCATCCGTTGTCGCCGAATCTCCCTGGCGCGTCGACGACGTTGCCGTTTTTCAAGTATTATCTGGTAGTGCCGATCGCAGGTTTTGCATGGTTTTATGTGTTGTTCACGACGTTTATTCTCACCGGCACAAGCAACGCGGTGAACATCACCGACGGCTTGGACGGGCTCGCGGCGGGGCTCTCGGCGATCGCGTTTGGCACCTTCGCGGTATTCGCGTACATCATCGGGCGGGTGGACTACAGCCGTTATCTGGGATTGTTCTATCTCGACGGTTCTGGAGAGCTCGCGGTGTTCTGCCTCGCGCTGATGGGTGCGCTCATCGGATTCCTCTGGTACAATGCGCATCCGGCGCAGGTCTTCATGGGCGACACGGGGTCGCTTGCCCTCGGCGGTGCGCTCGGCGTCGTCGCCATCCTGCTCAAGTCGGAATTCGTGTTGGCGTTCGTTGGCGCCGTCTTCGTGGCCGAGACACTGTCGGTGCTGATCCAGCGGTATGTCTTCAAATACCGGCGCCGGCGGTACGGATTGGCATACGCGCAAACGCACCGCGTCTTCCGACGGGCGCCGTTGCACCACCACTTCGAGATGAAAGGTTGGGACGAGGCTCAGGTCGTGGTACGCTTCTGGATCATTGGTATTCTGTGCGCGTTTGTCGCATTCAGCACGCTCAAGCTGCGGTGAGATCGTGATGCGCGTCTCCGAACCCGCGATGAAGCCGATGTGGCTTCGCGGTGAGACAGCGGTCATCGGATTGGCGCGCAGCGGTGGCGCCGTGGCCACGCTGCTCGCTCGTACCGGCTCGCGCGTCTATGCGTCGGATGCTGCATCGACACCCCGCCTCGTCGAAACTGCGGCTATGCTCCGAGCAGAAGGAGTTGACGTACAGCTCGGCGGCCATGACGTCGATCGGATTCGGCGTGCATCGCTGGCAGTCGTGAGCCCGGGTGTGCCCCCGACCGCGCCTGTGGTGATGGCGGCGATCGAGGCGGGTGTCGAACTGGTCAGCGAAGTCGAGATCGCGTTGCGATTTCTTCCTCAACTGCGATGTGTCGCCATTACGGGCACGAACGGGAAGACGACGACGACGGCCATGGTGGCGCATCTGCTCAGAGCACTCGGTTTGCGCGCGGAGGCCGCCGGTAATATCGGGACACCACTATCTGAGCTCGCGTGCGCCGCCGCACCACCGACCTGGGTTGCACTCGAGATGTCCTCGTTCCAACTGCACGATACTCCTGGCATTTCGCCGGAGGTCGGCGTACTGACGAATCTGTCGCCGAACCACCTCGATCGATACGCCACGGTTGAGGCCTATTACGCCGATAAGGCCCTCCTCTTCCGCAATGCGACTGCGGCGTGCGATTGGGTCAGCAATGCCGATGATGACGCTGTGCGCGATATGGTGGCAAATGTGCCCGGACTGCATGGTACGTTCTCTCTGCGGCAGAAGAGCAATGCGTGGTACGACCGGCAAGCCCGAATGCTAGTCGTGCTGGGCACGCCCATCATCGAACGCGACGAGCTGCAGCTCGTCGGCGATCACAACGTGGCGAACGCGCTCGCCGCGACGCTCGCCGTGGTGCTCGCCGATGCCGCGCATCGTAAGGCCGACGCCCTGCGTCGTCTCGCCGACGGTCTACGCTCCTTCCGTGCATTGGAGCACCGGATCGAGGTCGTAGCCGAGGTCGACGGCATCACATGGATCAACGATTCGAAATCCACCAACATCGAGTCCACTCTTGTCGCGCTCCGCGGCATGCGACGCCCTACCGTTCTTCTGCTCGGTGGCCGCCACAAAGGCGAGCCCTACACGGCGCTTGTCGACGAGATCCGCCGAATCGGAAAGCACGTCGTAGTATTTGGTGAAGCCGCTCCGCTCATCGAGGCAGACCTCAAGGGCAGTGTGCCCATGACGCGCCTTGGCTCTTCGTTTGATGAGGTGATTGCCGCCGCGCGCCGCGCCGCCGATCGGGGTGACGTGGTGCTGCTGTCGCCCGCTTGCTCGAGCTACGACATGTTCGCGAATTACGAAGAGCGTGGTGCGGAGTTCAAACGACTGGTGGGCACCAACGCGTCATTGCCGGGGAATACACGGGTATGACGGATGCGACAGCGTCTCTGGAACTGGCACACCGGACCCCTCATGTGCCAGCGGTTCGCAGCCGGTGGCGCATGGGTTCGGAAGCACGCGGCCTGGTGTTGGTGAGTGCCGTGCTCATCGCGTTTGGCCTGGCGGTGCTGTACAGCGCCAGCGCGATCGTCGCGATGGACGAAGGGCGCAGCAGTGCGTTCTTCCTCTTGCGGCAGGTCAGCGGCGCCGCAGTGGGGTTGGCCGTGTTCGCCATCGCTGCGAAGACGGACGCAGACAAGTGGCGGGAATGGGCGTGGCCGCTCATGTGGTTCACCATCGCCACGTTGGTCGCTTGTCTGATTCTGCCGGACAGCATAGCGCCTCGGATCAACGGCTCGAAGCGCTTCCTCTTTGGCAGCTCCTTTCAGCCGTCGGAGCTTGGGAAGCTGGGAGTGATCGCGTGGGTGTCGATGCTCGTGGTGAAGAAGGGCGAGAATCTGCGGAGGCTGACGAAGGGGCTGGTCCCTTTTTTCGTCGTCATTGGTCTGCTCGATGTGCTGGCGGCCCTCGAGCCAGATCTATCGGTATCGATGCTGTATACGCTGCTGCTCGCCCTCCTTTTGTTCGTGGGCGGAGCTCGCATGAGTCACTTCGTCGCGCTCGGAGCGCTGGCGATCCCGCTCCTCTGGCACAAGATCGAGCGCGTTCAGTACGCACTGCTGCGACTGACGGTGTTCTTCGATCCGGGCGCTTCACCGTCCAAGCTCAATTATCAACTGCAACAGTCGCTGGTAGCGGTCGGTTCGGGTGGATTGTTCGGCCGCGGCTTCGGCGAGGGATTGCAGCAGTACGGATTTCTTCCCTATCCATACAGCGATTTCGTCGCCAGCAATATCGGGGAGGAATGGGGATTCGTCGGACTCGCCGGCGTTACGATCCTATTTTGGGTATACGCGTTACTGGGCTTTCGCATAGCTCGCGCGGCGCGATCACCGTTCTTACAACTGCTCGCTGTGGGGTTGACGTTCGTCACGGTCCTCACGGCGTACCTACACATCGGCGTTGTGGTTGGACTATTGCCGACGACAGGACTGACTCTGCCTTTCGTGAGTTACGGGCGATCCAATCTCGTACTGACAATGTTGTTCACTGGCATTCTCGTGAACATCGGCAGCGAGCGACAGCGGGTGCTGCGCACTGATGCCACGGATCCGCTCCAGAGGTCATGAGGGTTCTCTTCGCCGGCGGCGGTACAGGTGGACATCTGTATCCCGGTTTGGCGATCGCTCGTGCGCTGGTGAGAGCACGTCCTGACGCGGAGCCGTTTTTCGTAGGAGCACATCGAGGAATCGAGCGGGAGATTCTGCCCCAATCGGAATTCCCGTATCTCCTGCTGGACCTTCATCCGCTGTATCGCTCACGGCCGTGGGAGAACTGGCGCACTCTGATCGGCGGTGTCCAGGCATGGAGGGAGCTTGGCGGAATCGTTGCGCAACGGCGTCCCGCCATCATCGTGGGTACCGGCGGATACGCTGCTGGCGTTGCCATGGCGTATGCGGTGTCACATAGGATCTTGCTGGTTCAACAGGCGGGGGACAGCGTGCCTGGAATAGCTGCGCGGGCATTCAGTCGCTGGTCCCGCCAGATGTATCTCGCGTTTCCTGAAGCGGCGCGCTATCTGACGCCGCACCATCCTGGCGCGCTACTCGACACCGGTGCGCCGATCGAGCCTCCACCGAAGCCGTTCCCTGACCGATCAGCCGCACGATCACAGTGGGGGTTCCCGCCGACAGGTGGACGCGTTCTGCTCATCTACGGCGGCAGCCAGGGCTCGGCGGCCATCAATCGCGCCGTACGCGACTGGCTCGTGGCGAATCGCCCGGCTGATCTTTTCGTCATCTGGGCTACCGGTCGCGCAAATTATGAGGAGTTCAGGACTCTCGAACGCGAGCACGTGCGCGTCCGCGACTATCTTTCCCCGGTATCCGACGCATATGCCGCTGCCGACCTGGCGCTCACGCGAGCCGGAGCCATGACCACAGCGGAACTCCTGGCGTGGCATATTCCGGCGGTTCTGGTGCCGCTACCCACTGCTGCCGCCGATCACCAGACGCGCAACGCCAAAGCGTTGGAAGAGGCGGGTGCTGCGGTGCACCTACCGCAAGCGCGGCTCACGGGCGCGGCACTCGATGCAGTAATTGGGGGGCTGCTCGCAAATCCCGCAAAGCTGGCATTGTTGACGCAAGGCGCCGCCGCGCGCGCGCGGCCGGATGCGTCCGCGGACATCGCGCAGCACATCCTGCAGGTGATCGACACTGAAACGTAACGAAAGGCGCCGCCGACTGTACAAGATGGCCGAGGTGCGACTGTGCTCGTATATTCTCGCCTTACATGCCTCTGATCGATCCCGCCGACTCGCGTCCAGTTCACTTCGTCGGCATCGCCGGTGCGGGAATGAGCGCACTTGCCGAGATGTTCGTTCGTCGCGGGGTCCGTGTTACCGGCTGCGACGCAAATTGGGGCGATAGCGCCGATTTGGAGCGATTGGGCATCGCGGTCGGACCGCACAATCCCGCTCATGTCATCGGCGCGCGCGCGCTCGTCGTGACCTCCGCGATGCCAAAACACCATCCGGAGCTCGAGCGCGCCCGCGAAGCTGGGGTCCCCATCATCAGGCGGGCCGAAGCGCTCGGTGAAGTGACGAGGGGCCGCGAGCTTGTCGCGATCGCCGGAACGCACGGCAAAACGACGACGACGGTGATGACAACCGAGGCGCTCGCGACAGCCGGGCGCGATCCCACAGCGCTGGCCGGTGGTCGCGTCAATGCTTGGCAAGGCAACTTCCGACCTGGCGGCGACCGCCTGTACGTAGCGGAGGCCGATGAATATGACCGATCGTTCCTGGCGCTCACCCCGACAGTTGCAGTTGTGACGAATGTGGAGGCGGACCACCTCGACATCTACCGCGATCTCGCCGATATCCGCGCCGCCTTTTCACGTTTTGTGCTACCCGCCCGCACCATCGTGCTGTGCGCTGATGACGTCGGATCAAATACCCTCCAGTTGCCGACTGGTACTGAAGTGATTCGCTACGCGATCGAAGAGAAGGGGAGTGCTGCCACGACCGACGCCCGCGTGCTCGCGCGTGCTGTCAGGGCGACAAGCGACGGAAGCGCGTTCGACGTCGTCTTCGACGACGAGGTATTGGGGAGCGTGGCGCTGCGCGTACCGGGAATACACAACGTGCGTAACGGCCTCGCCGCGCTCGCCGTGGGACTGGCGCTTGGCGCAACGGTGCCGGACATGGCACGGGGCCTGGCGCGATTTGTCGGCGTGGCGCGGCGATTCGAACGTGTCGGTGAAGTCGCGGGCGTGCTGGTGATCGATGACTATGCGCATCACCCAACGGAAATCGCCGCCACCCTAGCCACGGCGCGCGCGGCATTCCCGGGGCGGCGCATCGTTGCCGCCTTTCAGCCACACCTGTTCACGCGGACGCGCGATCTTGCCGTCGAGTTCGGCCGCGCGCTCGCAGCCGCGGACGCGGTTTTTTTGGCCGACATCTATCCGGCACGCGAGCAGCCGATACCGGGCGTGACGGCGCAGCTGATCGCGGATGCTATACGAGGCGCGAGCGGTTACCTCGCGTGGCAAGGTGATCGTGCGCAGCTGGCGGATGCCCTTGCGACAAGCAGCCGTAAAGGAGACGTCGTGCTGACCATGGGCGCTGGCGATATCACACGCACCGGCAGGGAGCTGCTGGCGCTCCGTCAGCCGCCGCGTGTGTCCGCCGGCGGCGTCTGAGGTCCTATCGGCTTGCGCGAGAACGGATGGCGCGCAGGGAGACGCCGCTTCCGGCCACGGACGGCGGCACTGCTGGGCCTTGCCGTGTTGCTGCTCGCTGTTGGATCACCCTTTTGGGCACCACTCCTCCTGCGCCGATTGGCGTTCTTTCGTGTGCGGCGCGTGGAGATACACGGCGCGCGGTACGCGGCCCCGGGTGACATCCTCGCCAGGTTGCACGTCGACACAATGGCTTCGGTTTGGGATCCCGTAGCACCGCTGGAACGCCGTATCGCAACGCATCCGGAGGTGCGGTCGGTCCATATTCGCCGGCAACTTCCGGGGACACTCGTGATCGAGATCGCTGAACGTTCGCCGGTCGGCCTCGTGTCAACGCCACGGGGATTCAAGGCATATGACGAACGCGGGGTCTCACTGCCGATTGACCCGGCGAAAACTGCGGTGGACGCGCCGATCCTGATTCGGCCGGACTCTGTCGTGTTAGCTCTGCTCGGGCGGCTTCGCCAGGAGGCCCCGACGTTATATCAGCGCATCAGTGAAGTGCGGCGCGTCGCAGCGGACGAGTTACTGTTCGTACTGTCTCCTGCAATGCCGGTCCGAACTTCGGGAAGCATATCCACCCGGCGATTATCCGATGTCGAGCCGGTGGAGAGAGACCTCGCACATCGGCACGTACGGGTGGGCGAGCTAGACCTTCGTTATCGTGATCAAGTGATCGCCAGACTGCAATGAATCCGGAACGCCTCGTCGCGGGACTCGACATCGGATCTGCGCGAACCACGGCCCTTATAGCCGAGGTGATCGGTGATCTGCCGAAATACCCGACGATACGGGTGCTCGGCGTTGGCCAGACTCGCACTACGGGCATGCGTCGCGGCGTTGTCTCCGATATCGAGGAGACCACGCGCTCCATACGCAAGGCGCTGCAGGATGCGGAACGTATGGCGGGCGTGGAGGTTCAGGAGGTCTACGGCGGCATCGCGGGTGAGCACGTTCAGGCCATGACGAGTAAGGGAATCGTCGCGGTGAACGGTGACGAGATAGCCAAAGGAGACGTCGATCGCGCCAATGAAGTCGCGCGCGCTCAAGCCATACCTCAGGATCGCGAGCTGCTCCATGCAATCCCGCAGGAATATACGGTCGATAGGGATGCCGGAATCCGGGACCCGATCGGAATGAGTGGCACTCGCCTGGAAACGGAGATGTACCTTGTTACGGTAGGCGGCTCACCAGCCATCAACCTGCGCAAATCAGTGGAGCGGGCGGGGTACCACGTCCGAGAGCTCGTTCTCGAGCCGTTGGCGAGCGCGCTCGCGGTGTTGACGGACGACGAAAGAGAACTAGGCGTCGCTCTTGTCGAGATGGGAGCCGGTAGCACCGACCTGGCCATTTTTCACGAGGGAAAGATTCGACACCTCGGAACCATCGCGTTCGGAGGTAACAACGTCACGAGCGACATCGTGCACGGCTTAGGAGTGACGCAAGCGGACGCGGAACGCCTCAAAGAACGGTACGGTTGTGCATTCGAGCAGCTCGTTGATCCGTCCGACGTCATACAGCTGCCGAGCACCGTCGCTCAAGGTGATCGACGCATTCCGCGCGAACTACTGGCGCACATCATCCACCAGCGTATGGACGAAATCTTCGATCTGGTGCAGCGCGAGATTGCCGCAGCTGGTTTTGCGGGCCGCTTGAGTGCGGGTGTCGTGCTCACCGGAGGGGCCGCCGCATTGGAGGGCTCAGCGGAGTTGGCTAGTGATGTGTTCGGGACCGGCGTCCGGATTGGAACGCCGGCGGAGAAACTTTCCGGCTTGAGCGACTCGGTGGAAGCGCCACGATTCGCTACTGTCGTCGGTCTAGCCCAATACGGTGCCCACCGCATCGCACTCGGCGCCTCTGGAGCGGGCGTGAAGCGTTTGAACCTGAGCGGAGGGTTACTCGACAAGGCCGCCCAGCGGCTCAAGATCTGGTTGCAGGACTTCTTTTAAGCGGCGCGATACACGAGCGTGATTGGCGACTGGGCGACCGCAATGCGCATGATTTCGAGGCACGGCGGCCGCTCCTCGCCGCTGGCAGATCATAAAGTTGCTTCGAGCATGAGGACTGTGGATAAGTGCTCGCCGTAACGTTGTGATTTTTGCGACGTTGCATCGTCCATACGAGGGGTAGTCGACAGGCCGGAAAGCGTTATATTGCGCGAGCGTTTCTCCATAGCCCGCGAACGCACACGGCGCGTGGCACTCCTTGGCGATAGCGCGACGTCGGCCTTCCTCCTCGCAGTTCGTTCCCACCAAGAAGCACCGGAGTGCCGTTCTCCATGATCTTCGAGTTCGAAGAGAACGCGACGCAGAACGCCCGCATGAAGGTGGTGGGTGTCGGCGGTGGCGGCGGAAACGCTGTCAACCGGATGATCGATGAGCATCTCGAGGGAGTGGAGTTCGTGACGGTCAATACCGACGCACAAGCGCTGCTCTCATCGAAGTCGGGCGCCAAGATCCAGATTGGCAAGAAGTTGACACGCGGCCTCGGAGCGGGAGCGCGTCCGGAGATCGGCCGCCAGGCGATCGAAGAGAATCGAGACGAGGTGGCGCGGGCGCTTGCCAGTGCCGACCTGGTCTTCATCACGTGTGGTATGGGCGGAGGCACAGGTACCGGTGCGGCGCCGATCGTCGCCGAGTTGGCGCGGGAAGTCGGCGCGCTCACCGTCGGTATCGTGACAAAGCCCTTTCTTTTCGAGGGGCGCAAGCGCATGCGCCAGGCGGAGCAGGGAATTGCCGACATGCGCAAGAACGTCGATACGATGATCGTTGTGCCAAACGAGCGCCTGTTGGCGGTCGTTGGCAAGGGAATTCCCTTCCAGGACGCCCTCAAGAAGGCGGACGAGGTCCTCCTCCACGCCACGCAAGGCATCTCCTCGCTGATCAGCGTCACTGGTCTGGTGAATGTCGACTTCGCCGATGTGCGTACGGTCATGCAGAACGGCGGGTCGGCGCTCATGGGCACCGGCGTCGGCCGTGGCGAGAACCGGGCAATGGAGGCGGCGCAGCAGGCGATCAGCTCTCCGCTTCTCGACAACATCAGCATTTCGGGCGCCATGGGTGTCCTGGTCAATATCACCGGCGGCGCCGATCTCACGTTGGGCGAGGTGCATCAGATCAACGAGATCATCCATGATGCGGTTGGCGACGACGCGGAGATCATCTTCGGGGCCGTGCACGAGCCGGCCATGCAGGGTGAGATCCGCGTGACCGTGATTGCCACCGGTTTCGATAAGGCTCTTCAACCCGGCTTGCCGGGCTCACATGATCATTCGCATGTCTCGGTGCCCAAGGGATCTCCGGTGATTCCGTTCCCCGGGAACCGTCCGACGCGGACGCCCAGCGTTCCTGGTCGCCTCGCGCCGGGCACCGACACTTCTCGCACGCCGCGCAACCCTTCCCCTCCAACGGAGAAGCCGTCGCAGGATCTCAGCGATATGGAGATCCCGACGTTCATCCGGAGGCAGATGGATTGAGGACGAATCTCGCGCGCGCCGTTACGTACGGCATCGTTGTTTTCTGCGGAGGGCTGGCGCTGCGGTTCACGCCACAGCTGCCCGAGCGCAAGCCTGCCGAGGTGCTCGTCGCTCAGCAGGGGCGCGCGTCGGCTGTCGCCGCTCCATGGCAGCAGCATGTTGACACGCTCGAGCGCGGTGAAACGCTTACCAAGCTCTTTCATCGCGCCGGATTGAACGACAGCAGCGCTTCACTGGCGGTTCGCGCAGCCTCAATCCTCGATGCGCGCCGCATTCCCGCCGGCATGCTCGTCGAATTTCATCACGAGCACGCGGACTCAGCGCCAACGGAGATCGTGCTCCACCTGGATCTCAATCGCCTTCTCCACATCACGAGAACGGGCGGCAGCTGGGTCGGTCGCGAGGAACACGTTTCCTGGCACACCGACACAATCGTTGTCGCCGGTATCATCCACTCGAATCTGTACGATGCGGTGGATGCCGCCGCCCATGCCATGCTGACGAAAAAGATGCGGACGCTCCTCACCTGGACCGTGGCTGACATCTTCGAGTACAAGGTGGACATGAGCCGCGATTTGCAGGACGGCGACTCGTTCCGCGTGATGGTCGAGCGGTCCACCGCACGGACCGGCGATCAGAAGATCGGCAGCATTCTCGCGACGTCATTCGTTCTCTCCGGCAGCCAGCTGCAGGCGATCCGATTCAAAAGCGCATCCGTGAGCGGTGACTACTTTGATCAGGGTGGCAATTCCCTCCGAGCCGCATTTCTCCGCGCGCCGCTCGAATTTCGCCGTATCTCGAGCGTATTCGGCCAGCGGGAGCACCCCATACTCGGCATCATGCGCCAGCACAAGGGCACGGACTACGCGGCGGCGGCGGGAACGCCGGTACGCGCCATTGGCGATGGCGTGGTGGTCCGCAAGGGGTGGGGCAACGGATATGGCAACCTGTTGGAGGTCCGACACCGCAACGGATTCGTCACGCGCTACGGGCACCTGCGCGGCTACGCCAGTGGCATTCACGTCGGCTCGCGCGTGTCGCAGCGCCAAACGATTGCGTACGTCGGCATGACCGGCTTGGCGACCGGGCCGCATCTGCACTTCGAAGTGCTCGTAAACGGGGTGCAGCGCGATCCACGCAAGGTCCTGAAATTCAGCGGTGGGGATCCCGTGCCGGCGAGTGAGCGCGTTGCGTTCACCGCCCTCCGCGACGTGGAGATCGCTGCGTTGAATGCTCCCGCGACGACGGGACCGGTAAGGTTCGCCGCGCGCTGAGCGCATGCGAGCGGGTGTACAGCGCGGGCGCTAGAATTCGCGCATGTCGCCTTGGCTCGTCTCGCTCGTCATCGGTGTAGCGTTCGGTCTGTTGCAGTATCGGCGCGACGCGCGCGCCGGCGGCGGAGCTGCAATCGCGGCGGGGCTTCGCGTCACCGCGATCTGCGTCTTGTCTGCATTGGTACTGGACGCCCCGGCGGGATTAATGCATCCCGTACCCTCATGGGTGGCGCTCGACGTGAGCGCGAGCTGGCTACGAGGTGGTGACACCGCCGCTTGGCGAAAAGCGCTCAGCGCCATAGCCGCCGCGCATGCGGAGTCGATCTTCGCGTTCGGATCGTCGCTGCGCGTCGCGGACACTACGCGCCTACCCGCAGATCCGACGACCGTCGTCCGCCCCGCCGTCGACCGCGCGTTGGGGCGTGGGCATCCGCTGACGGTTGTGACCGACGGCGAGCTGGACGACCCGGACGCCCTGCGCCTCCTCACGACGGGATCACGCATCGTCGTCGTCCCGCACTCGCCCCAACGCGATGTCGCTGCCACGACGCTCGAGGTAGCGCGCGCTGTCGTGAGCGGCGATACGATTGACGCGAAGGTTGGTCTTGTCGCCGGCACTCTCGGATCTGGTGCTGGCAAGCTGACGTTGATGGTCGACGGAAAATCGCTCGCTAGCGCAGCACTCGATTCCATGACTCCGCTCGCAGAGCGCGTCATTTCGCTGCGCGGCAAAGTCGACGCACCGGAGGGACACGCGGTGTTACGGGCCATTGCGACCGCACGTGGTGACGCCGAGCCACGCAATGACACGATCGCCGTCGGCATCGACGTGTCGCGGGCCGCCGGCGCGGTGTTCGTCTCGACGTCACCCGATTTCGACGCCCGTTATGCACTCGGCGTTCTCCGTGGCGCCTTATCGATTCCGACGCGTGGCTTTTTTCGCGTCGCGCCGGGCGCATGGCGCGCCGACGGCTCGCTGGCACCGGTAAGCGAATCGGAAGTACGACAAGCCGTGCGCGATGCCCCCGTCGTTATACTGCACGGCGACACCAGTGTGTTTGGCTCGCCCGAAAGCGTCACCCACGCGCCAATGGCACTTCTCGTTCCCCCGACTGGTGATGACGGGGAGTGGTACGCTGCATCGGCGCCCAGTTCCCCGCTGGCTGGGTCGCTCTCGGGGCTGCCGTGGGACAGTCTCCCTCCACTCGACGTGGCGCCTGTGCCGCCACGCGGACAGTGGAACGCGCTCATGGCAAGGCTTGGAAGACAAGGCGACACGCGCGTGGTGATCGCCGGCATGGACGCGCCGCGGCGCGTCGTTGTAGTCGGATCAGGTCTCTGGCGTTGGCATGTGCGTGGCGGCTCGCAAGCCGACGCATTTACGACGATTTGGGGTAGCATCTTCGATTGGCTGGCGGCGGAGCGCGCGGACGGGCGTGTCGCCGTGCCTGACGAACGTCTGCTCCGCTTCGGTGAGCCGGTGCGCTGGCGGCGGGGCTCGCCGGAACCGAGCGACTCGGCGGTCACGGTGCTCCTACGGAAGCGGGGGGATTCCATCAGAGTGGATACGCTTGCACTCCACTTCCCATCTGGCCTCAGCGTGGTCGTGACACCGACGCTTGCCCCCGGCGTATACGACGCGCAGATGCGTGGTGGCTCTGCGGTGCTTGGTGTCAACGCGGCACGGGAGCTCCTTCCGCGAGTTGCACCGGTCAAAGCGGGCGCTGTTGGCGGAAGCGCTCCGAGCGATACGGCAGTGCGACTGCGCAGCGCCTGGTGGGCGTATGCCTTGGTTATCCTGTTGTTATGCGCGGAGTGGATAGTGCGTCGACGGCGTGGTATGCGCTGACGGCTCTCCGACGACTCACCCGATTATGAGCTGGAAGTGATGGCGCGGTTAATTCGAAAGTCTGGTGACCTTCCGAAGCGGTCCTTTTGGCAGCGGATCAAGGACGTCGCCCTCCTGGATGTGGGCGTGCTCGCCCGCGGTGGTGTGGAAGCAGGCTCGCTCGACGAGCTGGAACGCTTGCTGCTCGAGGCGGATTTTGGCGTGCCGGTTACACTGCGGCTGGTCGAGGACGTGGAGCGGCGCGCGAAACGCGGCATGGTGAAGTCTCAGGGCGATTTTCTGGCCGCGCTGCAGGAGGGAGTCGAGGCATCGTTGAGGTCGGGGCGGAGCGACCCGGGGCTGGCGATGGCAGCCTCGGGTCCGACCGTCATTCTCGTCATCGGCGTGAACGGAGCGGGCAAGACGACCTTCATCGGCAAACTGGCTGAACGTTTTCGGGCGCAGGGCAAAACGGTGATCGTGGCGGCTGGCGACACCTTTCGCGCCGGCGCGATCGATCAGCTGCGGCTGTGGGCTGAACGGACGGGCGCTCAGTTCGTCGGCGCCAAACCCGGAGACGATCCGGCTGCGGTCGCCTTCGATGCCGTCGATACGGCGATTGCCCGTCGGGCTGATGTCCTCATCGTCGACACGGCGGGACGTCTCCACACGAGCGCGAACCTCATGGAAGAGTTGAAGAAGGTCGCCCGCGTGATTGGGAAACGACTTGGCGGCGCACCGCACGAAACGTTGTTGGTGCTCGACGGCACCATTGGACAGAACGCGCTCGCGCAGGCCCGGACATTCGCTGCCGCCGTTCCGGTAACGGGCCTCGTGGTGACCAAGCTCGATGGCACGGCTCGGGGTGGGATCGTTGTCGCCATCCATGAAGCGCTCGACGTAGCCGTCAAGTTCCTCGGCGTTGGCGAGCACAAAGAGGACCTCGCCGTCTTCGACGCCAGCGCTTTTTCTCGTGAGCTGTTGAGCGAAGGTTAATGCCGACGGAGAACCGCGCCGCGCGTCCGCCGCGGCTGTCTCTCGACACCAGCGTCGCGTACCTGAAGGGAGTGGGGCCGGCACGTGCAGAGCAGCTCCGGCGCCTCGGCATCATAACGGCGGCCGACCTGCTATATCACATTCCGCACCGGTATGAGGACGCGAGCACCGTGTCGGCAATCGCGTCGCTGGAGCCGGGCATGTCCGGCACGGTCATCGGTCGCGTGATCTCCAAAGGGGTGATCCCGACGCGAAAAGGGCTGCGAATCTTTCAAGCCGTGTTGCGGGACGACAGCGGGATGATCGAACTGTCGTGGCCGGGCCAGCCGTATCTGGATCGCACAATCGATAAGGGTGACGTGCTTCTTGTATCCGGCCAGGTGCGCTTCTTTCATGGCCGCCAGCTGCAACCGCGCGAGTTCGTCAACGTCGGCGATCGCGATGACGACATCCTGCATGGCCGCGTCCTGTCGGTGTATCCGGCGACCGAAGGGCTCTCGTTCAAAGTGATTCGGGCGATCATCGATTCGCACCTCGATCGTTTGCTGGCGCTCGTCATGGAGTACTTGCCGACAGGCCTGCTCGCCGAGGCGGGTGTGCCCACTATTAGCGATGCGCTGCGAATGGTACACCGTCCGGCATCTCTCCAGGAAGCGTCACTGGGACGGTCGCGGTTGGCCTTCGAAGAACTCTTGTTTGTGCACATGCTGCACGTCCGCGCGAAATCACTGGCGCGGGAATACCGCCGCGGCGTGCGGTTCGAGAACAAGCGACAACTCACGTCGCGCCTTCGGGAACGGCTGCCCTTCGAGTTGACCGCTGCACAGGTCCGCGTCATTCGAGAGCTGTTCGCCGACATGTGCAGCGATCGTCGAATGCATCGACTTCTGCAAGGTGATGTCGGCAGCGGCAAGACGATCGTCGCACTTTTCGCTGCGCTCCTCGCTATCGAGAACGACTATCAGGCCGCGTTCATGGTGCCGACAGAGTTATTGGCCGAGCAACACCATCGCACACTCACGCACCTGATTGCCACTCTCGGCGTGGAGCCGATACTCCTGACGGCCAGCGTGTCGGCAAGGGAGCGCAAGGCCATCGCGACGCGTCTCGCCAGCTTTGAGCCGGCTCTCGTGGTGGGCACTCATACTCTGATCCAGGAGCATACGCACTTCTCGAAGCTCGGCTTCGTTGCCATTGATGAACAGCATCGGTTCGGCGTCGAACAACGCAAGCTTCTAAGCGGCAAGGGCGAGGCGCCCGACATTCTCCTGATGACGGCCACGCCGATACCTCGATCGCTTGCACATACGCTCTATGGTGATCTCGATCTGAGCACACTCGACGAACGTCCTCCGGGCCGGCTGCCCGTGACGACGGCGCTGCGCCCCGAGGCTGCCCGCGATCGTGTGCTCACCTTTGCCGACCGCGAGATCGGTCGCGGCCGGCAGGCATATATCGTCTATCCTGTCATCGGCGAATCGGAAAAGACGGATCTCAAGGCGGCGACGACTATGTTCGAGACGCTGCAAGCGGGCGCTCTTCGCAATCGTCGGCTCGCGTTGCTGCATGGCCGACTGCCGTGGGAGCAGCGCGAGCAGATCATGCGGCGCTTCCGTGACAGCGAGATCGACGTACTCGTGAGCACGACCGTGATCGAGGTTGGTATCGACGTGCCCAATGCGACGGTGATGATCATCGAGCACCCGGAGCGGTTCGGACTTTCTCAGCTCCATCAGCTCCGCGGGCGCGTTGGTCGTGGTGGCGACGCGTCGTTCTGCATCCTGCTCGGCGATGTGAGCTCGGATGCCGAGGAGCGCCTTCAGCTGTTTTGTCATACCGAAGATGGTTTCGAGATCTCGCGTGCCGATTTACGTCTTCGCGGCATGGGCGATCTCTTCGGCCAACGTCAGAGCGGGATTCCGACGTTCAGGGTTGCCGATCCGCTCCGCGACGAGGAATTAGCGGCGCGCGCAGCTGCTGCCGCAGCGCAGCTCCTGACGATCGATCCCGATCTTGTGCGGCCTGAACACGCTTCCCTCCGGCGGGTGCTTGGCGAGAGGCATACCCGCTCGTTAGAGCTGTTCAGGGTCGGGTAGGAGTGGTCAAACGCCTTTTGATCCGGTCCAATTCCTCGTTCGCCTTCAGCAGCTGATCTTTCAGGTGCTGGATCTCGTCGTCGCGTGCTCTGTCATCCCCGATGGCGGTTCGTCCAGCCGTTGGGGTCGTGACTGAGGCGGCCGCCAAGCGAGCGGCGGTGACATATTGCGCGGCGAGGCGGCGCAGCATCGCCGCCTCAGCATAGTGCCGAAGAGAGGTGCTTCCCTGGAGATACTGATCCAGCTCGGCAATGCCGGTCGTCATCGACCCCTCGCGATTGGCTGGGTCCATTTGGAGGAGTGAGCGCCAGTACAGCACCTCCGTTGCTTCGTTCGTACCCGGATACCGCGCGGAAAATTGAGAGAGGAGGCGATCAGCTTCCTGGTAACGGCCTGCCAGGGTTGCTTCGCGCGCGGCAACGAGTACTCCGGTATACTCCCGCGGTTCCAGCGGGGCGAGATGCGGGCGTGCAACGCAAGCGCTCAGCAGCGCGCCGGTCAATAGAATCGCTCCTGCACCTGACGGAACCTTCGGCATCAGACTCCCGCGGGAATCGCGCGCTGCAGAGACGACCGTCGGCCGGTGACCTGAGCGGGCAAGGTGATCGTGAACGTCGTACCCACGCCGGGCGTGCTTTCACAGTCGATACTGCCGCGGTGGGCATCGACTATCTGCTTAGCGATGGCAAGACCCAAGCCTGATCCCATGCCCCGCGCTGGCTGGTTCGTGGCTTGAAAAAACTTGTCGAAGACGTGCGGCAGTTGTTCCGGCGGGATACCCGCGCCTGTGTCTCGCACTGCCATGTGCACGCCCCGATCTAACGACTCCGCCGTCAACTCGACCTCGCCTCCGCGCGGCGTAAATTTGAACGCGTTCGACAGCAGATTTCCGAGCACCTCGCTCATGCGGTCGTGATCCCACACCACTGTCTCGGGGAGGCTGGGGCTCGCGTTCACGACGAAGCGAATGCCGCGCTGGACGGCCAGCACTTTGAATGCTTGTTCCAACTCCTGAAGAAATCCCGCAAGTAAAAAGGTACGCGGTTCCAACTTTCCGCCTCCCGCTTCGAATCGACTGACGTCCAGCAGCTGTTTAACGAGCCTGGACAGCGACTGCATCTGCGTCTCGAGCGTTCGTAGCACGTCCTGCTGCTTTGGCTGTAACGGACCGTAGATGCCCTCCTGCAGAAGTTGGATATAGCCAAGTACCACGTTGATGGGTGTTTTCAATTCATGTGACGCCACGGAGACGAACTCGGCTTTTAACTTGTCGAGCTCCCTCAGCTGGCCTGTCATTTCCTCGAAGCTACGCGCCAGCGTACCGAACTCGTCCTTGCGCGACGCGAGCTCTGGCAACGCTGCTTGCAGATCACCCTCCGCTACCGCCTGCATTCCTGCCTCCAAATGGCGTACGGGACGGCCTATTGTGCGCACCAGCCAGACGGCTGCCATGGCCGAAAGCCCGACCGCCAGAAGTAGCGCGACAAGAGCGACTTGCTCGGCTCGCGAAAGCGCCGCGGTCGACTCTTCTACTCGAACTCGCGTTCGTGCGCGAAGGTCGCGTTCCGCTTTCAGGATGGCTCCTTCTGCCTGCGCGAACGCTGGCACGATGCGCAACTGCGATATCGAGTCGGCGCGCTGGTGCTGGTCGGCGCTGGCTGCGTCAAACTCCGGACGAAACCAGGCGCCGATCTGCTGCACAGCCGCGCGAATATCGCGAGCAGAGCGCTCGAGCTGGTAGTGTGACAACGAGTCGCTGAGCTGCGACATCCGGCTTACCTCGTTCGACATCGCGTCGCGCGTGCCGACGTCGTGAACGAAGAGCAATGCCGTCTCGAGCCGGCGCAGCTCGTTGAGGCTCTCCCGCATTTTGCCCAGAAGCAGCGATGCCGCAAATTCACGATCACGAAGCGCTTGAGCATCGCGTCGGAGCTGCCGCAAGGATCGAATCGACATGATCAGCGGCGCGGTGAGCAGCACGACGATTGTCAGCAGGCCCAACGCGAGCCTGGCGCGGAGCGTCATCTGTGGCCGTGGGGATGGTCACTCGATCCTGTGCAAGGACAACGCCGCAAGCGACTGCGGGCCGCACACGCGCCGGCGGGGGTACACATCCCCCCCTGTCAGGTGTAGGCTTTACCGGTCCGGTGGGCCAGCGTCCCACCAGCGCCGCACGAGGCAGCCATCGTGTGGCGCGGCTTTGAGTTGCCCATTCTCCTGCACGTCATGACCGAACTCGCCCCGCGAATTGCCGAGCTCCGGCACCATGTCGAGCAAACGGTGGCTGTGCAAGGCTGGATCACCCACGTTCGGTCATCGGGAAAGGTCGCCTTCGCCGTGGTTCGCGATGGCACCGGGATCGTGCAGGCGGTATTCGTGAAGACAACGCTTCCCGCTCACGTCTGGGAGCGTTTCTCACAGCTGACGCTCGAGACATCTGTTCGCGTTACAGGGAACGTGCGGGTCGACGCGCGCTCGCCAGGCGGATTCGAGCTCGCCGCAACCGATCTGGAAATCGTCGGCACGAGCCCACTGGACTATCCGATCCAGCCCAAAGAACACGGTGTCGACTTTCTCCTCGACAATCGCCACCTCTGGCTTCGCAGCGCGCGCCAGCGCGCAATATTCGCTGTTCGCAATGAGGTCGAGCACGCGATCGACGACTTCTTTTATGATCGAGGATTCCTGCGCGTCGACACCCCACTTCTCACGGCAGCGATCGGTGAGCGAAGCGGGCTGTTCGAGACAGAATACTTTGATGAAGGCAAGGCATATTTGGCGCAAACCGGGCAATTGTACGGCGAGGCGGCGGCTGCGGCATTTGGAAGGATCTACACCTTCGGGCCAACCTTTCGTGCTGAGAAATCCAAGACCCGGCGGCATTTGACCGAGTTCTGGATGATCGAGCCGGAGGTCGCATGGTACGACACGCACGACAATATGCGGCTTCAGGAGGACTTCGTCTCGTTCCTCGTACAGCGGTGCGTCGAACGCCGGCGGGCCGAGCTGGAAGAACTACAGCGGGACATCGCGAGCTTGGAGAAGATCAGGCCTCCGTTTCCGCGACTCGACTATGGCGATGCAGTCGCGATTCTTCGAAAGAAGGGCAGCAGCGTGCAATGGGGACAGGACCTTGGCGCGGAGGACGAAGCGCTCATCGTTCAGGAGTACGATAAGCCCGTCTTCGTGATGAATTATCCAAGAGAGGCAAAGGCCTTCTACATGAAGGAAAATCCATCGGATCCGCGCACAGTGCTGTGCGACGATTTGCTCGCGCCCGAAGGTTATGGCGAAATCATCGGCGGCTCACAGCGCGAGGACTCCTATGACAAGTTGCTTCAGCGCATCAAAGAGGAGGGCCTGCCACTCGACGCGTATGGGTGGTATCTGGACCTGCGAAAATTTGGTACGTTCGTGCACTCGGGTTTCGGCTTAGGGCTGGAACGCACGGTGGCTTGGATCTGCGGCTTGCCGCACATACGGGAGGTCATCGCCTTTCCGCGAATGATGAATCGGCTGCGGCCCTGATCCGTTGCTCCCAAGCGAGCCAGCTATTCGGCTTCCTTTACCTCGTCCCAAATCTCATCGAGCTCCGATAGCGACGCTTGGCCCACGACCAGACCCCGTGCCTGCGCGATCTGCTCCACGTCTTGAAAGCGTTTGGCGAACTTGGCATTCGCGCGGTCGAGAGCCAGCGCCGGGTGGACACCTGCTTTCCGGCACAGGTTTACTACCGCGAAAAGCAAATCTCCGAGCTCCGATTCCAGCGCACGTGGCGCAACGTCGTTAGACGGAGCGACATCGCCAGGGGCTACTGACCGACGCCTCGCGATCTCGTCGCGGACCTCCTCCAGCTCTTCGGCAACCTTCTCCAGCGGGCCACGCGCGTCCGGCCAATCAAATCCGACACCCGCCGCGCGGTCTTGTAGTCGAAACGCTCGATGTAGCGGCGGCAAGTCCACAGGAAGTCCATCTACCAAGCTCTCGCGACGCTGAGCTTTCATGCGCTCCCACGGCTGTCTCTCGCCCTCGCCATACAGATGCGGGTGCCGGCGCTTCATCTTTTGGATGAAGGTTGCCGCGATATCATGAAGGTCGAAAGCACCGCGTTCTTCAGCAAGCACCGCATGAAAGAGGATTTGCAGCAGAAGATCGCTCAGTTCCTCGCGGAGCGCGGTATCGCTGCCCGACCTGAGAGCGTCGTCCACCTCATACGCTTCCTCGATCAGGTATGGTCGCAGCGATTCGTGCGTCTGGGCTGCATCCCAATCGCACCGCGCGCGCAGATCGCGCATCAGCGCCAGCGCATCCTCAAGCGTCGGTTTATCTTGCATAGCCTGTTCGGTCCGGTATACTACCCGCCCTGCGAGTAATAGGTCAATGCGCAGCTTGATGAGACGCGCTTGGGTCGACGTCGACCTCGGCGCGTTGTTACGAAATGGACAGCGAGTGCACGAGCGCGCCGGCGTTCCGCTCCTGCCAATGGTCAAGGCGGACGCGTATGGATTGGGCGCGGTGCGCGTCACGCGGGCGCTCGAGCTTCTCGCACCCTGGGGCTACGGCGTCGCTACAATTGCCGAGGGCGAGGAACTGCGCAGGGCAGGGATAATACGTCCAATCGTTGTGTTCACTCCTTTGTTGATCGACGACCTCGATGTTGCCGTCCGAGCCCACCTGACACCGGCGCTCAGCCGTCGCGCCGATATACAACACTGGGCGCGCACAGGTCAGCCATGGCAGCTTGCGATTGACACCGGAATGAACAGAGCTGGCGTCCCCTGGGATGAGGTGGCGAGCCTGACCGATCTCGTAAAGTCGTCGCCGCCGGAGGCCGCATTTACGCACTTGCATTCGGCCGAATTGGACGATGGCTCACGCGAGCTTCAGGAGAAAAGGTTCGAGGAGGCGATCGCAGCTTTGCCGCTGCGGCCAGCCCTACTGCATGTCGAAAACAGTCCGGCGGTGGAGGCGCGCCAGCCGTCGCGCTGGGATCTGGCGCGGCCCGGCATTTTCCTCTACGGCGTCAGTTCCGGACGCGCCGACGTGGCGCCCGATCCCGTCGTGGCGTTGCACGCGCGTATTGTGGATATGCGCACTATCCCCGAAGGCGAGAGCGTGAGCTATGACGCCACCTATCGAGCGACGGGGCCGCGCCGCATCGCGACGCTAGCGATCGGGTACGCCGACGGATATCGCCGCCATCTCAGCAACCGCGCTACTGTGCTCGTCAACGGTCAGCGCGCGCCTGTAGCCGGCCTCGTCACGATGGACATGACAATGGCGGACGTGACTGGCATTCCGTGCGAGATCGGTGACATCGCCACGCTGGTCGGCGCCGACGGCGACGAGCGCCTCAGCCTCTCGGAGGTAGCACGAGTCGGTGAGATATCCCCATACGAATTCCTCACCGGCCTGCGCGGACGGTTGCCGAAGCAGTATCTGGAGAACCACGGATGAAGCGCGCCGCGATCATAGTTCTGGACGGCGTCGGTATTGGTGCCGCGCCCGATGCATCCGCCTACGGTGACGCCGGCAGTAATACGCTTGGGAACACGGCGCGCGCTGTCGGTGGCATGCTGCTGCCCAACCTGGAGCGCGCGGGGCTCGGGAACATTGCTGACATCGACGGTGTCCTCCCCGCGGAGCATCCTCTGGCAGCGTGGTCCCTCCTCCAGCCCCGCTCGGCCGGCAAGGACAGCACCACAGGCCACTGGGAGATTGCAGGTGTCTGCCTCAGTCATGCGTTCCCCACTTATCCCGCCGGATTCCCACATAGTGTTGTCGACGAGTTTGCGCGGCGAACCAAGCGCAGCATCATCGGCAATGTCGTTGCCAGCGGCACGGACGTCATTGCTCGTTTTGGTCCCGAGCACGAATGCACGGGAGCCTGGATCTTGTACACTTCCGCCGACTCTGTCTTTCAAGTCGCCGCACACGAGCGCGTGATATCGCTCGATGAATTGTACGCTGCATGCGAGATCGCACGGGAATTACTCGTTCCGCCGCACGATGTGTCGCGAGTCATCGCACGCCCGTTCATCGGCACCGTCGGCTGCTACACAAGAACGTCGCATCGACGGGACTTCTCCATCCCGCCGCCGGAGATGACGCTCCTCGACGCGCTAGCTGAGGCGCACATTCCGCGGCACGGCATCGCCAAAGTAGACGATTTGTTCGCGGGCAGGAGTGTGCAGTCCACGCATACCGCGTCCAACGCCGAAGGGCTGCGCGCGATACGAGAATGGCTCGCCACCGCAGATAGTGGGTTGCTCTTCGCGAACTTGATAGATTTCGACCAGCTCTTCGGCCACCGGAACGACGTTCCGGGGTTTTGCGACGCGTTGCGCGAGTTCGACGCCCAGCTCCCGAATCTATTGTGCCTGTTACGCGAGGACGATCTACTGTTCATCACGGCCGATCACGGCAACGATCCAACTACAGCGTCCACGGATCACGCTCGCGAGTACGTGCCGCTACTTGTCTTCGGCTCCGTCGTACGGCCCATCAGCTTGGGGTGTCGCGATACCTTTGGCGACGTGGGTGCGACCGTCAGTGAATGGTTCGGTCTCGATTTTCGCGGCTGTGGACGATCGTTCTTGACCGAGGCGGTACGCGCGAGATGACGGGAGCGGGTGGCCTGCCTCAGGAGATCCAGGCAGCGCGAGAGCAGCCCGAAGCGAGCGAGCGCATACTGCAAATTTTGCGTGAGCGTGCATTCGCGGCGATGGAACGCGCCTACGCGCCATACTCGCACTTTCGCGTCGGTGCCGCGCTGCTCGGAAGCGATGGCAGCATCACCGAAGGATGCAATGTGGAGAACGCCTCCTTTCCCACTGGCATCTGCGCAGAACGCGGTGCGCTCGTGGCGGCCGTCGCTCGGGGTGTGAGATCGTTCGACGCGCTCATGATCGCGTCGGAAGCTGACGATCCAGCTCCTCCATGCGGCATATGTCGGCAAATGCTCGTGGAGTTCGCCCCTCGTCTTCGTGTGGTGACCCGTACGCGCGACGGCCGCGAGCTGCGATGGACGCTCGACGAGCTTCTTCCGAAAGCTTTCACCCCGCACTCTCTGGATCGGAGATGAATCGGAGCGTTCGTGTTTCCTAGACGTCTGCTGGCCTTTCTTGGCCTGATGTCTCTGTCGGTCGCCGCGGGCTGCAGCGAGAAGCTCGAGGCGGGGCTCACGTGCCCAGAACTGTGTCCGCAAAATCAGGTCTTGCTGCAGGACACGGTGCTCGCCGCGATTACGATGGATTCAACCGTACCTGGTTTTCCGGCTATCGGGACTGAATCGTTCCTCTTCCTCGCATCGTTGGGAGATACACTCGACACCCGCGCCGTCGCTCGCTATGACACGTTGCCGAGCACGTATTCGCTTGGCGGCACCGACAGCACGATTCGCATGGTAGACAGCGCAACGGTGTTGCTTCGGGTGGATACCACCTTCCGACGACCCGCCGGGCCCGTGACGATCGAGGCATACGACCTCGGCGACACGACTACTGCCGATACCGTTACGGCTGCGCTCCTTCCATTCTTCACGCCCGCTCGCCTGATCGGCTCGAAGACGTTCGCACCCGAGTCGCTGGTCGACTCAATCAAGGTACCGCTCTCGAATGCCGTTGTCTTGGATAGGCTCACGCGCATTCAGGCGTTGCGTGTCGGATTTCGAGTTCGGAGCGACCGTGCCGCTGCCATTCGTCTTTACTCGAGCGCCGCTGTGACCGGCGCGATGAGACTGCGTTTTCGGGTCTCGCAGGACACCGCGGTTGCCCCCCTCACGGTCGCGCCAGGATCCAGAACTCCATCGAACCCGAGTCTCGCGTTCCTCAAGTCGGCACTTGCCAACTATCTGATCGTTGCGAAGGGCCCTTCTCTCCCCAGCGCTCCCCTCTTCAGCATTGGTGGATTGCCCGGTGAGCGGACGTATGTGCGGTTCGATATTCCGGCGAAGATATTGGACTCCGCTCGTATTGTGCGGGCGTCACTCCTGCTTGTTCAGGCACCGAACCGCAGCAGCCCAGAGGGGCGAGACACGTTGTACGTTCAGCCGCTGCCCCTTCTCGCCGGTCGCGCTGTAACCGACGTGGCGCAAGCTCTCCGACTCGCATCCCAGCCCGGCACGTACGGCCTTGACTCTAGCCGCGTAGTCCCCCTGGACAGCGGCGCCATCGAGATCCAGTTGGTTCCGCTGGTCCAGCGCTGGGCGCTGACACCCACTGACTCGACGCCGCACGCGATCGCGCTCAGGTCCAACACGGAGGGGCGGACGGGCCAACAGGTACTGTTTTACTCGATCGGGGCCTCACCGGCGCTGCGGCCGCGCCTTAGACTCACGTACGTTCCCCACGTGACGTTCGGATTACCGTGACGCCGCACATCTCTGATATTCAGCAGCGTATGCTTCGGGCAGCACTGACAGTATCCGTGGCGCTGGTGGTCGCGACTGCGCTGATCTTCGCGCGTGTGGCGACGGCGCAGGGGAATCTCAGCACGCATGGACTCGGCTATCCGCCGGGACAATTCAGCACTCGCACATACGGGAGCGGGGGCGCGACAGCCGAAGTCGATCCGAATTCTCCGATTAATCCTGCCGCGTTGTTCGATTTTGGCACGACCACACTGTTCTTTCAGATAGAGCCGGAATACCGGACGGTCGCGAGCCCTGGCATCAGCGAACGCACCACCACAGCGCGTTATCCGCTCATTCTTGCGGCATTCCCGGTTGGCCAGCGGTGGCTGCTGGGATTATCAGCTTCGACCTTCCTCGACGCGACGTGGGTAACCACGGCTCCCATGACGCAGGTGGTCGGACAGGATACGATTGGCGGCACGATCATGAACCGGATCGACGGATCGATCGAAGATCTGCGTGCGGCGATTGCGTTCAATCCGAACAGGTATCTGAGACTCGGTCTGGCAGTGCATGCCCTGAGCGGCAGTCATCGCGATTCCCTGGAGCGGGCATTCCCGGACACCTCCGTCTTTGCGACATTCGGGCAGGAGCGTACGGTGAGCTTTACCGGCGGCGCGCTGTCGGGAGGCGTGGAAATACTCGTGCCGACCCAATTGATACTTGCCGCCTCGTATCGGTATGGGGGCACGTTGCGCGCCTCAGCGGGGGATACGTCGTTAGGCCAGGCGCGCGTGCCAAGCCGCTTCGGTGCGTCGGTCGCTTACATCGGCATCTTTGGAACCACGCTCGCCGCACGCGCGTCGCGCGAGAACTGGTCTGCCCTGGGAACTCTCGGCAGCCAACCGGCCGTCGATGCCTGGGACTCCAGTGTCGGCGCCGATGTCGCGGGACCGCGCTTCGGCGGACGGCCACTCATGCTGCGCGTCGGCGGCCGCCTGCGAACGCTGCCGTTCACGGCCGCGGGAAATAAGGTTACGGAAAGGAGCCTTAGCGGGGGACTTGGCGCGCTCTTCGCGACCGGCCACGCCACCTTCGACCTGGCGGCGATTCACGCGACGCGCGACGCCGGTCTGTCGGTGAACGAGCGTGCGTGGATTCTGAGTCTCGGCCTGACAATCAGGCCATGAATGCCTGTGGAGAACAGTCCACTTCCCGCTGACGCTCCTCTGATTCTCGTCGCCGATGACGTGTCGGCGAATGTCGAGCTGCTGTTCGATCAACTGCATGTCCTCGGCTTTCGCACAATTGCCGCGGGCGATGGTCCTACCGCCCTACAAGCCTGTTTCGAGCACAAACCCGATCTCTGTATTCTGGACGTCTCGATGCCACCCGGAGATCTGGGCGTTGATGACCGGTCGACCGGCTTTGAGGTCTGCCGCCGAATAAAGCGGGACCCACGCACGAAAAGCATTCCCGTCATTTTCGTCACCGCCTTGAATGACACGACGGACCGCGTGAAAGCGATCGAGGCGGGTGGTGACGACTTCCTCACCAAACCTCATAATCGCCTCGTCCTCGGCGCGCGCGTTCGCAGCCTCTTAAAGCTCAAAGCGGCAACAGACGCGCTCGAGCAGAGTCTGCGCAAGCAGCGCGAGCTGGAAAAACTGCGCGACGATCTAATGAAGATGATCGTGCACGACCTGAAGTCGCCCCTCACCTCCCTCCTTGCGACGATGGAGATGCTGCTCGACGGCGACTTCGGCATGTTGAACGAGGCTCAGCGTAAAGCGCTCGCTGATTCTGAGGCCAAGGCCGAAGATCTCCTCGCGCTCATCAACGACTTGCTCGAGGTCTCGCGCATCGAAGAAGCCGAGCTGACGCTGGACCTCCAGCCGATCGCGCCCGCAGCCCTGCTCGCTGAAGTCGTGCACGAGTGGGACCTGCGCTTTCAACAGGAAGGCGCGCGCGCCACCGTCGACGTTGCGGATGACGCGCCCGTCATCGAAGCCGACAAGGCGCTGCTGAAGCGCGTCGTTGGCAACCTGGTGCAGAATGCGCTTACGCACTCTGCCACCGCCGTAAAGCTGCAGCTCAGCGCACGACGAAACGGCGGAGGCATTCTGTTCACCGTCGCGGATAATGGTCCCGGCATTCCGCCCGAATACCACGAGGTCATTTTTCGAAAGTTCGAGCGCGTCAAGACGCCGAACGCGCCGCGTACGCGAAGCTCCGGCCTCGGTCTCGCATTTTGTAAGCTTGTCGTCGATGCGCACGGCGGCAGGATCTGGGTACAAAGCGCGGGCGAGGGGCAGGGGAGTGCCTTCCACATCGCTTTGCCTCCGAAACCGCCGGCCCGCGTCGTGAAGGTTTCTGGGAGCGGTGTCGTGGCAGTGTGAAAGTTTATCTGCGCACCTTCGGCTGCCGTGCCAATCACTACGACACGGAGCACGTCAGGGCGATTCTGGAAACGGCAGGGCACGACGTCGTCTCCAGCGCCGCTCAGGCCGACGTTGCAATTTTCAACAGTTGCGCTGTCACCGCGGACGCGGTGAGCGACCTTCGACAATCGGTCCGACGCGCTGCGCGTGAGCAACCACAGCTATGCAGCATTATTATGGGATGCGCTCCATCCGCGAGCGCCGCTCACCGGTCAGCGTGCGATCTCGCGTCGTTGCCTGGGGTCACCGCTGTCCTTCCGGGCGCCGACATCGCCGGCATCGCAGCGGTACTCGATCTTCCCGAAGCAGCCATGCTCGCGCGGCCGCAGGCGCAGAGCGGTGCCAGGGCATTGCTGCGCATCCAGGACGGGTGTGACGAGCACTGTACCTTCTGCGCCACGCGTTTGGCACGTGGCCGAAACCGGAGCCGCGCCGTCGATGAGCTGGTGGAGGAGGCATCGCGGCTCGCGCAACATCACACGGAAATCGTGCTCACCGGCACGCATGTCGGTTCGTATGGCCTGGATGTATCTGCCTCGAAGTCGGAGCGGCGCGCGGGAAGCCTCGGCGAGCTGCTCGAAGCGCTCGTTAGGCGTGTGTCGCGGGTGCGCTTTCGCATATCGTCAATCGAAGCCACTGAGATCGACGATCGCGTCTCCGAACTTCTCGTGAGCAGTCCGGAGCGCGTTTGTCCGCATGTGCATGCGCCGCTGCAATCCGGCAGTGACCGCGTGCTCCAGCGCATGGGGCGCTCCTGGTACTCAGCAGAGCGCTACGCCGCGGCCGTGGAGCGGCTCGCCGCACAGTGCACGGCGTTCGGCCTGGGCGCCGACGTCATCACAGGGTTCCCGGGTGAAACGTCCCAGGACCATTCACGCACGGTCGAGCTCGTGGAACGCCTGCCGTTCACGTATCTCCACGTATTTCCTTTCTCGTTGCGACCAGGCACGGCGGCCGTGAGGATATCGGATGCCGTCCCGCAGCGGGTAGCCGCAGAGCGCGCAAGCGAGTTGCGTGCGCTAGCCGCGCACAAGTCGTCAGCGTATCGCGTGCGCCGTGCAGGGGGGCAAGCCGACGTCGTTGTGGTACGATCCAACCCAGCAAAGGGTGAAGGAGACGACGGGCAGGGGGAGGGCGAAGGCATTACCGGAGATTATCTTACAGTACTCGTGGATGCTCGCGACCGCATTCGCGGCGACCGCTTCTCCGCGACGCTCACTATGCGAGGTGAACGGCTGATCGCGCGCCCCAGCTAGACTTCTCAGGCAGGGCGAGTGCCTCGTACATACAGCTTGGCCGCACCATACTCTTTCTGCCCATGCCAACGGTCTACGTCGAAACGTACGGATGTCAGATGAATGTCAGCGACTCCGAGCTCATGCTCGGAAAGCTGGCTGACGTGGGCTATGAACCGGTGCAGAGGCCGGACGCGGCTGACGTCATTCTCGTGAACACGTGCGCCATCCGCGACCATGCGGAGCAGCGCGTGATCGGGCGACTGGGTGAGCTCAAGCGATTCATGAAGCCCGACGCGATCGTGGGCGTCACGGGATGCATGGCCCAGCGGATGGGTCCGGAGCTGCTTCACCGGGCGCGGCATGTCAGTCTTGTCGTTGGACCGGATGGCTATCGCGCCCTTCCCGCCCTGATCGAGCGTGCACGGCAGGGCGATAAGTCGCTCGCCACGACCTTCGACCTCGAGGAACATTACGAGGACTTCCAGCCCCGGCGCTTCGATCGCGTCAAGGCGTGGATTCCGGTGCAGCGTGGTTGTGATTACCGCTGTACCTACTGTATAGTCCCGTACACGCGTGGCGCCGAACGCAGTCGCAAGCTCGACGATGTGGTGCGAGAGGTCGAGGCGGTCGTCGCGGACGGTATGACGGAAGTCGTGCTCCTGGGTCAAACCGTCAACTCATACTATGATGGCGAGCACGATTTCGCCGATCTGTTGCGAGCAGTCGGCACCGTCGACGGGATTCGGCGCGTACGCTACACGAGCCCGCATCCCAATGATTTCACCGAGCGCGTGATCCGAGCGCTGGCCGAAGTACCCACCGTTTGTGAGCACGTGCACCTGCCGATGCAATCGGGATCTACACGCACGCTCAAGCGCATGCTTCGTCGTTACAGCAGAGACGATTACCTGGATTGCGCCGATCGACTGCGTGATGCCATTCCCGGGCTGACCCTCACCACGGATATCATTGTCGGTTTTCCGGGCGAATCCGACGCGGATTTCGAGGAGACGCTGAGCGCCGTGCAGTACGTTGGTTTCAGCGATGCGTTCACCTTCATCTTCTCGCCGCGTGACGGAACGCCGGCGACACGAATGCCGCCCGAGCTGACGGTACCGCCCGAGGTGGCATCGCAGCGCATGCAGCGACTCGTTCAGACGGTTCGCGGGCTCGCGCGCGCGCGGAACCTTCAGCTGCTGGGTACCCGCTGGGAAGTGCTGGTGGAAAGAGAAGCCAAACGCGGCGGCGATTTGGTGCAGGCGAGAACGCGCGATTACAAGACCGTGCTTCTTCCCGGTAGCGCAACGATGATCGGCCGCTATTGCACTGTGGAGCTCACGGGCACCACCGGTTCTACGTTCACCGGCGTCGTGGTGCCCGATCGCAGTGCGCTCCCGCTGGCGGGATGAGAAACCTTCTCGAGGGCGCAGTGCGCGAATTGCACGCGGGCCTCGTGGCTCAACATCCGGAGTTTTGCCACTGTTCGCGATGCGCTGATGACGTTCTGGCGCTCGTGATGAACCACACTCGTCCGCGTTATGCCACGTCGCCGCGTGGCTTCGCGCTGGCGAGTCTCGACATCTGGACGGACCAGACGCGGGCGGAGCTTTCGGTACTCGTGCTCAATGCGATGCGGCGGGTGGCGGTAGCGCCGCGCCATACGCCGGGCACAGGAGTGCCTACGACGTAGCAAACGGCAGCGGCACTCGCTGTGGTCATTGCATGCCGCTCGTCGCTGTCGCCGTTTGTGCTTACGCGCTGTCCCTGCTGGCCGCCTTTCAAGGAGCCGCAGCCGGGGCCTTTGGCGTTGCTGGCGCCTTGGCCCTTCTTGCCATCCCGCGTAGGTCCGCCGTCTTTGCTGGGATTGGGGCGATCGTCGCCGCCGGCTGTCTTACCGCGCTGGCGCAAACGCGCGCGTCTGTCCAATGCCTACGAACGCTTGAACGCCGGCGACTCTGGCATATCGGAATTGCCGCGGAGGGGGCGCCCGGAGCGTTCGTGGGCGGCCGCTCGACCGACTGTTCCGCCGATGCCGTCGTGAATATCGAGCGAGGTACCGCGCCCGCGGGAAGCATCGTGAGTGTCAGAGGACAGCTCATAACTTCGCGGCGCGGCGTTGTGATCCAACACGCGTCAATCGCGATGCTCCAGGCGCCCGGTCCTCTGGATCTATGGCGTGCGCGCTCGGGCGCCAGAATCGATTCTCTCTATGGGCGGGACGCCCCATTGGTGCGTGCGCTCCTCATCGCCGACAAGCGGGAGCTCTCGCCGGAGATCCGCGACCGTTTTGCCGCCGCCGGTCTGGCCCACATGCTGTGCATCTCAGGACTGCACGTCGGCATTCTCGCATACGCGTGCGCTCTGCTCCTTCACCTCCTGGCCGTACCGCGCCGAGTTGTCGCTGTGGTGCTCATGGTCCTCGTCGCGACGTATGTCGCCGCGATCGGGGCGCCGCCATCGGCAATTCGCGCTGCAGCGATGCTTGGTGCTCTCCACGTCTCGCGTTTGCTCCAGCGTCCGACTTCGCCCTGGGCAATTCTGGCCTTGGGCGCCGCCGCGCCGATCGTGAACCCCACCGCCGTGCAGGAGGTCGGATATCAACTCAGTGTGATCAGTGTGGCAGCGTTGATCGGAGGGTCGAGCCTGTGCGGCCGCATCCTGCCGCGTAGCCTCCTCGGGTGGAAGCGCGATGCGGTCCAAGGCGTGATCATTTCCGCGCTCGCGGCCGTTGTCACGGCTCCCCTTGTCGCGTGGATCTTCGGCCGGATCAGCATCATCGGACCACTCACGAACCTCTTCGCCGGGCCTGTTCTCGCGCTTCTTCAGCCCACCCTGTTTGTATCGCTGCTCCTTTCACCCGTACCAATCCTGTCTCGCTTTGCTGCCGATGCCGCTCACCCCCTGCTCGTGGCCCTCGACTGGATCGCCGCGACAGCGGCGGCGATACCGTTCGCGCGGTTGGAGCTCGCGCCCACACTGCTCGGCGCGTTGGTCGGGGGCATGTTCGCGGCGGCAGTGGTCGCCGCGTGCGTCAGTCCGCAGTGGCCGCGTGCGCTCATAGCGGCAGCCAGTCTGCTGGCGACGTTGACCTGGCTTCCATTGCTTCCGCAGGGCAGCGGCATGACGGAATTGCACATGCTCGACGTCGGTCAGGGTGATGCGATTGCGCTGCGCACCCCGGCGGGGAACTGGGTGCTCTTCGACGCGGGACGAGCGTGGTTCGGGGGCGACGCGGGTCGTGCCACTGTGGTTCCGTACCTCACGCGCCGCGGCGGCAGGTTGGCGCTGTTCGTGCTTTCGCATCCGCACACGGACCACGTCGGCGGAGCGGCAACCGTGATCAAGGTTTTTCGCCCAGGCAGATACCTGGACGCGGCGTTCGCGGCTCCGACGGTGGCATACCGGGCGTCGCTGCTCGCGGCACGCCAAGTGGGTACGCGATGGCAACGTGTGCATCCAGGCGACTCGGTGATCGTGGACGGTTTACACGTCGACTTCCTCGGTCCGGATTCCGCATGGACCGTGGGTCTCAAGGACCCAAATCTCGCGAGTACCATCGCGCTGGTTCGCGCTGGAAACGTACGGTTCCTGATCGTCGGCGATGCCGAAGGACCCGAGGAAGAATGGCTGCTGGCGCGGGATGCGTCGCTCCTGCACGCCGATGTTCTGAAGGTGGGGCATCATGGCAGTAATACGAGCAGCACCGAGCCCTTTCTCGACGCAGTTCATCCGCGCCTCGCGTTGATCTCCGTCGGAGCGGGTAACATGTACGGCCACCCCAGCCCGAGCGTGCTGGCGGCGTTGGCCCATCACGGCGCCGCCGTGCTGCGCACCGACATCGTGGGATCGGTCGTCGTCCGCACCGACGGCAGTCGAATCTGGGTCGACGCTCACGGAGAGTCATGGCAGCTCGCGCCCTCCTCGACGCCCTGATCGGCCGCCCGATTTCGCTTCCTGCCGAGTTGACGACGCGCTATCCCGAGCTCCGGCAAGCGCGGTGGCGGCGTGGCGGCATCTTCGTGTGGATTGGTGGTTGGTTTCTCGGCAAGAGCACAGTATCCGCCGTCACCCTATGGCGTGTGGTATGGCTGGCGCCCACAGCGCAATGTGTCGCGGAACTGCTCTTGCACGAGCTCCGCCACGTCCACCAGTTTCAATCCGGCATCGCCTTCCCTGTGCGCTACGTCTGGGAGAGCGTTCGCCGGGGCTATTTTCACAACCGCTATGAGGCCGATGCCCGGGAGTATGCGGCGCGCCGGCTCCGCGGTTCGGCGTAGACACAGGGCGCAAGGACGGTCCAGGTGGTCAGGCACACCGCAACGTCGGTCGTCACGATCGAGCGATTCATCATCGAGCAGGAGCGCCAGCACCCCGAAGCGACAGGAGAGCTATCGGGCATTCTGTACGACTTGGCACTCGCGGCCAAGATGATCACGAACAAAGTGCGCAGCGCGGGTCTTGCGGACATTCTGGGGTCTACGGATACCGAGAATGTGCAGGGTGAGGTGCAGCAGAAGCTCGACGTCATCGCGAACGAGATCATCGTCAAGGCGATGGATCACACGGGCCGCCTTTGCGCGATGGCATCGGAGGAGGAGCCCGGGATCATTCAGATCCCCGAGCACTTCCGTTGCGGCAAGTATGTCCTCCTGTTCGATCCCCTGGACGGCTCGTCCAACATTGACGTCAATGTTCCCGTCGGCACCATCTTCTCGGTCGTGCGGAAGATCACGCGCGGCCGGCAAGGTGAGATGGAGGACCTGCTTCAGCCGGGCCGGCGCCAGGTCGCCGCTGGTTACGTGATTTACGGCTCGAGTACGATGCTCGTGTACACGACCGGACAGGGCGTGCATGGCTTCACCCTCGATCCCTCAATTGGCGAGTTCCTCCTGTCCCACCCCAACATTCGCATTCCGGAGGAGGGGCGCTACCTCTCCGTCAATGATTCGTACGAACCACTGTGGGACGAAAGCGCGCGCGCTCTCATGCGGCGCTACCGTGGTTTTGACGGCGGCAAGGCCTTGAGTGTGCGGTACGTTGGTTCTCTCGTAGCCGATTTCCACCGCAACCTTCTCGGCGGAGGCATCTTCGCCTATCCGCCGAACCGCAAGACACCGCGTGGCAAGTTGCGCCTGCTGTACGAGGCGAACCCACTCGCATTCATCGTCGAGCAGGCCGGCGGAGCGGCGATCGATGGATTTCAGCGCATCCTGGACATCGCTCCGGCGGAGCTGCATCAACGCACCCCATTGTACATCGGCTCGCGCGGAGCTGTGGATACGGCGACGCAAGTCCTGACTGGACACTCCGAGCTGGTCGGCGCCTAGCGCACCGTCCCGCGGCGTCCTCTGGCATCGTTAGATTGTGCGCCGGCTCGAGCACTCTCGCGGCCGGCGGTTTTGTTTCGTAGGACCGGTTGCTCCGGAGGTGGCGCGGGATTGGTGGTCGCTCTGCCGATGATAGCCTGAATGCGCGATAACGACAGAACATCGCCGTCCGGCGTGCCGATCCTGCCCGTCTATCGGCCCGCAGAGGGCGCTTGCGATTATGCGCGGGATCTGGGCGACCCGGGCTCCTATCCGTATACGCGCGGTATTCAGGCCGACATGTACCGCGGCCGTCTCTGGACGATGCGACAATATGCAGGCTTTGGTACTGCCGCGGCGACGAACGCACGCTTTCGGCATCTCCTCGCGGCCGGCCAAACCGGCCTGAGCGTCGCCTTCGATCTGCCGACACAGATGGGAATCGATTCCGATGACGAGCGCGCGTTAGGTGAGGTCGGTCGCGTCGGCGTCGCGATCGATACGGTGGAGGACATGCATCTCCTCTTCGACCGCATTCCACTCGATCGCGTATCGACATCGATGACGATCAACGCCACAGCCGCGACGCTGCTCGCGATGTACGTCGTGGTCGGAGAGGAACGGGGTGTCGATCGGGCGCGGCTCAGCGGCACCGTGCAGAATGACATCCTCAAAGAATACATTGCGCGCGGAACATACATCTATCCTCCAGCGCCAAGTCTCGCTCTGATCGCTGAGCTGTTCCGGTATTGCGCCAGGGAGGTTCCGAGCTGGAATCCTATCTCGATTTCCGGATACCACATTCGGGAGGCAGGCGCCACGGCTGTCCAGGAGCTTGCCTTCACGTTCTCCAACGCCGTTGAATACGTGCGCGGCGCCATGGCGGCCGGCCTTGCGGTCGATGACTTCGCGCCGCGACTATCCTTCTTCTTCGCCGCGCATAACGACTTATTCGAGGAAATCGCGAAATTTCGCGCCGCGCGGCGACTGTATGCGCGGTTGATGCGCGACCGCTTTGGCGCCTCCGACGCAAGTTGTCGCCTACGCTTTCACACGCAAACGGGCGGCGTGACGCTTCAGGCGCAGCAGCCGCTCAACAACGTCGTACGCGTGGCGGTGCAGGCATTGTCCGCAGTGCTGGGCGGCACTCAGTCGCTTCACACGAACAGCTACGATGAAGCGCTGGCGCTGCCCAGCGCCGACGCGGCAACGCTCGCGCTGCGCACGCAGCAGGTCATCGCATTCGAGTCCGGTGTTGCCTCCACCGCTGATCCCCTGGCTGGCAGCTACTACGTCGAGCACCTCACCAACGTCCTGGAGCGCCAAGCCGGAGAGCTCATCGGGCGCGTTGATGCGCTCGGCGGTGCCGTGAATGCGATCGAGGCGTCGTTCTTCCAGGACGAGATCGCCCGCAGCGCGTACGACTTCCAAAAGCGTGTCGAGTCCGGCGATACAGTGATCGTGGGCGTGAACCGGTTCGCCGACGACGCGCCGCCTCCGATCATTCCGGCGCCCGATTACACGGCGCTGGCCCGCGATCAGATTGCACGCCTCGCGGCCGTGCGATCAAAACGCCACCCGGAAAAAGTACGCGCGACGCTCGGCGAGCTTCAGGTGCGTGCGGCGGCCTTCGCCACAGCGTCCGCGCGAGAGCGGCCACACCTGATGCCATCGATCATCGAAGCCGTGCGGGCACGCGCGAGCGTCGGCGAGATCTCCGCAGCACTGCGCGCGAGTTGGGGAACGTATCGCCCGACCTGACTCGTGTGCGTGACGAGGCGCCGCCCATAATCGTTATGCATGCGACGACTCTTCTCGCCCGACGGCGGGCGCCATTGGCAGGTCCCTTCCGCTTCTGGAGTCCACCGCATGAGGCGCATTTTCCCTTGCGTGCTCGCGCTGCCCGCTGTCGTATGCGTCGCCTCGGGCGCTGCTGCACAGGCGCGCAGCCGTTCTAGCGCGCCGCAAGCCGGCGGCACGGAGCTCGGGGTCGACGGGCAGATTGCCTTCGGTCTCACGAGCCCCACCACGACCACTATCGCGCTTCCCTTGCAGCGGTTTCGTGTCGCCTTCTCGAGCTCCGGTACGTTGTCGTGGGAGCCTTGGGTTGGCCTGAACTACATCAGTCAGAGTGGCTCGAGCATCACCGCCGCGGACTTAGGGCTTGGAGTGCTCTGGACTTTCGCCGCCCAACGAGGACAACCGCAGTGGTACGTGCGGCCCTTTCTCGACCTCAACCACGAGGGCGCAAGCTTTACGGGCACGAGCAGCAGCGACACTCAGGTGGGACTCGGTGCCGGGCTGGGTCTGAAAGCACCGGTATCCGATCGACTCAGTACCCGCTGGGAAGCCAACCTAGGGCATTGGGGCGCGAGTGGAAGTCGCGGAGCACAAACGCAGCTTGGACTGCTCGGGGGACTGTCCTTTTTCCTGCAGTGACCAGGGCCACTGCACCAGCCGCCAGTTTGACCGTCGCGGATTCGCGCTCGTAACACTTGATGAACGACGGCGTCACGAAATAAGTTGATACTTTCGATCGTTGTTCCTAAGTTACAGCGAAATGCCAACTTACGAGTTCCGCTGTCCCAACGGACACGAGTTCGAGCACTTCTTTCGGAAGATCAGCGATTCCGCCCCCGAGCTGCCATGCCCGCAGTGCGGCGCGATGGCCAAGCGCCAGCTCTCGGGCGGTGCAGGTCTGCTGTTCAAAGGTTCTGGCTTCTATCTCACTGATTACGGCCGCAACGCGCACCGGAAGGGCGCTGCTGCGAAAACAGGCGACGACAACGGCAAGCCGGCCGAGAGCAAGACAGAATCGAAAGCGGAAGGAAAGCCGGCAGACGCCGGATCGACGTCTACCCCTGCCAGCGACTCGACTACTCCGGCAAAGAAGTCGGACGGGAAGACCGACAGCTGATGTCCGCCGCCGACCTGCTGCGCGCCGAGCTCACGCGCGCGGCAAGAGCCCTCGGCGCGCCCGAGCCTCTCGATCCGGTCCTGGAGCGGCCGCGCGATCCGTCGTTTGGTGATTGGGCGACGAATATCGCGATGGTCCTCGCCAAGCCGCTGCGAGCGAAGCCAAGGGACGTTGCCCAGCGCATCATCGGCGAGCTCGATTTCACGCGCGGGGGAATCGCCAGCGCCGACGTGGCCGGGCCGGGCTTCATCAATTTCCGCGTCGACTCGCGCGTCGTCGCTCGTGCACTGGAAGCGTTGCTCGCGGCAGGGCTGAAGTACGGGCGCACTGACATCGGGCAGAACTGTCCAGTCAACGTGGAGTTCGTGTCGGCCAATCCGACGGGGCCCCTGCATGTAGGGCATGGCCGCCAGGCCGCTCTCGGTGATGCTATCTCGGCGCTGCTCGAGTGGACGGGGTGGAAGGTCGATCGCGAGTTCTACTACAATGACGCGGGCGTGCAGATCGCGAATCTTGCGCTGAGTCTGCAGGCGCGGGTGCGCCAACTGGCTGGCGAGCATTCCGATATACCGGAAGGAGGTTACCACGGCGAGTACATCCGGGAGCTCGCGGAACGTTATGCGAACGAGCACCCGAAGGATGCACGTGCCGCGGATCTCGACGAGGTTCGGCGCTTCGCTGTTCGCGAGCTACGCCAGGAGCAGGATCGCGATCTGCAAGCGTTCGGCGTCCGCTTTCAAGCCTATTTCCTCGAGTCGTCGCTGTATGCCCAGGGCAAGGTGGATGAAACCGTTCGTCGGCTCATCCTGGCTGGGCACACGTACGAGAAGGATGGTGCGCTCTGGCTCAGAACGACTGACTTTGGTGACGATAAGGATCGCGTGATGCGGAAGAGCGACGGCACATATACCTATTTCGTGCCCGACGTGGCATACCATGTCACGAAATGGCAGCGGGGTTTTCCACGCGCGATCAATGTGCAGGGCGCCGATCATCACAGCACGGTCACTCGTGTTCGTGCTGGACTCCAGGCGCTCGACATGGGCATTCCGGAGGGCTATCCCGAGTACGTGCTGCACCAGATGGTGACGGTCATGCGCGGCGGCGAGGAAGTGAAGATCTCGAAGCGCGCCGGCAGCTACGTTACCGTAAGGGATCTGGTCGACGAAGTCGGCCGCGACGCGGTGCGCTATTTCTTTCTCATGCGCAAAGGCGACTCGCAGCTGGTGTTCGACATCGATCTCGCGCGAGCGCAGTCGGAGGAAAATCCTGTCTATTACATCCAGATGGCGCACGCGCGCATGTGTGGCATCTTTCGCGTTGGCGGAATCGACGTCAATGCCATAACGCCGGCCGGTGTCGATTTCGACGTACTGGCGTTGCCCGAGGAGCAGGACCTCACGAAGGCCTTGCTCGATTTCCCGCAGCTTGTCGCTGGCGCGGCGCAGGCGCTCGAGCCGCACCGGGTCGCCACGTATCTGCACGAAACGGCGGGAAAAGTGCACCTCTGGTACCACAAAGCTCATGTGCTGAACGAGCCTGAGGCAATCATGCGCGCGCGCCTCCTGCTGGCGCGCGCGAGTCAGATCGTGTTACGCAACGGTCTTTCCCTCCTCGGTATTGCCGCGCCGGAGCGAATGTAGCCGTTCCTTGGTGCGTTGCTCGATTGCGCACGCCGGCCGTCTGCCCGTACTCAACACATTCATCGCAATCTACGAATGACCGTTCTCGTTGTCGGTTCCGTAGCTCTCGACTCGGTCGAGACCCCGTTCGGCAAAGCGGATAACGTGCTCGGTGGCTCGGCTACATATTTCTCCGCCTCAGCGAGCCACCTTGCGCCGGTCCAACTGGTCGGCATCGTCGGAAACGACTTTCCCATCGACCAGCTCGATTCGCTCGCCCAACGTGACGTGGACCTTTCGGGTCTCGAGCACGCCGACGGTGCCTCCTTTCGATGGCGCGGACGTTATCGGCACGACCTGAACGTCGCGGAAACGTTGGAAACACATCTGGGCGTATTCTCCAACTTCCGACCAAAGATCCCCGACGAGTTTCGCACCGCGCCGTATGTGTTCCTTGGGAACATTGATCCGAGGCTGCAAATCGATGTGCTGACACAGGTGCAGAGACCGAAGTTCGTGGCATGCGATACCATGAACTTCTGGATCGAGAGCCGGCGCCCCGAGCTCCTCTCGCTGTTGGAGCGCGTCGACACGATCACACTCAACGACAGTGAAGCGCGCCAACTCACGGAAGAATTCAATCTCGTCCGTGCGGCGCGGTGGATCATGGCGCGGGGGCCGCGCATGGTGATCATCAAGAAGGGCGAGCACGGGGCCTTCATGTTCACTCCGGACGAAGTCTTTTTTGCGCCGGCGTACCCGCTCGAGACCATCTTCGATCCTACAGGCGCCGGCGATTCCTTCGCGGGTGGCTTCATGGGGTATCTCGCTCGCGCCGACGATGTGTCCGAATCGACGCTGCGGCGAGCGGTGATCTACGGGTCGGCCATGGGCTCGTTCGCCGTCGAGAAGTTTTCCATTCAGAGACTGCTGGAGATCGACAGCCCGGACATCGTGGCGCGCGTCAGAGCGTTTCACCGCCTCGTCGCGTTCGAGCAGGAGATCGGATGACCGGGCCGCTCAGCTATCGCGCAAGCGGCGTCGACATCGATGCTGCCGACGAGGCGAAGCAGCACATACAGCGTTTAGTCGAGTCCACATTTACCGCGGGTGCATACGGACCCTTCGGAGGCTTTGGCGGCATGTTCCGGCTGCCCGCGAGTGCGGCGCAACCGGTGCTTGTCGCCAGTGCCGACGGCGTTGGAACGAAGATCAAGGTGGCCATTGACGCGAATCGTCACGACACGATCGGGCACGATCTCGTTAACCACTGCGTGAACGACGTTCTGGTACAGGGCGCGTTGCCGCTCTTTTTTCTGGACTACATTGCGTTCGGCGTTCTTGTGCCGGAGCATGTCGAATCTGTCCTCGTGGGCGTCGTCGCCGGCTGCCACGAGAATGCATGCGCTTTGATAGGGGGTGAGACCGCCGAGATGCCGGGTGTCTACACGCCTCCGGATTACGATTTGGCGGGCTTCATCGTCGGTTACGTGGAGGAGCATGCTGTCCTAGGGCGCGAGAGGGTACGCGAAGGCGACCGGCTCGTCGCTCTCGCGAGCAGCGGCTTGCATACGAACGGCTATTCGCTCGCCCGCCGAATCGTCACCGAACGAATGCATCTTCAACCCAGCGAGCCGTTTCCTGGAGAGGACACTACAGTCGCGGACGTTTTGTTGCGCGTCCACCGGTCGTATCTGGCGTCGCTAAAACCGGTGCTGGGCCGTGTCCACGCTATGGCGCACATCACCGGCGGTGGTTTGCCGGGAAACCTGAATCGCGCTCTTCCTGCGGCGCTCGATGCTATCGTCGACACCAGCAGTTGGACTGTTCCGAACGTGTTTCGCCAACTCGAGCGCGCCGGCGGGGTAGCACGAGAAGAGATGTTCCGCGCCTTCAACATGGGCGTCGGTATGGTGGTGGTCGTGAGTCCTGGCGACGCTGACGCGGTTCTCGAGTCAGCACGCGCCGCCGGCACGCCGGCGTGGCAGATGGGCTACGTGGAGAAGGGGAGCGGCCGGGTCATTCTCAAAGGAGAGCTTGTATGAATCGAATTCTCGTTGTTGCTGGTGCACTCTCGGTATTCGCGGTTGGTGCTGCGCAGGCGCAGGCGAACACCTGTCCTCCAGGTACAACCAACGCTTTCGGAATTCCGGACAATGCGCGTGCGTCGCAGGATGCCTGCCAGATGGCAGTGGACATCTTTCAACTCATGGCGCCGCAGCTTGGCCTTGCGCTCACCGGCGGCAACTCCACTCTCGGTCAGGGAGGCAGCCTCGGAGGACTGGGACATTTCGCGATCGATGTTCGTGGAAACGTATTTCAGGGCGATATCCCCGATATCGGCAACTTTCCCACACCGAGTTTCCAGGGCGAGCAGCAGCATACACTGCCAAGTGTCACGCACGTCATTGGTTTGCCCACGGCCGATGCCGCACTCGGCATCTTCAAAGGGATCTCGCTTGGCGTGACGAACGTTCTCGGTCTGGATGCCTTGGCCAGCGCCACGTACGTGCCCACGGTGACGCAGAATTCCTTCTCGATCACGCCACAGACGAATCTGAAGATCGGCTACGGCGCGCGTCTCGGCCTCATTCAGGAGTCCTTGATCACGCCAGGCGTCTCGGTGAGCTATCTCAAACGCGACATCCCGACGACGGACATGAAGGGGAACTCCCCCAACATCGACGTGACTGTCACCAACACCACCGTGAGCACGAGCGCGTGGCGTCTCGTTGCCAGCAAGAGCCTGATCATCTTCGGACTGGCCGCAGGCGTTGGTCAGGACAAGTACGACGCCTCGGCCAACGTCCAGGCGACGGCGAAGAGCGCACTAGGCAACGTGACGTCCAGTCAAATACAGATGACGCAGTCGCTGACGCGCACGAACTACTTCGCAGACGTCACGCTCAATCTCTTCCTCGCGAAGCTCGTCGGTGAAGTCGGGGAAGTGAGCGGCGGCACCGTAAACACCTTCAACACGTTTAGCGGCGGCCGCCCCGACAAATCGCGCACCTATGGCTCCGTCGGGTTGCGTATCGGATTCTGATCAATGGTAGAGAACGAGCGCTCGGACTTGGACACGTACCACGCGTACATGCGCCGAGCGCTCGACCTCGCCCGCAGAGGGTGGGGACACACGGCGCCGAACCCGATGGTCGGCGCCGTTGTCGTTCAGGGCGATGAAATCGTCGGCGAAGGCTGGCACGCTCGCTATGGCGAGTCGCACGCCGAAGTGTCGGCGCTGCAGGCGGCCGGCAATCGTGCCCGCGGCGCCACGCTCTTTGTCACCCTCGAACCCTGTAACCACCTCGGCAAAACCCCGCCATGCACACAAGCAATTGTCGCGGCGGGAATTGGCGAGGTGGTCATCGCCGCACGCGATCCAAATCCACTCGCACGAGGTGGCGTGGAGCGGCTGCGAGAAGCGGGCATAAACGTTGTCTCAGGGATCGAAGAGCAGGACGCGCGCGAGCTCAATGCGTCCTTCTTCCACTCGTTTGCAAGTGACCGTCCATGGGTCATTCTGAAGCTTGCCATCTCGATTGACGGCGGCATAGCCGAGGCTGTGCGATCGCGCGGTTGGCTTACTGGCGAAAGTGCTCGTCGCGAAGTCCATCGATTGCGAGCCGGCGTGGATGCCGTTGCCGTCGGCATCGGCACCGTGCTCGCCGACGATCCTCAGTTGACCGTGCGCGACGCGTTGCCGCCGCGCGTGCCACCGCGGCGCATCATATTCGACTCGGCGCTCCGAACACCGCTGGATGCCGCCGTCGCCCGCACAGCGCGCGATGTGCCGACGACACTCGTAACCATGAATGCGGACAATGACCGCGCCGCAGCCCTCCGGAAGATCGGCGTCGAGATTCTGGTGACCAGCTCGTTGGAAACAGCACTTCGCGATCTCGCGACCGCGGGCGTGCGCTCGTTTTTGCTAGAGGGCGGAGCGCGCCTTGCCGGCTCTTTCCTCAACGCAGGTGTCGTCGACCGTCTCATTATCTTTCAAGCACCCGTCATTTTAGGGTCGGGCGCGCTCAACGCCTTCGCCCACATCGCTCCCACGGCCCTCGGGAGCGCGAGCCGGCTGCCGATAATCGACCGCCGTTCGTTTGGTGATGATCTGATGACCATCTACGCTCTGCATACGGCCTAGTGTTCACCGGGTTGATCGACGACGTCGGAGTAGTGGAGAGCACTTCGGAAACGGCCGCTGGTCGCGAATTGCGCATTCACTGTCGTTATGACGATCTCGCCGAGGGAGAGAGCATCGCGGTGAACGGCGCCTGCTTGACGGTCCGCGAGCGAGGTGCGTTGTGGTTCACGGTCGCGGCGGTCGTCACGACCGTCGACCGCACCACGGTGGGCGGATGGGCCGCGGGTCGGCGCGTGAATCTCGAACGTGCGCTTCGACTTGGCGAAAGGTTCGGAGGTCACATCGTGCAGGGGCACGTGGACGGAGTTGCGCGCGTGGTTGCAGTGCAACAGCAGATCGACGCTCGGATTGTCAATCTTGCTCTCCCCGAACATCTCGCCGACCTTATGGTTCAGCACGGGTCCGTAGCCATCGACGGCGTGAGCCTGACGGTAAACGATCTACCCTCGGGCGATGTCCTGCAGCTGTCACTCATCGAATACACCCTGCGTCATACGACCTTGGGCCTGCTCGAGCCGGGGGATCTGGTGCACGTGGAAGCCGACATGATCGGGAAGTATGTGCAGAAATTCATGTTAGCTTACGAGCGGGGGACGGCGAGACATTCCTGATGCCGGCGCTCTGAGCGTCGTCACAGATCCCCAATCGAAAGGTTCCACATGAACTTCACACCAATCGAAACGGCAATTCAGGCGTTCCGCGCCGGCAAGTTCATTATCGTTGCCGACGACGAGGATCGCGAAAACGAAGGAGATCTGATCTGCTCGGCGCAGCTCGTAACGCCCGAGTTGGTCAATTTCATGATCAAGAACGCCGGCGGATTGATCTGCCTGGCAGTTACTGGCGAGCGCGCCGATCAACTCGGACTCGCGCCGATGGCGGAAGTGAACATCGACGAGTACCGGACGGCGTACACGGTGAGTGTCGATGCCGCGGCACGGTTTGGCGTCACCACCGGGATCAGCGCCCAGGATCGCGCGACGACGATTCGCGTGGTCGTGGATCCTGCAACCGTGCCCGGAGATCTGCGGCACGGTGGTCATGTCTTTCCGTTACGCTCCCGGGAAGGAGGTGTTTTGCAGCGGGTGGGCCACACGGAGGCTGCCGTCGATCTGGCGCGCCTGGCCGGCTTGTACCCCGCGGGCGTGATCTGCGAGATCCTGAACGACGACGGAAGTGCGGCACGGCGGCCGCAGCTCGAGGCATTCGCGCGCAAGCATAAGATCCCCTTCATCACCGTCGCTCAGGTCGTCGCCCATCGCCTGAAGACCGAAAGGCTCGTGCACCGCGTAGCCGAGGCGCGGCTGCCGACCCAGCACGGCACGTGGCGCATCGTGGGGTATCACAACGTGGTCGACGCGCACGAGCACGTCGCTCTCGTCTACGGCGAGATTGGCGACGGCGAGAATGTTCTCGTCCGCATGCACTCGAAGTGCCTCACGGGTGACGTGTTCCACTCGCTGCGCTGCGACTGTGGCTGGCAGCTCGACACGGCGATGCGCATGATCGCCGCCGAAGGACGCGGTGTCATCGTATATCTTGATCAGGAAGGGCGAGGCATCGGACTGCTGAACAAGTTGAAGGCGTACGAGCTGCAGGATCGCGGCGCCGATACAGTGGAGGCGAACGAGCAGCTGGGCTTCAAGCCTGATCTGCGCAACTACGGCATCGGGGCGCAGATTCTGTTGGATCTCGGGCTCAAGTCCATCCGGCCGATCACGAACAACCCGCGAAAGCTCGTCGGCTTGGAGGGTTACGGCCTCCGGTTGGGTGAGCGCGTTTCGATCGTGCAGCCGGAGCACGATGAGAACGCCGGGTATCTGCGCACCAAGCGAGACAAGCTCGGGCACCTGCTCGCCTCGTAATGGCAGAATTCTCCGGCATGCCGGACGGCCATGGGCGGCGTTTCGTCGTCGTGGCCAGCCGCTTCAACGAGAATGTCACGCAGAAACTCGTTGACGGCGCCTTCGATGCACTCGTGAGGCATGGCGCCGCTGCGGATGACATCGATCTCGTGTGGGTACCGGGCGCCTGGGAGCTGCCGGTCACCGCGCGACGATTGCTCGTTACGGAACGGTACGACGCGATCATCGCGGTCGGTGCCGTCGTGCGTGGCGACACACCGCACTTTGACTATGTGGCCGGCGAGGCCGCTCGTGGCCTGTCGTCGATCGCCATCGACTTTGACGTGCCGGTTGGCTTCGGTCTGTTGACGTGTGACACGATGGCGCAAGCGGAGGCCCGCGCGGGCGGGCAGCATGGAAACAAAGGATGGGACGCAGCCATGGCTGCGCTCGAGATGGCGGATCTGTTCGGACGTCTGGATGCCGCGGAAGAGAGTTGAAACGCGCGCACGTGCGCGCGTGCTCCAAGCATTGTACGCCTGGGACCTGCGCCGCGATCAGCCATTGGAGCGTGTCGCCACACAGATCTGGGACGAGCTCAGCGTCGCGCCGGAGGAGCGGCGTATTGCCGAGCCGCTGGTGCGCACGGTCGCTATGCACGGCGATGCTCTCGACCGCCAGCTCGCGGATGTGACGACCAACTGGCGTCTCGACAGGCTTGGCGTGGTGGAACGGTGCGTTTTGCGAATGAGTGCGGCAGAGCTTCAGCGCGGCGAAACGCCTCCCCGCGTCGTGATTCAGGAAGCCGTGCGCCTCGCCGAGCGCTACGGCACCGTGCAGAGCGCCAAGTTCGTGAATGGCGTGTTGGACGCGCTCGCCCGCCGGATGGGCCGAATCACGTGAAGCTCCTGCTAGTGAACTGGCAGGACCGCGACAATCCACTCGCCGGGGGGGCCGAAATCCACTTGCACGAAATATTCGGGCGTCTGGCTCGAATGGGTCACTCGGTGTCGCTCCTCTGTGGCGGCTGGCCGGGCTGTCCTCCTCGGGTGCGGCTCGATGACATCGAGGTGCACCGTGTTGGAACGCGGCACTCCTTCCCGTTCCTGGCGCGCTCCTACTACCGGCGCACGCTCTCCGCCGGCTTCGATATTCTTGTCGAGGACATCAACAAGGTGCCGTTGTACACGCCGCTGTGGGGCGGGCCCGCATCGCGCGTCATGGCGCTCGTCCCGCACCTCTTTGGCGGGACAGCGTTTCAGGAGCTGGCATTTCCGCTCGCCGCCGCCGTTTGGCTGGCCGAACGCCCTCTCGGGCGCGTGTATCGCGACACCAGCTTCGAGGCGATCAGCGAGAGCACGAAGGAGGACCTGGTCATCCGCGGCATTCCTGCCTCCAACGTCGAAGTGATCTATCCTGGCGTCGATACGGTGACGTACACACCATCGCCGGGAGCGCGCGACGCACAGCCGGTGTTCTCGTATCTCGGCCGGATGAAGAAGTACAAGGGTGTGCATCACGTGATTCGCGCGTTTGCCGCAATGCAGCATCCCACGGCGACGCTCGAGATAGCTGGTGCAGGGGACTACCGCTCCTCGTTGGAGACTCTGGCGCATTCGCTTGACCTCGGGGATCGCGTACGGTTTCTTGGGCGTATAGGCGAGGCGGAGAAGCTCGCTCTGTTGCGCCGCTCTTGGGCTCTGGTCTTTGCGTCTCCCAAGGAAGGATGGGGTATCACGAACCTCGAGGCTGCTGCATGTGCTACACCGGTCGTCGCCTCGAATTCACCAGGCATTCGCGAATCCGTACGGAATGGTGAGACGGGTTTTCTCGTACCGCACGGCGATGTCGGTGCTATGGCGTCGGCCATGCTTGCCCTGGCCCACTCTCACGAGCTCGTCGAGCGCCTGGGGGCCCAGGCCCGCCTGTTCGCCGAGAGTTTTACCTGGGAGCGCGCTGCGAACGAAACCGAGCGACACCTGCTGCACCTGGTGCAGGCCACGCCCGCTGCGGCGAGTGTTCGGTGATCAGCTGAACAATGGGGTAGCCGATGGAGATCATCTTTCACGCGCATAACGCCGACATTTCTTCGTTGCACAGACAGCGTGCCGAACAGGGCCTCCGCAAGATCGAGCGTCGCCTCGGCCGCGCCGTTGCTGCGGTGGTACGCTTTGCCGCAGACGGCCCGGATCGGCGAGTAGAAATTACACTCGAGGTCGGACGTGGCCGGCGCTACGTCGCGGAAGCGCGAGCCCGTTTCTTCGGTACGGCGATCACCGAGGCGCTCAGTCGCGTCAATGCGCAGCTGCAATACCTCAAGCGCAGCAAGAAACCACGGCTCCGCAGGGCCGCACCGACGTGAACCAGAAGCTCACCGTCGGCAACCTGCTCGAGCGCATGCATGATGTGCTGCAACTGGATCAGGTGCCTGGGACGGACGGGCTCGAACGCGAAATCGGCAGTCCGAACGTATCGAGTCCCGGGCTCGTGCTCGCAGGGTACGTCGAGCGCTTTCCGGCGCGGCGCTCGCAGGTGCTCGGAGAGACGGAGATCACCTATCTGAAATCGCTGACCACGGAAGAACGGCAGCGGATCCTCGAGATCTTCTTCTCCTTTCCTATTCCGTGCGTGTTCATCACCAAAGGCCAACACGCGCCCGCCGATCTCGTCGAAGCGGCCGCCAAGGCGCGCGTGCCACTCATACGATCGCGGCTGAAGACCAACGAGTTCTACAACCGCATCAAGCCCTGGCTCGAGGAGGAATTCGCCCCATCGACGACCATCCATGGCTCGCTCGCCGATGTGTTCGGCGTGGGGCTCCTGTTCGTGGGACGCAGCGGCATCGGAAAATCAGAATGCGTCCTCGATCTCGTGGAGCGCGGCCATCGTCTCGTGGCGGACGATCTCGTGATGGTGAAGCGGCGTGGCAACGACGTCCTCATCGGACGCGGCCACGAGCTCCAGCGTCATTACATGGAGATCCGTGGCGTCGGTCTCGTGGACATTCCCGCGATCTTCGGTATTCGCGCCGTGCGCGTGCAGAAGCGCATCGAGGTGGTCGTCCAGCTCACCGAGTGGGAGCAGGATGCGCCGGTGGACAGAACCGGATTGGATGGCGAGGCGAAATCCATTCTCGACGTCGAGCTGCCGAAGATCAGCGTACCGCTCAACCCCGGCAAAAACATCACGGTGATCGCCGAAGTGATCGCGATGAACCATCTGCTCAAGTACAGCGGGGTCGATGCCGCGGAACGTTTCAACGAACGCCTGCTGAGGCAGATGCGTGCTGCGTCGGATGTCCGCCGCTATCTCCAGGAAGACAATGAGTGACACACCGCGGGCAATCATCGCCGGGCACGGCGAGTTTGCCGCCGGCCTCCAGTCTGCGGTCGAACAGATCACCGGCCGGGGCGCGCTGTTCATTCCGATTTCGGTGCAGAAGCTCTCGGCTGCAGACATCGAAAATCTGCTTCGGCAACGCATGGTGGAGTCGGGTGTGCGCGTCATCTTCACCGATCTTCAAGCCGGTAGTTGCACGATGGCTGCGCGGCGGATCTTGCGCGGTATGGGCGACGCCGTCCTGATTGCCGGAGTCAATCTTCCGATCTTGCTGGATTTCGTGTTCGCCGAGGGAATGTCGCCACCCGAGGCGGCGCGCCATTCGGCCGAACGGGGGCGCGTCGCGATCACCGTTGCGGGAGCGACGGCGTGACCCTCGTTCTGAATCGTATCGACGACAGGCTCATACATGGACAGGTCGTCGTGGGCTGGGGACAACCACTGGATCTCCGCTTCATCGTCCTCGTCGACGATACTGTTGCGGCGAGCGAATGGGAGCAGGAGCTGTATCGTATGGCCGTGCCCCCGAACATGGATGTCTATTTCCATACTGCCGCCGACGCGGCGAATTGCGTGGACGCATATCGGACCGACGCCCGACGCGGCATGCTCCTCACCGGCGACATCGAAACCATGCAGCGCCTCGTCGAAAGCTGCGGCATCACCACCGTGAACGTCGGTGGCATTCACCACCGTGCGGGCCGCGTGCAACGATTGCGCTATCTCTTCCTCTCGCCTGACGAAGAGCGGGCGCTGCATGCCCTCGCCGCTCGTGGTGTCACCGTTACGGCGCAGGACCTTCCGGGCGCGCGAGCGATTCCTATCGAGGAGCTGCTCGCCGGAGATGCGGCATGACACCGTGGGGTGACGTCGTGCCGCTCGCGCTACTTGGTGGCGTGCTGGGCCTCGACGTGGTGAGTTTTCCACAAGCGATGATCTCACGCCCGCTCGTTGCCGCGACCCTCACGGCTGCGCTGCTCGGTCAGCCAGCGAGCGGACTACTGATCGGAGCGGCGCTGGAGCTGATTGCGCTGGAGACGCTGCCATTCGGCGCGTCGCGCTACCCGGAGTGGGGTTCCGCGGCCGTTGTCGGCGGAGCGCTCTTCGCCACGCATCCGAATCATCCCGCCGGCGGGATGGCCGTGTCGATGCTCGGAGCGCTTGCAACGGCGTTCGTGAGTGGCTGGTCGCTGGTGAAGCTGCGTGCGTTGAATGCGGCATGGGCGACACACCGTCGCGATGCGATCGATGCTGGTGACCGCGATGCTCTCATCGGTCTGCAATTACTCGGTCTCACCGCGGATTTCGCCCGAGCCGCCCTGCTCACCGCCATGGCGTATGCGGTGCTCGCGCCGATCACGGATGCGGTGCTCGGCGTGTGGACGGATAGTCTCAGCAGGTGCTCGGCCGCTCATCCGGCCAGCGCCGGCTGGTGCCTCGACGAGCGGCACGCTCGCGCTGTTGCCGTCGCCGTCGCGGCCAGCGTCACGGCCGGCGCGGCCTGGAAGATCTTCCACTCGATAGCCGGTGCGCGCTGGTGCTTCATCGGCGGGTTGGCGCTCGGCCTGGGCCTGCTGGTGGCGCAATGACGATGGCCACCGCGTCGGCCACCGTGCAGCGGCCTCACGCGCAGCTGTCGCTGGGGACGCGTGTCGCCATTCATCTCCGCATGCTGGCGATTCAGGGCGCGTACAATTACGAGCTGCTCCTGGGTAACGGCCTGGCCTTCGCGCTCGAGCCGGCGCTGCGACGGCTTCCCGGGGGTGTCGGCGGACGTGCCTACCGTGAAGCCTTGGCGCGGGAGAGCCACTACTTCAATGCGCATCCTTATCTCGCCGCGGTCGCTGTCGGCGCGCTCGCGCGCGCGGAGCTCGATGGCGAGGCGCCGGAGCGCATCGAGCGCTTCCGCACCGCGCTCTGTGGCCCGTTAGGCAGCGTCGGCGATCGTCTCGTCTGGGCTGGGTGGCTCCCCTTCTGCTCGCTGGCCGCGCTGGCGCTGTTTGGCCTCGGTGGCAGCCCGTGGTTGGTCCTCATTTTTTTCCTCGTCCTCTACAACGCCGGCCATTTGGCGCTTCGCATCTGGGGCTTTCGCACCGGTTGGACGCATGGATTACGCGTCGCTGGCTCGCTGGGCAATCCGGTGCTACGGCGAGGGCCGCAAGTCGTCGGATTGCTCGCGGCATTCGCGGCCGGCGTCGCCCTCCCGCTCGCACTGGCACGAATCATCGGCCCTGCGCGTGGGCTGACCGGGCAAGTCCTGATCGCTGTGCTCCTCGGTGCATGGCTGATCATCAAGCTGAAGGGCCGTATCGAAGGCTGGCGCCTCGCTCTCGGAGTCCTTTCTCTCTTCGTTCTCCTCGCCGTGATCCACTGATGCCAGAGCGCTCTGTCACCATCGTCAACAAGAATGGCTTGCATGCACGGCCGGCCGCCGAGATCGTCAAGGTGGCCGCGAAATACCGGAGCGACATCACCGTCGTGCGCGACGATCTCGAGGTGAACGGCAAGAGCATCATGGGTGTGATGATGCTCGCGGCGGAATGTGGATCCACACTCTCGCTGCGGGCCGAAGGTCCCGACGCCGACGAAGCGCTCGATGCCCTGGCGCATCTCATCGCGAACAAGTTCGGAGAGCGATGAGTGCAGCGTAAACTCCTCGGCATCCCAGCGTCTCCAGGCATTGCCGTCGGCACGGTGCATCTTCTGCGCTGGGAGGTGCCGGACGTCCGCCACCGGATCATCTCCGACGATGCGATACACGCCGAGCTGCAGCGCTTCGAGGATGCCTTGGCGAAGGCACGCGAGCGATTGAGGACAGTACGTGATCGTGTCGAGGCCAGCGCCGGGAAGGAGGAGGCGGCGATCTTCGATGTGCAGCTCTCGATTCTGGAGGATCCGGAGCTGCGGCGCGCCGTCGATGAGCTGATCGGGCAGAATCTCGGCGCAGAGAAGGCGTTCGATCTCGTCATGCTCGAGTCGAAGCAACGGTTCGCCCGCGCGGCCCACCCGATGCTGCGCGAGCGGATCGCCGATGTCACGGATGTCCATATCCGCGTGCTCTCGCTGCTGCTCGGGATGGGTGATCACGATCCCGTCGATGTACCCAAGGGCGCGAAGGCAATCCTCGTGACACACGATCTGACCCCGACCCTCACCGTGCAGCTCGACCGAGAGGCAATCGTGGGGATTGCTACTGACGCGGGCACTCGTACGTCACACGTCGCGATCCTCGCCCGCTCGTTGGGGTTGCCGGCCATCGTCGGCGTACGCACGGCGACGGCGGAGCTCAAGGGTGGTGAACGCGCCATCCTGGATGGCTCGACCGGCCTGCTCGGTATCAGTCCGACCCACCATGACGTGGAGGCGTATCGCGAGCGCGCACGCCAGGAGGCGATCGCCGAAGCGGAGCTGCGACGCCTCGCTCCGCTCGAACCGGTCACCACCGACGGTGTGCGCGTGACGTTGCGCGCCAACGTCGATCTTCCCGAGGAGGCGGAGCTCGCTGCCACCAGCGGTGCCGAGGGCGTTGGGCTCCTGCGTACGGAATTTCTCGTCGTCGGGCGGGCGACCATGCCTGACGAGGAGGAGCAGTACCGCGCCTACCGCCGCGTGGTGAAGGCGTTTGGCGGCCAGCCGGTGGTGATCAGAACGTACGATATTGGTGGTGACAAGCTTCCGGTCGGCGGCTATGCCACCGAGGCGAACCCCTTTCTCGGGTGGCGCGCGATCCGGATGTGTCTCGACCAACCTGACATCTTTCTGCCGCAGCTTCGGGCGCTGCTCCGGGCGGCGGCCGACGGTGACGTCCGGATCATGCTGCCCCTCGTCGTCACGCTCGACGAGGTGCGGCAGGCCCGGGCACTGCTGGACGAGGCCGGGCGCCAGCTGGAAGCGGAGGGAGCCCGCTTCCGTCGTGACGTCCCGTTAGGCGTCATGATCGAGACGCCCGCAGCCGCCGTCGCGGCCGATACCCTGATTGGGGACGTATCGTTCTTCAGCATCGGCACGAACGATCTCGTGCAGTACACGCTGGCGGTGGATCGTGGCAATGCCAATCTGGCCACGCGCTTCACGCCGCTGCATCCGGCCGTGCTGCGCCTCATTCAGCGCACCGTCATGGTGGGGCATGACGCGCGGCTCGAAGTGGCCGTCTGCGGCGAAATGGCCTCCCAGCCGCTGATGGCGTTCGCGCTCATCGGCCTCGGTGTCCGCCAGCTCAGCGTCGCGCCGCGCTCGGTGCCGCTCGTCAAGCGCATCGTCCGCGGCATCTCCGTGGAAGTGGCTGCCGCGGCCGCGCAGCGCGCCACCACATCCCGGAACGCTGCCGATGCGCATCGCGAGCTGGATTCCAGTCTGAAGGAGGCGCTCGGCGACGTCCCGTACCTGGGTATCTTGTAATCATCGGCACGCTATGCCGACGGAACTTTCCAGCGGTGCTGTGACGTATCACATAAAGCACCATTCGCGACTTGTGGTCGGCGACCCGCGGGGACGCTGCGAGGTTCAGCTCGCCTCGGCGGCATCAGACAGGATCTGCGGCAGCAGCCGAAGAAAGTTGGCGCGGGGCGCGGTACGAGGACATTCTTCTCATGGACCCGACAGACTGTCGGCCAGGCGCGCTGTTCGCTGAGCGCAGTTCGACGAGTGCAGCATGGACATGATCGAAGTCACGGTAGCTCGGCTCGGCCTCGACAGCACGACGCAATCATACGTGCTCGTGCTTCAGGAGAAGGGCGGCTCGCGCATGTTGCCGATCTGGATCGGCCAGGCGGAGGCCGAGTCCATCGTCATGCAGATACACAACATCAAACGCGTCCGACCGCTGACGCACGACCTGTGCAAGAGCCTCGTGATCGGGCTCGGTGGGTCGTTGCGACGCGTCCAGATCACTCGTGTCGAAAAAAATACCTATTACGCCGAGCTGCATATCAGCCGCGGGGACGCGCTCGTGCAGATCGACGCGCGGCCGTCGGACAGCATCGCGATTGCGCTGCGACTCGCCGCGCCCATCTTCGCCGCCGATGCCCTGCTCACGAACGTGGAGGTGGAGGAAGCATCTCCGGAAGACGTCGCCGTGCAGGAAAGCGAGGCGCTGTCGGGCAGCATGGAGCTCAGCGCGGAACAGTTGAAGGAGTATCTTGAGCACCTGCGGCCGGAAGACTTCGGGAAGTTCAATCTCTAGGCACCTTTCAGCGCTCGCGCTCGTCCTGGCGTGGCACGGCGCACACCGCCAGCAGCCGGCCTCCGACTCCACGCCGTCACTCCAGTCGCTACACATCATCGCCGGTCGGGTGATGCGCGGTACGCCCGCGGGGATTCGTCCCATGGCGCACGCGCGCGTCGTCCTGCACCGTGTCGGGCCTGACAGGGCCGGTCCCCTCGACTCGGGCTTTACCTCCGCCGCCGGCGCGTACCGCTTCAGCTATCGCCCGTACGGAAGTCCCGACGCGCTGTACTTCGTGTCCACGAGCTATGGCGGCATCGCGTACTTCTCGCAGCCGACGCGCGCGGACGCTGTCGGAGATGCGGCCGCAATCACGGTGTTCGACACGACGAGCGGCCCACTGCGCGTCCGGCTCGCCGGACGCCATGTGATCGTGTCTGCCCCGGAGCCTGACGGCAGGCGCGAGATCGCGGAGGTCTACGATCTCGCGAACGACAGCTCGCTGACTCGCGTCAGCCGCGATGGTGCCACGCCGACGTGGATGACCCATCTTCCCGCCGGCGCGGCTGGCTTCCGCGTGAATCCCGCCGCCGACATCGCGCCAGGCGCAGTGACGATGCGCGGTGACAGCGTGCTGCTCTTCGCGCCGCTGAGTCCAGGCATCCGGCAGCTCTCGTTCGTCTATTCGTTAGGCAGCAAGGCGTTTCCGCTCAAGCTGCCGATGGAGCAGGCAGCGACCGTCCTCGAGGTGCTCACCGAAGAGCCGGGTGCCAAGGTTTCGGCGGTGCACCTGAAGCAGGCGGAGTCGTTCGCCGCCAACACACGACGGTTCAAGCGCTTTCTCGCCGAGGACGTGCCCGCCAACACGATTCTCACCATCGACCCGCCGGGGCCGGAGATGTCCCGCTCGACGTACATCGCCGTGGTCGCCGCCGCGTTAGGCGTGGCGATGATTGCCGGTCTGGCGGCGGCCTTTCACCGCCGGGCGCGCCGCCCCACGGCCGTCGCGCTGTCCGCCGTGACAGCGCTGCCCGCATCGCCGGAGTATGTCTCCGAGGCGCTGCTCCGCGACCTCGCGGCGCTGGACGCCCGCATGGAGCACGCTGCGTCGGTCGGCGGTGAGGACCGTGTTCGTTACGCCGCAGAGCGTGCCGCGTTGAAGTCGCGTCTCGCCGCCGCGCTTGCTGCGGAACGCCAGTCGCAGTAGATTCGGCGCACAATTGAAAGCGGACGCGGGACACGGAAACCGGTGCGACACCGGTGCGGCCCCGCCACTGTAACGGGCGAATACGCGCGCTCACGACGCCACTGACAATCGTCGGGAAGGCGAGCGCCGCGGCCCGGAGCCAGGAGACGACCCACGTTCGCGCCACGTTCGACAGCTCCTCGGGGGAGGACTGGTGGCGATCGGAGCGCCCCGCAGTTCGTTAGGCGCTTCGGGCGTGCCGGGCATCCTGCCGAGAGCGAGGATGCTCGTTGTGTATTCAGGTTTCGCCATGGCCGTCACTATCGTCGCCGCGCTCGCCGCCTGTCGCGGCGTGCAGCCGGCACGTGGCGCCGCCATTCGCGACGATCTCGGCGACAGCGTCCGCATCGCCTCCCCGCCGGCGCGCATCGTATCGCTCGATCCATCCACCACCGAGATCCTGTTCGCGCTCGGTGCCGGGAGGCGCCTCGTCGGCCGAACGCATTGGGATCATTGGCCCGACTCCGCCCGCCTCGTTCCCGACCTCGGCAACGGGTTGCGACCCAATATCGAAGCGGTGCTGGCCGCGCATCCCGACCTGGTGTTGCTCTACGCCAGCGCCGCCAATCGCGATGCCGCACGCCGCCTTCGCGACGCCGGGATCACGGTCGCCGCGTTCCGCATCGACCGCATCGCTGATTTTCGCCGTGTGACCCGCCTGCTTGGCCGGGTCGTCGGCGATTCGGCGCGTGCAGACCAGACGGTCGACACGGTCGACGCTACACTGCGTCGCGTCCGGGCCGCAACTGCGACGCTTCCACACCCCACGGTGTTTTTCGAGATGAACGAACGGCCCGTGATCACTATCGGAGGGGGCAGCTATCTCACCGAGCTGGTGGCGATCGCCGGCGCACGCAACGTGTACGCGTCGCTCCCCGCTGCCTCCCCGACGGTGACGCTCGAAGACGTCGTCCATCGCGATCCGGACTATGTGATCACAACGCCTGACGCCGTCGCCGCTCTGCGCGCTGACGCCGCCTGGCGGCCGTTGCGCGCGGTGCGGGAAGGCCGCGTCATCGGCTATGACACCAACCTCGTCACTCGCCCATCGGTGCGACTCGGCGAAGCCGCGATCTCGCTTGCGCGGCAGCTGCACTCGGCATTGCGCGATAGCGCGCGAATCGGTCGCTGATCATGCCAGCCAGATATTGGGGACTGCTCGTCCTGGCTCTGGTCATCGCGGTGTTGCTGGGCATCGCGCTTGGCCCGGTGCCCATCGCGCCAGCCAACCTGTGGAACGCGCTGCTCGGCCGGGGCGACCCGACCGGCATTGTCGTCGTTCGCTCGTTGCGCGCTCCTCGCGTGGTCCTCGCGGCGCTCATCGGAGCGGCGCTCGGGGTTTCCGGCGCCGCCCTGCAGGGCGCGATGCGCAATGCGTTGGCGGAACCGTATCTCCTCGGTGTCAGCGGCGGGGCAGCGGTGGGGGCGGTGCTCGCGGTGGCCGCAGGTGCTGTTGCGTCCGTAATTCCCGCCGCCGCGTTCGCCGGTGCAGTGGCCGCTGTGGCGCTGGCGTTCTTCGTGGCCCACGTCTCCGGCACGCGCGGTGATCCCCGCATTCTGCTCATGGCGGGTGTGATCGTCGGCGCGTTCGCGAATGCGATCATCATGATCGTGCTCGCGAACGCAGACGCCAGCGTCGTGCGCAACGCGACGTGGTGGATGATGGGCTCTGCCGCAGACGCCACGTGGAGCGCCGATGGATGGCTGGCGGTCTATCTCGTTGTGGGTGCTGGCGCCTTGGTCGCATGGGCACGGCGCATCGACATCCTCGCCCTCGGTGAAGACGCGGCGGCGGCGATGGGTCTCGACGTCGTTGCCGACGCTCGGCGCGTCTACGGCGTCGCGGCGTTCCTCGCCGCTGCGACCGTTGCCGCGGCGGGGCTGATCGGTTTCGTCGGGCTCGTCGTGCCGCACATCGTCAGGCGCTTTGGTGCGCGACGCCATCGAGCGTTGCTCGTGGCCAGCGGCGTGTGCGGAGCGGCGCTGGTGGTTGCCGCCGACTTGGTCGCGCGCGTCGCCCGCCCCCCGGCCGAGCTCCCCCTTGGCGCCGTCACGGCGGTCATCGGCGTGCCGTTCTTTCTCGCGCAGCTGCGCCGCCTGACGTGATTCGCTTCGACGACGTGGTCATCCGCTACCGGCGAGCGCCGCGCGACGCGATCGGCGGTGTGAGTCTCGAAGCGCTGCCGGGCGCCATCACGGCCGTCGTGGGCCCGAACGGCAGCGGCAAGAGTACGCTCGTGCGGGCACTTATCGGGCGGATACCGCTCGGTGCGGGACGCATCCTCGTCGACGGCGTGCCCGTTCGCGCGCTCGGCGGCGTCGGATTTGCCAAACGAGTGGCTGTCGTCACCCAGCGCGAGGAGCTGGCGTTCACCGCCGCGACGCGCGACTACGTGATGCTGGGCCGCTATCCGCATCTGGGCGACTGGCGTTCCGCCCGCGGCGTGGACCGCACCGCCGTCGAGCAGGCGCTGGCCTGCGCCGGTGTCGCCGAGCTCTCCGACCGCGCGCTCGACAGCCTGTCCGGCGGCGAGTGGCAGCGCGTGCGTCTCGCCCGGGCGCTCGCCCAGGGGGCACGCGCGCTCGTGCTCGACGAACCAACCACGTTCCTGGACGTCGGCCACGAAATGGCCGTATTCGAGCTGCTCGACCGCCTCGCGCGCGACGGTCACACCGTGTTGCTCGTGAGCCATCAATTGAACCTGGTGGCGCGCTTCGCCTCGCGCATGCTCCTACTGCACGAGGGACGCGTCGCCGCCGACGGCGCACCGGACGACGTCATGCGCGGGCCCATCCTCGAGCACGTTTACGACTGGCCCCTCGTCGTCACGCGCGATCCGGCGGTCGGCGCTCCCGCTTTGCTGCCCCTCCGCGCCACATCCCCGCATTCCTCTCAGAGGCCCCAACGATGACGATGTTTCGCCGTTGCTCTGCCATCCTGCCGTTGCTCGCCCCGGCAATCCTCACTGCACAACGCACGGACACGCTGCCGCCGGTGGTCGTGACGGCGACGCGCGTGGCGGTGCCGCTCGCGACTGCGCCTGTGGCGGTGTCCGTCATCGAAGGCGATGCGTTGCGCCGCGAGGGGGTGACTCGCGTCAGCGACGCGCTCGAGCGCCTGCCCGGCGTCGCTGCCGTGCGCACGGGATCGTTTGGCGGCGTAGCGTCTCTCTTTCTGCGTGGCGGCGAGAGCAAGTACGTGAAGGTGCTGGTGGATGGCGTGCCGGTGAACGATCCCGGCGGGTCGTTCGACTTCAGCACGCTCACGACCGACAACATCGACCGTATCGAGGTCGTGCGCGGTCCGGCCAGCGTGCTCTATGGTGCCGACGCAGTCACGGGTGTGGTGCAGATCTTCACGCGCCGCGGCACCGGTCCGTCACACGCGACGGTGTCGGCACGCGCCGGCAGCTACGGATCATCCGACGCGACGGCGGATGCACTGGGCACCCTTGGTACCGCGTCCTATTCCCTCGACTTCGCGCACCACGCCACCAGCGGCATCTATGCGTTCAACAATGCCTATCGGAACAACGTGGCGAGCGGATTCGTTACGCTGGAACCGGATCAGCGTACGCGGTTGCGCGTCGGGCTGCGCTACAGCGACTACGCGTACCATTACCCTACTAACGGCTCGGGCAAGCCGGTGGACAGCAGCGCCGTCAACGCCAACGACCTCACGACCCTCTCGCTCGAGGCGACCCGCAGCCTCTCGTCGAACGTGGATGCGCAAATCACCGTCGCCTCACACGAGAGAAGCGGAGGAACGAATCAACAGCCGGACAAGCTCGATCCGGCCACGTACGTTTCGCTCGACGCGGTCCGCCGCCGAAGCGTCGACGGGAGGGTGAACGTCACGGTTGCTCCCGCGACGACCCTCACCGTCGGCGGGGACCTCGAGCGCCAGGACCAGCGATCACAGAGCGACTATCAAAGCGGCAGCTATCAGTCCAGCACGTTCTTCTCGGCCGCACGCACCAACAACGCGCTGTATGCGCAGCTGCTCGGCGGCTCCGTGGCTGGCGGTCGTCTCAGCTTTGCCGCCGGCGGCCGGTACGACGACAATCAGCGCTTCGGATCGTTTGGCACGTATCGGCTCGGAGCCAGCTGGCGGTTGTTTGGCGCGACGCGCCTGCGTGCGTCGGGCGGCACGGCGTTTCGCGAGCCCACGTTCTATGAGAATTACAGCACGAGCTTCACGACCGGCAATCACAATCTGCGGCCGGAGCAGTCGCACAGCTGGGACATTGCCGCCGAACAGTCGCTGTTCGATAACCGGCTCACGGTCGGCGTCACGCACTTTGCTCAGCAGTTCCGGAACATGATCGACTACACCTACGACACAACCGCGTGCGGCGCGAGCTACTGCAACGTGGCCCGGGCGTCAGCCGACGGGCAGGAGTTCGAGGTGCGAGGCGCCGGCTACGGCCTCTCCGCCCACGCGAGCCTCACTCACCTGGATACCCGCGTCATCGATCCCGGCTTCGATACGAGCAGCGCGGGGCTGTATCGGCGCGGAGAGACCCTCATCCGGCGGCCGCGAACGAGCTGGAGCGCCGGACTGACCTACGCGCAGAGCAGCCGCGGGAGTGTGGACCTGCGGCTGATCCATCAGGGAGATCGTGCCGATCGAGACTACTCCGGCTGGCCTCCCGCTCCGGTGGTGCTGGCGGCGTACACGCGGGCGGACATCGGCGGCGAGCTGGTGGTGATCCCCGGGGGTGGGGGCCGTGTTGGCACCACGCTCACACTGCGGGTGGAGAACGCGCTGGACACGAGGTACACCGAGACGTACGGCTTTCTCACCCCGGGGCGGACGGTTCTCGCTGGGGCGCGCCTGGCGTTCTGAGCTCGCCACGTCCCGGCGAAGGAGCACACAGTATCTTGTGGTATGCCGTTGCTCGACACCGATGCCATCGTCCTCCACAGCTTCGACTACCTGGAGTCGTCGCGCATCCTGCGGCTGTCGACGAGGGAGGGTGGCGTGCGATCAGTGCTGGCGCGCGGCGCACGCCGGTCGAGCCGACGCTTCGGCAGCTCACTCGACCTGTTCGTGCAGGGCAGGGCGCAGCTGCACACAAAGCCGGGGCGCGAGCTCGATACCCTCGCCTCGTTCGATGTCACGCGCTCGCGGCCGGCGCTGGCGTCAGCGCTCGATCGTTTCACCGGCGCTTCGGCTCTGGCCGAGCTCACGCTCCGCTTTGCGCACGAGGGCGCGGGTGCTGACGATGGCGTTTTTGACGCGGTAGTCTCCGCGCTGGATGACATCGCGCTGGCGGCGGCGGGGGGGGGGGCCGCGCGTGAGGCGACGTTAGCGGGCGCTTGGCGCATCGTAGCCGGCTTGGGGTTCGCGCCGAACATCGACGTGTGCGGGCACTGCCACACGTTTCTCGAAGCAGACGACTCCGTGCTCTTCAGCCATCCCGCGGGCGGCGCAATTTGCCCGCGTTGTGCGCCGCTGGCACCGCGCGGCCGCCAGCTGCCTGCGTTGGCGCGCGCTGCGCTACGCGCCTGGCTCGCGGGCCATCACGTGCACCTCGAAGACCGCCATTCGCGAGCCCATCAGCGGCTCCTGCGGGAGTTCCTGGGCGAGCACCTCGCTGACGGACGCCAGTTGCAGGCGTTCGATGTTTGGGAACGCGACAGCTGGAGTGCCGCGTGATACTGGGTACCGCCGGCCACATCGACCATGGCAAGACGGCGCTGGTGCGCGCGCTCACCGGCGTCGACACGGATCGGCTGCCGGAAGAGAAACGCCGCGGCATCACCATCGAGCTCGGCTTCGCGCCGTTGGACATCGAAGGTCTTGAAACGATCGGCGTCGTCGATGTGCCCGGCCACGAAGCATTCGTGCGCACCATGCTGGCCGGCGCCACCGGGATCGACATCGCCCTTCTCGTCATCGCGGCAGACGAAGGGGTGATGCCGCAGACGCGAGAGCATCTCGCGATTCTCGACCTGCTCGGCGTGCGCGCGGCAATCGTGGCGCTGACGAAGCGTGATCTGGTGGACGACGACTGGCTCGAGCTGGTGGCCGACGACGCACGCGCGCTGGTGCAATCGTCATCGCTCTCCGGGGCACCGATCGTCGCATGCTCGGCAGCCACGGGTGCCGGCATCGATCGCCTGCGCGCAATGATCGGCGACGCTGCGCGCGAGATTCCGCGTCGCGACGCCCAGGACCTGTTTCGAATGCCCATCGATCGCGCGTTCACGATCAAGGGCACGGGGACCGTCGCTACGGGCACGGTGTGGTCGGGGCGGCTCGAGCGGGATGCATCCGTGCGGCTGCTTCCGGCCGACCATATGGTTCGCGTGAGAGGCCTGCAGACGCACGGCGCGTCGGTGGACCGAGCCGAGGCGGGGCATCGTACCGCGATTGCCCTGGCCGGCGTGGATCTGGCGCAGGCAGGGCGGGGCAGCGTCGCGGTCACCAGTCAGGCGTGGCGACCGTCCCGATGGATTCGCGCCGAGGTGGCGTTGCTCGATAGCGCCCAACAGCCGCTACGCGCTCGCACCGCGGTGCGTTTCCATCTCGGAACGATTGACGTAGGGGCACGCGTCGTCGTTCGCGGCGGCGCGCTGCACCCGGGAGAGCGCCGCGCCGCCCGGGTAGTGCTGTCGGAGCCCGTCGTGGCCCGCTCGGGAGACCGGTTCGTGCTGCGCAGCGCGTCGCCGGTGGCGACGCTCGGCGGCGGCATCGTGACTGATCCCCTCTCCTCGCCGCGCGCGCGCCCGTGGACGCAGACAACGCACTCGGCGCAGGATCGTGCGCTGCTTCTCATCGAGGAGTCGGGTGCTCAGGGACTCGAGCTCGCCTCGCTTCCGGTGCGTGTTGGTCTGCGACCCGGTGAAGTCGAGCCGTTCGTTGGCAGCTTGACCGAGGTGGCGGTGTGCATCGAGGGCCGGTTGTTTGGCCTAACCGTTATCGCCGGATTGACGGAGAAGCTTGCCTCGCTGGTCGACGACCAGCATGCGGCGAATCCGCTGGAGCCTGGGGTATCGCTCCAGTTCATTCGCTCCCGGCTGGGCGCTTCAGCAGCACTCACGGACGTCATTTTGCGAGAGCTCGTGCAGTCCGCCCGCGTGCAGATCGATGGGAACATGATCAAACGGGCCGGTTGGTCGCCAACATTGTCCGATGGCGATCGTGTAACCCGCACAGCAATGCTGCAACAGTTACGGTCGGCGAACCGCGAGCCGCCAAGTGTCGCCGAGCTCGAGGCAAGCTTTGGGGAGCGGGCGGCGGACCTGCTCAGGATGCTCGAGCGGGAGGGCGAGGTGGTGCAAGTTGAAGCAGGACGGTACTATACAGCTTCGACGCTGGACGAGATGATACACTCGCTGCGTTCCGGAATGTTACCTGGACTGACCTACGGACCGTCGGAATTAAGGGAACTCCTCGGCTTCTCGCGGAAGTATCTGATCCCATTTCTGGAGTATTGCGATCGTCGAGGTTTGACTGCGCGCCAATCGGCGGGACGTGTTTGGCGCGGCACGTAACTTTCGATGGATCTTCACTGTCCACGCCACGGCTTGCTTGACATGGGGGGTTAAGAATCTTAGCTTCGCGCTCACGTGGCTTCACCTGTTCAACCTTTTCAGGAGTAGGCAAGACGGTCCTGTTTCGTTAGCTCGGAGATGACATGCGTTACCGCTGGGCAGCACTTGCGCTCGTGCTAGCCCTTTGTGCGTTCGCGCCAAAGTACGCGGCGGGACAGTCCTCGTCCCGAGGGCGCAAGGCAGGGGCACTCGGATCAAACTATCCGAACCCCTTCAATCCAGAAACCACCATCCGGTTCACCGTCGGTGACGAGACGTGTGCAGGTGGTGGTGAGCAGCACGTGGTTTCTCTGCGGATTTACAACGTATTGACACAACTCGTGGCAATACCGACTCTGCAGGGATCGACGTCCAGCTCGGGCACCGCCTCGTGGGGCGGTTCGGTCGGGCAACCTGTCACGAAGCTCAGCCTCCCTTGCGGCGCCTATACGGCGTTGTGGAATGGGAAATACCTGGCGAGCGATCGTGAGGCGGCGTCGGGAGTGTACGTGGTGCAGCTGATCGTCGACGGCCAACCGTTGCCGGTCAGGAAGATCATGGTCGCGAAGTAGTGAAGTAGTACGGATGTCGCAGTAACTGGAACGCGCTCCGGTAGTCCGGAGCGCGTTTTTTTCTATCGACTCTCGACTCCCGACTCTCGACTGCTGCATGGCCTTGCCCTTGCAGCCTCGACCGGTCGATGGCCTCATCTTCGGCTTCCGCTGCGTCCACCGTGCCCGCATTCCTCGCGGGTTCCGCCGGACCGGGCGCCGCGCGAGGGTCGCGCTTCATCAGCCGCCGTCGCGTCGCGTTCGGCTCCCTCTACTGGCTTGGATGGATCATCGGATCGCCGCGCTCCGTGGTCAGCAGCGGCGTACTGCGGGAGCTCGAGACGATCGGTGTCGGCGCGATGCGCCTCGTCGGTGGCGCGTCGGTGCTGGTCGGCGTCATCGCGGTCTTCCAGATCGCCTACCAACTCAAGTTGTATAGCGCCGAAGCCATGGCGCCGAAAGCGTTAGGCTGGTTCGCGTGGCGCGAACTGGGCCCCATCGCCGTGGCGCTGCTCGTCGTCACGCGCAGCGCGTCGCGTATCGCCGGTGAGATCGCCGCGATGAGCGTGAATGCGGAGATCGATGCGCTCCGGGTCATGGGCCTGGATCCTATCAAGTATCTCGTCGCGCCGAAGCTCGGCGCGCTGGCGATCACCCTTCCGGCGTTGACGATTCTCGCCGACGGGATGATCTCACTTGGCGGCTGGCTCGCGACGACCTTCTTTCTCCGGTATAACACGTTGTTCTACCTGGAGCAGCTGCGTTCCTCGTTCGCCATTCGGGATCTCCTCGCCGGTCTGGTCAAAGCATTTCTGTTCAGCTTCGTGATCGCGATCGTCGCTGCCGATGAGGGGCTGAACGTGGGGCGCGGTGTGGGCCTCATTGGCGAGGCGACGACCCGGGCGGTGGTCTTCTGCCTCCTCGGCGTGCTCGCGGCCGATTCGGTCGTCAATGCCATCTTCTATTTCATCCCCGGTCTCGCCCTCTGACGCGCCGGCGCGCGCCGGCATCGCGTTGCAGGTGCGCGGACTCACCGGTCCGCTGCGCGCACCGGTGATTCACGATATCGATCTCGCCGTGCCGCGAGGGCAGCGCCTCGTCGTGCTCGGGCCCATCCAGTCCGGCAAGTCGACGCTGATGCGTCATCTCGTCGGTCTGGAGCGTGCATCACAGGGCACCATCGTCATCGACGACATCCCTTTCGACCCGCGGTTCCACGATGAGGCCGTGTTGCGGCGCGTTCGCGCCCGCGTGGGCGTCGTCTTCGAGAGCTCGGCACTGTTGCGCGATCTCACGGCGCTGCAGAACGTGGAGCTTCCCATCCTCGAGCACCGGCGCGAGCACGGCAGCGCCGCGCGCGACGCGGCGCAGCGGCTGCTCGATGAGGTGGGCGTGCACTCTCCAGGTGAGACGCTGCCATCGCAGCTCGACCGCGCCGGCCAGCGGCGCGTGGCGCTTGCGCGCGCGATCGCGCTCGAGCCGGCGCTCCTCTTTCTCGATGAGCCGACAGTCGGCCTCGATTCCAATGCGGCCCACGAATTCGATACCGCGATAGACGAGCTCCAGGCGCATCGCGGCACAGGCATCGTGATCTTCACGCACGAGGTCCGATTCGCCTTCGGCGGCGCTGATGAAATCGTGGTGATGCACCGTGGCCGCATTGTCGGGCGGGGCAACCTCCACTCGCTTCTGCACAGCGAGGTTCCCATCGTTCGGCAACTGCTCCACCGACGGGGTGGAACGTGAGCATTCGTGATCGCGCGGGCCAGACGCGGCTCGGTATCCTCAGCTTTCTCGCGGTCACGCTGCTCGTGCTCGCGGCGCTGGTTGTATTCGCTCGTTACCCCACGCTTTTCCGCCACGGTCGCGAGTACCACGCCGTCTTCCACAACGTGGCGGGCCTCAACACCGGCGACGACGTGCGCTACGGAGGGCTGCCCGTAGGCACCGTCACACGCATCGAGCTGTCGCGCACCGATCCGACGCGTCTGGTCGTCTACTTCCGCGTCCATCGCGAGGCACCGGTCCGTGTCGACACGCGTGCGTCGATCACGCAGGTGGGGTTGCTCGGTGAGCCGTATCTGCATCTCGAGCCCGGCGCCGCGACGGCACCGCCGCTTGCGGATGGCGGAGAGGTCCCCACGACGACGAATCTGAGCTTTCAAGAGGCAATGACCCGGCTCGCCGTTTTCTTCGACCGGGCCGACACGCTGCTCACCGGCGCGGAGCGCATCGCCCGTGCGTCCCCTCTCGACCGCGTGAATCGCACCCTCGATCGCATGGATAGTCTGGTGCTGACCGCCACGCGTGGCAGTGATCGCGTGCTCACGCAGCTCGACCGCGCCAGCACCCGCCTGAACGACCTGATGGATCGCTCCTCCCGACTGGTCGTGCAGCTCGATACCGCCGTCCAGCGCTCCGGCCCGCAACTCCAATCAACCGAGCAGGAGGCGCTTCGCACCGTACGCGAGCTGCACGGATTGCTCGGCGACATGCGCGACGCGCTCCAGGAGGGCGGCGGTATCACCGCCCTCGTGCGGAACATGTCCACGACGGCGGAAAATCTCGCCCGTCTATCGGAACGTCTGGACAATGATCCTTCGAGTGTGCTGAAGCGCCGCCAAACGCCGGTGAAGCTCGCCGGCCCCAAGGTGCGGTGATGCAGGCGGCCACTGCGCGCCTCGCCCCAGCGCTCCTGCTCGTCACAGTGAGTGCGTGTCTCGGCGGTCGATTGCCGCCGCTCGAGCTCTACCGGCTCGCGGTCCCGGACTCGGCTCGCATGGCTACCGCGCTCGATCAGCCCAGTCTCCGTCTGCCGTTGCCCTCTGGTTCCGTTGCCGTCGCGCCATACGTCGCGCCCGGCATTTACGGCAACCGCAACATTGTCTACCGCATCGGCGACACCGAGTACGGATCGTACCCATCGCGCGAGTGGTCGATGCCGCTCGCCACGATGCTCGGCCTGTTCACCGAAGACATATTACGCCGGCAGCCGATCGCTCGCGACGGGGCACTGTTCGATCCGCCGTCGTACGCCACGCAGCGATATGTGTGGCGCGGCACCGTGCGCGAGTTCGAGGAAGTCGATCGGGGCAAGCGTGTATCTGCTGTCGCCGAACTGGACGTCCGCCTGACCAGGGCAGCGGATGATTCCGTGCTTTGGTCCGGGAGTGCACGAGTGGAGCGACAGGTGCCGGAAGCGACGATGTCCGCCATCGCGACGGCGCTCTCGTATGCCGCGGCGGAGGCCATTACCACCCTTGCCGATCAGGCACGCGCGTCTCTCCTGCACGCCGCTTCGGCAGATCGATCGCCCGATTGATCGGGCTCCAGCAGCTCGACTGCGCCAATGCGGCGTCTTTCGTGGGCATCGTCGTTGCGGAACGGTCGTGTGGCTGTTCTCCAACCCGCTAAACCATGATCAATCCCGAACGACTGACCGTTAAGGCCGCGGAGTCCCTCAACGCGGCTATCGCTGAAGCGCGTCGCGCCGGCAATCCGGTCGTTTACGATACCCATCTGCTCCTCGCCCTGCTCGAGCAGGACGAGAGCATCGTCGTGCCCATTCTGCAGAAGGTGGGCGCCAGCGTCGCGGCGATTCGCGATGCCGTTCGTCGCGAGCTCGCCCGTTATCCAAAGCAAAGCGACGCACAGCCGACGATGTCGCGCGAGCTCAACCAGGTCTTCGACAAAGCCGAAGACGAAGCGCGAAAGCTCGGCGACCAGTTCGTCTCGACCGAGCACTTGCTGCTCGGGCTCGCCGCCACGCGCGGCGCGGAGTCGCGCGCGCTGCTCGATGCCGCCGGGGCCAAGCACGACGCGCTTGCCGACGCGCTCGAGGCGGTGCGTGGCTCACACCGCGTCACGGATCAGAACCCGGAAAACCAGTACCAGGCGCTCGAGCGCTTCACGCGCGATCTCACCGACATGGCGCGGCAGGGGAAGCTCGATCCGGTGATCGGCCGGGACGAAGAGATCCGTCGCGTCATCCAGGTGCTGTCGCGCCGAACGAAGAACAACCCGGTGCTCATCGGTGAGCCCGGTGTCGGCAAGACAGCGATCGTCGAGGGGCTCGCTCAGCGCATCGTCAACGGCGACGTCCCCGAGGGGCTCAAGAACAAGCGGCTCATCTCGCTCGACATGGGGGCGTTGATCGCCGGCGCGAAGTACCGCGGCGAGTTCGAGGAGCGACTCAAGTCGGTGCTGAAGGAGATCTCCGACTCGCAAGGACTGTACGTCGTCTTCATCGACGAGATGCACACCATCGTCGGCGCCGGCAAGGCCGAAGGATCGATGGACGCCGGCAACATGCTGAAGCCCATGCTCGCGCGCGGCGAGCTCCGCGTGGTCGGCGCAACGACACTCGACGAGTACCGGCAGCACGTCGAGAAGGATCCCGCGCTCGAGCGTCGTTTCCAGCCCGTCTACGTCGGCGAACCGACGGTCGAGAACACGATCGCGATTCTACGTGGGCTCAAGGAACGCTACGAAGCGCATCACGGTGTCCGCATCACCGACGATGCGATCATCGCCGCGGCCACGCTCTCGCACCGCTACATCGGCGACCGCTTCCTCCCGGACAAGGCGATCGATCTCGTGGACGAGGCGGCGTCACGCCTGCGCATCGAGATCGATTCGATGCCGCAGGAGATCGACGAAGTGGAGCGTCGCATCATGCAGCTCGAGATCGAGCGCACCGCATTGCAGAAGGAGAAAGATGCGACCGCCGTGGAACGTCGTTCGGCGATCGAGCGTGAGCTCGCCGAGCTGCGTGAGCGGTCGTCGGCCATGAAAGCGCAGTGGCAGCAGGAGAAGGAGATGCTCGGGGGCGTCGGCAAGATCAAGCAGGAAATCGAGCAGGCGCGCATCGAGGCGGAGCAGGCGACTCGGGCCGGCGATCTCGCCAAGGCGGCCGAGATCACCTATGGGCGCATTCCCGAGCTCGAGCGCCGGATGCGCGAGACGGAGCAAAAGCTGTCGAGTCGCGAAGGGCGCCCGCAGTTCCTGAAGGAAGAGGTGACCGCCGACGACATCGCCGAGGTGGTGTCGCGTTGGACCGGCATTCCCGTCAGCCGGATGCTCGAGAGCGAGCGCGAACGACTCACGAAGCTCGATGAGGAGTTGGCGGAGCGGGTCATCGGACAGGAGGAAGCGGTGCACGCGGTGGCCGATGCGGTTCGCCGCTCGCGCGCCGGCCTGCAGGATCCGAATCGTCCCATCGGTTCATTCATCTTCCTCGGGCCTACCGGCGTCGGCAAGACGGAGACGGCACGTGCACTCGCGGAGTTCCTGTTCGATGACGAGCACGCGATGGTTCGCATCGACATGTCCGAGTACATGGAGAAGCACGCCGTCGCGCGGCTCATCGGCGCGCCGCCGGGCTATGTCGGCTACGAGGAGGGCGGGCAACTCACCGAAGCCGTGCGCAGGCGGCCGTACTCCGTCATCCTGTTCGACGAGATCGAGAAAGCACATCCGGACGTGTTCAACATTCTGCTGCAGATCCTCGACGACGGGCGGCTCACCGACTCGCAGGGACGGACTGTGGATTTTCGGAACACGGTCATCATCATGACGTCGAACATCGGCAGTCCGCTCATTCTCGAGAGCTTTGGGAAGCTCGATTGGGCAGTCGTCGAGACGCAGGTGATGCAGGAGGTGCGGCGACACTTCAAGCCGGAGTTCCTCAACCGCGTCGACGACATCATCATCTTCCATCCACTCGGTCAGGAGCAGATCGAGCGCATCATCGACATCCAGCTGGAGCGCCTCGAGAAGCTGCTCGGCGATCGCAAGATCACGATCGAGGTCACGCCGGAAGCCAAAACGGTCATCGCGGAGGAGGGGTACGAGCCCGCGTTTGGCGCCCGTCCACTGAAGCGTGCCATTCAGCGGCTGATTCAGAACCCGCTCGCAATGCAGGTGCTCGAGGGACGCGTCAGCGACGGCGACCACATCGTCGTCACCGCGGGTCCGAATCACAAATTGGAATTCCACCGGGCCAACGAAGCGGTGGGCGCCGCGTAGGGCCATCGCTGGCTGTGCCGGCCGGCAGCGACGACATGCGATCATGACAGCGTGATTCCCAGCGCGGCTGACCTCGAATACATGGACGCTGCTCTCGTCGAGGCGAGAGCGGCGTCCGCTGCCGGTGAGGTGCCCGTCGGCACGCTGATCGTTCGCGACGGCCGAGTCATCGCCCGCACCGCGAACCGAACCGAACGCGATCAGGACGCCACCGGTCACGCCGAGCTTCTCGCGATCCGCTCGGCGTGTCGCGAGCTCGGGAGCTGGCGGCTCACCGGCTGTACGCTCTACGTTACGCTCGAGCCGTGTGCCATGTGTGCCGGAGCGCTCGTCCTCTCACGTGTGGATCGCGTCGTCTTCGGCGCGTGGGACGACAAGGCAGGGATGGCCGGCAGCGTCGGCGATCTGCTGCGCAATCCGCATTTGAATCATCGGCCCCAGGTGCTCGGCGGCGTCCGTGAACCGGAGTGCAAAGCGTTGCTCAGCGCGTTCTTCCGCCAGCGTCGCGATTTCGTTGACACACCTTCGGGCGGCCGATAATTTCCAATTCCCGCCTGGACAGGTGGCCGAGTGGCTGAAGGCACCGGTCTCGAAAACCGGCATACCGGTGAACCCGGTATCGTGAGTTCGAATCTCACCCTGTCCGCTGCACCCGAGCTGAAGGACTCAACGGCGCGTCGGCCTCGTCATCGGCCCTCAGCGCCGCGTTCGTTTGGAGAGGATGGGTGGCCGAGTGGTTTAAGGCGCAGGCCTGGAAAGCTTGTGTGCCCTCAAAAGGCACCGTGGGTTCGAATCCCACCCCATCCGCTTAGTTCTTGCCGTGCCGCAGTTCTGACCGAGTAGGACGTTTTCTGCAGCGATTTCAAACGCGTCAGAAGTTGCACACCGCGGGGAGTATGTGGCAGCTGCCGTATAGTTCGCCCTGACTCGAGCGCCTGCACCGTCTGGGCTGGACGGACGCGCTCATCGTTGACGGCTTCGGGCTGCGCATCGGCGTGCGCGCCAACGACGCGTCGGTGCTTCGCCGCGTGATGGAGCGACTGCCAACGGCGTGGTCGGCGGGCGCATCGCTCGATGGCAGCGTGGATGAACTCTTCTCGGTGCGCGTGGGCGCGTTCGTCAACCGACGGGGTGTGCGGCCGCGCGCGCTCGCCTTCGCTGGCGACCAGTTGCTCGCGCGCGCCGCCGACCCGAACGACGCCGCGGATGCGCTCGTTAGCGCGCTGGAGGTGTACGTCGCAGAACGAGCGCCGGACAACATCATCCTTCACGCCGGGGTGGTCGGCTTGCCGGGCGGGGCGCTGGTGCTCCCGGGCCGCAGTGGCAGTGGCAAAACGACATTGGTGCGTGCGCTGCTCGCGGCCGGTGCGGAATACTATTCCGACGAGTACGCGGCGCTGGACCGGTTTGGGCGTGTGGTACCATACGCGCGACCGCTGTCGTTGCGTGATCCCGCGAGTGGCCGGCCCAGGCTCCTGAGCGCTCATTCGTTAGGCGCACCGATCGGCGCCGCGCCGCTGGCCGTGCAAGCGGTCGTCATCGTCTGTCACGCAGAGCGTGGAGCGTGGCACGTGCGCCGCCTGTCGGCCGCGCGGGCGATGCTCGCCCTCATTCCGCATGCCGCCCCCACGCGGCGTCGCCCGGCGGAAACGCTGGCCGCGTTGCGGCGGCTGGTGGCTGATGCGGAAGTCTGGGCCGGAGAGCGCGGGGAAGCGGCTGACTCCGTGGTGCGTCTCGCACAACTGACCGAGCGCGCCGGTCGGAGAGGTCAGAGACCGCGCATCACCCAGATGGCGGCGTGCATGGGAGAAGAACCATTGGATTGGCGGCCACCTACCACCACATTACCCGCCATCCCCGTCGCCAAACTGGCGACCGATCCGCCGGCCAACTCGTCGAGATTGTAGTATGCTTGATACTTCCCCGACCAGACGACGGCGTGTGACTTCCCGTCAGGCCCGAGCGTGTAGCCGGCCGCATCACCAGCCGAGCCGTCCGTGCTCATGGCTACGCTGGCTGCGCCGCCCGCAACGCCGAGGTCGGTCATCCCCTTGTCCTCGGTCCACACGAAAGCGTGGAGCTGGCCCGCCGCCGTCGTGCTCACGCCAGCGACGTAGCCGCGTCGGTCGATGCGCCGCGCCTGACTGAAAGACCCGCCAAGCGTGCCGAGGTCTTGCATGCCGGTTTTCTGCGTCCAAAGGAAAGCGTGCGTCTCACCACCCGGCGTATGACTCCAGCCAACTACTTGTCTTTTGCTGTTGACACCCTGGGCCACGCTCCCCCGTCCACCGAGCGTGCCGAGATCGAGCATTCCGTGCTTCTCGGTCCACATGAAGGCATGCTGGTCGCCGGGCGCGGTGAGACTCCAGCCGACGACGATGACGTTTTTGATGCCGTCCTTCGCGACGTCGGTCGCGTCCACGAGCAGCGGGTCATCCAACGGGTTGTCGTCGTCCAGCGCGTTGGCCCGACTCTCCTGTCCGCCCAATGTGCCGATGTCGAGCATACCAGTCCGTGCGCTCCAGACGAAACCGCGACCATTGCCTCGCGCGTCGAAGCTGAATCCCACCGCCACGCCATTATCGTTCACCGCCCAGGCGACACTGGCAACTCCGCCGAGCGTGCCGATGTCGGTCATAGTGCCGCGCTTGATGTCGTAAACGAACCCGTGCTGGCCGCCGGTAAGCAGCTCGCTCCAGCCCGCGGCGTACCTGGCCTGGCCGGAGACGCTGAGGGCGAGGCTCGCGAGTGGTTTGGAAGCCACCGCGGGCGAGCCGGCGAGCGTCGTGCCGGCGAGCGTGCCGAGGTCCGTTACGGCATCCACCGAAACGCCCGCGTCCTGCTTCGACGCGCTCTTTGCCAATTCCGGTGCGCCTACGCTTCGGACCTTGGGCGCGAGCGGGCTGTCTTGGCAGGCTGCAAGCGTGGTGGCGAGCACTAGGGCTATTGTGCGACGCATCCTGTCCTCCCCTCGCCCCGTGGAGGCACGCTCTGTGCCACCTGAAGTAGGGCGACACCTGTGGTCCAACCGAGGCCGAAAGACATCGGCTGCACCGGGACTCGCCCAATGTTTCCGCTAGCGCGCACCGCTGACGTGATCGTGATGGAGTGCGACGACGAGCTGCTCGTCTACGATCTCATACGACACCGCGCGCACCGGCTGAACGCGACCGCGGCGGCGGTCTGGCGGGCGTCCGACGGCCGGCACTCGGTGAACGACATCGCAACTCAGCTCGCCGGGTCGGCTGACGGGCCGACGGCCGCCGATATCGTGCAGTTCGCGCTGCAGCGCTTACAAAGGGCGCAGCTCATGGCAGGGGAGCCGGTGAATGCGCAGGCGGAGTTGCGACTCACGCGCCGTGAGCTGGTCCGGCGCGTTGCGGCGGCCGGGCTCACCACCATTGCGCTGCCCGTCGTCGCGACGCTGGTGGCGCCAACTGCGCTGAGCGCGCAGGGGTCCGGCGGAGGCACAGGCGCCCCGTGCACCACAAACAGCCAGTGCCTGTCGAATCTGTGCGTGCTGGGCAAATGTGTCTGAGAGCGTCGCGGCCCGAGTCGCCATGACGGCCGAGCCAATTGGAGCGACGGTCTCGGTCATTCTTCGCGGCGCTTGGCGCCGGCGGCCGGCACCGGTGCCCGATAACCAGCAACAGCTCGCAGCATGCGTCTCGCCTCTGCTCGCGGGGGGATGCGGCGCCCTCGCGTGGCGCGCGCTGCGCGAAGTCGACGGACTTCCGGCGACATTGCTCGGGCCCCTGGAGCAAGCGCGCTGCGTGCACGCTCTCGGCGCGGCTGTCCATCGCGTGGCGGTCGCGCGGCTGTTCACCGCGCTCTCGTCGAACGGCATCGACGCGATCCTCGCGAAAGGCTGGGCCGCGGCGCAGCTCTACGCCGAGCCAGCACTGCGGCCACACGGCGATATCGACATCTTCGTGGCGAGAGGCCAGCGTGCACTCGCGGCCAGTGTGGCGCGGGAGCTAGGTGACCTCGGCGTTGCCGTAGACGTCCAGACCGAGCTCGCTGAGTTGAGTGATCGCTCGTTCGACGAGTTATGCGCCCGCGCGCACGTGGCGATGATCGACGGCACTCACGTGCCCATCCTCGACGACGAGCATCATCTCCGCTTCCTGTGTCTGCACGCGCTACGACACGGCGTGTCACGGCCCGTATGGCTGTGTGACATCGGCGCCGCAATCGAAGCCGTTCACGATGGATTCGACTGGGACCTGAGCTTCCGCGGCAGCCTGAGGCAGGCATCTCTGATGCGCGTGGCGCTGGACCTCGCGCACCGGCTGCTCGACGCGTCGCTGCCCGCCGCGAGCCTGGGAATTCGCGGCGCGGCTCCGATATGGGCGGAGCGCTCGGTGATTCAACTCTGGGGCCGGAGTTGGTCTCGCGATGCCAACGTTCCGCTCGTCCGGATCGCGCGGCGGCGGCCGCAGCAGCTCGCAGCTTCGCTCTGCGCACGCTGGCCGTCGGCGCTGCAGGCGACAGTACGCTTGCAGGGTCCGCTCGATACGGGCGGACGTCGCTCGAGGGGCGGACGTCTGTCGCGCCAAATTGTTCTTTTCGCGCTTCGGCTGGCAGCGGGAGCGAGAAGGCAGATCCTGGCTGCTATAGACGACGCGTTTCTCCGAATCGTGCGATCCACAGCCGCGATTCGTCGAGGCCGACCTCACGCCATCGGGCTCGTGTGCGCCGCGGCGGCTCGTCCAGCGGCTCGTCGGTGAGGCGGAACGTGCCCCAGTGCAGGGCGAGCATCACCGGCCCAGTCTCGCCCTTCTGCGCTGTGGCCATGTCCTGGTATATCTGCACCGCTTCTTCGGGGTCGACGTGCACCACGTGCATGAACCAGCGCGGATCGTATGCGCCGATGGGGACCATCACGAGGTCGAATGGCCCGCAGCGCGCTCCGAGCTCCCCGAATTCCGGGTGGTATGCAGTGTCACCGGCGAAGAATGCCCGCCTGCCATTCTTCTCGAGCGCGAAGCCGCACCACAGCGTTTTGTTTCGATCGCCCAATCTGCGTGCGCTGAAATGCCGCGCCGGTGTTGCAACCACGCGGAGACGGTCGATCCTCGTCTCCTGCCACCAATCCAGCTCGACGACGTTGCGCGCGCCCCAGCCGCGAATGTAGGAGCCCAGCCTCAGCGGAACGATCCACGTCGCGCTCGGGTGCGCGCGCGCGATCCGCTTCACCGCCGGCTTGTCGAGGTGGTCGTAATGGCTGTGTGAGATCAAGACGACGTCGAGCGGTGGGAGCGCGTCGATCGGCAACGCCGGATCCATGATCCGGCGCGGTCCCATCCACTGCACCGGGAAGGCGCGCTGACTGAACACGGGATCCGTGATCACGTTCAAGCCGCCCCACTGCAGCAGCACCGTGGAATGACCGATCCACGTCGCCGTGAAATCACCGTCAGCCGCGCGCGGGCGCGCGATCACCGGCGTGGCAACGGGAAACGAGCCCCTGGGCGGATTTTTGGCGAGCGTTTGCGCGCGCCGCTGCATCGTCCAGCGCATCACGTCGCGCCAGCCGCGCGGCTGGCTGTCGGGCCATGGATTGCGAAAGGTGCCGTCAGGCGCGCGATGCGCGTCGCCGTGGTCGGAGCGTGACATCGCTGTCGACGCGTGCTCTGTCGTCATAAACTATGACCATCCCCGCCGATGCGGCGACGAGCGACGCGCTGGCGACTCTTGCAAAAAGCAAGAGCGAGCGCGCGCAGAAGCTCCTCGCGGACGAGCAAGAGAGGGCGGCGAAGCGTTGAATGTGGAAAACATTCGCGTCCTCGTGTGGAGTACTCATCTCGTTAGGCCGTGCATGTCCGTCGCAGGGCCGTGCATCGGCATCATCACGTCGTGCATCCTCGTCATCAGGCCGTGCATCAGCGTTTTCATGTCGTGCATGGCTCGTTCAGACCCGTGCATCTCCGTTATCAGCTCGTGCATCGGCGTGATCGGCCTGTGCATCGTCCGCAACAGCTCGTGCATCCCCGTCGCCGAGGCGTGCATGCCCGTCGCGACGCCGTGCATCCGCTTCATCGGGCTGTGCATCCCTGTCGTCAGGCCGTGCATGCCCTGAAATGGCTCGTGCATGCCCGCCGCAGCCCCGTGCATCCCCGTCATCGAGATATGTGTCCACATTGTCGCGACTGGCGTCCACATTGTTTCCACGTGCATGCCCGTCACCACGCTGTGGGTGCGCGTCATCACGCTTCGCGCGTCCGTCGTCGAGCTTCGCGCGTTCGTCGTCGAGCTTCGCGCGTCCGTCGTCGAGCTTCGCGTGTCCGTCGTCGAGCTTCGCGTGTTCATCGTCGCGCTTCGCGTGTTCATCGTCGCGCTTCGCGTGTCCGTCGTCGAGCTTCGCGCGTCCGTCGTCGAGCTTCGCGCGTCCGTCATCGAGCTTCGCGCGTCCGTCGTCGAGCTTCGCGCAGGCGTCGTCAGGCTTGGCGCGCGCGTCATCACGCCTCGGCCGCCGGCCGAGCGGCACAGCATGGACCGAACGGGCCAGCGGCGGTAGTCCCACCGAACGGATTTGACGGCCGGACCGCGGCGTCAGGGCACGGCCTCGGCCAGCGGCTTGCCTTTTTGGACGAGGTAGACGGCGAGCACCTTGGCGGGCGTCGAGCCGGTGTTTCGCGCGTCGTGGACGCCGCCTTCGTTCCGGAACGCCTCGCCCGCCGTGTACGTGACCGGCGGTCCCTCGGCGCGTTGCAGTGAGACCGACCCACTCAGCACATAGCTCAACTCGATGCCGGGGTGGCGGTGCTTGCCGGAACTAGCTCCTGGTGCGAGCTCCGCGATACCCATCACGGCCTCGTAGCGCGCGTTTCCAGGATCGTCGATTCGCTGCAGGATGGTGCGCTTGATCCCGCCCCCCGGCTGGTCGGCAAAGGTGTGATGATCGACGGCGGCTCCGATCGCGCCACCCACCAGCAACGCGATCGCGAGTGGCGGTATCAGCCGCTTCTCCCTGCGTCCGAACGTGTGTGTCATACGATGAGCCTCCAGTGACGTGAGCCGTGACAACCACGGCGCGCTGGAATGCGCGGCCGAACGACGTGAGTTCTTGCAGATGAAAGCAAATGTGCGTATCATTTCAGGTGATGACAAGCCCCATCCGGCCGTCACGGCAGCTCGAGCCCGCACCGGTCCTCGCCAAGGCGGTGCTCGCCGCGGCTGGACGATTGGGGCTCCGCAATCGGCAGCTCGCCGCGATTCTTGGTTCCAGCGAAGCGTCCGTCTCACGTCTGCAGCACGAGCGCGGGTTGGATCCGGCGACCAAAGAGGGCGAGCTGGCCCTCCTCTTTCTCCGCCTGTATCGCAGCCTCGACGCTCTCGTCGGCGGGGACGACGAGAAAGCGCGCCAGTGGCTGCACGCGGAGAACGAGCACCTCGCCGGCGTGCCGGCCGAACGCGTTCGCACCGTGGAGGGTCTCGTCGATGTCGTCCAGTATCTGGACGCGATGCGGGGGCGTCTTTGAGCTCCGACTGCTGCGCCTCACGCCGTGGCGCGTGGTCGAGGCCCAGCATCTCGTGTCGACACGAAAGCTCGTGGATTCGGTTGACGAGCAGATTCTGCTCGAGGAGCTGATCGAGCGCGCGAAGCCGCCCGATCCGACCGGCGGCAAGCTGCACTACCTGCTGTCGACGCCCTTCCGGTATCCGCCCCTTCGCCACGGCTCCCGCTTCGGCAACCGTCGCGAGCGCGGCATCTGGTACGGCTCGGAGACGCCCCGCACCGCTTTCGCTGAAGTCGCTTACTACCGACTGCTGTTTCTCGAGGGAACGCGAGCGGATCTGGGCACCGTCACGACCCAGCTCACCGCCTTTACCGTGCGGGCGCAGTCGGCGCGTGCCATCGACCTCGTCGTCGAGCCATTCGCCGCGTACCGCCGGACGATCTCGTCGCCCGTGAGCTATACTCAAACTCAGAAGCTGGGTGCGGCAATGCGCGCTGATGGTGTCGAGCTCTTTCGCTACCCGTCAGCGCGCGATCCGGAGCACGGCGCGAACGTCGGCGTGTTCTTGCCGTCCGTCTTCGGCACGAGCAAGCCGCGTAAGCTGGAGACCTGGCACTGCACGGCCAGCCATGCACGCGTCGAGTGTGCCCGGCGTGACTATTTCGAGCGGCAGGTATTCGTATTTGCTCGCGAGCTGTTTCTCGTGGCGGGCACGTTGCCATTCATTGGGAGCGCAACTGCTTGAGGGCGCGGACGCCCTGAGAGCGCTGACGCTCTACGTGCGCTGACGCCCTAGGGAAGGTCTGAACTAAGAGAGTTTGTGAATCATTGAGGGTGATTGAG
>CAZICQ010000005.1:95264-138426 GCA_964537775.1 uncultured Gemmatimonadaceae bacterium | reverse complement strand
GTCGCGTGTTGGAGGTGTCGAAGGCCGGGTACTACGCTTGGCGTGCGCGCCCGCTTCTGGCGCGCAGTTGGCCAGAGTTCGAAGTCCGCAGTTGGCAGTAGCGGAGTCATGTGATGCACCTCATCCACATAGTGTGATCCTCGTCCGCCGCTGTGCCCTTTTGTCGATGTTATCGTCTTTGGAAGTGCGCACATCATTCAAGCGTCTGAAGCGACCTCTCGCGTTTGTCGCGAGCGGCGGGTTGGTGCTCGGCGTTGCCGCTTGGAGCACGTATGGTATCGTGCGGCCGACGCACGCCGCCGTGCGCAGGACCGCGCCAGCAGCGCCGCGGGCGCAGCCGCGAGCGTCCGCACCGGCGGCGAAGGCACTCGTTTCCGAGGATGTGCCGCCGGTGGAGCTTTCGCCCCTGGCGCGGCTTGCCAGCTCGGCGGCGACGGGCGCAAGCGGTCGCGTGTATCTGCGCGAGATCGGACCGGATGAGCCGTCGCCGCTGCCTGCCGGTGTCTATGCGGTGCCCGGGCTCGCTCGTCCAGCTACGGTGGCCGTGCTCGTTCCCTTCCGGTATAAGCTGGGCGCCTGGATGGGCAGCTACGAGGTGGGCTATTGGCCCGCCGAGCGCCATCGCGTGTCGTCAGCGGCTTACGCAAATCCTGGCGGCTTCATCGAGGTGACGCCCGAGACGCAGGATGTCTGGGTATCGGCCCACTTCCGGCTGCGGGACTTCGTCTCGCACGATCAGCCTAACGTCTGGCCGAAGATGGTAGTGCTTCGGGAGGCGTTGCTGGACAAGCTGGAGCTGGTGCTGGCGGACCTCGAGCGTCGTGGTATTCCGGCCAGCCACGCGGTGATTCTGTCCGGCTTTCGCACACCGGCGCACAATCTGGCGCTCGGCGACGCCTCCGGTCGGGCGCGCGAGAGCCGGCATCAGTACGGTGACGCAGTGGATCTCATTATCGACGCGAACCACGACGGCCGCATGGACGATCTGAACGGCGACGGCCGCGTCAATGCCGCCGACGTACGCGTGATCGAAGCCGCCGTCAATCGAGTGGAGCGCGCGCATCCGGAGCTCGCCGGCGGCTTGGGCGTGTACGCGGCCGAAGGTCCGAGTGGTCCCTTCGCCCACATTGACGTCCGCGGCTGGACGGCACGTTGGGATCGAACGGGAAGTCGAGTCCCGATGATGCTTGCCAGCACGCCAAACTGGTCGAAACGGCTCGGCACGCGCGTGTGGAATGACGTCGACGGGAAGATCGTGGTGCAGCAGGCGAGCGGCGGCACATGCGCGGCACCGCCGGACTTGATACGACTCTGCAGACGATAGTCGGTAGTCGATAGTCGGTAGTCGATAGTTACGGCGTTTACCTGGTGCGGGCTCGGCGTGAGTGACCTTATGCCGAGCCTTTCCTCTTTGACGCTTGTACTACCGACTACCGACTACCGACTACAGACTGGCTCTCTGGAATAACTCTCCTTCTCACCCCGTCTACATATCAGCCCCCAGGGGACATTCTTCTTGACCGCAGACGTCACGCACCGTCAGGCACGATTCGACGCGCTCGTGCTGCCGCATCTCGATCGCCTCCTGGCGTTCGCGCTGCGGCGCACGGACGTGAGCGCGGACGCCGAGGACGCCGTGCAGGAAACGTGTGTGCGCGCGTGGACCGGCTTCGATGACCTGCGAGACACGAGCCGGGTGCGCGCCTGGTTGTATCGCATTCTGAGGACGGTGTTGAGCGAGGCGGGAGAGCGCGCCCAACGCCGCGGACAGCTCGTCTCGATCACGCGCCTGGAGGAAGCCCACGAGGCGCTGATCGGTGGGGGCGCCGACGTGGTGTTCGACGAAGTGGCGGCGCGACTCTCGAGCGAAGAGATCCGCGCGGCACTGCAGCGCATTCCAGAAGATTTCGCGGTGGCGGTGGAGCTGCACGATATCGATGGATTCAAGTACCACGAGATCGCGGAGGTTACCGACGTGCCGGTGGGCACAGTGATGAGCCGCATCTCGCGGGGACGTCGACTGCTCGCCGGAGCGGTGTTGGCGCATCGTTCGGCGATGGCACAATCCGGCGCCGCGGCAGCGCGACGTGGCCCGCATGGCGCGGGAGGAGGGAGAGCGGGATGAGCGACTGGACACGAGTGCCAAACGATCGAGCGACCGACTCCGCGGAAGTTGCTGCGCGCGAAGCGCAACACCGGTTGCTGATCGATCTGTTGGGGGCGTACGCCGATCGCGAGCTGCCGCCGGAAACGATGTCGCAGATCGACGCGCATCTCGTGGGCTGCGGACGCTGCCGGCGTGAGCTGGCGGTGCATCGCGCCGTGCGCGAGCGCCTGGGCGTCGAGCCGCCGGTCGCCGCGCCTCCGGCACTACGCGAGCGCATCGCCGCTGCGATTGCGGCAACGCCGCTGCCGGCAGCGACACCGCCGAACGTGAGTCCCGGCATGGTGTCGCGCCGGGGAACGAGAACGCTGCTGTGGATTGCCGCCGGTGCCCTGACACTGGTCATCGGCGTGGCGGCGCTGGCATACCGGCGCGTGCCGGCGACCACGCCGGCGTTAGGCGCGTTGTCCGTGCAACCGGCATCGGTCCCGCTGTTGCGCGACGTGGTGGCGGATTATCGGCGCGTGACGGCGGGCGACCTTCCGGGTCGGGCCCGCGATCTCGACGCGGTGCGGAGCGCCGTCGCCTTTCCCGTCGAGCCGCTGCGCGCGCCGGGGCTGCGTCTCCTGGCCAGCTGGACTTCGGATGTCGGAGGTGAGGCGGCGGCGGTGCTGGCCTACCGATGGAGCGATCGTATCGTATTGGAGTACGTGGTATCCGAAGCGCGCTTCTTTCAGCATCCGGCGATCCGCAGCGCCGTTACCGATGGCCGTATGCTCGCCGCAACGGATGGTGCCCAAGGCATCCTTGCGTGGCCCACTCCCGCTGCTGGTGTGGTGCTCGTAGGCGACCTTCCACCTGATCGTCTCGCGATGATTTCGACCTTTACTCTGGCCAGGACACATGCACGAGATGCACAATAGGGTGTGCATTTACGTTTCGCCCACCCGTTCTGGTCACTCGCCCTCCCCCTCCCCCTTCTCATTTCGTTTGGGTCGTCGCTGGTCATAGCGCAACAGCCACCACGGGATTCGGCGCGCTCCGCCGATACACTGTCCGTCGACTCACTCGCGGCACGCCTGGCACGGGCTGAAGCGGCGATCGCCCTCCTACGCCAGCAGCTCGCGACTGAAAACGAGAGTGCTGTGCACTCGCGGTCGCGCTTGCACGTGGAGCTGTCGGCGCAGGTCCTCCTGAACTCGTTCGCGACCTATGGTCGCGTGAACAACATCGACGTGCCGCAGACAGCACTCTCGCCCGCCGCCACGGCTCCGGCCACGAACAACGCGATCGGCGCATCGGTGCGACAGACGCGATTCGGTCTCGCAACCTCGGTGAATGACGTTGCCGGAGGAAGTTTTTCCGCCGATATGGATTTCGATCTCTTCGGCGGCGTGCAGAACGGACCGGGGGACCGCCGACTCTTTCCGGAGCCACGACTGCGCACCGTGCGGGCACACCTTACCTGGTCGCGCACTGACCTCATGTTCGGTTCGGATACGCCCCTCATCTCCGACCTCAATCCACTGAGCCTCGCGTCGATCGGCACGCCGGAGTTTTCCGGGGCGGGCAATTTGTGGAATTGGCTCGGTCAGATTCGGCTGACACGGGAAATCGCATCGGCGGGCAGCGGAGCACGCAGCGTACATTGGGCGGTTCAGGGCGCGGTGATGTCACCCTACGCGGCCACGATCGCTCCCGGAGAGCCGGACGCGGTCGACGCGGGCGAGCGATCGGCGCGGCCGGCGGTGGAGGGACGCTTCCGAATGCGCTGGGGCGACGACGAGACTGTGGCGACGGTGTCGCAGGCGCTGATCGCGCAGGGTGGCGGCGAGATCGGCGTCGGCCTGCATCGCGGTTGGGTGATGACGAATACCGGTGTCCTCAAGGAGGCGCATGCCGTTGCCATCGACGCGCATGCCGTGCTCGCGCCTGGAATCGAGGTGCGCGGTGAAGGGTACGGCGGTCGCCTGCTGCGCGGTCTGGGTGGCGGCGCGATCGCGCAGGGCTTTGGCACTGCACCCGCCGGATCGCTCACGGGGACACTCGGTCCCCCGATTCGCGACGTTGCCGGCTGGGCGCAGCTGAACGTGCAGCCGCATCCGCTCGTACTCACCGGCATCGGGTGCGGCATCGACCTCACCGACCCCAAGGACAATCCGACGCGCTTCCAGAACACCGTCTGCGCGGTGCACGCGGAATGGCGTCCGGCACAGCCGATGGTCGTCGGCGGCGAGTTCCGCCAGATCGGCACGCGCTTCTCGAACGCGACGTATGGGGCGCGGCACTTCAACCTCGCGCTCGGTTTCGAGCTCTGACCCGTGTCACGCCACCGCGAGAGGAGACTAGGTCGGTCCTCGATCCGCTCGTCAGGATGACCGCCAGTACACGGGTGTTGTCATCCCGCTGGATGTCGTGGTCGACAGCGGCCGTGATGGCGGCGGTGGCGCTCGCGACGGGGAAAGCCGCCGCGGCACAGGGAGTGGAAATGGTGTCGGGCATCCTTGCGCTGGAGGAACGGCCCGGCAGCGAGCACGGCGACGTGCGCAGCGCCGTCGTGTACCTCGAGCCAACGGCGCGCGGCCATATCGTCACCGTCGCGAACATTCCCGAGCTCCGCGGCGGCATCATTGCCATGCGTGGACGCGAGTTCATACCGCACGTCCGCATCGTGCTCGCCGGCGGCACGGTCGCGTTTCCGAATCAGGATCCATTCAGCCACAACGTTTTCTCGAACACCGACATCGGCCCATTCGATCTGGGGCTGTATCGCCGCGGCGCGACTCGCTCAGCGACGTTCGCCCGATCCGGGATCTATCCGATCTATTGCAACATTCACTCGAAGATGGTGAGCTTCGTGGCCGCCGTGCCGACGGCGATGGTGGCGCAGCCGGACGTCGACGGACGGTTCACCATTCGTAGCGTACCCGCGGGGACGTACGTGCTGCACGCCTGGCACGAGCGGGGCTCCTCCGAGGTGCGGCGCGAGATCGTCGTGCCGCCGGCCGGAAGTGGAGAGCCGTTGCGCGTGACGATCGATGCGCGCGCATACGTCGAGGCGCCGCACCTGAACAAGTTCGGCCGCCCGTACGAGATGATCCGTGCGGATCGGTACTGAGTCGAGGCCGATGCGCATCCCATTACCTGGCATAGCCGGTCGCGTCTTTCTGTACAGCGCCGCAATCGTGTGCGCGGTACTTGTGGCTGTTTTGCTCATTGCCTCGAATGCCGCACGCCGAACGGCGCTCGACGAGGAGCGTCGCGGGCTGGAGCAGGCGGCGGACATTACGGCACAACTGTTGGCGGGCCGCGGACGCAGTCTTGCCGGCGGTGCTCGCGTGTTCGTGCAGGGGCCCTACTTTCGTGCCCTCGTCGCGGCGCGACGTCGCGACGACATTCTGGATCAAGCGTTCGAGGCCGCCGACCAACTGGGCGCCGACTGGGTCTTCATCACCGACGAACGCGGGATGTTGCTCGCCAAGAGCGACGAGCCGGCGGTGTCCGGCGCGCAGATGGCGGGCATTCCGCTCGTAGCGGGTGCGCTCGAGGGACGTGCGACGACGGGGTTCGGCGTATCGCGCGACACCCTGCTCTTCCAGGCGGTGGCAGTACCGGTGGTCGTGCCCGGTGCTGCGCCCGTGGGCGTGCTCGTCGCGACGAAGCTCGTCGATCGGCAGCTGGCGTTGGACATTCGGGCAGCGACGGGGGCTGACGTCCTGTTCTACACGTTCGATGCGCGAGGCAGAGCGCACGCCGCCGCGAGCTCCGTCGCTGATGCGTCGCACTGGATGACTGCGCTTCCCGCCAGCGCGGAGGAGATCCACAAGCCCTCGGAGAAGCCGCCGGAAAAGACGCTGCGGACGGCGCAGATCGGCGGCGTGACGTACGCACTCCAGGGAGCCGCAGTCACGACGGCCGGCGGCGAGGTCGTTGGTGGTTTCGTCGTTGGACGACAGCGGGAGGCGATGCCTGCATTGGTCGTCGGCGTACGCCGGTCGCTGCTCGTGGGTGGTGCGCTCGGCGTTATTTTGGCGCTGCTCGCGGCGTGGAGCGCAGCCCGCCGGGTGACCCGTCCCGTGCGCACGCTTGCTGACGCTGCGGCACTTGCGCTCGAGGACGATTATGCCGCCGGGGCGCGAATGGCACTCGCGACCGCGGGCGGTGCCGCTCCGGCCGAGATTCAATCGTTAGGCAGCTCGCTCGCCGCGCTGCTCGGAGAGCTGCGAGAGAAACGATCGCTGATGGCAATGCTCTCGCGCTCTGGCAGCAGGACGTCGAGTGTCGCACGCGCCGATGGGGCGGCCACCGACCGTCCCGTTCCGGCGGAAAGCGGAACGCGATCACGGCGTTCGTCAGGGGCCGGCGGCCATGGCAGGTCGGGGGCGGCGGCGTTGGCGCTGGGTCGGCCGGCGGTCACCGCATCGTTTGGCCATTCCGCCGAGCTGCTCACCGCGGGCGAGCCTTTCGCCGGCCGTTATCGCCTGGAGGAGGTACTCGGCTCGGGGGGGACGGGGGTCGTGTACCGGGCAATGGACATCACGCTGGGCGAAACGATTGCGCTGAAGGCGCTTCGCTCCGAGCTGATCTCGGGCGATCCGCGCGCGGCGGAGGAGCTGAAGCACGAGCTGCGCCTCACGCGCAAGGTGTCGCATCGCAACGTGGTGCGGACGTACGATTTCGGCGTGAGTCGCGGCGTGCCCTTCCTCACGATGGAGTACGTGGACGGCGTTTCACTGGCCGGAGTGCTCGCCGAGCGAGGCGCGCTTCCGGACGAAGTGATCATCGCCCTGGCAAGCCAGCTCCTGCGCGCATTGGAAGCGGCGCACGAACAAGGCGTGATGCACGGGGATCTCAAGCCCGCGAACCTGCTCGTGGCGACGGACGGTCTGCTCAAGGTGACCGATTTCGGCGTGGCGACACTCGTCAGGCGTCCCGCTGGACTGACGCAACGACCGATGGACGACGACGTCACATCACCGCCGCAGCTCGCCGGCGCGGTCGTCGGCACTCCCGAATACATGGCGCCCGAGCTCCTGCTCGGAGCTCCGCCGGAGCCACGCACCGACCTGTACGCGGCAGGCATCGTGCTTCAGGAGTGTTTGGCCGGCCTAGCACCCTTTCAGCGCGACACGCCTCGAGCGTTTTTTGCCCGTAAGCTGGAGACGACTTCTGTGCGCGCTGCTGGCAGCGTGACGCCACGTACAATGGAGGCGCTCACGCTCGAAGGGCTCGTGGCGTGGATGACCACTCCGGAAGCGAGCGATCGGCCGGCATCGGCGGCCGACGTGCTGGCAGCGTTGACTGAGATCAGACCGGCCGGCGAGCCGCGTACGCCCCTCGACCGCCGGTCGTAGGAAGGGTCAGCCAGAGCGCAAGCGCAGCGGGAATAATGTCCTGCCTCGTGCCGTCTACGACGGTATGGGAAACTGCACCGCCACACTCGCGGCGCCACTCGCCGCGTCTCGCGACGACGCGTTCGAAGCGGAGGCACTGCCATGGATGGACGCCGTTCACCGCTTCGCGCTATCGCTGACGCGCAACGCTGCGGACGCCGACGATCTCGTTCAGGAAACGTACCTGAGGGCGTACCGCTCGTGGCACACGTACCAATCCGGCACCGACTGCCGCAGCTGGCTATTCACGATCTGCCGCAACGCGCATCGGTACCGGCATGATCGCGCACCGCAAACCATCGACATCGCCGACGCTGAACATGACGCAGTGGCCATGGGCGCCGCGTTCCGTGACGTGACCCGCGTCGGACTGGCCGACCTCTTTTCGCGCGTCAACCTGGCGGATGCCATCGAGCAGGCGCTCCGACGCGTGCCAGAGCCCTTTCAATCGACGTTGGCGCTCGTGGATGTCGAGGATCAGACCTACGAGACGGCGGCCAGCGTGTTGGGCGTCCCTGTGGGGACGGTGCGCTCGCGCCTCTTCCGCGGCCGGCGGATCATGCAGGAGCTGTTGATGGTGCACGCCCAGGACGCGGGGTTCGCCACGGCGCGCCCGTGAGGCTCAGTCCTCGAGCGTGGGAAGGGTCTTCAGCACGTCGCGGGCACGCGGGCGGTCGGCCACCAGGTCATCCTTGCGGATGCGGCCGTCCCGGAACACGATGACTCGTTTGGCATACTGCGCGATATCGTTTTCGTGCGTCACCAGCACGATCGTGAGCCCGCGGTCGTTGAGCTCCTGAAAGATCTGCATGATCTCGATGGAGGTGCGGCTGTCGAGATTGCCCGTGGGCTCGTCGGCGAACAGAATCGACGGGCCGTTCACCAGCGCTCTGGCAATGGCGACGCGCTGCTGCTGCCCGCCAGACATCTGCGACGGGCAATGCGCGGCGCGGTCGGCGAGTCCCACCAGCGCCAGCGCGTCGGCGGCGCGCCGCTTCGCCTCACCCTTGTCGATCGAGGCATAGAGCGTTGGCAACTGCACGTTCTCCAGCGCGGTCGTCCGGGCGATCAGATTGAAACCCTGAAAGACGAAGCCAAGCTTCCGGTTCCGGATGTGCGCCAGCGTCCGTTTGTCGAGCGTGGACACATCCATGCCGTCGAGGACATAGCGCCCACTGCTCGGCCGGTCGAGACATCCGAGAATGTTCATGAAGGTCGACTTGCCGCTGCCGCTGGCGCCCATGATCGCGACGAAGCCGCCCGGCTCCACGTCGACGCTCACGCCGCGCAGCGCGTGCACGCGCGTCTCGCCGAGATCGTAGTACTTGTGCAACTCCTCGACGCGCAACACCGGTGCCGCGGACGCCGGCGACAGCACCGCGGCCGCGGAAGCAGACGTGACCGCCATGCCTAACGCCGCGCGGGGGCACCCGGCGCGCCGGGGCCTGACGCTTTCGCCGCCACGGCGGTCGTGACGAGGTCGTCCCCGGCATTCAGCCGTCCCTTCACGACGCTGCGCACTTCGGTGTACGCGTGATCGGTGATGCCAAGCGTCACTGCCACCGGGATCACGTCATGATTGGCGTCCAGCTTCCACACGACGGCGATCTCCGGCGCGCGCGCTCCTTTGGCCGGCGCGGTGACGGCGCTCTGCTCCTCGCCCGCCAGGACGATGTCGGGATCGATGCCGGCCCTGGCATACAAGGCCCGCAGCGCCTGAGCGTCCACGGGCGGCCGGAAGCGCAGGGCCGCGTTTGGCACCTTGAGAACGTTCGCCACCGAAGCCACCGGGATGTTCACGTACGCCGTCATGCCGGGGAAAAGCTTCAGGTCAGGATTCGAGAACTCGACCACGGCATCGTAGGTGACCACGTTCTGCACGGTCGTCGGATTCATCCGCACCTGCCGGATCGTGCCCCGGAACTGGTCCTTTGGAAACGCATCGACCTTGAACGCGACGGGTTGGCCAAGCTTGATCCGGCCAACGTCCGACTCGTCGACTTTGGCGTAGACGAGCATCTTCGTGAGATCTTGCGCGATCGTGAAGATCGTGGGCGCCTGCAGCGATGCCGCCACGGTTTGTCCGATATCCACGTTTCTCGCCACGACGATACCGTCGATGGGCGACCGGATGACGGTGTAGTCCAGATTCGTCCGCGCCATCGAGACGGCGGCGGTCTTCTGGCTCACCTGCGCCTTCGCCTGCTCGACGTTTGCCCGCGCCGCGTCGACGGCCGCCCGCGCGGATTCGTAATTCGCGCGTGCCAACTCGAGCACTTGCTCGCTCTCGGCGCGCGTCTTTGCCAGCGCTGACGTGCGGTCGAAATCCGCTTTCGTCTGCACGAGTACCGCGATGGCCTTGCTCTCGTTAGCCTGAGCGGCGGTGACGTTGGCGCGCGCATCGGCAAGGTCGGCCTGCGCCTGCTGTAGCGTCGCCTGAAGAAGCGTCGGATCGATCTCGGCAACGATGTCGCCGCGGTGCACGCGTGAGTTGAAATCTGCATTCAGCTTGGCGATCCGACCGGACACCTGCGAGCCCACCTGCACCGTGATCACCGCGCTGACGGTGCCAGTGGCGTCGACGGCGTCATGTATGTCGCCACGCAGCACTTTGCTGGCGAGGTATTGCGGCTTCGCCTCACGGCGGGTGCTGAAGGCGACAACGGCGCTGACGACCACGACGGCCCCGGCGATTGCGATCCATTTATTGCGGCCAGCAGGGGTCACGACAGCGTCATCCTCGGCGGAGCGACAGGGGAATGGTGGAGAGTCGGATCACTCGTAGCGCAGGGCGTCGATCGGATCGAGGAGCGACGCCTTGCGAGCAGGATAGTAGCCGAAGAACACTCCCACCGCGACCGAAAAGGCGGCTGCGACCAGGATCGCCTCCAATGACATCTGCATCGGCCAGTTGAGCGCGCGGCCGACGAATACGGAGCCGATCACTCCGACGAGCACCCCCGCCGCACCACCGACGAGGCTGAGCATCACGGACTCGCCCAGGAACTGGAGCTGAATGGCTTCCTCGGTGGCTCCGACCGCCACGCGCACGCCGATCTCACGCGTCCGCTCGGTAACCGAGACGAGCATCACGTTCATGATGCCGATTCCGCCGACGATGAGTGAGATCGACGCGATCGCGACGAGCAGCAGCGTCATCGTGCGACTGGCCTCGAGCTGCGCCTGAATCACGTCTTCGGGATTGCGGATGTTGAAATCATCCTCCTCGTCCGCGCGCAGATGGTGGCGGTCGCGCAGAAGCGCCGCCGCCTGCTGGCCGGCGAGCTTGACCACGTCCTGCGACACTGCCGAGCACAGGACGTCGTCGAGCCAGCTCACCCCCTTCATCTTCTTCATCACCGTCGTATACGGGAGTATCACGGTGTCATCCTGATCCTGACCGGACACGGACAGCCCCTTCGGCTGCAGCGTCGCGACGACCTTGCACGGCAGGCCGAACACGCGCACCACCTTGCCGATCGGATCGCGACCGGCAAACAACTGCTCACGGACCGTGCGCCCGATGACGCAGACGTCCGCCGCTTGTTCGACATCGTCGTTCGTGAAGAAGGCGCCCTGGTCGAGACGCCAGCGCTTGATGTCGAAGTACTCGGGGGAGACGCCGCGGTATTGCGTATACCAGTTCTGATTTGCGTAGACGATCTGCGTCGATCCATCCACGTTTGGCGACATGCTCTTGATGAGCGGGATCTGCGTCTTGATGGCGATGGCGTCGGCGAGCGTAAGCGACTTCGTACCGTGCGTGCCCGTTCGGACGCCGTTCACCGCACGCCCACCCGCCTCGATCCATACGAAATTGTCACCGAGGTTGTTCAGCTGCTGCTCCACCTGCGCCTGCCCCGCGCGCCCGATGGCGACGACGCAGATCACGGCGGCAATACCGATCGTAATGCCCAGAACCGTGAGGAGGCTGCGCAGCTTGTTTCGCACCAGGGCCCACACCGAGGAGCCGAGCAGTGCCGAGTAGTTCATGAACCGTCCGTCTCCCAACCGCGTTGACACATCATGAAGGATACGCACGGCGGCGCGAAATGGCTGGCCTGGCGGGGACGTGGCCGGGGCGGCACGCCAATCGCAAGAGCACGGTAGCCAATCGCTCGACGAATGCCACTTCGCCTCATACATAAAAGCTCCGCTCTCCTGCTCTGCTGCGTGCTGCCCGTGTGCGCCCAGCAGACGACGGCGCCCCCACCCGTGATCACGCTCGAGGAGGCGCTGCGCCTCGCGGCGGAGCACAACGCGCACCTGCCGGTGGCCGCGCTGAACGCGGCGATCGCCCAAGCGCAGTTGCGGGAGGCGCGGGCGCGGCTCAAGCCGCGTCTTTTTCTCGATGGGGATGTCCACGAAGGCGCACCCCCCACGTATTCGGCGGGGGATACGCGCCTTCAGGCTATCGGCGTCGATACGCTATTCGACGGGGGGCGGCTTCGCGCCGGCGTGCGTATATCGGAGTTCCAGGTCCGCTCGGCCGTTGCCAGCTACCGCGTTGCGCAGAAGGAGGTGGAGCTCGACCTGCGCACCTGGTTCGCCACCGGTGTCCGCTTTCAGCGGGAGATCGCGATACGCCGCGCTGGACTCGAACGGCTGCGAAATTATTTGGCGCTGATCGAGGCGTTGCGGGCGTCGGGTCAGGGCCTCGCCGGCGACGTGCTGCGCACCCGCTCTCGTTTGGCCCTGGAGGAAGCGAACGTCGTAGACGCGGAGCGGCAGCTCGACGAGGCACAGGTCGAGGTGAACAACCTTATGGGCCGGCACCCGCGCAGTGCTTTTATCTTCGCTGAGTTGCCCGCGCCGCAACGACCGCCGGCGGCGGCCGGTACGCCGTGGCTTCGGACCCCGGACATATCACAGGCGACTGCCTTGACGGAAGCGGCGCGCGCGGCGATCACGATTGCGCGCGCCGATCGCCGCCCACAACTCTCCGTGACCGCGGACGTCGGCGTGCTGCCGACGCTGCCCACGCTCGGTAATGCGAGCGGCGGTGGATCGGGGCTGAACACCGGACGTGGCGCCGGGGCCGAGATCACGCTGTGGTTCACGTGGCCGGTGTTCGATGCCGGCATCTACCGGTCACGGCTCGAGCAGGCGCAGCTCGCAGCGCGACAGGCTGCGGATTCCGCGTTCGTCGTTCGGCGGCAGTCCGAGCTGGAATGGTCGCGCGCCGTGGAGCAGCTCGAGGATCTGTTTCGCGCCGTGGATCTGCGCACGCGCAACGTGCCGCTCTCGCGCGACGCGTATTTGGAGGTTGAAAGTCTCTATCGCGGCGGCGTGGGCACGGCGCTGGACGTGCTCGACGCGTACGTGACCTGGGTCGACGCGCAGGTCGCGCAGGCAGATGCCGAGCTCAATTATCGCCAGGCTGAAGCGCGTCTTCTCCGCTGGGGGTCTCCATGAAGCTCTCGTATGTCGCGGCCATCGCCGCGCTCGCCGGCGCGCTCACCGCGTGCGCGCGTGGAGCAGCCAAAACCTCATCCAACGGGTCCGTCGACTCGGCGAAGACCGCGAGCGATTCCGGCAGCGACTCGAGCGCGACACCGGTGACAATGGGCAGCGTCAGTCGCGCGAACCTCGTCGTGACGGTCAGTGGCCCCGGCGAAACCGACGCGGTGCAGGACGAGCGCGTGCGCGCGCCCTTCACTGGCGTGCTGGTGTCTCTCGATGTCAACCTCGGTGACCATGTGGTGCAAGGGCAGACCATCGGCGCGATCGTGTCGCAAAACAGTGAAGCGGCGCTCCAGGGCGCGCGATCGATGCTGCGAAGCGCGCGCAGTGCCGCCGAGCGGCTGGACGCCGAACGCGCACTGGCGTTGGCCGAGCACGATCTGGTGCGCACGCCGCTACGAGCGCAGAAAGGTGGCGTGGTGATCGCACGACCGGCGTCACCGGGAGAGTTGGTGGCGCAGGGGGATAGCATCGTCAGCATCGCGGCGACCGGATCCATGGTCTTCTACGCCGACATCCCCCAGAGCGATCTCGCGCGCGTTCGCCCGGGGCAGCCGGCGCGCGTGGAGCTCGCCGCCCGGCCACAACCGATCCGTGGCGTGGTACACGCCGTTCTTCCTGCAGATACAGGTAGCACGGTGAGCATGCGCGTGCGCATCGATCTGATTCCAGCCGCCATTCCCGTGACCGTGGGGCTGTTCGGCACGGCACACATCACGGTTGCCGAGCACCTGAATGCGATTGCGGTGCCGAAGTCGGCGCTCCTGCGCGACGACATCACCGGTCAGACGAAGGTCGCTCTGGTAACGCCACAGAACGAGGCACACTGGGTCACCGTTACTCCTGGCATCTCCGATTCGGCGTGGGCGGAGATCCTGTCGCCGCCGCTGCGCGTCGGACAGCGCGTGATCACCACGGGACAGGTCGGGCTGCCCGACAGCACCCACGTGATCGCGCTGCAGCCAAACGATTCAGCAACGGCCGGCAAGGGTGCGAGCGCCGGGGGACCGCGCAAGCCGAGCGCCGGTAAACCAGGCGGCCCGGGCGCATGACACTCGTTGCCGGCGCGCGGCGTCGGATGGTCGCCATTTATTTGCTGTTGGCGATCCTGGCCGGCGCGGGCATCGCGGCCGTTCGGGGGCTTCCGTCCGCCATCTTCCCATCCGTGACGTTCCCCATGGTCCGCGTGATCGCGGACGTGGGCGAGGAGCCGGCGGCGCGCATGATGCCGACGGTGACTCGCCCGCTGGAAGAGGCAATCCTGCGCGTCCCCGGCATTCAGTCCGTGCGTTCCACGACGTCACGGGGCTCGAGCGAGATCGACGCGCAGTTCTCCTGGGGCACCGACATGGCGCTGGCGCTGCAGCGCATCGAGGCGGAGGCGCAGCGCGTGAGGCCGACCCTCCCGACCGAGACGAACATCGACGTCGAGTGGATGAACCCCGCCGTCTTTCCGATTCAGGGATACGCATTGATCTCCGACCGGGAGTCGCTCGCGCAGCTCGAGGAGCTCGCCGAATACACCCTCAAGCCGGCGCTGGTGCGCATTCCCGGCGTGTCGCAGGTGCAGATCCAGGGCGGTCTGCAGCGCGAATACCAGGTTCGGCTCGACCGCAGGGCGATGGATGCACGCCACCTGGCGGTTTCGGACGTGGTCGACGCGATCCGGAAGCAGAACGACGTGGTTTCGGCCGGGCTGACAGAGCGCAATCACGAGCTGTACCTCACGCTCGTGAATGGCCGGGTGAGCGGGGCCGAGCAGCTCGGTGGAATTGGCGTGCCGGTGCCAAACGAGTCACCGGCGAGGCTGTCGCAGCTCGGCACGATCCAGGTCGGAAACCAGGTGTCGTACATCCGCACCACGGCGAACGGCCGGCCGGCGGTGCTCGTGAACATCGTTCGCCAGCCGTCGGCGAACACCGTGGCCATTGCCGACAGCATCCAGCGCCTGTTCGCGAACGACTCGACCCTGCTGCCGCGCGACGTGAACTGGGTGAACTTCTACGACCAGGCGCAGTTCGTGTCCGACTCGGTGAGCGGCACGCGCGACGCCATCCTGATCGGTGTTGGTCTCGCCGCGCTCGTGCTGCTCGTGTTCCTCCGTAACTGGCGGATGACGCTCGTCGCCGTCGTGGCGATTCCCCTCACGGTCGCCATCATCGCCCTCTTCCTGTCGGCGCTCGGGCAGACGATCAACCTGATGACGTTGGCCGGTGTCGCAGCGGCGCTCGGGCTCATCGCCGACGACGCCATCGTGGTGATCGAGAACATCGAGCACTACCAGCGCGAGAGCGACGCCCCGGACGCGGTCGAGGCGAGCGTCGCCGAGCTGCTTCCGGCGCTGATCAGCTCCAGTTTGTCGACGACGGTGATCCTCCTGCCGTTCGCGCTTCTGAGCGGCGTCGTGGGTGCCTTCTTCAAGCCGCTGGCCCTCACGATGGCGCTCACGCTCGTGGTGTCGTTCTTCATCGCGTTGCTCGCCGTGCCCGTGACGGTGAGCGCTTTTGCGCACGTGCCGCGCCGGCAGAGCGCGCCGGCCGACGCGGAGTCGCCGGATGCGCCGGAGCGGCTCCCGCGCTGGTACGAACCGTGGATCGCACGCGCGAACGGAGGCTACGATCGGCTCGTCGGATTATTCGTCGGCAGCGGGCTCGTAGCGTTAGGTACGACGCTGGTACTCATCCTGATCGCGTATCTGATGTACGGCCGCATCGGTACCGACTTCCTGCCGCACATGGACGAGGGCTCGATCATACTCGACTATTTTACGCCGCCGGGCACGTCGCTGGCGGAGACGGACGAGATGCTCCGGCAGGCTGAGAAGATCATCATGTCCATCCCCGACGTGGCTGGCTATTCGCGGCGCACAGGAACGCAGCTCGGCTTCTTCATCACGGAACCGAACACCGGTGACTACGTCATCAAGCTCAAGCCGAAGAAGCAGCGCCGCGACGTAGACGTCGTGATCGAGACGCTCCGCTCGCGCATCGCCGCGGTGGAGCCGGCGATCAATACGGATTTCGGCCAGTTGCTGGAGGACAACATCGGAGATCTCACCGGCGGCGCGCCTCAGCCGGTGGACGTGAAGATCTTCGGAAGCGACGAAGCGTCGCTGGAAACGAAGGTCAAGCAGGTGGCGGCGTTGATCGGTCACGTCGATGGCGTTGCCGACGTCTTCAATGGTCTCACGATCGCCGGGCCTGCGCTGACGGTGCAGGTGAATCCCGTCGCGGCGGCAACGTACGGACTCACCACGCGGGACGTGCAGGCGGCGGTGGAGCCGGCGGTGACCGGCACCGTGGTGGACTCGATCCAGATCAGCGACCGGGTCTATGGATTACGCGTTTTTGCGCCTCCCGTCGATTCGCTGCCGGCGTTGTCCGTGCGGACGAAAACACCGGCGACAGGCATTGTCCCCCTGTCCGTGCTCGCGACCATCAAGACCGGCGCGCCCGAGGTGGAGATCGACCGCGAGAACCTGAAGACCTACTTCGGCATCACGGCACGACTGGAGAATCGCGACCTCGGCAGCACCATGGCGGATGTGCGCAACACGGTCGCCCAAAAGGCGCAGCTCGGGTCGTCATTCAGCGTGGAATATGGCGGTCTCTACGAGCAGCAGCAGCAGTCCTTTCGGGCGCTTCTGTACGTTCTCCTCGGCGGTTTGGTGCTCGTGGCCGTAGTTGTGCTCTTCGAGTTCGGCGATTGGCGGGCGCCGCTGTTGACATCGCTTTGCGCTGTCGCGGTGCTCGCCGGTGTGCTTGGCTCACTGATGCTCACAGGGCAAACGCTCAACATCTCGAGCTACGTCGGCGCGATCATGATGGTCGGCATCGTTGGTGAGAACGCGATCTTCGTGGTTCACGAAGCGCGTCTGGCCATGCGCCGCGGGTTGGCACCCACCGACGCATGGTCGGAGGCGGCGCACCGGCGCCTGCGGCCGGTGGCTATGACCGTGCTGGCGACGGCGTTCGCGCTCGCACCGCTGGCACTCGCGCTCGGGTCGGGTGCGCAACTGATGCAGCCACTCGCGATCGCGGTCATCGGCGGCTTCGTGCTCTCGGGACCGATCGTGCTCCTCGTTTTACCGGGACTGTATCGCTGGCTCGATCCGCACGGCGATCTGGGCGGTGACCGTCCGCATCGCGAGGATTCACCCGGACCACCACAAAACAATGACCAGAAACAGTAGGCGCACTTCGTTCGCGGTGTTCGCTCTCTTCCTCCTGTCGAACGCCATCACTCCGGCACGGTCGATCATCGGTCAGGCACCGCCGCCGATGCTGCTCGACACCGCCCATGCAAGCACACCGCTGTTCACCGCGAAGGACGCCTGGCTCGGCGCCGCGTTCGTCGCCGGCACGATCGCGATGTTTCCGCTGGACAAGCGGTTGGCGCAGCATCTCACGAACCCCGGCGCTCAGGCGAACAAGTTCTTCGCGAACTCGGCGAAAGGATTGGAGTCGTTCACGAGCCCCGGCGCCTACTTCATCGGCGGCGGGCTCTATCTGATCGGCCGCATCGGCAAATTCGATCGCGTGGCGGACCTCGGCTGGCACGGTACCGAGGCGATCCTCGTGTCCGACGCGCTGACGGTCCTCCTCAAGGGCTCGTTAGGCCGGGCGCGCCCGTACGTGTCGGCGGACACCAACCCGCGCGACTTCAAGCCGTTCAAGGGTTTCAGCTCGAGTGACCGGCAGTCGTTCCCATCGGGTCACACGCAGACGGCGTTCGCCGCGGCCGCTGCCGTAACGGCCGAGACGGGCCGCTGGTGGCCCAAGTCGACCTATGTGATCGGCCCGGTGATGTACACCGGCGCGTCGCTCGTGGGGCTGTCGCGCATGTATCACAACAAGCACTGGGCGAGCGATGTCGTCCTCGGCGCGGCGATCGGGACCTTCAGCGGCCAGAAGGTGGTGCAGTACTCGCATTCGCACACGACCGCGATCGATCGCGTGCTCCTGCACACGGCACTCGTACCCGATGGCCACGGCAACGTGCTCGTGGCCTGGTCGGGTACGCTGCCGTGACCTGATCCTACTGGCGATTGATCGGCGCCGGGCGCGGCATCTTGCGCGTCGGCGACTGCTCCAACTGCCTGAGCGCTTCCTGCACCGCGCGCTCGAGCTGAGGATCGTGACCCTTGAGCACGTCGGACGCGGTGTACTCCACCGTGACGTCCGGCTTGATCCCCTCGTTCTCCACGGCCCATCGGCCCTCGAGGGAATAGAAAGCCAGCGACGGCGCCGTGATGCCGCCGCCGTCGATCGTCGGCGGCACGCCTAACGTTCCCACCAGTCCGCCCCACGTACGCGTACCGACGAGTGTTCCGATCTTGCGCAGGTGAAAGTAATACGGAAGCGCGTCGCCGCCGGAGCCCGCGGATTCGTTGATCAGCATCACCTTCGGCCCGAACAGGCCCGCGGCGGGCGATGTAACGATCTTGCCGTCGCGCTGGGCGAAATAGCCCATCGGTTTGCGATCCAACTCGTTCACAATGTAGTCCGCGACGAGGCCGCCCTGATTGTAGCGTTCGTCGATGACGGCCCCCTCCTTCTGCTGTTGCGCATAGAAGTACCGCGTGAACGCCGTGTATCCTGGGCCGCCGGTGTTGGGTAGCCACACGTAGGCGAGGCGTCCGTGTGACAACGAATCGACGACGTGCCGGTTGTGCTCGATCCAGGCGCGCGTGCGGAGGCCGTCTTCGCTCGCCACCGGAATGATCGTCACCAGCCGCGAGCCCTCGCCGGACGGAGACTTGCCGACGCGAATTACCGTCTGATGGCCCGCTGTGCCCTCGAACAATTCGTATGGATTCGCCGGCGCTACGAGTGCACGGCCGTTCACCTCCAACAGGTAGTCCCCCTCGGACACATCGATACCCGGAGCACTCAGCGGTGCACGCAGATCCGGGTTCCAATTCTCGCCTGTGTAGATGTGGGCAAGACGATAGCGGCCGTTCTCCACGCTGAGATCGGCGCCGAGCAGGCCCGCATTCGCCGGCGTTTCCATCGGTTCGTCACCGGCGCCGGTGAGATATGAATGGCCCACAACGAGCTCACCTCCGGTCATCGCGACGAGATAACCGAGATCGGAGCGATGACCCACGAACTTCACGAGCGGCTCGTAGCGGTCGTACACGGCCTTCCAGTCGGCACCGTGCATTTTGGGGTCGTAGAAGAACTCGCGCTGAATGCGCCAGCTCTCGCGAAAGATCTGCGCCCACTCGGCGCGTGGGTCGACCCAGCTCTGGAGCTGCGCGACGTTGATTGCTCCATCGCCCACCTTTCCCGGCTTGTCCGTGCCGACGATTCCCCAGCGCGCCGCGGCGCCACCACCTGACGAGTAGAGCAGCTTCTTGCGATCCGCGGAAAGGGTGTACGACCGCACGCCCTCGAGGAATGGAGCGGACGCGCGCTCCTTGAGCTGATACTTGTGCAGTCGCTCGGGCGCCGCCGCTCCCGCGCCCGCTTCCATGTAGAAGACGGATCCCGCGGGACCAGCCTGGAGCTCGGAGTAATCCGCCGCCGGCACGTTGAGCGCGAGAATACGCTGGCTGATGCCCGTCAGGTCTACGCGCATGATGCTGTCGACCTTCGGCTTTCCGGCCTGCGCGATCACCGGCCCCGCCTCGTCGCCCGTCTCGGGAAGGAATGGCGACGGCTCAATGGCGCTCAGCACCGCGAGATACACTGCACGCCGTACAGGCCTGTCGAGCGCACTCATCTCGAGCCAGCCGGTGCGCGGACCGTAGTCGGTGCTCGCGAGGAAATAGAGGTACTTGCCACCCGCGTCGAACGAGGGAGAGACCGCGTCCGACATGCCATCGGTCACCTGGTGCGCCGTCGCATCAGCGATCGAGTACAACATGATGGCGCGCAGGTGGCTGTCGACGCTCTTGGAGTACGCGAGCCAGCGCGAGTCGGGAGACCACACCGGCGTCATCGCGCGGCCCGGATCGGCGTACGTGTCCGCATCCACTTTCGTAGCGCGCCCGGTGGCGACATCCAAAGTCCAGAGGTTGAGATGATTGTCGCTGAACGCCAAACGCTTGCCGTCCGGCGACCAGGTCAAGTCGGCGAAGAAAGCGGCGGAGGGCAGTGGGATCACCTTCGGCTTGGCCAGACCCATCTGATCGCCGATCATGAGCTGATATTCGCCTGACGCATCCGAGAACCACGCGAGCTGCATCCCGTCGGGAGACCACACGGGATTGCGATCATGTACGCCGGTACTCCGCGTGAGATTGCGCCAATCGCCTTTGTCGGCGGGCACGGTGAAGATGTCGCCGCGCGCCTCGAATGCCGCGCGCACGCCGGTGGGAGAGAGCGTCGCGTTCCGAATCATCGACGCCACCTGCTTGAATTGCGGGCGAGCCCAGGGCAGATCCCCCTTCACGTCGATCTCGAGCTGCCGATCCTGGCCGCTCTTTAGATCATACAGATGTACGTAGCCGGCCTGCTCGTACACGATCGCATCCGACGACGCCGACGCGTTCATGACGTCGAAGTCGCGATGATGCGTGAGCTGCTTCAGATCCTTCGTATCGAGGCGACAGGAGTAGAGATTGGCGGTACCGTCGCGATCGGAGATGAAGTAGACGGTATTCCCCACCCACATCGGCTCGCGATCGTTGCTATCGGTCCACGGCAACTTCTCGACGCTGTAGTCGGCGAGATTCATCACCGAGATCGGGTGCGTGCGCCCGCCGCGGTAGTGGCGCCACAGGCTCGTCTCGTACCAACCAGGGATGAACTGCGTGGACACTTCCTCGTAGGCCACCTGTTTGCCGTCGGGCGAATACGTTCCGCTGAAGGCGCGCGGCATCGGCAGCGGCTCCGGAAGTCCTCCGGAAACGGGAACGCTCCACAGGCGCATGAACGCCTGCTGCGGCGCGCTCGTGCGGTTGGAGGCGAAGATGATGCGCTTGCCGTCGGGCGACCATCCGCGCACACGATCGAGCGCCGGATGAAAAGTCAGCCGCCGTGGATCGCCACCCGCGGTCGAGACGACGTACACGTCGCTGTTGCCGCCGCGCGTCGCGGTAAACGCGATCAACGATCCGTCAGGGGAAAATGCCGGCTCCGTCTCCACCTCCGCTGTCGACGTGATGCGGCGGGCTTCACCACCGTTCCGCGAAACAACCCACAGATCGCCGGCATAGGCGAATGCCACGAGATCCTTGCTTACTGCAGGGTGGCGGAGCAGTCGCGTGCCCTGGGCTGATAACGAGGGCGCGACGACGGAGAAGAGCGCCAGTATGGAAGGCCGAAATTTCATCAGAATGTCCTCACACCAGTGTTTGATGCCTGCATCACAGGTTCGCAGAGTCAGCGGCCGAGACGCGCCGGTTCTCTCACTCGACCGAATTGAACGCCGTACAACCGAAGCGACGCCACGCCACCCATTCCATCGGAGATGAACGTGATCGGCACCACCTGCTCTAGCGGCGGCGGGCCATGCGCGCGAAAGGTGTCGTACTGCCAGGGCTCGAGCTTGCCCAGGTCCTCTTTGCCGAAACGAGCGCGCAGGGAGCCGTTGTCGAGCACCACGCTCACGTCGCCGTATGTGGAATCCGTGTACGTCCCCGCATAACGATCGAGGGGGAGCGCGGGCGCGGTGGTGGCCGCCTTCGCTGACTGGGTCGTTCGATCGGCAGCTGCAATGGCTCGTTGCCGGGTGCCGGCCCGGATGTCCGCGAAGAGCTTTTGTACGTCGGCGCTCCAGTCGCGCGACGGGTTCCCGTTGTAGAGGTCGAACACGTCGTACATCAACGCGTGCCGCAGCTCGGCGTGATCCAGATTCTCGAGGACATACACGCCGAGTCGCTTGTCGGGCATCAAGCCGATGATGGCGCACATGCCATCGATGCTGCCCGTGTGCATCCAGACCGTCTCGCCGCGATAATCCTGCACGAACCAGCCGAGCGCGTAGCTGAAGAAGTTCGGGCGGGCGAGTCGCAGCGCCGGATACTCGGCCATCGGCGCGCGAATCTGCGGCGCCACGATCTCCGCGAACGTGGCCGGCGCGATGAGGCGCTTGTCGTCCAACCGCCCGCTGTCGAGCATGAAGCGCATCCATTTGGACATGTCACTGACGCTCGACCACACGGAGCCGACCGCCGCGATCGGATCCGTCGTGCGCACAGGGACCACGCGCACCGTGTCGCGGAGCAACGCATGCGGCGTCGCGACGTTCGGCTTTCCTGCAATGTCGGCGACGAGCGGCTCGGTCTCGTTCATCCCGAGCGGCGTGAAGATGCGACTGCGCACGAAGCGGTCCCAGGGTGTTCCCGAGACTCTGGCGACGATCTCGCCGGCGATGGCGTACACGACGTTCTGGTACATCCACTCCGAGCGGAATGAGGACGCCGGCTTCACGTAGCGTAACCGGCGCATCATCTCCGGCAGCGTGTAATCGGCGCGCAGCCAGAGCAGATCCGTGCCCGGTAATCCGCTGCGATGCGTGAGCAGGTCGCGAATGGTGAGCTCGCGCGTCACGTAGGCGTCGTACAATCGTAGCTCCGGGATGTAGTCGATCACGCGATCATCCCAGCGCACCTTCCCTTCGTCGACGAGCATCGCGAGCGCCGCGGTGGTCATCGCCTTCGTCGTCGAACCGATCGCGAAACGGGTGTGCTCGTTCGCCCGCGCCGGCTTACCCAGCTCGAGCACACCGTATCCCTTCGCGAAGACGAGAGAGTCGTCCTTCACGATCGCGATGGCCAGCGCCGGCACCTGCCAATCACGCGCGGCACGAGCGACATGGCTGTCGAAGGCGGCCAGATCCGGCCGCGCCACCTTCTGGGCGTCTGCGGAAACCGAAGGAACTGCCGCGAGTGCCAGCGCCGCGGCGAGCGCGCGCCGTTTGATCATGGCAGTTGCTCACCCAGGGCGAGCACCGGGATCTGCACGTACGACGCCGCGCCGGCCTTTCTATAGATGCGCTGCGTCGCCGCCCGGAAGTCGGAGTCCTTCGCCGCGAAGATGTTGGGAATGAAGGTCTGTGGATTACGGTCGATGAGCGGGAACCAGGAGCTCTGGACCTGTACGCGGATGCGGTGACCTTTGAGGAACCGATAGTCCTGTGTGTGCAGATCGATCACGTACTCGTTCGTCTGGCCGGGAACGATCGCCTGCGGCTGCACGAAGCTGCGGCGGAAGCGGCCACGGAAGACGTCGTTGGCGACCATGAGCTCGTAACCGCCCATCTTGGGGTCGGCCTCGTTATGCTCCGGATAGACGTCGATCAGCTTCACCACCCAATCGGCGTCGCTGCCGGTGGTCGATGCAAACAGATGCGCGGTGATGTCGCCGGCGATCACGACGTCGGCGTCGAGCGGCGGCGTCTCCCACGAGGCCACGTCGACCCGGTCCTGCACGAAACGTTGGTCGTCGGCCAGCCACGTGGACCAGGTCGAGCCGCGGCTGAATGTCGCCGGGATGGGGCGCACGCGGTACGGCACGGGCTTGTTCGGATCGCTGACGTATTCGTCATAGCCGTCCTGCGCACGCGGGGGATCGTAGGAGAGACCACCGCCGGCGCCGAAGTACAGCTTGCGCGGCGACACGCCTGCCTTCGGAGGCCAGCTGTCGTACGACCGCCACGCGTTGGCGCCGGACTCGAAGGTCGTGGCCTCGGCGAGCTGCAGCGTGCCTTTGTTCTTCAACCAGTATGCGAACCAGGGCGCTTCGATGTTCTGACGGAAGTAGCGCGCGGTCGCGCTACCGAAATCGATGTTGCCCAGCTTCTGTCCGCTCGGCCCGCGCCAACCGCCGTGGTTCCACGGACCCACGACGAGATAGTTCAGGTGCAACGAGTCGTGCGGCTCCAGGGTCTCGTAGATCTTCACGGGGCCATAGAAGTCCTCCTGGTCCCACCAGCCGGCGACGTTCAGGGTCGGGACGCGCACGCGATCCAGATACTGCATGAGCGCTTCTCGCTGCCAGAACGCGTCGAAATTCGGGTGAGAGACGAAGTCCGTCCATGTGGGAAAGTCGCCGTGCAACTTGTCACGCGCGTGCGCCAGCGACCCCAGCTTCAGAAACCAGCTATAGATGTCGTACTGATCGAAGTCGAAGCGGTGAATGTCCTTCGACGCTTCCATCATCGCGACGTACTCGAACCCGTACGCCAGGCGAAACGCGCCATTGTGATGAAAGTCGTCGCCGAGGAACATCGAGGCTGGGGATGCCTGCGGCGACACCGCCTTGAGCGCCGGGTGGGGATCGAGCATCGCCATCACGGTGAGCCAGCCGGGATACGACACGCCAAGCATGCCGACGCGGCCGTTGTTGTGCGGCACGTTGTGCAGCAGCCACTCGATCGTATCGTACGTGTCGGTGCTCTCGTCGATGGCCTTCGCGTCCCGCTTGTCACGCGGAGGGCGCAGCATCACGAACTGCCCCTCCGACGTGAAGCGTCCGCGAATGTCCTGGAAGACGAAGATGTAACCTTCCTGCGCCAACTCGGCGTACGACGTGCGGAAGACCCCCTCGGAGCCGGCGATCCCGTACGGCGTTCGCGTGAGGATGAACGGCAGATCGCCCGGCGCCTGCTTGGGCACGAAGATGAGCGTGTGCAGCTTCACGCCATCTCGCATCGGCACCATCACCTCCGACCTCTCGAACGACGCGACGCTCGGCGTGCTGTCGCGTGCCGCCGTGTTCTGGGCCGAGAGAAGATGCAGCGGTGCGGAGACCACGACGAGCATCGCCGCCGCGCGACATCTATCGAGAGCTTTCATGTTCACGGTGTTTTCGAGGTTTTCGGGTTATGGCGTTGCGTCGCAGTTTCAGCGGCCGACTTCATAGAAAGCGCGACGTCGAGCGACGTCGCGCCGGAGTGCCGAAATCGTGTAGCCGTGCTGCAGCACGCGCTGGAAGTGCTCTCGAGTGGCCACGCGCCACCGCCGCGCAATCTCCGGCGACGTAGTCACGATCTGCTGAATGTCCCACGGAATCTCGATCAACGCCGGCGAAAGCATTCCGGCGGGCAGTGTGTCGCGCGCCTGTGGAAATGGCGTGAACACCGGCAGCTCACCGGCGGCAAAGCTCGTCTCGGGTGTATTCCGCTGTGCGTCGGAGACATCGGACATCACGATGAACCGGTCCGTCGCCATGCCGAGGTGGAGTGGGCTGCGGGTGACGCCGTACATGTCGACGACGTACTCGATCACCCGCGCGCCGAGTCGGTTCAGGTTGAGATGCGCGTTGCGCGCTTGCAGCGGATCGAAGGTCCAGTAGATGCGAGCGACACCGCGGCACGCGAGCTCGGCGCGCTGCCATTCCTTGAGCGTGCCTCCGATGCCGGCGCCGCGCGCATCCTCTCGCACCGCGAGCATGTGCGACCAGTGGACCTCGACACCATGCTCCGTGCCGGCGAGCCCGAAGACGAAGCCGAGTAGTCGACCGTCCGGACCGAACGCGCCGACGGCGAGCCCGCCGACGTGCATCGCGCCGCAGAGGAGCGACACGGGTACGGTTTCGCTGTCCGCGCCCCAGGTGAGGTGCTGCAGGGCAACGCAGGCTGCAAAGTCTTCGATGGAGTCCAGCTCCCGCACGTGCACCGCGCCCGCTGCGTAGGGAGCGGGTGCGCGCAAAGACGAGAGCGACAGATCTGCGGGCTGTGACACGACGGGCGGCGGAGGAGGGACGCGACGGATGGCCCCGTGGCGGGCAACGCGGCGCCGGACGGTCGGGGGCGGCCGTCCAGGGACCCCAACGTATGTTCGGTGCGCGCATACCACAATGGTCGACCATAATGGGGTTCCATATGGTCGCACGTTGCGACCGTCATCGAGCCGTTACGCCCGGCGCGTTGCGCTCACTGGTGTCGCGCGGTACGTTCGGCGCTGTGACACCATTGAAGCCGCGACGCCCCCGCTCCAACGGCGTGACCGTGCCGGCGTCGAACGGGCGCAGCGACAACGTGTCGCGCGTTTACGAGGAGCTGCGCGGTCGCATCGTCTCCGGGGAGCTGCCCGCCGGCGCGCGCATCGCCGAGCGCACCGTGGCGCAACGCCTCGGCACGAGCCGCACGCCCGTCCGGAGCGCGCTGCATCGCCTGCAACAGGAAGGATTTATCTCGTCCTATGGTGGAGCCGGCGATCAGCGCCTCGCCGTCACGCCGCTGACACGAGACGACGGCCGGGAGCTCTTCCTCCTCGTCGGGCACCTCGAGGGACTGGCAGCGCGGAGCGCCGCCGAGCTCCCAACGCCGCAACGCCGCGAGCTCGCGCGCACCCTGCGCGCGCTCAATCGAGAGCTGGCCGTCGAATCACGATCGCGCGCGGGCATCAACCGCGCATTCGAGCTCGATCAGGCGTTTCACCGAACGTACGTCGAGCACGTGGCTGGTCCGCGGCTGGTGGCGTTGCACCGGGCGATCAAACCGCAATCGGAACGATACGTGCGGCTGTATGTGCGCGTGCTGCTCGACGAGTTACCAATCTCCGTGCGCGAGCACGAGCGCATCGTGCGCGCGATCGCGGACGGCGATGCGGCCGGCGCGCAGCACGCCGTGGAAAGCAATTGGCACAATGCCGCCGCGCGGCTCAGTCAAATCATTGCCGAACACGGCGAGCACGGCATCTGGCACTTGCGTGAGCCGCAGGAGCAGCCGGTGGCAGCGAGGCGCCCGGCGTCGAAGCGCGTGCCGCGCCACCGCTGAGCGGCTCCAACCCTTTTCAGTCCACCGGCAGTCCGTCCGGTCCGCGCTGCTTGTAATCGGCGCGGTGCTCACGACGTCCGAGCACGCCGTGCAGGTTTCCCAGGTTGTCGCTCGGCCCCACGTCGCGGCCGCGATCGTGTTCTATGAAGAGTCGAGTGCGCTCGCTGTTCTTCTCGCCCTCGTCGTGCTGCTGCCGATCCTCTACGAGCCGGCGCTTGCCTTCATAAGCGGCCTCCTCGCGCTTGCGCTCAACCCGCTCCTCCAACCGTTCGTCGCGCGAGCCGGTGTGGAGCTGATCGATGAACTGTCCATGCGTCTTGGAGCCGTGCTGTCCCTCGGCATGCGCCTGCGGTCCTTTCTGCTTGCCACGTTTGTCTTTCCTGTGCTTCTTTGCCATCGCCCGCTCCATCGTTGGTGAGACCGGCGCGGGTCGTTCTTTCATGATCCCCTCCCGCCGGCAGCGTGGATGAAGCGCGAGCACCGTGCCGCGAGTTCTGGCGACGCTGAGGTCGCCGATGCCGGCCGGCTGGTCTGCCAGAGCGGTCGAGCCGGTTTGTCGAGGTCGCCGGCGCGTCAGCGCGCAGCAATCACGCGGTAGCTCACCACCAATGGGCCATCGCGACCGGGGCGCGTCTCCGGCCACACCAGCAGTGCATCGCCGTGCGCGCCGGTGAGCCTGATGCCGCGTACCGGCAGCTCGGTGATCAGGTCGCCACCGGTGGCGAGGTGTCCGTCGGGTATCCGCGAGAGGATGGAATCGGCCTGGGCGCCGTAGATGGCTGGCAGCGTTGCGCGCACCATACGCTCGAACTTCTCGGCGCGACGGGTGCGCGTGTCGATGTGATCAAAGCCAATACGCACGGTGTCGCCGACGCGGTTTGCCGTGGCAACTGCCGACAGCGCGTGCTCCCCCAGCGGTAGAATGGGCGTCAGCATGCGCCGCGCAGCCGAATCGGCGCGGCGAGCGCCCGGCGGGCTTGGGGTCGTTTGGGGCACCGTGCGCGCATTCGCGATCGCGTATGGGACGGGTGTCGCGGCGCCTGCTCGACGAGCTCGCGGCAGCGGGTGCGCCCCGGATCGGCGCGCGATGAAGAGAGCGGAACCGCCGCCGAGCGCCACCAGCACGAGCAGCACACCGGCCGCCGTCGTTGCCCGGCGGCGCAGCCGCGCGCGGACCACGAGGCGCTGTTCACGCAGACAGTGCAAGCAAACAGTAGTACCCGGGCGCAGCTCGTGCGGGCAGCTGCGCGGCGTCGCGGTCGTCATGGTCGGAATTGATTTCGGTACTCCGGAGACGAGCGAGGGCTCCGGGCCGTTACGAGCTCTTCCCGGCGCTCTCCGTTTTTGGCTTGTCGGCGATGCGGAAGGTGAAATCCTGCTCCACGAGTTGGCGCACCCGCTTGCTGCCGATCATGGCTGGCGAGAAGCGCATCCTCGGGAGCGCGGCCCGAACGGCGGCGGCAAAGCCGGTATCGGTGGCCAGCACCACGCGGAAAGAGGTCGTGTCGGCGTAGCCGGATGTGTCGACTACGTACTGCACCCTCACGGCGCCCTGGACGTGCTTGCGCAGCAGCTCGGCGGGATACTGTGGGGCCGCGCTCCACAGGAAGCGAATTGCCACCGAATCCACGTCCACTTCGTTGTAGACGGAATCGGTACCCGGCACCAGGCTTTCATTCGGCGTCGTGGCATAGTCGCGACCGCGCGAGCCGCCACTCTCCGCGATGGATTCGTCGTTAGGCGGACTCGTCGTCGTCCGCGTGCCGCTGCCGGCCAACGGCCCCGGCAGCGACAGCGCGACGTATTCGATGTGTTCCTCGCTGAACGGACGGCGCGGCCTGGCGTTGGGCGGCGGCAGGTAGTAAACGCGATTGTACAGCGAATTGCCGGGAACCGCGGCTGGCCTGCGCGTGCCGCCGATCGCCGCAGCCACCAGCAGCGCGTGCGCGATTACGCTGATGGTCGCACCGATGCGAGGTGCGGCCCTTTGCTTCGTCTGATACCTCCGAAGCCACGGCTCGAGCATGCTCCGCCTCCACTCTTATTATGCGGCGGGGACGCCAAAATGCCAGGCGCGCGGCCGGCCGGCCCTCACTTCGCTCGCATCGTCTCCAATGCGCTGGTCACCGCCGCCGGGACGAACATGTCATCGGCGATCGCGGCGACCTCCTCCGCGTCCCGCCAGGCCCGCTCGAGCGCAGTCAGCTCTCCTTCCAGGGCACGCCGCTCCGCCTCTTCGTGGAGCGCCATCTCGAGCGCGAGCCGGTCGACCGGTGAAAGTCCGAATAGGCCCTGGCGACCAGGACCGAATGCGCGTCGCGTACGACGGCCCCGTGGTCGCCCCGAAGGGCGCGTCGCAACAGCCGCTCGCGTCGACAGGTTGTCGAGAAAACCGTCGGCGCCTGCCGCGCGCTCGATCGAGTCCACCGCGTTCGCGATCGTCTCCTTGCTGCCGCCGAAGGCGTTCGCGTGCGGCAGCACGATGGACGCAATGCGCTGAGCCTCGGCGCCATCGAACTGAGCGCTTCCGCCCTTGAAGCGTAGGTACAGTGCGAGCGGGCCGTCACTTCCGGGCAACAGCTGCGTCTCGGCGAGGTGTCTCCGCCGCACGGCGAGCAGCCCCTGACTCGTTCGAATGCGCGCAACCACGGTTTCAGGGCTGCCGTGCAGAGCGGTGCTGCCGAGCTGCACGAAAAGGCCCGCGAAGCCGGTCAGTCCAATGCCGACGGCGGCGCCGCCCACTGCGATCGCGCCGAGGGCACCCAGGCCAGCACCGGCGACCAGCATACGGCGACGCCGGCGGCGGCCGAACTGATCGCCGTACCGCCAGGACGCGAACTCCGGTCGGAGCGGAGCACCGATGCGCACGAGCTCCATGCCGTCGCGCAGCTTCGCCAGTCCGATCTGCTCGGTGGAGACGCGGCGTCTGGTTTTTGCGTACAGTGCCTCCGCCTGTTCGACGACCTCCCACCGCTCGTCCAGAGGACTGAGATTCCAGCGCTCGCAGCGCTGACAGACCACCCACAGCCGGCCCTTCGACGAATCGAAGGCCAGACGCCGGCCGATCGGAAAGTTCTCGAATGTGTCGTTGGTGGCGAACGGGCGGTTGCAGAACAAGCAGGTTGCGTACATGGAGCTGCGGTGACGATGAGTACCAAACGCGTTCCACGGTCTGGAAGTTTCGGCTGAGTCCTTCGTTGGCGAACACGACCACTCAGTCATCGCGTGGGGAAGCCGGTGACGCTCAGCCCAGATCGTAGCCCGCCTTCGACACGTCGTGGCGGAGCCTAACGTGAAGCACGGGTGTGGCGTTCACGGACCCATACTCCTGCTCCGCTTCCGTCAGCGTCAGCAGCCGCACCTCGAGCACCATCCGAGCGGGGATGGCATGCAGCGCCTCGAAGCTCGAGGGCTGCCGGTCGATGTACACAGCGACGTCACGATTACGGAAATCATGGCGCAGCAGTGTTGGACGAACGCGCGCCAGCGCGTCGTCGAGCGGCAGATCCGGCACGGCGGCCAACTGACCCGCGGCCACGATTCGCGGATCGCCGCTGCCTTCGCCGATCGTGTATGCACTGTTCAGAGCGCAGCCCCCTCCAACCACGCCGGTGATCATGATCGTGAACAACGCCGACCGTTCGATACTCGTTCGCGTACGCATGTCGCTGTACCCGCGTCGATGACCTGCCCTCGTGCACCGGCGATGCGACGTCCAGCGTCGGACGCCACGTGTGCACATCTTCATCGACACCGGAACTTCGCGATTGGTTGGTTGGCTCTTGCCCCGCCCGTGCCGACGCCGTTCGTACGCGACACACGCACGCTGGCGTCCCGAAAACGAACAGTCTACGCGAAGCACCCAGCGCGTGCGCTGCGGGTATTCACGTCACGGCAGCGACCTGCAGCTGCTCGAGCTTGCCGTCGGGCAGCTCGAACGTCCACACCCGGATCGTCCGCTCGGGAAAGGTCACCCGATAGCTGCGTTCCACCATTCCGCCGCGCAACGACTGCCCGGTCTGCACGAACGACGTCGGCGTGCCTAACGGCGCGAGGCTCGCCGCGAAATCGGACAGCGCCTGCGTCGAGAAATAGGCGTTCGCGTTTGGCGTGAACAGGGAGCGATCGATCATGCCGTGTTGCAGCCCCTCGAACACCCGCCGCACCAGCGCCGTCCGGCGCTGCGTCTCCACGTCTTCGGTCGTGAACAACACGCGCGCGATCTGCTGCGCGATCGCTCCGGCCGCTGGCACGGCGTCCTGATTCGTCAACACCACCACGGCGGCGCTGTCGTCGGGGAAGACCACGTTTTCGGCGGTGAACCCCGATACCTCGCCACCGTGCTCGATCGCGCGCCGGCCGTTCTGCATGCCGACATCGACGCCGAGGCCGTAGCCCGTTCCCACGCCGCTACTCAGCAGCATCGTACGCATCATCTCCCGATAGGACCGGGGCGCGAGCAGCGATTGCATGATCAGCGAGACATCCCATTTCGCGAGATCGCGTGGCGTCATCGCCAGCTCGCCCGCGCCTTCGATCCAGCCGCGAGCCGTCGGCGGGGCGACGCGAAGGGGGCCAAGGGCGTAACGCAGATAGCCGACCGGTTCAACGGACGCTGGCCCGCCTACATCGAAATCGATCGCGCTGGTCATGCCGAGCGGTGCGAGGATGCGTGTGCGCAGGAATTCGAAGAACGGCTTCCCGCTGACCTTCTCAACGATGAGCGCGGCAATGACGAAGTTCGTATTGCTGTACTGCCACCGCGTGCCCGGCTCGAAATCGAGCGGGCGCTTGGCCCAGCGATTCAGGATAGCCTGCGCCGTGATCGGCTTCTCCATCTCCGGGAACACGTAATCCTGGGGCCAGTAGTCCTGATACCCGGAGGTGTGGGAGAGCAGCTCACGAATCGTGACTTCGTCTCCGCGTGTGAGACCGGGCACATACCGCGACACGTGGTCGTCGAGCGACAGCTTCCCTTCCTGCGCCAGCAGCAGCACCGTGGCCGCCGTGAACTGCTTGCTGATCGAGCCGATCGGGTAGCGCATCTCCGTGGTGGCCGCGACTCGCGGCTCGAGCTTCGCCGCGCCATACGCCTGCGTGTACGCGATGCGGCCATGCTGCACGACAGCCACCGATGCACTCGGCACACCCGTGGATTCGAGGACGCGTGCAGCGATGGAATCCACCGCCGCCGCCAGCTGCGCACGCGCGCCGGCGGGCGCGGTGACGAGAGCGAGCGCGGGGACCAGCACAATTGCAAGGGGACGATGACGCATGCGGTATCTCGGTTGAACCATTGAATGCTCGTCAAAGCCGTTACTGACGACTGCCGACCGACGACTGCCGACACGTTTGGCGGTCGTACTGCGCCGGCTCCAGGCCGACACGCCGCGCCAATGCGGCGAAGCGGGCGCTCTCACGTACGCCATCGAATACGTAGTCACACAGCGGATGGTACGTCGGCCAGATCTCTCCTCGATCCGTTGCGAGCGCGAGCGCATCCAAAGCGCGCGTCGTGTCGCCCAGCCCCAGATAAGCGTAGGCAATCGAAACCGTCGCCATCCAGAGTGGCGGATGCCGAGAACCGAGGTCGCGCAGAATGCTGTGCGCGGCTGCCGTATCGCCCAATCGACCGTACAGGTACGCCGCGTCGCCCACGAATGGCGGAACGCGCAGGATTCTGTCAGCGATCCGGCGCCCTTCTTCGCGCCGTGCGGCAGCTATATCCGCTTCGCCGGCAGCGACGAGGGCGACGACGTTCAACGAATCGAGCTGCAGCGCGCGCCTCAGCTCCGCCAGCGCCGTGCTGTCGTGGCCGAGGTACTGCCAAGCACGGCCGAGCCAGCCGGAAGCGATGGCCGACACAGGATCGATAGATCTCGCTCGCTCGAACTCTCGAATGGATTCTGATAGCTCACCGGTGTAGATGAGCCATCGTCCGAGCTGTACGTGCGCCGACGCGTCGTTCGGATCGGCCGCCACGGCGCGGCGGTGCTCCGCTCCCGCCGCTTCCCATTGGAAGCGGTGCTGATGGACGAGCGCCAGCGCTGTGTACGCTTCGGACTGCGTGCTGTCGAGCGCCAAGGCGCGCCGTGCCGCGCTCTCGGCACGCGCGCTGACCTCGGCGGCCGGAACGCCGCCGAAATACGGGAGGAACTCGAGCGCGGCGCTCAGTCCCGCGTACGCACGCGCGAAGGTGCTGTCCTTCGCAATCGCCTGCTCGAAGTCCGCTATGGCCTGGCGAATGACCCCCGGTGTGCGCCGGTCCAGCAGGTAGCGCCCGCGGAGATACAGATCATACGCGTCCGGATTTGCGGTCCCACGGCTCGGTGTCCCCGCTTGCTGCGCCTGCATCTCCCCAGCCGCCGCGGCTGTTCCAGTGCCGAATCGGTCGCGCAGCGCGGAGACGATCTGGCGCGTCAGCTCGTCTTCCAGCGCGAACACGTCCTTCGTATCACGGTCATAGCTCTCCGACCACAACTCCCCGTCGTCGCTGGCACTGGTCAACTGCGCCGAAACACGCAGCCGGCCGGCCAGACGCCGCACCGAGCCATTCACCACGTAGCCCGCGTTGAGCGCGCGGCCGACGTCGCGCGCGTCCAGATCGTGGCGTCCTTTGTACCGATGCGCCAGAGTACGCGACACGACCCGCACACCACGGACCTTGCCTAACGCGGTGGCCAGCTCGTCGGCCATGCCCTCGGCCAGGTATTCCTGCGTCGAATCGCCGCCGAACGTATCGAACGGCAGGACGGCCAGTGTCGGAATCTTCGGCGATTCCGCGCGCACGCGACCGGACAGTGCGTACAGGAGCGCCGCGATCGAGACGATCACGGTAGCGGCAACGGCGCGCCGGCGCCACGACGGCCGCGCCCTGAGCGACATGGCGCTCAGGCCGGAGGTTGTAACGGCGTCGAGCGCGCTCACGAGCTCGCGCGCCGACGACGGCCGCCGCGCCGGGTTCTTCTCCAGGCACGTCATTACGATGCGCGCCAGCTCCGGCGGACAGTCCGCGCGCGTGGCATTTATCGGCGGGGGCTGCTCGGTCATCTGCGCCACGAGCATTTCGCGCACCGGTCGCCCATGGAACGGCGATGCCCCGGTGAGGAGCTCGTAGGCGAGGCAGCCAAACGAGTAGATGTCCGCCCGGTGGTCCACCGCCGGATCTGCGGCCACCTGCTCCGGTGCCATGTAGGCCGGCGTGCCGAGCGCCGTCCCGACGCTGGTGATGGTGTACTGCGTGGTTGACTCCGACTCCGTCGCCGGCGCATCGGGCGGCAACGTCCGCGAGCGTTCCACGGCCTTTGCGATCCCGAAGTCGGTGACCACCGCCGCGCCCCCGGAGAGCAACACGTTCTCCGGTTTGATGTCGCGGTGCACCACCCCTCGTTCGTGCGCGAACGCGAGCGCGCGCGCCACATCGCGCAGCACGCTCACCGCCTCGGTGATCGGCAACGGACCGCTCTGGGACAGTCGCTGCCGCAACGACAGACCATCCACGAATGGCATCGTATAGTAGGGCAGACCGTCCATATCGCCGGTGGTGAGCACGGGGACGATGTTGGCCTGCTGCAGCGATGCCGCGACCCTGATCTCGCGGTCGAACCGGTTGGCCGACACACCGGCTGCGAGCTCCGGCGAGAGTACCTTCACGACGACCTTGCGTCGCAGGGCGGTTTCCGTCGCGACGAAGACGCGCGACATTCCACCCCCACGGAGCTCCTGCTCCAGCGCATAGGCGTTTCCCAACGTCGCTTGGAGTTCTTGGCGAAGATCCTGCATGCGCGCTTGTGGATGAAAGGGCCGTTCCGCCCTCGTTCGGCTGGCGCCACAATAGTAGGCCGGGTACGCGACCGCGGCCAGGCAGAACACTCGACGCCGACCGTCATCCCGTATTCATCTAACCAGCAGCCGACTCCCATGTCCACCGACATCACTCGCGCCGAGGTCCCGCCCCAGCCGCGCCCCTTTCCGCCGCTGCCGGGACAACCGCCGCAGCCGCAGCCGCCGAATGCGCCCGCCCTGCCGCCGGTGCACGTGAATCCGCCAATGGTCTACGTCGAGCCGGCGTTCGAGTACCGCCACCTCGCCCGCCGCATCGGCGCCGACCAGATGCCTGGCGACGACGAGCTCGATAGCCTCGGCGCCGACGGCTGGGAGCTCGTTGGCGTGATCAACGACGGGCGGTCGGCGCACTTCTACTTCAAGCGCCAAACGAAATAGCTGCGGACCTCACTCGGGCAGGTCGAGCGGGCGTGCCGCAGCGTCGTCGAGCGGCGCGATCCGCCGCACGGCGCTCACGACCTCCTCGACCGACAGCGGCCGCCGAAGCACGTCCGTCCACGGCCCTGGTGGCGGTTGGTGCGTCGCGTGTGCCACGAGCACGATCGCGGCGCCGAGCGCAGCGCGCCACCTGCCTAACGTTTCGACGGCGCGGGGATCCAGCGCGTCCTGGTCCGCGATCACCACCTTCACCGCGCCGCGTGGGGGATCGGGCATGACGGAGCGGACGGCGTACTCCACGCTCGTGGCGCCGATCGCGTCGTAACCCGCCTCCCGCAGCTGCGCGCGCAAGCCGGCTCGGCGCCACTGGTCGGCACTGATCACGAGCACGCGCGGCGGCGGATTCGCCATGCTCTCATCTTCTCCGAATGACGCTGGCGCGCAAAGGGCCCTCCCCGGCGCACCTGTCGAGGTGTGTTCCTTCCGCCCGCACGCCCCCGCTCGTATCGTATCAGTGACATGAAGCACGCTGCCACGGTCTGCGCACACATGGTCGGCTACGCGGCGCCGTCCTTGTCCGACCTCACCGACGCACATTCTGCCGCCTGTCCGTTGCCTAACGCGAAGACCGCCGGGTGGCTGCTCGGCCATCTCTGCGTCTCCGGCGATTACATCAGGCGCAAATGCGGACGGCCGCCGCTCACGCCCAAAGAGTGGGGGCCGCAGTTTGGCCCGGGCACCAAACCGTCCATTGAACCCGCTGATTATCCGCCGATGTCGGCGCTGCGCGAGACCTTCGAGAAGGTGTATCTCGACCTCGCGGCCAGCGCGCCGTCGCTGACAGATGAGCAGCTCGCGATGCCCAATCCGCTCGAACTCACGCGAGCTCGCTTTCCCACCTTCGGCGATTTCGCCACGTTCATCATGACCGCTCACCTCGGCTATCATCTTGGCCAATTGACAGGCTGGCGTGCCGCCGCCGCGATGCCTCTGCGCCCGGGGGCGCTTTCCGCCATTTAAACCATGAGCCGCATGTCTTCTCGCCGCGACGCCGTCAAGCAGATCGCCATACTCGTCGGGGCCACCCTGTCGGCACCCACGCTGGCCGCGCTCGCGCGGGCCGACGGAGCGTGGGCAGCCGTGCCGGAGCACGCGTGGAAGCCACGCTCGCTCACGGTCGCGCAGAGTGAATTGGTCGCTGCGCTTGCGGACGGAATCCTTCCGGCAACCGACACACCGGGAGCGCGCGCGGCGGGCGTACATCAGTTCATCGACGCGCTCCTCACCGACTACTATCCTGACGCCGAGCGGACACGCTTTCTCGAGGGATTGCGGATCGTGGACAGCCGTTCGGCTGCCGCTCACCGCGCGCATTTCATCGATATCGGCGCCGCGCGGCAGGCGGCGCTGATCGCGGCACTGGACACGGATGCCTACCGCCAGCCGGGCACGGATGCGTCCTGGTTCTGGCTGAGGCTGAAAGAGCTCACGCTTACCGGCTATTACACGTCGCGGATCGGCGCCACACTCGAGCTGCACGGCAACCCCTGGGGCGCCTGGAAAGCGGACATCCCCTATTCCGCGATCGGGCGCTCATGGTCATGACATGGAGTCGCACGTCGCCGGCGCCCGCGCGGCCTAACGACTACGACGCGATCGTCGTCGGATCGGGAATCTCCGGCGGCTGGGCGGCGAAGGAGCTCACCGAGCGCGGATTGCGCACCCTCCTCATCGAGCGTGGGCGTCCCGTGCGCCACCGCGTCGACTACGTCACCGAGCACAAGCCCAGTTGGGAGTTCCCCCTGCGCGATGCGCGGCTCACGCCCGACGTACACGGTGCCGAAGAGCATCGGATTCAGGCGCGCACGTCGCAGTTCCGCGAATCGACACGCCACTTCTTCGTCAACGATCGCAAGCACCCGTACGTCGAGGACAAGCCCTTCACCTGGATTCAAGGCGATCAGGTCGGGGGCAAGTCACTCATCTGGGGACGGCAGGTCTACCGCTGGAGCGATCTCGATTTCGAGGCCAATCTGCGCGACGGACACGGCGTCGATTGGCCAATTCGCTACGCCGACATCGCGCCATGGTACGCGTACGTCGAGCGTTTCATCGGCGTGAGCGGCGAGAGGCTCGGCCTTCCGCACCTTCCTGACGGCGAGTTTCAGCCGCCGATGGCGTTGAACGCGGCCGAGAAGTTCGTGAAGGCTGGCGTGGAGCGCCGATTCCCGGATCGTCACGTGACGATCGGTCGCGCCGCGATCCTCACTCGCGATCTGCATGGCCGCGCCGCGTGTCATTACTGCGGCCCGTGCATGCGCGGCTGCTCCACGGGCTCGTATTTTTCCAGTCAGGCATCCACGCTACCCGCCGCCGAGAAGACCGGACGTCTCACGATTCTGCCCAACAGCATCGTGCATTCGGTGCTCTACGACGAGGCCTCGAACCGCGCCACCGGCGTTCGCGTCATCGACACGACGACCAAGCAGGAGCGCGAGTACCACGCCCGCGTCATTTTTCTCAATGCGTCGACGCTCGGCACAACGCGCATTCTCCTCAATTCGCGGTCGGCGCGTTTCCCGGATGGCCTCGCCAACTCCAGCGGAGTGCTCGGCCGCTACCTGATGGATCATCATTTTCAGGTCGGCGCGCACGGTGATGTACCAGGTCTGCTCGACCGGTATTACGAGGGGAATCGTCCCAACGGCATCTACATCCCGCGTTTCCGCAATCTTGGTGACGACCGCACCCGCCGCACCGACTTCGTGCGTGGCTATGGCTACGAGGGCAGGGGAGCGCGCGAAGGGTGGATGCGTGGCGCCACGGAGCCCGGGGTCGGCGTCGAGCTGAAGCGCCGGTTGCACGATGCTGGAAAGTGGACCATGACCATTACCGGATTCGCCGAATGCCTGCCGCGCGCCGACAACTTCGTCGAGCTGAGCGACGCGACGGATGACTTTGGAATTCCGCTGCTCCGCGTGCACTGCACGTGGGGACCTAACGAGGTGGCGATGCGAAAGGACATCGCCATCGCGGCCGCGGAGATGCTGGAGGCGGGCGGGTGCACGAATGTGCAGCCGTGGGACCAGCTCGCGTCAGGCGCCGCCCTGGGCGCGGAACCCGGACTCGCCATCCACGAGATGGGTACCGCCCGGATGGGGCGCGATCCGCGCACCTCCGTGCTGAATGCGTATAACCAGACGCACGACGTGCCGAATCTGTTCGTCACCGATGGCGCCTGCATGACCAGCTCGTCGTGCGTCAATCCATCGATCACGTACATGGCGCTCACGGCGCGCGCTTGTGACCACGCCGTGCGCGAGATGCAGCGCCGCAACATCTGACCTCCGGCCACCACGTCATGTCCAAACCCCTCGACAATCCCGGGGTGCACTTTCCTCCGCCGCTTGTTTACGCGATCGCGTTCATCGCGGGCTGGCTGCTCGGACGGATCTGGCCGCTCCCCGTTGCGGACGCTGCTGCGCCGTGGCGGGTGGTGGTCGCGACGCTCTGCGCGATCGTCTGGCTCACCCTCATGTTCAGCGCCTTCGCGACCTTCGCGCGCTCGCGCACCACGATCATTCCGAATCGCGCGGCGAGCACCATCGTGACTCGCGGTCCCTACCGCATCACACGCAACCCCATGTACGTCAGCATGGTCGCGCTGTATCTCGCGCTCGCGCTCTTCGTCAACAGCTGGTGGCCACTCTTCCTCCTCCCGGTCGTCGTGGCCATTATCGACCGGCTGGTGATCGCGCGGGAGGAGCGGTATCTCGACAGCGCCTTTCCCGGGGAGTACGCCGAGTACCGCAAACGCGTGCGCCGCTGGCTGTAGCGATCCGCACACGCCTATCACGACAGCCTTGGACACCCAAGCGCAATACTTGACTCTGTCAACGATCGGGCCAATCTTGGCGCAGGAGTGTCTCATCCACTGTCGGAGCCGCCCGTGTCGACGACCATCCCGCGCCGCAGCCCGCGCCTCACCATCGCCGATGTGCGCCGATTCAACCGCTTCTACACACGTCGCATTGGTGCGCTCGATCCGGGCTACCTGCACAGCCCCTTCTCGCTCGCCGAGGTGCGCGTCCTGTACGAGCTCGCGCACTGGGACGAGAGTCGGCAAGAGCGTCCGACGGCGACTGGGCTCACGCGCGACCTCGCCATCGACCCGGGCTATCTGAGCCGTGTGCTGCGAGGGTTCGAGCGCGACCGCATTATCAAACGCACGCTGTCTGCGGCCGACGGACGGCAGCACTTCCTGCAGCTCACCGCGAAGGGGCGGCGGATCTTCGTCCGTCTCGAGTCGCGTGCCGACGAGGAGGTGGAGCATCTCCTCGCACCGTTGCGCAGTCGCGAGCAACAGCGTTTGCTCGCCGCCTTGCGGACCGTCGAGTCCCTCCTCGACGATCGTTCCGCGGCGCGTGCGGTCGCTCCTCCCTCCGCTGCAGCGCCGCGATTGCGCGCTCCGCGCGCCGGCGATCTGGGTTGGGTGGTGAGCCGCCATGGTGCCCTGTATGCCGCCGAGTACGGGTGGGATCAGCGCTTCGAGGCGCTCGTGGCGCGCATCGTCGCGGAATTTGTCGAGCACTTCGAGGCCAAGCGCGAGCGCTGCTGGATCGCCGAGTATGATGGCGAGAACGTCGGCTGTGTGTTTATCGTTAGGCACCCCGAGCGTGAAGGTGTTGCCAAGCTTCGCCTGCTCCTCGTGGAGCCCACCGCGCGCGGGCTCGGCATCGGACGGCGGTTGGTCGCGGAATGCACGCGCTTCGCCCGGCAGGCCGGGTATCACACCATCACGCTCTGGACTAACAGCGTGCTCGTCTCGGCGCGCCGCATCTACGAAGCGGCCGGTTACCGGCTCGTTGACGAGGCGCCGCATCGGAGCTTCGGACCTCGACTCGTTGGGCAGACGTGGGAGCTCACACTATGAATCGGTCGGTGGGTGTCATCGCGCTCGCTGCGCTCCTTCCGCACTCCACGCCGGTGGCTGCGCAGGCGCCGCGCGTCGGGCCGACGCGCGGAACCGTCATCGTCGTTGGCGGCGGTTCCATGGGGCCGGAGATCTATTCCGCGTTCATCCAGGCTGCCGGTGGACCCGACGCGCTCATCGTCGACGTGCCCACTGCCGGCGGTGCCCGGACATACGCGCAGAACGCGCCCGGCACGCGCGGCTGGCGAGAAGCAGGCGCCCGGAACGTGATCGTCCTGCACACGACCGACCGCAAGCTCGCCGACAGCGACAGCTTCGCGGCCATCCTGGGGCGAGCAGGCGGCGTCTGGTTCGAGGGTGGGCGCCAGTATCGCCTCGTCGACGTGTATGCCGGCACGAAATCCGAGCGTGGCTTCCACGAGGTGCTCGCCCGCGGCGGAGTGGTGGGCGGCTCGTCCGCCGGCGCGACGATCCTCGGTGACTTCCTCGTTCGCGGCGCGCCGTCGAATGACAACGCGATCATGGATGATCCGAGTCACCGCAAAGGTTTCGCGTTTCTGCGTGGAGTGGCCATCGATCAGCATGTCGTCGCGCGCGAACGTCTCGCCGATCTCGCCGATTCGATCATGCCGAAGTACCCGCAGCTGCTGGGTATTTCCGAAGACGAGGGTACCGCCTGGATCGTGCGTGGCGATACGGCACGCATCGTCGGCCGCGGCAAAGCGTTCGTTTACGGCGGCCGTGACACGGACGCGCGGCTGCCCTTCCTCACGCTGTATCCGGGCGACCGGTACGATCTGGGTGCGCGCACCGTCATCAGCCGCGCGGCCGACGACTCTCCTGTCTCTGTGGCCTTGGTCGACAGCTTGTTACGCCGGTACGAAGATCCGGCTGCCGGCGGCGCCACCGTGCTCGTGGCCCGCGGCGGTGTCGTACTCGTGGACAAAGCGTATGGCCTCGCCGATCAGCCGAAATACATGCCGGCGACCACGCTGCCGCAGTTCCCCCTCGGCGGGATCTCCGCTGTGTTCGTGTCGTTGTGCAGTCAGCTTCCGCCGGCAGCCGTATCATCGATGCAGACGGCGACGCGCACCGCCACGGATACGACTCCCCTGCAGCGGTGCATCGCGCGGCGCATCGCGCCGGCCGTCGGTCTGCACCGCACCACGGCCGACGCCGACGGTCAGGTCCACTCGAGCGTCGACGAGCTCTATCGTTTAGCTTTGGGGCTCGAGCAGCCACGTGTGTTTACGCGTGACACGAGCGCAGCGGTGGGTGCCACCACTTCGATCGACGCCGTGGCCGGGTGGCTGCGCGAGTCGCAAGCAGGCAACCGGTTCCTCGCGGCTTACGGCACTCCTGACGGGCGGCGCGCGGCCTTCCTTCGGGAAGCGGCGGCGCTTGCGACCGTGATCGTGCTGACAAACGACGACAGCCTGGATGCAAAGGCCGTAGCCACGCGCCTGTTCGAGTGCCTGCTCACAGGACGGCAGTGACGCGCGCCTACCGATCTAAAAAGTTTACTGATTGCGTCTTGCGGCGTCTCGCCGGGCCGCTGGCTGTCGGTTACCCGATCGAGCAAGTGGTCCTTTGCCAGGACGCATGGCATCTGCCGCGCCAATGACAGGTCGGGTGAGTCATTCTGAAAGTAGTATGTCACGCGGATCTGCCGTAGCTCCGACGAGATGCGCAGCAGTTGCTCCGTCAGGCTTCGCAGAACCTCGGCCACTGCCTCAACCGGCGAGTATCTCCGTGCGAGCGGACCTGCGGCGATTGCGAACAGCCGCCCGGCCGCAAGAGCCATGCTACGCGCCGCCGGTTGCCCTTTGGTCCATGCCCGGTATTCTTTTCGGTAACGACCGGCGAGGAGATCGGCATGAGCGGAGTACGTGTGCTGGTTGGCACGCGCAAGGGCGCGTTCGTTCTCACATCGGATGCAAAGCGAAAGAAGTGGGAAATTGCGGGCCCGCACTTCGCTGGCTGGGAGGTCTACCATATGAAAGGATCGCCCGTCGATCCCGACCGCGTGTATCTGTCGCAGAGTAGCGGGTGGTTCGGGCAGCTCGTCCAGCGTTCCGATGACGGCGGAAAGAGCTGGACGGCGGTCGACAACAAGTTCATCTACGACGGTGTACCCGGTACACACCTGTGGTACGACGGCACCCCGCACCCGTGGGAGTTCAAGCGCGTTTGGCACCTCGAGCCGTCACTGACGGACGCGAACACCGTGTACGCCGGTGTCGAAGACGCGGCGATCTTCCGATCCACCGACGGCGGTCAATCGTGGAAGGAGCTCGCGGGGTTGCGCGAGCACGGCACCGGCCCGCGCTGGCAACCCGGGGCCGGAGGGCTCTGCTTACACACCATTCTCCACGATCCCGCCAACCCGAAGCGCATCTATATCGCCATCTCCGCCGCCGGCGCGTTCCGCACCGATGACGGGGGCGCGTCGTGGAAGCCGATCAACCGCGGCCTCGTCTCCCAGTACATTCCGGAGCCGACTGCGGAAGTCGGCCATTGCGTGCACCGCATCGCGATGAATCGCTCGCGCCCGAACACGCTGTTCATGCAGAAGCACTGGGACGTGATGCGTACCGACGACGCCGGCGAGACGTGGACGGAGGTCAGCGGCAACCTGCCCACCGATTTCGGTTTCGTCATCGACGTCCATACGCACGAGCCGGAGACCATCTACGTCGTGCCGATCAAGAGCGACGCCGAGCACTTCGTACCCGACGGCAAGCTGCGCGTCTTCCGCAGCCGCACCGGGGGCAACGAATGGGAGCCGCTCGAGAAAGGGCTGCCGCAGCGCGATTGTTACGTGAACGTCCTTCGCGACGCGATGGCGGTGGATTCGCTCGACGAATGCGGTGTGTATTTCGGCACCACCGGTGGCCAGGTGTACGCTTCCGCCGACGCCGGCGACAGCTGGATGCCGATCGTTCACGACCTCCCGTCCGTGTTGTCCGTCGAAGTGCAGACGCTGGCATGATCCGGGTGGTCCTGCCAGCTCCACTGCGCCAGATCGCGCGCATCGACGGCGAGCTACGCCTCGCCGTCGAAGGACCGATCACGCAGCGTGCGGTACTGGATGCTGTCGAAGCATCGTATCCGGTGCTGCGTGGCACGCTTCGCGACCACGTCACGAAGCGCCGGCGCGCGTTTGTCAGGTTCTTCGCCTGCGAGGAGGACCTGTCGAACGAATCCCCCGATGCGCCGCTGCCGGACGCGGTCGCGAAAGGAACCGAGCCGCTGCTGGTTATCGGCGCGATCGCCGGCGGCTGAGCTGACCAATCGCGGACTTCGCACGCTGACCAACTGCGGACTTCGCACGCTGACCAACTGCGGACTTCGCACGCTGACCAACTGCGGACT
>CAZICQ010000005.1:73679-95164 GCA_964537775.1 uncultured Gemmatimonadaceae bacterium | reverse complement strand
GCGGACTTCGCACGCTGACCAACTGCGGACTTCGCACGCTGACCAACTGCGGACTTCGCACGCTGACCAACTGCGCACTGCGAACTGCGGACGTACTGCGGACTTCGGACTCGGATTTCAGTCGACGGTTGTCGGATGTGGCGCCGACAGCGCTCTGAGGGCGTCAGCGCTCTCAGGGCGTTAGCGCCGTCGCGCTGTCAGGGCGTCGGCGCCCTCAGGGCGTCAGCGCAGTTCGGGCGTCGGCGAAGTTCGGACGTTGGCGAAGTTCGGGCGTCAGCGCCGTCAAGCAGTTGCGCTCTCAGCTCTCTCTCAGTGCACGGCGCCGCAGGCGATCCGCGGTCCGGCGGCGCCCGCCGGGTCGGTCCGGTAGTCGTCTCGCTCGCCGTGGATCACGATCGCCGTACCGTCCGGCCTGAGGAGCCCGCTCGCTCCGGTGCCGAGCGATACCGCCGCGGCGAAGGCATCGTACGTCGTCGCGCCGCTCGCCGGCACATCGACGTTAGGCAGGTCACCGGCGTGCATCCCCAGCGGATTCAGAATGCCATGCTGCTTCCCTCCCGGATTGAAGTGCCCGCCCGCCGACGTGAACGCCGGTCCCTCGCATACGCCACGCATGTGAATGTGAACGGCATGCGTGCCGGGCGGGAGGCCGGTGAGCGACGCATGGATCAGCACCCCGCCCGCGCTGCCGGCGTCGGTCAGGGTGACGGTACCGACGCTCTGGCCCGCTCCGTTCTGCAGGTTGGCCGTGGCCGTCGCCTGAGCGTGCACCAGCGTCGCGCCCGACATCAACAATCCGATGATTCCCGCCGTTCGCATACGTGCCTCTTGCGGATCCAAGGAAGACGTTAACGTACCGCTGCCGGGCGCCGGCCGGGAGGCGGGCGGCGCGCTTCGGCGGCGTTCTCGGCTACGCTTCTCCCAGAGCGATCCGCGGCTCCACGCGCGCCGCCCTCCTCGCCGGTATCCCCGCGGCGATTACCGTCGTCACGGCCAGCACGAGCACGACGGTGCCGTATGTCAGTGGATCGTTAGGCGAGACGCCGGCCAGCAGTGTCGACAGCACACGCGCCGACAGCAGCGCCGCGGGCAGACCGATGACGACCCCTGTCGCTACGAGGCGCAACCCCTGTCGCACGACCATCCGCAACACCTGCCGGCTCTCCGCGCCGAGTGCCATCCGGATCCCGATCTCCTGCCGGCGTCGTCCCGCGACATACGACAGCGTGGCATAGATACCACCCACGGCCAGCGTCAGCGCGATGGCGGCGAACGCCGCGAGCGCGAACGCCACCATCCGCGCCTGCGTCAAGGATTTGTCGAGCGCTCCCTGCAGCGTGGTCAATTGGTAAACCGGCAGCTCCGGATCGAGCGCCCGCACCGTCGTTCGGATCGCGGGAAAGAGCGCGGACGGATTCTCCGGCGAGGTCGTGTGTACGGCGAAGGCGAACGAGTTGAACGACGACGCGCTGTCGATGCCCGTGATCGCGAAGTACACGCCGGGAATCATCTTCGTCGTCAGCCCGTAGTGCTTTACGTCCTTGACGACGCCCACCACGGTGAACCAGTCGGAGCCGGTATCTCCGCGCACCATGAACCGCTTGCCGACCGGATCGGCTGCGTTGGCCCAGTGCTCCCGGACGAACTCTTCGTTTACGACCGCCGGACGAAAGCCGTGCCGCGCCCCGCCTTCGTCGTCGCGGAAGAATCGGCCGCGCACGAGGTGGATACCCATCGTCGCGAAATAATCCGTGGTCGCGAATCGGAACAGCGTTACCGGATCGACCTCGTTATGCGCCAGCGGTGCGTCCCCTTCCGCCCGATAGAATTGTCCCCAGTGACAGCCGAACGGCGGGCAGCTGATCATCCCGGCGTGGTCGACCGACGGCAGCCGTTGGAGGCGCTCGAGCAGCGTGCGGTAGAACGCCAGCTGCTTCGAGCCGTCGCCGTACGTCACGTCAGGGAGTGCGATCCGGAACAGCACGACCCCGGGCGCGCGGAACCCCGGATCCATCCGCCGCAGCATCTGGTATGCGCGCATGAGCAGCCCGCCACCTACGAGCAGCACGACGGCCAGCCCCACTTCGCCCACCACCAGCGCGCTCAACATGCCTCGCTCTCTCGGTGCGCCCGTGCTCCGCGCGCCCGCCGCCGTCAATGCGTCGCGGACGTCGGTGCGCCGGAGCTGCAGCGCGGGCGCCAACCCGAACAGCAGCGCCGTCAGCGTGACGACGGCCACCGAGAAGAGCACCGTACGCGGCCCGACGGCGAGCGATGCCCAGTGCGGGATCAGCTCCGCGTTCGACCCGACGAGTAGACGGAGCCCCGATTCGCCCGCCGCGACGCCGAGCACGCCGGCCAGCGCCGACAACGCCAGACTCTCCGTGAGCAACTGCCTCGCCACGCGGCCGCCATTGGCGCCGAGCGCGACGCGGATGCCGATCTCGCGTCGCCTGAAGATCGCGCGCGCGAGCATCGCGCCCGCAACATTCGCGCACGCGATGAGGAGCACCAGAACGACGCCGGCGCCTAACGCCTTGCCGATCGCGACGTACCCCTCGACATAGCGGTTCCGCAATGGCATCACGAGCGGCGAGACGGCGCGGGCGGTGTCGTGGCTGAGCCACACCGGCCGATGCGCCTCTATCAGATCCTTCTGCGCCTGCTCCAGTGTGACGCCGGGCTTGAGCCGCCCCACGCCGTCGTAGGAGTACCCGTGGTCCCGGTCCGTGGAGTCGACGTCAAAGGGGAGCCAGAGCTTCGCACCATCGGGAAACTCGCCCTCGCGCGGCAGCACGCCGATGACGGTGTACGGCAGGCTGTTCACGCGGAGCGTCTTGCCGATCACCGACGGCGAGCCGCCAAAGCGACTCTGCCATAGCGACCAGCTGATCACCGTCACATTCGGCCCATTCGGTCGGTCCTCGTCGCGTGTGAAGCTGCGCCCGAGCACCGGTTTGATGCGGAGAACGGTCGGCAGGTCGTACGTGACGTGCGGCGCCTCGACGCGCTCGACGCCGCCATTACCGGTCGCCAGACCACCGGCGATATTGGCGCTGTGGTCGCTCCACACGGCCATCGCAACGAAGGTTCGCGCCCGTGCGCGCCAGGTAGTGAAGTCGGGATAATTGATGCCCGTGTACTGAAGATTCCAGCGCGGCGCCTTTTCGTTCAGGTACACCAAGCGATTTGGTTCCGGGAAAGGAAAGGGCCGGAAGAAGACACCGTCGAGCAGCGTGAATACCGCGGTATTCGCTGCCACGGCGAGCCCCAGCGTCAGCACGACCAGCGCGGTCGCGCCAGGCTGCCTAGCGTACGCGCGCAGCGCGAAGCGGAGGTCGGACACGAACGAGATCATACGATTCTCTCCCGCGGTCGAATGGCTGCACGTGCGGTTGCGCCGGCGCCAATGCTCGTACGGCGCGCGACGCGCGACGTCCAGGACGGCGCCTAACCAGACCCGCGCCGCCGCGGCGCGCCCTCCTCGCGACCGAGCCACGACCAGCTGCTCGGCGAACGCCTCAAGGATCTCCGCGCCATGCGCGTCTCGCAGATCTGCGGGAAGAAGAGCGAGCAGCCGCCGATACACCGATCGTCCCATGCTCATGGCGCGCTGCTCGCGCGACCAGTCGAGGGCGCAAGGCGGCGCGTCGCCACGGCGATCGTCGTGCGCAATCGCGCCACGTCTGCCGCCAGCGCGCGCCGGCCGGCCGCCGTGATGCGAAAATACCGCTTGCGTCCTCCCTCCCCCTCCCCCTCCCCCTCCCCCTCCCGCTGCCCACCTTCCGCGCCCACCGGCGCTCGGTCGAGCGCGCGGATCCATCCGTCTTCTTCCAACTCGTCCAATGAGCCGTACAGCGTCACCGGCCACAGCTTGAGCTCCCCGTCCGTGAGCTCGAGCACGTCCCGCATGATGGCCGAGCCATGACGATCGCACTCGGCCAGCGACAACAGAATGAAAAACCAATGCCGGCGCATGCCGGCATTATACTCCACAGTATAACCAGGCCACAAGGAGCGGCGTTCCCATCGCCACTGTCGCCTGCGTATCTTCCGCTTTTGCGAGCCGGATGGACGACTGGATCGATGCGACTCAGCGCCCGCAACCAGCTACACGGCGTAGTGGAATTCGTCCGCCTCAGCGACATGTGACCGTGCGCGACGCCGACCACGACGAGTGGCTCTGGGGCTGGGATAGCACTTCTGGTATTGTCAGCGTCTGGGCCGAGGACGACGGCCGGGCGCTCGTTTGGCGCCGTATCCCTGGATCGGGGGACCTGCTCCGCGAGGAGGCGTGCTTCAGGCCTTGGCTGCTGCTCCGCTGCCTCGATGATCTCCGTCATCTCGGCGCTCGCCTCGCTCCCGAAGGTGCGGGCGCGGCGGAGGTGACCTGGCGCGAGCTCGGTGGACCGGGCGAGCTGCGCTTCCTCGTCTCGGCCCCGCATCTGTCGACACTCACCAGCGCCGTGCTCACTGGCGCCTCGCAACGGCTCGGCCGGCGGCTGGCCCACGTCCGAGAGCTCGTCGAGCAGGATGAGGTGCTCGCGCTGCCCGTGGACGAGCAGTACCTCGTCTCGACAGGGCGCACGTACTTTCGCGATCTCGCCTTCGACGATCTCCGCCGCCTGCAGTTCGATCTGGAGACGACGGGGCTCGACCCGGCGCACGATCGCGTCTTCCTCATCGCCGTTCGCTATCCATCGGGCGAAGCCGAGACGCTCGAGGCAGCGACGCACGACGACGCTGGGGAGGCGGAGCTCATCGCGCGTCTCGTCGCTCGCGTTTCCGCCGCTGACCCGGATGTGATCGAGAACCACAACCTGCATGGCTTCGACCTGCCGTTCCTCCAGCAGAGGGCCCGACGCCTGCGTGTGCCGCTCTCGCTCGGCAGGATCGCGGCGCCGCATCTCAAGCAGCGTGCCGCGCGCCGCGGCAGTCCCGCCCCTGGTCGCGCGGGCGATATCCGGCAGGTGCGCCTCGTTGCGCCCGGGCGCGAGTTGATCGACACGATGGACGCCGTGCGACGGTACGATTTCGGCGTGCGCGAGTTGCCAAGCTATGGCCTGAAAGCGCTCGCTCGCCACTTCGGTATTGCCGGCCCGGCGCGCGAGCTCATACCGGGTGCCGAGATCTACAATACGTATCTGAGCGATCCCGCGCGCGTCCGCCGCTACGCGATTGCCGACGTGGAGGAGGTCGCGGAGCTTTCGCGCATGCTCGGCGGCGCCGCGTTCGCCCTCGCTCGCATGGCGCCCCGCCGGTACGAGCGGCTCGCCGATGCCGGCGCGGCGACCGGGGTCATCGATCCGCTGCTCGTGCGCGCCTACCTTCACGAAGGAGTGGCGCTGCCTGCGCACGCGCCTGGCGACGGCACGGAGCATACGGGCGCCGCGCTGCACGTCTTCGCCACCGGTGTCGCGCACCGGGTCGTGAAGGCTGACGTCGCCAGCCTGTACCCCTCGCTGATGCGTGCCTATCGCATCGGTCCTGCCCGCGATCATCTCGGCGCGCTGCTCGCCCTCGTCGACACGCTAGTCGATCAGCGGCTCGATGCAAAGGAGCGCGCTCGTTTGGCACCCGCTGGATCCGCCGAGCGGCACGCGTTCGAGGCGACGTCGCAGGCGATGAAGATCGTCGTCAACTCTGCCTACGGGTATCTCGCCGCCGGCGGCGATCTCACACGATTCGCCGACGTGCACGCCGCGAACGACGTGACGAGGCGCGGCCGCGAGACGCTGCGCCTCATGTGCCGTGAGCTCGCCGCCCGCGGCGTCACCCTGCTCGAGGCGGACACCGACGGTGTGTACTTCGCCGTGCCGGCAGGGTGGACGGAGGATGAGGAACGCCGCGTCGTATCCGAGGTCGCCGCGCTGCTCCCGCCGCTCGTCCATCTGGAGTTCGCCGGCCGCTACGCCGCGATGCTCTCGCACGAGACGAAGAATTACGCACTGCTCGGCTACGACGGCGCGCTCGCGCTCACCGGCGTCGCCTTCCGGTCGAGCCGGATGGAGCCCTTCGGCGCCGACTTTCTCCGCCGTGCCATCGACCGGCTGCTCGCCGGTGACATCGCGGGCGTGCGCACGCTGTACCTCATGACGATCCGTGCCATCCGGCAGCGCGATCTCACGACATTGGACGTGTCGTCGCGCGTGCGTCTCACGAAGTCACCCGCGGCGTACCTGGCGACGCGCGATTCGCGGCGCGAGCTGCCATACGAGGCAATGCTCGCGAGCGGGCGCACGGAGTGGCGCGTCGGCGAGCGAGTGCGCGTATATCGCACGCGCGGCGGCGGCTCGGCCGTGATCCGCACGAGCGCCGCCGACGAAGAGCAGCCGGCCGCCGATCCGCGCGACTACGATATTGGCTGGTATGTACGACTGCTGCGGGAGACCTACGCGGCCCGCATGGTGCGCGCCTTCACCGTCGAGGACTACGCCGTTGTTTTTCCCGATCCGGATCAGCTCTCACTCTTCGCGCCCGAGATCGAGCGCGTGCGAACGGTGCTCGTCGGTGAGCCGGGTGGGCTGTAAACGGGAGTTCGGCTCAACCGCTACGGACTTCGGACTCTGACCAACTGCGCACTCCGTACTTCGGACGTACCGCGGACCGCGGACGCGGATTTCATGTACGGCGGTCGGATCCCGCTCATTCGTCTTCCGCAGGGAGCTGCAGCCAGACTCGAGCCGGTACGACATCGTCGAACACGTTCACGTGCACGCCCACGGCCCGCGCCGCCAGCTCGAATGCTCGTGCCAGCGTACGCACCGGACCCGGCTCCGTGACGATGGCGATGATGTCCATCCCACGCTTCACCAGCATGCGCGTGAGCGTCAGCACATGTGGCAGGTCGGCGGGACGGATCGACGCCGCGGCTCCCCGTGCGTCGATGAGCACCGGGAGGCCCTCTTCGAGTGCCGGCTCGTTCATCAGCTCCGCGACGAGCTGCTCGTGCTCCTCGAGCGTCACGGTGCCGGTGGCGCGAATGAATATCGCGCGGCGCCCCGGGAGAAGCGTGTGGAGCAGAGGCATCTCACCTCACTCCCTCCTCGAGGATGATCTCGCTCGAGACCTGCTCCTCGAGCGCCGCCTCCGGCTCAACGAGTCGCTTCCGCTTCCAGTCGCCCTTGGCATACACACCGGCAGTGATGAGTGCCATCAACACGTTCGATACCGGAAACGCCCACCAGATGCCGCGCTGGTGGAGCGCCGTCTTCTGCGACAACACGTACGCGAGCGGGAATTGCAGGATCCAGACGGAGGTCAGCGTCAGCAGCATCGTCATCACCATATTGCCAGACGCGCGTAGCACACCCGTTAGGCAGAACTGGGCGCCGACGAAGCCCCACGTCAGCGCCATAACGCGCAGGTACACCGCTCCCTCGGCGATCACCGCGGCATCGCCGGGCACGAAGAACGCGACCAGCTGCGGCGCGAACACAAATCCGACCACGCCGAGCGCGCTGAGCGCACCGAAGCCGATCCATGTGCCCAGCCGCGCGATCCGGGCCGCCCGCTCGATGTTTCGCGCGCCAATGTTCTGCCCCACGAGCGCCGAGATGGCCATCGACAGCCCCATCGCCGGTATCATCACCACCTGCAGCATCGTCGAGCCGACGCCGTACGCCGCGACGGTGATCGTGCCAAAGCTGGCGATCAGAAAAGTCAGAATCGTAATGCCGAGCGCCCGGGCCGATTGCTCTACGGAGGCCGGCAGACCGAGGAGGAAGGCGCGCCTGATGTAGGCCGGATCGGGCACGAAGTCCCGCCACACGAGGTGAATGCTGTATCGCCCGCGCAGCAGCACGCCGAGGCCGATCACTGCCGCGAGACTCTGCGTCCCAACCGTCGCCGCAGCGGCGCCGGACACGCCCATCGCCGGCACCGCACCCACGCCGAAGATGAACAGGGGATCGAAGGCAAAGTTGAGGATGACCGTGCCCAAGACGATGTACACCGGCAGCTTCGCCTCGCCCACACCGCGCATGAGCGACTGGAACATGAAGAAGAAGAAGTTGAATACCAGGCCGATGAACGACACACGCATGAACGCCACGGCACCGGCGCGCACGTCCGGAGCGGCGCCCATCAGCCGGAGGATCAGCGGCGACGCGGCGTATCCGATCGCGCCGAGCAAGATGGACACGAGCACCACCATGAGCAGCGTCTGTGCGGCGACGTGATCCACCATGTGCTGGTTGCGTGCACCGTAGTACTGGGCCACGAGGGTCGAGCCGGCAATGGCCAATCCGGCGCCAAGACCAATTGTGAGAAACATGATCGGCGTCGACAGCGACACGGCGGCGACCGCGGTGCCGCCCAGCCGTCCGACCCAGAACGCGTCGATGACCTGATACGCGGCCTGCAGAACGTTGGCGAGGGTGATCGGGATGGCGAGCTTGAGGAGGGACCGGAGGATTGATCCCTCGAGAAATTGCGCGTGCGTGGGCGCGTTGGCGCGGCGCGGCGGCATCGTTGGATTCTAAACCTCCTGTCAGGACTGCGCGCCTGAGGCGCTGCACGCCGACAAGGTACTCCGAGCCGATGTATGCGTATCGCTATTTGGATCCCGGTGTGAACTGCCCCAGCGCGTTTCAGCCGGTCACACCGTCGGCGCCCATCCCGGCTCGTAGCTCCGCGACCAATGCGTCGCCGCGTCTGCATCCCCGATGATGTGGCCGCTCTTGGGATCTATGTGCAGCGTGCGACCGGTCTGCTGCGCGATCGTGCCAAGGTGGCACAGCAAGCCGGTTTTCGCGCCATCCTCGATCGGCGCGTTGAGTGGCACATCGGTGCGGATCGCATCGAGAAAATTGCGCATGTGCAGCTCGGTCAGGTGGTCGTCGCCGGTCGTGTTCAGCGCGTCGGTACGCGGCGGCGACGTCGAGTCCTTCACCACCTTGCCCTTCAGGTCGGCGATGACGTACCCGTCCTGATCGATGATCATGCTGCCGTCGGTGCCGAGTATCATCGTCCCACGCGACCGGCCATACATCGGCAGTCCGTTGCAACTCTGGTCATGCCAGATGATCGACGTGTCCGGCCCGAACTCGAAGATCGCTTCCTGCGTGTCCGGAAATTCCCAGTCATCGTGGAAATGATAGCGCCCACCCATCGACGTGACGGCGGTAGGATAGTCGACGCCGAGCAACCAGCGTGCGACGTCGATCTCGTGGGTGCCGTTATTGCAGATCTCACCAGTGCCCCAGCGGGTGAACCAGTGCCAGTTGTAGTGGATGACGTTGTTCCGATAGGGCGTGCGCGGCGCGGGGCCTTGCCACAGCTCGTAATCGAGATTCGGAGGCACGGGAACGACTTTCCCTCGACCGATGCTCCCGCGCGTATTGGCGTACCAGGCGCGCCCCAGATACGGCCGGCCAATCGAGCCGCTCCGGAGCGCGCGGATGGCGTCGAGGAAATGCGGCCCCGATCGCCGCTGCGTCCCGAGCTGGACCCGCCGGTTGTGCCGCTTCGCGGCCTCCATCATCAACTCGTCTTCGCGTGGATCGTGACCGCTCGGTTTCTCGACGTACACGTGCTTGCCGGCCTTCAGCGCCAGGAGCGTCATCGGGGCGTGCCAGTGATCCGGCGTCGCGATCGAGATCGCATCGACCGACGCATCGTCGAGGATGCGCCGGAAATCACCGACGGCCTTGGGCGGCGACGACTGCGAGCGTGACGCGGCGGTCACGCCCTTCGACAGCACGTTCGAGTCGACATCGCAGATGTAGGCGACGTCCGAATGCTCCAGCCGGGCGAAGTTCCGGGCGTGGACGACGCCGCGGCCGTTGACGCCGATCACAGCCATCGTCACCCGCTCGTTTGGCGATCGCTTGTGACGCGGCTTCAGGAGCGGCGCGATGCCGGTGGTCGTCGCCAGCAGTCCGAGTCCCGCCGCCGACGTGGTCTTGAGAAACTGCCGGCGGTCCACACCTGATCCGTTATTGGTGGCCATGTCTCGCAGTTGTCATGAGCGTGTTCGATCCACGACCGTCGTCGGGCACCGCGTCGAGCATGTGGACTGTCCATTCGGTGTTGCCGACCGACATGGTCATACGATAGCTCCGCGAGAAGCAGGGCGGCAAGCGCACATGCGGTGGCGTAATGTTCGCGTCGAGGACTGGCATCATCGTTTCCTTCTGCTACTCTTCCCACTGCTGCCGCCGGTCGAGCACCTTCCCCCTCGTGCGCCGATATGATCAGCAAACCTTTCGCGCTCCGCTGCGCGATATTTCTCGCGTTCGCCACCCCCGCCGCATCGCAGACGCCCGTGGACGAGGCTTTGTTGGCCAGGATCCGGCACACGCGGGCCATCGACAATCACTCGCACCCGCCCAAGCTCGTGGCGCCGGACGAGAAGGACGACGAATTCGACGCGCTTCCCTGCGATCCGCTCGAGTCCACCGCTGCCGGACTGCTCACCCGCGCCGACAATCCGCAGTACATCGCCGCATGGAAGGAGCTCTGGAACTACCCGCACGAGGATCGCACGCCCGAACACGTGCGGGACGTCGTCGCCGCCAAAGCTCGCGCACGCGCCGAGCATGGCGACGACTACAACTCCTGGATACTCGGTCGTGTCGGCATCGACGTCGAGCTGTCGAATCGGGTGATGATGGGACGTGGTCTGAACGACGCGCACCATCGCTGGGTGCCCTTCGACGACGCACTCATCTTCCCCCTCGACAATTCACCTCTCGCCGCGCAGACACCGGATCGGCAGTTCTTCTTCTCGCGCGAAGACAGGCTCCGCGCGCGATACATGACCGTTGCCGGCGTGACCGAGACACCGGCAACGCTGAACGAATATCTGTCGCGCATCGTGACCCCCGTGCTCGAGTGGCAGAAGCGAGCCGGCGCCGTGGCAGTCAAGTTCGAGGCCGCCTATCTGCGCTCGCTCGACTTCGGGCCGGCAACACGGGACGAGGCGTCAGCAATCTATGCTCGTTATGCGCGCGGCGGTGCACCGGACACGGCGCAGTATCGCCGGCTCCAGGACTTTCTCTTCCGCTATGTCGCCGCGGAAGCGGGGCGACTTGGCCTGCCGGTACACATCCACACGGGCGCCGGCTGCGGCGGGTACTTCTATCTCGCCGGCGCGAATCCGCTCCTCCTGGAGTCGGTGCTGAACGACGCCGCGCTGCGGAAGACGATCTTCGTGCTCCTCCACGGCGGCGCCGTATCGTTCACTCCCGCCGTGGCGTATCTCGTCATGAAGCCTAACGTCTATGCCGACCTGTCGCAGCAAACGTGGATGGAATCGCCGCAGCACCTGGCCACATCGCTGCGCTACTGGCTGGAGTGGTACCCGGAGAAGATCCTGTTCGGCACCGACCTGTATCCCACCGGATCACCGGCGGTCGATTGGGAGGAGATCGCGTGGCAAACGAACGATACCGCCCGCCGCGCCCTGGCGATCGCGCTCACCGGCATGCTCCGCGATGGTGAGATCACGCGGGCACAGGCCGTGGCCTTCGCCGGTGACGTGCTGCACGACAACGCGGCAAAGCTGTACGGTATCAGTCGTCAGTCGTCAGTCGACAGTCGCCCGTAGGAACACTCGTGCCGATCTGACGACTGACGACGTGACGACTGTCGTTCACGGTACGCTGTACTTCACGGTTCCGCTCGCGTCATACAGCTGCAGTCGGCCCGTGCCGGTCGGGCTCGCGAACAGGCCGGCGAGCCGCTTGCCATCAGTATTGAATATCTGGAAATCGGCACCGGCTGCATCGTCGCGCGCGAAGATCTCGGCGAGGGAGTTCTCGGTGCGGCCATAGATCCGGAACGTGCCGCCGTAGGTGCCCGCGAACATGCCGGCGGCACGGTGTCCATCCGACCGATAGAGCGTGAGATCGCCTCCAAGCCCGTCGCCTCGGGCAATCAAATGCGCAACCGCGGTATCGCCGCGACCGTACACCGCGAGATCGCCCCCAGCGCCGTCGTTCCGAGCGAACAATGCTCCTGCCATCTTGCCGCTCGCGCCGTACACGGTGAGATCGCCACCCGTGCTGCCCGTCTTCGTGACGAACGACCCAACGCGAGAGTGATTCTTGTCGTACAGATCGAGGTTGCCGCCATCGGCGTCACCGTAAATCGTGACCAGCGCGCGGGCGGTCGGGCCGCCGTACAGCGACACATACGGCCCACTCCCATCGTTGAAGGTGCCCATCTCCGTGACGATCGTATCGCGCCGATCGCGTAGCTGCACGGTGCCATTGCCAGCCTTGCTCGCGAACATCGAAATGGCGGTGTGGTCGAACGCACTGCGTACCTGCACCTCGCCACTGCTGTCCGTTCGCGCAAACAGCTTCGCCGCCACATTGCCGCCGCGATGGAACACGCTCACCGTTCCGCCGGCCCCGCTCGCCTGCATGCCGGCATAGGCCATGTCATTGCCATTCCGATCCCGTAGCGCGATCGCGCCCCCGAGCACGGTGTCGAGGACGCCAATCTGCACGGCCGATTTGCCGCTGTCGTTGTAGACGTCGAGGTTACCGCCCGTCTTGAGGCCACGCAGCGTCACGACGTGCCGGCCCGCGGCGCTGCTCAGCGAAATTCCGCCGCTCACGGAATCGGTGAACAGATCGCCGAGCACGGTCTCGGCGTTGTTGTAGACGTAATAGTTGCCGCCGCCCCGGTCCGTGATGATTGCGGCGTTGAGCTTCCCCGCCGGATTCAACACACCGATCGCCGTGGCGTTCGCCGCCGGAGATGTTCCTTTGACCTGTCCGCGAGGCAGCGCGACCAGCGACGCGACAATCGTGTCGCCGTGCACAAAATCGAGGCGCTCCGTGCGCATCGGAACGACTGCTGCCGAGACGCCCGTCAGGGCGCCGGTCACGTATGGGAGGAGCGCGACGACAACCAGCGCGCCGGCGCCGGCGCGCAGGCGGCGATACCGCCGTTCCAAGATCCCGAGACGGCGCTCCAGGGCACCAAGTGTCGTGTCGCCTGCGTCTACCGCTTGCGTGATCATGACGTTCTCCCGAAGATGGAGGGTGATGGCCAGGTGTGCCGGACCGCATCAGGATCGACTATCTGATCACCGTCGTCCAGAGGAGGAATCATGATCCCATTCCGCTTCGTCTTTCCCTGCGCCGCGCTCGCAGTCCTGCCGCATTTTGCCGCCGCCCAGGGAACGCCGGTGCCGTCGATCCCCACGCGGCCACAGCTCGACGCAGGATGGATCGTCGTCCAGACCAGTGGCGCTGATACCACCTGGCTGGATAGCACACGCGTCGATCGTCTCGGTAACGGGAAAGCCGACGTTTGGCTCTTTCTCGACAACGCGCGCGGTCGGATGGTGAACCACCACCGCCTGGACTGCAATAAGGTGCAGCTCGAGGGCTTTCTCTCCACGACCTGGTTCGGCCCCGGTGGCGCGGTGATGTACAACGAGAAATTCGACTCGGTGCACGTCATTCCGAAGGTGACGGAGGGTTCCACGCTTCTGGCAATGCGCGCGTGCCGCCTCCTCCGTCTTTGACGGCCGGAGCCCGCGGCCTGCTCCTCACTGCAAGATGTGCAGCTCCACGCCGCTCGCCGCCACGCGATCCGTCCAGACGCGCTGTGTGGCGGCTATGAAGTCGCGCTCCTCCGCCGCGTAAATGTTGGGTACGTACTGTTGCGGGTTGCGGTCGAAAGCGGGAAACCAACTGCTCTGCACCTGCACCATCATTCGGTGTCCTCTCCGGAAGGTGTGGAGCACGTCCTGCAGACGGACATCGACGCTGGTGACCGCGTTCGGCGTGAATGGCCGCGGCGCCGCGAAGGATTCGCGGAATCGTCCGCGCATGATCTCGCCTCGCACCAGCTGCTGATATCCCGCCATGCGTACGCTGGGGTCGGGCTGGTACGGGCTGTTCGGCGTGTCCTGCGGATAGACGTCGATCAGCTTCACCACGAAGTCGGCATCGGTTCCGGTGGTGCTCACCTTCAACCTCGCCGTGACCTCGCCGGCCACGGTAACGTCTTCGCCTAGCGTGTCGGTCTGGAAGACGAGCACGTCGGGCCGGGCGTCGAAGCACCGCTGGTCGTCACTCATGTAGCGGTACAGCGTGAACGATTCAATCGTTGGGCCGGTGCACCGGCTCGGCACCGGGTGTCGCGGATCGCTCCGGTACTCGCGAAAAGCACGCTGCTCGTTTGGCGGCTGCTGATTGAGCGAACCATCGGCGTGGAAGTAGTATGTGCGCGCCACGGCGGCGGGTGCCGGCCAGCGGTCGAAGTGCTCCCACCGCTTGCGCCCGGTGTCGAACATGAGCGCGCCCGTACCGCGGGACTTACCCTCTCCTTTCAGCCATGCGCGGAAGAACGGCGCTTCCACGTCGCGCTGAAAGCGGGTCTCGAGCGAGTCGCCGAAGTAGATGTCGCCGTGCACCGTGTGCACCACGTCGCGCGCCGCCCAGCCGCGGTGCCGGAACGGTCCGATCACGATCGACACCTCGGCCGCGGGATCGAGATCGCGGAGTGTCTTGTACACCGCCAATGGCCCGTACAGGTTTTCCGCGTCGAACCATCCGCCCACTACCAGCACGGCGTGGCGCACGCTCCGGAGATCCGGAGGGACTGCGCGCGCGCGCCAGAACGCGTCGTAGTTGGGATGCGCGACGATGTCCCGCCACAGTACGTCATGGCGGTAGAAGCGCTGGGTGGTATTCTTCAGTGGCCCCAGCGCGAGCTGATAGTCGTAGTCGTCGGACGTGCCTTCCGCGCTGACCTTCAGGAATTCGGGGAGCCACCAGTCCTTTGTCGTCGGCGCCGGCCGTGGCACGCCGGTGACGGGGTAGGCGTAGAAGTATCCCTGTGTGAGCGCGCCGTTGTGGTGAACGTCCTCGAAGAACCAGTCGGTGACCGGCGCCTGCGGAGACGATGCCACCAGTGCCGGATGACGCGAGAGCGCGCCCATCGACGCGTAGAAGCCGGGATAGCTGATCCCCCACTGCCCGACCTTCCCGTTGTTGCCGGGCACGTTCCTCAGCAGCCATTCGATCGTGTCGTAGGTGTCCGTGGCCTCGTCCACCGCGTGCCGGTCGCGGGCCTTGATCGAGTCGGCGACGAACGGGCGCACGTTGACGAAGGTGCCCTCGGACATGTAGCGGCCGCGCACGTCCTGATAGGCGAAGATGTAACCGTCACGCAGCGTGAACGGATCCGGGCCGAGTGTGGCGGCGTACGCCGTAGGGCCATACGGCGCTACGGAGAAGGGCGTCCGCAGCAGCAGGATTGGATAGCGCCGTGCCGCTGCCGCGTCGTTTGGCACGTACACCGTCGTGAACAGGCGCACGCCGTCGCGCATCGGGATGCGGAGCTCGCGCTTCGTGTAGTGCTCGCGCACATACACTGAATCGGCGCCGTCCGCAGATTGCGAGCGGCATGTTCCGGTGCCCTCGTGGCCAGGAGAGCCGGCATGAGCGCCGCCACGAGCGCCGGCACGGCCGTGGCGGCGCGTCTACAGGTTCGGAATCTCAGCTGTGGCATGGCGTTGGTCGGAGTGCAACTGATGCGGCCCGGGGACGAGCGAACACTAGCGATGCGCTGTCCGACCGCCCAGTCGCTGTATCTTTCCGCCATGCAGAGCCGGCCATGATGATCGTTCTCGTCATCTACTCGGTATTGCTCGTCGGCGTCGGCCTGTTCGTGGCGCGCCGCGTGAAAGGAGCCGGTGACTTCCTCGTCGCTGGTCGCAGTCTCGGACCGGGGCTCCTTGCCGCCACATTCCTCGCCGCGAACATCGGCGCCGGATCGACGGTCGCCGCGAGCGGTCTCGGCTACGCCCAGGGCATCGGGGCGTGGTGGTGGGTGGGTTCCGCCGCGATTGGCTCGTTCATTCTCGCCAACACCGTGGGGCCGAAGATCTGGAGCCTCGCCGCGCAGCACGACTGGCGCACTGTTGGGGACTTTCTGGAGTTCAGATACGACGTGCGCGTGCGGGCGCTCGTGGCCGCGCTCCTCTGGGTGGGCACACTCATGATTCTCGCCGGTCAGCTGATCGCGATCTCGCAGATCCTGCAGGTCGTCGCCGGCGTGGAGAAGTGGCAGGGATGTCTCATCGGAGGCGCCGTCATCTCGGCGTACTTCGCCGCCGGCGGCCTGCTCTCGTCGGCTTGGGTGAATCTGGTGCAGCTCACGGTCAAGTTCACCGGGTTTTTCCTTGCCGTGCCCTTTGCGATTGCCGCCGCAGGCGGCTGGAGCGCGTTGCGTCCCGCGCTGTTCCATCCCTCGGCGCCACCGGGGTGGAGCGGGATCGCGTCCTATATCGTGATTCTCGTGCCGTCCTTCGTCGTGTCGCCGGGACTAATTCAGAAGCTGTACGGCGCACGCGATGCTCGATCGGTCCGCATCGGCGTGAATCTCAACGCCATCGGCTTACTCGTCTTTGCCTTCGTGCCGGCAATCCTCGGCGCCGCCGCACATGTACAATATCCGGCGCTGACGGACCACGAGGCGGCACTGCCGATCGTGATGACGCAGCTGTTGCCGGCGTGGCTGGGTCTCCTTGCCCTCGCCGCGGTGTTTTCGGCGGAGCTGAGCGCCAGCGACGCGGTGCTGTTCATGCTGTCGAGCTCATTGAGCATCGATCTGTACCAGACGTTGCTCCGGCGCAATGCGTCTGATCGAGACGTCCTGCGCGTGGCCCGCGGCAGCGCGATCACCGCCGGGATGGTCAGCGTCGTGCTCGCCATGCTGCTCCCCTCTATCATCACGGCGTTGAAAATATTTTATACATTGATGGCAGTGGCACTCACCGCGCCGTTCGTCGTCGGCCTGTACTCACGCCGGCCGGCGGCGCGGCGGGCACTCGTCGCTATCGTCGGCGCCGTGGGAGCCATGCTCATCACGCGATCGACGCCGATCGGGATTCTTACCGGTTTCGTCGTCATGGTGCTGCCGTGAATCGAAGAACATTCGTTGGAGCGTTAGGCGCGGCGGCGCTGATCCAGCGACGGCTGTTGGCCCAGCGCCGTGTGACGGTGAACCGCACCAGCGGCGCCGAGGTCACCGACAGCATCGGCGGCATCACCGATGTCGCCGGCATCAAAGTCGGCCACTTCACCGATCCGCGGCGGCCTACCGGCTGCACGGTGATCGTGTACGAGCAGGGCGCGGTGGCCGGCGTGGACGTGCGCGGCTCCGCGCCGGGCACGCGCGAGACGGATCTGCTCAAGCCAATCAATCTCGTGGACCGCGTGAACGCGATTCTTCTCGCCGGCGGCAGCGCCTTCGGCCTCGACGCCGCGACGGGCGTGATGCGCTGGCTTGACGAGCACAACGCCGGTTTCCCGACCGCCAACGGGCGCGTGCCGATCGTGCCCGCGGCGATTCTGTACGACCTACAGGTGGGCAACGGCAAGATCAGGCCTGATGCCGACGCGGGCTACGCCGCCTGCGCGGCCGCGACGGCGCGCTCGGTGCAGGAGGGAAGCATCGGCGCCGGCGCGGGCGCGACGGTCGGCAAGGCGGGTGGCGGCTCGCCGATGAAGGGCGGCATCGGCACGTCGAGCATTCTCCTCCCCAACGGACTCGTCGTCGCGGCCATCGTGGCCGTGAACTCGCTTGGCGACATCATCGATCCACGCACCGGAAGGATCGTGGCGGGCGCGCGCACCGCCGATGGTCATGGATTCGTCGACATTACCGCGGAATTCCGCGCCGGCCGCGGCGTAACCCAGCCCGCCGCGCGCAGCGGCGCCGAAGGCGGAGGAGCGCAGAACACCACGATTGGCGTCGTCGCGACGAACGCACGCTTCGACAAGACGCAGATGACGAAGATCGCCGAGATGGCGCATGACGGTCTCGCGCGCGCGGTGAATCCCGCGCACACGCCGTACGACGGCGATACGTTATTCGCGATGTCTACCGGCACCTCGCAGGTTCGCGCGGAGCTGGGCGCGATCGGCGCGCTCGCGGCGGCCGCGGTGTCGGAAGCCATCCTGCGGGGTGTGATGAAGGCGACGTCGGTGCCGGGCTTCCCGGCGTATCGCGACCTCATGGCCGGCGGCCGTTAGCGCAGTATACACATCGCCGCCAAATACGCGCAGCGCAGAGCTTAGTCAGCTTCCAGTGTTCGCAGCGTCGCCTGCATCTCGCGCATCAGCTGCATCTGCTGGTCGTACTTCTTCGCGTATTCGGCCGTCTCCCGACGAGCCGCAGTCGCATCCTCGCGCGCCCGCTCCGCTATCTCTCTGGCTTCCTCTGCTATCTGGCGTGCTGTTTCCGCCAGGACACGGAGCCTCTCGCCTTCGATGCGCTTCCACTCGTTGAAATCGCGGCGCTCTTCCGCGTCCGTGCGTCGCCGCTCGTCTTCCTGCCGCTCCTGTTCGCGCTTGCGGCGCTCCTCCTCGGCCGCTTTGCGCTCCCGCTCGCCCGACTGCCGAACCTCTTCTGCAATCTCGCGATTGCCTTCACGGCGCAGGTTGCTGTGGTTCCCCTCGCTTGATCCGTTCCCCGCCACCGCGTTCATCTTCATGATTCCTCCGATGCCGTTTCTTACAGTGGCACCACATCGTCCTCGCCGCAACTCACCCTTCAAACCCGTACCCACTGCGCCGCGGTACGCGTACGAGTAAAAAGGATATTCTGGTCATGACAACAATTGGTCTCATCGGTGCCGGTCACATCGGAAGTCAGATCGCGCGGCTGGCCGTCAGCCATGATTACGACGTGGTGATCAGCAACTCGCGTGGGCCGGAGACGCTCACCAATCTGGTGGCGGAGCTGGGGCCGCGAGCGAAGGCCGGGACGGTGATGGATGCGGCAAAGGCGGGCGATATCGTGGTCGTCACCATACCGCTCAGGAACTACCGCTCCGTGCCCGTGGAGCCCCTGAAAGGGAAGATCGTCATCGACACGAACAACTATTATCCGCAGCGCGACGGCCACATCCCGGAGCTCGACAACGAGTCGACGACGACATCGGAGCTGCTGCAGGCCCACCTGCCGGAGTCGAAGGTCGTGAAGGCATTCAACCACATTTACGCCGCGCAGCTCACGACGGACGGCACCCCTCGGGGAAGCAAGAATCGCCGTGCGCTGGTGATCGCCGGCGACGACGCGGCCGCGAAAGCGACGGTGGCGCGCCTCCTCGACGACTTCGGCTTCGACACCGTGGACGCGGGCCCGTTGAAGGAGGGCTGGCGGATTCAGCGCGATACGCCCGGCTACGGTCCGCGCCGCAACGCCGAGGAGCTGCGCAGGGATCTCGCGGCGGCGAAGAGATACCGGGATAAGGCAGTCGAGAGTCGATAGAACTGCAGTCGAGAGTCGTCAGTCGGCAGTCGCCAGTCAGGACGTGACGAGGAAGGGCTCGGAATGAGTTACCCGCACGCCGAGCCCTCACTTCGAACGGCGTTGACTATCGACTGCCGACTATCGACTCTCGACTGGTCTCATGCTATCCCCGCCCCAGATCATGGTTGGGTCATCGCCGGCGAAGAGATAGACGTGCGCCATCCAGCCGAACAGGCGCGGCACGAATCGGCCACCAGCGGCAATGCAGTCCGCACGCGTCGTGATCGCGAGCCAGCGCGCCATGTTCGGGCCATCGATCTTCTGCGTTCCGGCGCGCACCGAATCCGGAGTCGGACCACAGAAGTCCACGTGCTCGTGCCAGTGCGCGATGCTCGTGGGGAGGCGGGCGTCGAGCTCGGCGACCGTCGCGTTAGGCGCGGCCGAATACATCGCGCCGACCAGCCGCAGCGCGCCGGTGCTGTCCTTCTTGTAGAGCAGGGATACCGGCTTGGTGGCGTCGAAGTCACGCAGCGTGGCGAACACGTTGGCGATGTTGTTGTAGTGAAAGATCGGCTGATCTTCGAGCCAGGGCATGAAGCGCACGTACCCGTCATGTTCGGCGACGCCGACATCGGCGTACTTCGACAGCGCCGCGCGCGCGGTGCGCACGATCTCGGCGGCGCGCGCGGAATCGGCGGCGGTCGCCGGCCGGCGCGGCGCCATGCGCATATGCGTCCCCTCGTCGGCGAGCAGGGCATTGATCGCGGACGAGAGCTCGGGGCTGCTCGCCATCTGGAGACCCTGAATGAGCTGGAGCGCTCGCATTCGTCCGGCGGTGCGCTGCGAGTCGGAGAGTTGACTCGTTTGGCCGGCGAGCAATGTCGGCAGGAGCAGCGCCGAGACGATGAATGGTCGGAGTGGCGGGACTACGCGCACGAGAGCTCTCTCACGCTGGTCGGTTTTCATGATACGCCGCAGAGGCGCCGAAGGTTCATGCATTCGCATCTCACGTCATCCCGAGCGAAGCGAGGGATCTCCTGGACGTGCCCAGCACGATCGGCGGAGAGCAGGCCCCTCGTCGCTGCGCGCGTCGGAGAGAGAGCCTCAATGCCGCGGAGAGGATACCGCCACCCCGACGCGCGAGTCGGCGCTGCCGTAGTACAGATACCACCGGCCGCGGAAGGGCACGAGTCCCTCGACGAACGTCGTTCCCTGCGGATACTGTCCGGTGCGCTCGTACGGCTCGGTCGGCCGCAGGAAGGGGCGGTCGCTTCGATCGAGCAGCTTCACCGGATTGCGCGCATCGAACAACGCCTGGCCAGCCGTATACATGCGCGGCGGCAGCGTCGAATCGCCGAACTGCGCGAGGTTACCGGCATTGTACAGGAGCACGATGCCGCGATCCGTGAGGATCGCGGGTGCGCCGGCCTCCACGAGCCATGAATCGAAGTACCCGGGACGCGGCGAGAGCAGGACCAGCGGTCGCTGCTCTCCGGTTTCCAGCGGTGTCCAGTCGATGAGATCGTCGGAAGTGGCGATCAGCACTTGCGGGACATTGAAGTACATCCAGTACTTGCCGTTCACCTTCGTCGCGATGAGGTGGTCCCCTTCGGCCCGACAGAGGATCGCACCCGATTTGCTCTCCATGCCAAGGTATTTGCCGCCCGCCGCCCTGGCGAAGGCGGGGCCGTGCTTCTCCCAGTGGACGAGATCGCGCGACGTCGCGACCGCGAGCCGTGGAATCGACCGGTTCCATTGGGTGTACGTGAGCACGTACCGCCCGTCTCCCGTCTCGACGACCCGCGGATCCTCGACGCCGCCCGGCCACTCGTTATGCATCTGCGCGTCGCGGTCCGGATACAGCACCGGTGTCGCGCGCCGCGTGAAACGCAGGCCATCCGCGCTGCGCGCGAGGCCGATGCGCGACGTATGCCCACCGATGATCGTGTCGCCGGTCGCGTCTTCGGCGCGGTATAACAGGTAGACGGTTCCGTCGCGCACGACGGCCGCGGGATTGAATGTCGCCATCTCCTCCCAGTGCACTAGGCGATTCCCGATCGGCGACGCAACGGTGGCGGCGCTGTCGGGCGTGAGAATCGGATTCACTCCCGTTGGCTTCTCGAAAGGCCCGAGCATCCATGCCCGCCCCTGCGCCAGCGCCGGAGCGGTCGGCGCCGAGAGCATGGCTGCGAGGGAGAGAGGGCGGAGGATGTGGGGCATGGAGATAACGATAGTCGACAGTCGGGAGTCGACTG
>CAZICQ010000005.1:66407-73579 GCA_964537775.1 uncultured Gemmatimonadaceae bacterium | reverse complement strand
TCGACTGTAGTTCACCGCCGGCAGATCGGACACGGACCGAGGTTCGGCGTCGCGCCGTATTTCACCACCACGGGACCACGCACCACCGTCTGGTGCTGCACCGTGTCTTGGACCGTCACGGTCATGGTAAGCGTCGCGCCGTTGAGCCGGCCCGCGAATACAGCCGGCATCGTCGGGCCCACGGTGACGGGATACGCACGCAACAGGTAGCTGCCGGTAGCGCTGAAGCTGCCATCGACGCCCACCGGCACGCGTCCGGATACGTCGCCGTAGGTGCACGCGACGTGGACGTGCATCGCGGAGTCGGAGACGATCACTCCGGCGCTGTCACCGCCCCACGTACCGAGCGGAATGTTGCCGTCGAAGGGCGGGAGCGCCGCCGAGGACGAGCAGGCGGCGATGGTCGCGCCGGCGGCGATCAGCGCGAGTACGAGCGCGCATCGAGTACCACGGCCTCGCTCGCGCATCACCGCCTCCTCCGCATTGCTCACTTCCTATGCTTTTGCCGCGAGCTCTCTCACCACGCCGGCGAGCGCGCGCACGCTCATCGCATCCTTCGCGCTCTGCGCATCACCGTCGAGCTGGCCAGCCAACTGCGACAGCGCGGAGCGCCGTTGATCGCCGCTGGCTCGTTCGGCTTTGGTCAGTGCCTCGCGGATATCCTCGATGCGGTCGCGGCTCACACTGCCGCCTCGCGCCAGCTGGTCGACGTACGCGCGTGCCAGCACGAACGTCGCCGGCCAGATGTACTTTGGCTGCATCTGCACATTGAGCTCGCTCAACCGCACCGTCTTCGCGGCATCGATCTCGTTCTGCGACAGCCAGGCGCTCGGCGTCAGCTCGAGGATATCGAGACCGCGCGCAATCTCCGAGCTGTAGATGTAGCCGTTGTACCAGTACGCCGACCACGAGCCGGCCACGAACAGCTTCGTCGAGTCCATCGGGCCGCGGTCGAAGTACGCGATCTCCCGCGGATGCGACGGATCGGTGAAGTCGAACACCGAGATTCCACCCTGGTACCAGCCCTGCACCATCACGTCGCGCCCGGGGATCGGGATCATCGAGCCATTGTGGGCCACGCAGTTCTCCACCGGGGTCTGCGCCACCGGGAGCTTATAGTAGCTCTTGAATGACATCGTGTCGTTCACGAGCGTGAAGATCGCGTCGGCGCCCCACTCCGGTCTGTCGGTCGCGCGGCACCGCGGCTGCGTGCCGCCGCCCCATTCGTCGGTGAACAGCACCTTCGTGCCGTCGTTGTTGAACGTGGCGGAGTGCCAGGCCACGAAATTCGTGTCGGCGGCGACGCCGATGCGCCTCGGATGCGCCGGGTCGCTGATGTCGAGTAGCACGCCGTAGCCGATACACGCGCCGGCCGCGCGGCGGATCGCCGGATACACCGTGATGTCATGGCACTGCACCGGCCCACTGTTGATCCCGCGCATCCGCGCCATCATCTGCGGCGTGATCCCCATGGCCTTCATTCGCTCCGCCATCTGCGCCGAGTCGGCCGGATTCTCGCCGTGCCGCGCCGGCGGCCCGAGCTCGGCCAGAATCGCCGGTTTGCTCACGACGCGCGCCTGCTCCGGATGGTCGAGCGGCACCTGGATGACTTCGATCTTGAACCGCTCACTGTTCGGATCCTGGTCCGGAGCCAGGTCCGAGCATCCAGTCAGCTCGTTTGGCGACCGGACGGGTGCCGATCCGGAGACGTACACGTAGACGTTCCGATCGTCGTTTGGCGAAGTCACCAGCGTGTGCGTGTGCGAGCCGCGGCAGGTCTGGACGGTGGCGAGCCGCCGCGGGTGGGCGATGTCGCTGATGTCGTAGATGCGAATGCCCCGCGCCCGGGCCGTGCTCACCGTATCCGGCACGCCGTCCGGGCTGCAGTCGACGCGCGCATTCGTCGCTTCCGTCGACTCGAACAGCAGGTTCCGGTAGACGGAGACGTCACTCTGTGAGCCGATGCAGAGATACGAGGTCTCGAGCGACGGCTTGGCCGGCGCCGACACGTCCCACACCTGGTAACCGGCGAAGTTGCCCTGGATGACGTAGTTGCCTGTGAACGCCAGGTCGGAGTTCCAGACGCGGCTGTCACCGGGATCGCTCATGTTGATGAAGTTCGGCGATGGCGGCGTCGTGGAGACGAGGCGGAGATTCCAGCTCGCGACGCCGGCATCGAAACGGCCGGCACGCAGCCCGATTCGCGAATCCGGATTGGGGCGCATCGCCGAGATGTCCGCGGCACGCGCGCCGCCAAATTGCGATGCGGTGCCGGACGTCGTCGCGCACGCTGCGACCGATGCGAGCACGGTGATGAGGGAGACGTACTTTCTAATCATGGACTGGTCTCGCTGAGGTCTCAGGTATGCCTGAGGAAACAGAATTAGAGCAGTTGGGGCGGTGGGTGGGGTCTGTCGACTACCGACTATCGACTATCGACTGAAGTTCTCCAGCATCCGCGTCATCCGGTCGATCTCCGCGCTCTGATCGGCGTTGACGTCTGCCGCGAACTTGAAGACGATGTCGTCCTGCGTCGCGCCATACGAGGTGAACAGCTTGCCCACCATCGTGATCGCGCCCTGGTGGTGCATGATCATGTCCTGCAGAAACAGACGGTCGAAGTCACGTCCCTGCGCCTTGTTCAGCTGGTCGAGCTGCGCCGCCGTGAGCATGCCGGGCATCAGCATCGATTCCATACCGGGCATCATGAAGTGCGCGCCGTCCGCATCAGGCACATCCAGATTGCGCTCCCGGAGCCAGCGCTGCATGAATGCGATCTCGTCACGCTGGGCGACGACGATCCGCTCGCACAGCCCGCGCACAGCCGAGCTGGCGCCATGGCTCGGCGCCCAACCGGCCATGAGTACCGCCTGCGCGTGGTGGTGAATCATCCCCTGCATGAATTCCACGTCTTCCGCCGTGTAGCGGGGCCGTCCGCTGTCCATTCTGGCGATCCACGCGGGCGGCCGAGTGGCATCGCCGGAGACGGCTTGCTGCCGCGGCGCAGCCGGGGTGGACACGGCAGCAGTGGGGGCGGAGGCCGCTGTAGGCGCTTGGCGGGTGGCGGTGCTGCAGGCGCTAACGACGACGATGGCGAGCAGGCTCCCTGTCACGGGGTTCACCGGCCGCAATGATCTTTGCACGGGAAGTTTGGGGGGGGGTTGCAACCAGAAAAAGGATAGAGCCTATGGACGACGACCTCGCGGCCGTCGAACATAGGCTCCGTCACAGGCGCGCGAAAGATGGCGCTCGCGCTGCTCCTAGATGCCGCTTGGGACGCTCCGCGCTCGATCGAATGCCACGCGAGCGTATCCGCGCATCGCCATCCAATCGCCATAGCCATCGCGGTTGCCGCGCTGCCAGCTGCTCCGGAGATCGCTTTCTACGTCGTCGAAGCTGCGGCCCTTGTACTCCGGGTTGCGACCGGCGAGGTGGCCCACGACATAGGCTGCCCGAACCTGGTCGTAGCTGAGGTCGGCCAAACGATCGGGAGCGTGCTCGTACTGGTCGCGGTAGTACCGGTCGTCTTCTGCCGTGATGGCGTGCGCGATCTCACGCCCGGCCCACCATCCGCCCACGGTGCCGGCAAGGCCGCCCAGGATGGCTCCGATCGGCCCCGCGGCGGCGCCGATAGCCAGGCCCGAGACGCCGGTTAGGAATCCACCCGCCCCCTCGGCGACCGTTTCCGTATCGGCGCGGATATTCTGCGGCGTGTCATGGCCTTCCGGCCCACTCACGGGCTCCATGATCGAGTGATCGCTCTGGTCCTGCGTATCCTTCCCGGACATGGCTCCCCTCCCTGATGGTCGAGCGTACGTGAAGTGGGAGATGGAAAGGCCGTGCCATAACCGGCCTGAACGCTACGATTATCGAGCGACGGCAAGTCAGCGCGGCTCCGGAGAGCGTCTGCTATAACCGTGACGAGCCGCAGGGTCCATCGACCGCGAGCCGCGCGAGCTGCACGAGACGCTGCCCGTCCGTACCCTCGATTGGCAGATCGATCACGACTGGATTCTTGTCCGCTTGCGACGCGAACGTGCGCGCCTGCATGATGCGCGAGCCGCGGCCGAGCGTCGCGTACCAGATGCGCCGATCGCCAACGCCGCGAGCCAGATCGAGCATCTCGAGTCGCGAGCCGTCGCGCGACGTGACGACGTTGAAGCGCACGTACAACGACCGATCCGGCGCGAGCACGTAGATCATGCGCGACCGTGCTGGCGCCGGCTCCGTCGCGATGCAGCTTCCGTTGTTAGCGATGTATTTCGGTGACAGAAACGCCTGCAGATCGAGCGCGTGCGCGACGTTGACCGTCCCGAGCGCCGCCGCCGTCGCCGCTTGGTCAGTTGTGGCGACGGTCGATTCCGAGCGGCCGCACGCCAGTGCAGCCGAGCAGATCACGATAGCGAGAAAGCGTCTCATTAGTTGATTTCTTGTCGTTTTCCTGAGCTTCTGACGAATGAGGGTGCTCGTAGCCACCTCACGACGAGCGAAGCAGGCGTAAACGGGCGCGAGCAGCAGGAATCGGATGATATCGTGCCCCGCGAACGAGGTGTCGCGGACCGGCGGCGACATGCGTGTGGAAAACAATGAGGCACTGTGGATCGGCGCGACGCGCGTGTGGAGAACTCGTCGCTCGACCTCAGCGTCCGGTTGATGGGGCGCTCCGGCACCGAGGGGGCGCACAGGAATCCCGAGGTGGAGCACTCGGAGCACGCGACGACGATGCCGTTTGTAAACATGTGTGTGCCGGAGCGCGAGGTGGTGCAGACATTCTGTCCGATGTCGCTGTCCGGCAGCGAGGTCGCGGTGCCGGACACGGACGCGGCGCTCGCCGGCACCGAGGGAGCGCGGAGAAATCCCGAGGCGGCGCTGTCCGCGGCCGAGGGGGCGCTCAGGGACGGCGAGACAGCGGGCCCGGAGTCGGCGCGCTCGCGCGCCGCTCCGTCGCTATCAGTCGCCGCGTGGGGCATTTCGCCAGTCTTCCAGTTCGTGACGGTCAAAAACGAAGAGCTCACGCGCTCCTCCCGGCGCGCCGCGACGGCGGACTCCACCCGCTCGTGGATGTTTTCCACACGAGGCGTGGCGGAACTGGACGCAGAGACGCCCGACCGGTCGATGACGACGATCGGCACCGACGCGAGGGTGGTGGCGCGGAGCGCGGAGGCGGCGGAATAAACAGATGGTGCGAACAACACGGGCGGGGTGGTGCTGGGCGCGTCGCGATGGTGGACAAACCGACCGATGTCGTCGCCGGAGAGAAGCAGCGGGCGGCGCAGAGCCGAACGGGACATCGACGGAGCCGATAGGAGCCGCGGCGGCACGAGCGGTGTTGTCCCCGGCGGGAAACGAGAAGACGCCGGAGTGCGGCGAGGCATCGGCGGAGACGCACGACGCAAGAAGGGCCCGGCCTCACGGCCGGGCCCCATAAGAGGAGCAGAATCAGATCAGAACGCGCCGACGCCGTTTGGCGTGCCGAGTCCCGTCGGGCCGTCGTAACCCACGGCGCCGTTGCACAGGTATGTGCCGCAGGATCCGTTGCTGCCGGAGGTGACGTCCCACAGCGACGCCGTGTGCGAGTATGGATAGGAGCCGTAGGTGACGGTGCTCGCGTTGCCCGCCAGTGCGTACACGCTGGCGATGATCGGCGACGCCACGCTCGTGCCGCCGAACACCAGCCAACCCGATGCGCCGCGATAGGCGTACGAGTCGTACACTGCTACACCCGTGTTCGGATCGGCGTCCGCCGCGACGTCCGCGACCATGCGATTCGAGCAACCGCTCAGGCCGAGCGCCGTCTGCCAACTCTGCTGCGAGATGTAGGCGCTGCAGCCGCTGCCGGCGCCGCTCCACACTGTCTCGGTCCAGCCACGCGTGTTGACCGCGCGCTGCAGGCTCGTGCCACCCACCGCCGTCACGTACTGCGAAGCCGCCGGGAACTCCACGCCATAGCCATTGTCACCGGAGCTCACGGTGATCGCAATACCCGGATGGTTGTAGTGCGATTGATCAGTGACCTCGCTGGAGTACTCGCTGCCGCCGTAGGAGTTCGAGATGACGCTGGCACCGAGCTTCGCCGCCTCGTCCACCGCCGCTGCGAGATTGGCAAATGAATTCGAGCTCGCCTCCACCAGGAGGATGTGGCAGTTCGGGCAGATCGCGCTGGCCATGTCGAGGTCGAGTGAGATCTCCTGTGCCCAACCGCCATTCGCCTTGGGGTAGCTGCCCTGAACGCCGTTCTGGTTCACTTTCTTGAAGCAGCCGTTCGCCGTGGTGCACGCCGGAAGGCCGTACTGAGAGCGGTAGACGCCGAGGTCGCTCTCCGCTTTCGGATCGTCGTAGGCGTCGACGATCGCGATCGTTTGTCCGGCGCCGTTGGTGGCGCTCGCCGTGGCAAGACCGTATGCCGACTGCAGATCCACCGGGCCGTAACCGGAGGGAGCGATCGTCGCCGATGGGTTGCCGGAGGCATCGACCACCACCCAGGCATGGCAGCGAGCGGTGCCGAAGGGCGCCGTGGGGCAGACGCGCGCGGCGCTCGCGATCGACCGGCCGATGCTTCCGACGCTTTGCGAGATCGGCGCGGTGATCGACCGTGGCGCATTTTCAGTGGAACAGGCCGCGAGCGCGGCGACTGCGATGAAGCTGAACAGCTTCCCGACGCGAAGCTTCATGGGACATCTCCCTGAGGACAGTTTTTGCCAACTGATGGCAGCGAGCGAACGCCGCAGCGGCTCTGACGACGCGCCCTGCGGGAATTGGGGGCCCACGATAGCATCGTGAACGGGTGTTCCGCAAGACCGCCAGAGTTGAGCCCGGCTACGCTTGCAGTCTATAGGTGGAGCAAATAAACAGGTGCAAGCGCGGCCAGCCCGGCGCCGGCCTGGATCGTCAGCACGTACAGCGCCTGCCTCGGCGCTCGCGGCAACCAGGTGATCGCGAAGAATGCCACGATCGGCAGCTGGCCCGCGACGAGTAGCTGCCAGATGTGAGCGGCGGCTCCCTCGTCCGCTTCACGCGCGACCCCAAACAGGGCAATATGAATCGCGACCGTCCCGAGTGCAGCCAATGACATCGCCACCGGCAGGTACGCGCTGGGATGTTTCATCAGTGTTGCGAAGCTCATTGTTTATCGCAATGCATGTCCAACGCACGGTTCACGCGCGCTGAGAGCA
>CAZICQ010000005.1:57074-66307 GCA_964537775.1 uncultured Gemmatimonadaceae bacterium | reverse complement strand
GCTCATTGTTTATCGCAATGCATGTCCAACGCACGGTTCACGCGCGCTGAGAGCACAGCTCCATGACAAAAGTCGTAATCGACATGACGATGTCGCTGGACGGCTGCGTCGCCGGGCCAAACGACGGTGGAATTTCCGCTCGGGCAGCATGGGGAGGCGAGCTGATCGAGGGGCTTCGCCTCGAGACGATGTACGTGACGGATGGCCATTTCGCGACGCACATTCGCTACCGGGTGGTTGGTCAAGGATCGGAGAAGGTGTCGTAGCCGCCGAGCGCAGAAAGGAGGTCTTTCTGCTATCGTCAAAAGTACTTCATTTAGCAAAGTACAGCCGCCGCGGCGCGTTCGCAACCGGCGCCCGAAAGATACTTTTTGGGATCGCGCGGCTGCGTTGTTATGCACTCAGCGCCATGCTCGTCGAGCTCGCGGCCTGCGGCGGGGAGACGAGCGGCATCGAGGCGCGGCGCGTCGCCTCCATTACTCTGAGCGCCGCCGGCGGCTTCAACGTCAACGTCGGTGACACGACGCAGCTCGTCGCCACCCTGCGCGATTCGACCTCGCACGTACTGACCGGGCGCAGCGTCACGTATGCCTCGAGCACACCGGCCGTGGCGACGGTGACGGCCGCAGGATTGGTATCTGCGCTCCGCGTCGGAATCGCCACGATCACGGCCAGCAGCGGCGATGTGGCCGCGGTCGCGACATTCACAGTCGCACCGGCCACGCCGGTCTTGGCGCAGGTCGCGGTTGGAGGGCCGACCACGTGCGCGCTTACGGCAGGCGGAATCGCATACTGCTGGCGAAACGGCATCGGACCGGGCACTGGCAGCTCGCAGGGCACTCCGATGCCCGTGCCGGGCAGCATCGCGTTCGCCTCACTCACGGTCGGCTATTCACACCAGTGCGGGTTGACGTCGGCGGGCCAGGCTTACTGTTGGGGCGCCAATGACGCTGGGCAGCTCGGAACAGGCGACACCATCTCCACGTCCGTCCCTACGTCCGTGGCCGGCGGCCTGGCATTTCAATCCGTGAGTGCCGGCGGCAAATCCACGTGCGGCGTCACGACAAGCGGAGATTTGTATTGTTGGGGTTACAACTCGGACGGCCAGCTCGGAAACGGCACGACCATGCCGAGCGCCTCACCGGTTCTCGTGTCGGGAGGCGTGCGCTTGCAGTCCGTGAGCATGGGCGGCTATTCCTCGTGCGGCGTGACCGCGACGGGCGCTGCCTATTGTTGGGGGAGCAACTTCGCTGGTCAGCTCGGAACCGGTGACACTCTCACGCACCTGACGCCGGCCCTGGTATCGGGCGGTCTCCTGTTTCGATACGTGACCGCCGGCGCCGCTCACACGTGTGGCGTGACGGCGCCGGGCACCGCCTACTGCTGGGGAGCCAACTACTCGGGACTCCTCGGTATCGGCACCAGCGATACGCTGGTGCACTCCTCGCCCGTAGCCGTGGCCGGTGGCCTGGTGTGGCAAGCGCTCAGCGCGGGCCCGGGCGCGACCTGCGGGATCGCGTCGAGCAATCTCGCCTACTGCTGGGGAAGCAATCTGTATGACCTGCTGGGCAACGCTGCGCCGGCGTACTCGAGCTACGCTCCGGCGCTGGCGCGCGGAGGCCGAACGTTCCGCGCCGTCAGCGCTCGCGGCGACCATGTGTGCGCGTTGACGCTTGCCGGCGTCGTGTACTGCTGGGGCGCCTATGTATCGTAGTCGAGGCGATACCGTTCGTCGCGCCTAACGCGAAAGCCGACTGCGCGCGAGTCGCGTCAGGGCTTGATCTCGATCGGCACGCCGTCCGGAACCGTCTGCCAGATCTCGTCGATCTCCTCGTTCGTCACCGCGATGCAGCCGTCGGTCCAATCCTCCTCCCGGTGCGCTGCGCCGACGAAGCCCATCCCGTTTGGCAGACCGTGAATCATCACATCTCCGCCAGGATTCACGCCGAGCGCCGCCGCCCGGGCGCGGTCGCGAGCGGAGGGATAGGAGATGTGCAGCGCGCGATGGAAGCGGCTGCCCGCGTTGCGCCAATCGATGCGGTACAGCCCCTCCGGCGTGCGTTTGTCGCCGATGCGCTCCTTGGGACCGACGGGCTGCGTCCCGAGCGCGACGAGGTAGCTGCGGATCGGCTGGCCCTCCGCGTACAGCGTGAGGCGGTGTGCCGTTTTCTCCACGACCATGCTGTCGGCAACGAGCGCGCGCGCGGCGGCACTGTCGCGCGTATGCGCGGCAGTGGAGTCGACTGAATGCAGGGAAAGGAGGAGAAGGAGGGAAAGCGCAGGCACCATCGAGACGCAGATTGGGGGGCGCGATACCACGATAACGCTCGGCGCAGGCAGCGGCCAGATCTCGTTAGTGACTTACGATACAGACGAGCTCACCCACACCGCTTTCGGCGCAGGCACCCAACGCAGCGTGGGCGACGCACAGCCTTCATGGTGCGAGCACTCTGGCCAGATGCATGGAGCCGTTGCTCACGGGCGTCGTGAACTGCATGGCAATGCGGGCGAAGGTCCAAAGCCGGAGACGCTCCGGGTCGACGCCAAGCAGCTCGGCAAAGCGGCTGATCGTGGCCATCGGCCTCACGCGCAGTCGGGCCCGGCAGTTCAGGAGATGCTGCGTGCCATCATATGCCGGATCGCCGACAAACGGCTTCGGATCGATCACGAGCCACGGTTCTCTGTGCGCGCGCAGCACGTTGCCGACGTGGAGATCAGTCGCCAGCACGACGTCACCGCTGGAGGGGCGGCTCAACTCCTGTACGATGCTCACTGTCGGGTAATCGGCGGAGCCAATCGGCCCGATCGGTTGTCGTTTGGCAGGAAGCGGCGAGTCGTCGCGGGATCAGCATGGTGAAATCACGAGTCATCAGGCCCGTACCGCGGCGGTTTTGCCGGCTGCCATTTCAGCCGCCCGGTCGAACTGGCGCCAGGAGGCCACGTCCGCGCATCCACGCTTCCAGCAGCGTGGGCCAGAGGTCGAGGGCCGCGTCGCCGATGCCCAGGCCGCTCCCATGTCGCCCCGTGGCGAAGATGTGCATCTCGACCGGAACGCCAGCCGCTGAGAGGGCACGATAGAACACCACACTCGCGTCGACCGGGACCGTCTGGTCGTCAGTCGTATGATAGATGAATGTCGGCGGCGTTCTCGCGCTGACGTGCAAATCCGGGGAGTACTGCTCGAACGTCGCGCACCGCTCCGGCGGTAGGTGCATCACACCGCAGTACGCGAGCACCCCCTGCGGATTCGGCTTCATCGCGTTCAGCCACGGATAGGCGAGGACGAGGAAGTCAGGCCGGCTGCTGGCGCGATCGACGGGATCGGTTGCGGTTGTCGCGCCGCTGTCAGACATGGTGCCGGCGGTCGCCGCGAGATGGCCGCCCGCCGAGAATCCCATCATGCCCACACGGCTCGGGGCGATCCCGAACTCCGCCGCTCGGAACCTCACGAGTCGGATGGCGCGCCGCGCGTCCTGAAGCGGGATCGGGTAGAGATAGTTGCTCCCGAGTCGGTAGCGCAGGACGAAGGCGGTCACGCCGCGCGACGCGAACCAGTCGGCGACCTGCCTGCCCTCCAGATTTGCGGCGAGGCCAACGTAGGCGCCGCCCGGCGCGACGACGACGGCCGTACCGTTCCCGGTGCCGCGGTGTGGACGAAAGACCGTCAGCGTCGGGGTGTCGGCGGCGCTCGTGCCCCGTGCTCCGGGAGCGGGCCCGTCCCACAAGGGCACGGTCGCGATCTCCAGAAACGGATCCGCTGCTGGCAATGCGCCGCGGTCAGCCTGCTGCGCCCCTGCAGGTGGTCCGGGATAGAGGCCCACGAGAGCGCAGACCATCCACGCGCGCCGGATGACGCGGGCGTTGCGTTTCAGTCGTGATGCTCCGATCTCCTGCAGTTGGTCGCGCATAGGATGATCACCTCCGGGGGATCGAAACAGAACACGACGAAGGGCACCTGGCTATAGGCCCGGTGCCCTTCGTCGTCTTGTCCAGCACAGCTACTCCAGCAGGGTTGTGCGTCGGTGCGCGTTACATCCCTTACGCCCCCGCCGCGTTCACCATGTCGAAGATCGGCAGGTACATCGCCACGACCATGCCGCCGACCACCACGCCCAGGAACACGATCATCATCGGCTCCATCAGCGCGAGCAGTCCGCCCACCGCCGCGTCGACCTCCTCGTCATAGAAGTCCGCGATCTTGGTCAGCATCTCGTCCAGACCGCCGGTCTGTTCGCCGACGGAGATCATCGAGATCACCATCGGCGGAAAGACATTCGACTTCTTGAGCGGCGCCGAGATCGTTTCACCGCCGGCGATGGAGGCTCGCGATTCCATGATCGCGTCCTGGATCACCCGGTTGCCCGATGTCTTGGCGGTGATCTCGAGGCCGTCGAGAATCGACACGCCCGACGAGATCAGAGTGCCTAACGTGCGGGTGAAGCGCGACACCGCCGACTTGCGCAGCACGTCGCCGAGCACCGGCGCTCGCAGCATCAGCCGGTCGATCGACAGTTTGCCGGCCGGCGTGGCGTAATACTTCTTCAGGAAGTAGACGCCGGCACCGAGGCCGCCGAACACGGCCCACCAGTAATGCTTCAGAAAGTTCGACATCCCGATCACGATGCGCGTCGGCAATGGCAGCGCCATGTTCACCGACGCGAACATGTTCTGGAAGACCGGAATGACGAAGATGAGCAGGACGACGATGGCGATGCCGGCCACGCTCATGATCACGCCCGGGTAGATCATCGCGCCCTTCACCTTGCGGACCAGGGCGTCGTTCTTTTCCATGAACACGGCCAGACGCATGAGGATGGTGTCGAGAATACCACCCGCCTCGCCGGCGGCGACCATGTTGACGTACAGCTCCGTGAACGCCTTCGGGTGCTTGCGCAGCGCGTCGGCCACGGTGTTGCCGCTCTCGACGTCGAACACGACCTGCCGCGTGACCTCCTTCAGCGCCGGGTTCTCCGACTGCGTCGCGAGAATGTCCAGCGCCTGCACGAGAGGCAGTCCGGAGTTGATCATGGTCGAGAACTGGCGGGTGAAGATGACGATGTCGCGCATCGACACGCGGCCACCGCCCTTCTTCTTCGGAACGTTCTCGTCGATCTTGACGACGTTGAGGCGCTGCTTGCGCAGCTGCGCCATCACATCGTCGCGCGTCGCGGCGTCGATCGTGGCGGACTTGAGGTCCCCGCGCACATCGCGCGCTGTATACGTGAAAGTCGGCATATGCTACTTCGACTGGTTGGGCGCTGCTGAAGTCACTTCACCGGCGCGCCATCGCGCCCGCTCCGGGAGTGCTGAGTCCAGGCTTCTTGTCGCCGGGAGGGGTATCCACGCCCTCGAGCGTCATGCCGCACATGCGCGCCAGCTCGATGGGATCACTGGAGGAGCGCACGCAATCTTCCCACGTCACTTCGCGGCTCATGTACAGCTGATACAGGGCGTCATTCATCGTCTGCATGCCGAACTTCTTGCCCGACTGCATCATCGAGTAGATCTGGTGGATCTTGTCGTCGCGGATCAGCGCCCGAATCGCCGGCGTCACAACGAGGATCTCCGCCGCCATCGCGCGCCCGCGCCCCTTGGCCTTCGGCAGCAGCGTCTGCGTGATGATCCCCTCGAGCGAGAAGGCAAGCTGCGCCCGAACCTGTGACTGCTGATGGCTCGGGAAGACGTCGATGATACGGTTGATCGCCTCAGCGGCCGAGTTGGTGTGCAGCGTCGCGAACGCCAGGTGTCCCGTCTCGGCGATCGTCAGACCCGCCGAGATCGTCTCCAGATCGCGCATCTCACCGATGAGCACCACGTCCGGGTCCTGTCGTAGCGCGTACTTCAGCGCCGACTGGAAGCTCTTCGTATCTGACCCAACCTCGCGCTGGTTGACGATGCAACCCTGATGACGATGAATGAATTCGATCGGGTCCTCGATCGTGATGATGTGCCCCTTCTCCTTCTTGTTGATGCGGTCGAGCATGGCGGCGAGGGTCGTCGACTTGCCCGAGCCCGTGGGACCGGTGACGAGGATCAGGCCGCGCGGCTTGTCGGAGAGATCGGCGATCACCTTCGGCAACCCGAGCTCGTCGAACGACTTGATCGAGAAAGGGATCTGCCGAATGACCATCGACACGCAGCCGCGCTGCTTGAAGCAGTTGCCGCGGAAGCGGGCGAGGTTCTGGATGCCGAAGGAGAAGTCGAGCTCGTCCTCCATTTCGAAGCGCTTCTTCTGGTTCTCCGTCAGCACGGAGTACGCGATCTGAAGGCAGTCCTTCGGCTGCAGCACGGTCTCGTTATTCGAGTTGGCAATGTCACCGTCCACGCGGAGCTTCGCCCGCTCACCAGCGGTGATATGCAGGTCGGACGCGCCACGCTCGATCATCTCTTCGAGCAGCACGCGGAGGTTGAGCGACGTTTGGGCGGCGGCGGGGGCGGTCACTGGATTGTCTCGATTCGGTGAGGGACGGCAAATAGCGAATGGCCAACGGTACAGGACGAGCGGTTCACGCGCTTGTTTCCCGGATCATTTGTTCCATGGTGGTGATGCCCTTCATCACCTTCATCCATGCGTCCATGCGCAGCGTCAGCATGCCCTCCTCGATCGCTCCATCGCGAATCTCGGCGGCGCCGACGTTCATCATGATCAGCTTGCGCATTTTCGGCGTCATCGGCATGACCTCGTAGACACCCTGGCGTCCCTTGAGGCCCGTGCCAGCACAGGCGTCGCAGCCCTTGCCCCGGAAAAAGCCGAGCTGCCCGATCTTGGTATCGAGGCTCGCATTCGCGAGAAAGGGCGCCGCCTCCTTCGTCGCACGCGACTTCGCGCCGTCGATTGCCTCCTGCGTGAAACGCAGCTCACCAAGCGTAGTCTCGCGCGTGACCTTCGCGCCGGCGAGCTCCTCTTCGCTCGGCTCGTAGCGCTCCTTGCAGCTCCCGCAAATGCGGCGCAGGAGTCGTTGCGCGAGCACCAGGTTGAGCGCCGAGGCGACGTTGAACGGCTCGAGGCCCATGTCGAGGAGTCGCGTCACCGTTTCCGGCGCCGAGTTGGTGTGCAGCGTCGACAGCACCAGGTGACCCGTGAGCGCCGCCTTGATCGCGATGCCGCCGGTCTCCAGGTCGCGGATCTCGCCGACCATGATGATGTTCGGGTCCTGCCGCAGGAACGCTTTGAGCGCCGCGGCAAAGGTCATCCCGACCTCGTTGCGCACGAGCACCTGGTTGACCCCGTACATGTTGTACTCGACGGGGTCTTCGGCGGTCATGATGTTCACGTCGATCGTGTTGATCTTCGCGATGGCGGAGTAGAGCGTCGTCGTCTTCCCTGAACCCGTGGGACCGGTGACGAGCACCATGCCATACGGATTCATCACCGCTTCCATCAGGTCCTTCTCGGCGCGAGCCTCGATGCCGAACTTCTCGAGATCGAGGGTCAGATTTCCCTTGTCGAGAATTCGCAGCACGATCTTCTCGCCGAAGAGCGTGGGCAGCGTCGACACTCGGTAGTCGATCACCTTGTTGCCCATCTTCAGCTTGATGCGGCCGTCCTGCGGCACGCGACGTTCGGCGATGTTCAGCGAGGACATGATCTTGAAGCGCGAGATCAGCGCCGCCTTCATCTTGATCGGGGGCTTCATGACTTCCTGCAGCGCTCCGTCGATCCGGTAGCGCACCCGCAGGTCGTGCTCGAAGCACTCGAAGTGGATGTCTGAGGCGCCGCGCTTCACCGCATCGGTGAGGATGGCGTTGATCAGCTTGACGACGGGCGCGTCCTCCATCTGCGCCTGCAGCGCAGCCGCGGAGACGTCCTCCTCCTTGTCCTCCACCACCTCGACGTCGCCTTCCTCGCCGATTCCTGCGATCGTGTCCATCAGCGACGCCATCTGCTGCTCGTCGGCGGTGCCGTAGATCTTCTCGATGATGCCGCGCAGGGTGAACTCGCCCGCGATCACCGGGAAGATGTCGTAGCGCGTGATGAACTTGAGATCGTCCAGGACGCCGAGGTTCGTCGGGTCGGCCATGGCGACGGTGAGCGTGCGGCCGTCACGCTTGAGCGGGATGACGAGGTTCTTGGTCGCCAGATCCGTCGGGATCATCTTCGCGATCTTCGGATCGACCTCGAAGCGCGACAGGTCCACCGCCGGCATCTTGTACTGCTTGGCCAGCATCTTCGTGAGCTCGACTTCCTGGATGAAGCCGAGCTTCACGAGATTGTAGCCCACACGTGTGCCGTTCTGCTTCTGCTCTTCCAGTGCCTTGCCCAACTGCTCCCGCGTGATCATCCCTTCGCGGATCAGCAGATCTCCAATGCGCTCGCTGGCAGCGACGGGTGCGGCCATGTCTGACTCGGTGGGAGCGGTAGCGGGGCGGCGGGCGACCGGAAGCTGGCGAGCGACTTAGCGGGCGAGCAAGCGAACGACCGAAAAAAAGGCGGCCGGACCAGAGGCCCGGACCGCGGAAGGTGCCCCTGCGCAACCTCCATGTCAAGAACAGGTTACGGCGTTCGGCGCCTTCCTCGGCGGACGGACGTATCCCCGGGAGCAGAACCCCCGGAGAGCACGGTATTTAGAGGACGCCGTGGACCGGAGAAGGTCACCAGTGAATCCAGCGCCGTGGAGAGCTTTGCCGAGATGCCGCGGACGCGTCGCAGCGCCTCCATGCCGCCAAAGGCTCCGTTGGCGCGGCGGTCTGCCAGAATCCGGCCGGAGAGCTTCGCGCCGACCCCGGGCAGCGACCGCAGCGTGAGACTGTCGGCGGTATCGATGTCCACGGGTTTCGGTCCAGCCGCACCCTGCCCTGCGTAAGCGCCCGCGCCACTCCCCGTTCCGGCCGCCGTCATGGAAGGCATACCCGGCAGCACGGTGCTTCCCGCACCGACTTTAACCGCGGCGCCATGGCGCGTCTTCTTCATGGCGAGCTTCCGCTTGGCCGTCTTGCTCCGCTTGGCTGTCGTCGCCGAGTCCACCGCCTGGAGCTGACGATCGAGCGCCGGCTGCGACGCAGCGGTCGCCGGCACCGGCTCAGCGTACACGCGCCACACGCGGACACTCGCCCCGAGGCAGGCGATGGTGGCGAGGAAGAGGAGCGCTTTGTTCTCGTTAGGTGTCGGCATAGGAGGGCGGAAAGGCCGAAAGGCCGAAAGGCCGAATGGCCGAATGGCCGAAGAGCCATGGATGGTTTCTGCGCGCTGAGGATAGCTGCAGGCATCGCAGGGACCATCACCATTCAAGCGC
>CAZICQ010000005.1:0-56974 GCA_964537775.1 uncultured Gemmatimonadaceae bacterium | reverse complement strand
TTCTGCGCGCTGAGGATAGCTGCAGGCATCGCAGGGACCATCACCATTCAAGCGCGGTCGGTAGCCTTTCATCGCGAAAGGCCATCCGCCACTTTCAGAAGAAGAACTGCTTCCGGAGATGCAGGATGGCTGGGCGCGGAGCCACACACACCAGAACGATTGCCGCAGGGGCATTGCTTGGCTGTTTCGCTTCTTTCTCGCCTGGCAGCGTCCGCGCGCAGACGATCGGAGGTCAGGTCGTCGAGCTTGGGACGCACAAGCCGGCGGGACGCGTTTCGATCGGCTTGATGAGCGACAGCGCCCGCGTTGTCGCGTCAGGAGTATCCGATTCGGCGACCGGGATGTTCTACGTCGATGCGCCGAAGCCAGGCGGTTACCGCGTGGCTCTGGTCCTCAAAAACGGAGAGTCGTTCATCAGCCCGCGCATCGTTCTGGACAGCGGTCAAACCATCGAGCGGGAATTCGAGGTGCCGAAGCTCGCCGTGGGTAGCGATGTGTACTTCGCCACAGACGTCGATTCGGCTGTCAGACCACTGCGTGCGAGTCCGGTCCCCCGGTTTCCGAACAGCGAGCGCGTGGCGCACGAACGTGGGCTGGTCAGCATCGCTGTCGTCATCGACACGACGGGCCGAGCGGAAATGGACAGCTACCGATTGCTCAACGAGCCGTCGCCGGCGTTCGCGCGAGCCGTACACGACGCAATGCCCGACATGCGCTTCCGACCAGCTTTCAAGAACGGCCGCCCGGTGCGGCAATTGGTGGCGTGGTCGATCGGCTTCGGTTTCTTCGGAGATCCGCCGGCGGGCGACCTCATGATCCAGGCGCAAAGCCCGCCATCATTTCGCTAGTCGCCGCCCTCTGATGACTGTCGACTGTCGACTGCCGACTCTCGACTATCTGGTCACCAGCGCTGTCGCGACGTCGCCCACGACCTGCAGGCTGTGCGCACTCACCTTGTCGAAGGTGTCCTGCTGTGTGTGGTGGTAGTTCTCGGGCGTCTTCGGCTGGCAGTTGGTCACGCCATTGGCGCAATAGTCGATGTCGATGACGTCGATCACCCGCAGCCCCTGCTTCAGCAAGGGGAGATGATCGTCGATGAGCGCTTCCTTGGGCTGCGGGATGAAGTACTTGGCGTATCCGAGATCGGCGGCGACGCCCCAGACGCGTTGGACGACCTCGGGCGCGGCGTTGAGCGAATTGACCTCCTCGTAGATGTCCAGGTCCTTGTCACCGATCATGTCCCAGAGCACGCCATAGAGCGGCTTGTAATCGGGCGACGGCAGGTGCCTGGCGAAGTACGTTGATCCGACGAGGACGTCGGGATCGGCGGCGGTATCGCTGTACGCATCGAAGCTGCCGAGGTCCTCGCCGTCGACGAACAGCAGGTCGACGCCGACGTTCGGCGGCGTCTTCTTCAGCGCGTCGCCTAACGCGATGAGGAGCGCGACGCCGCTCGCGCCATCGTTCGCGCCCAGGATCGGCAGGTTGCGGAAGCCGAGATTGACGTCGTCGTCGGAGATGGGACGCGTATCCCAATGCGTTACGTACAGGACGCGCTGCGCCAGCGCCGGTTTGAAGCGCGCCAGGATGTTGCGCATCGGGATCTTCTGACCGCTCGGCCGCACGTGCGTGAAGCTCTGGACGACGACCGTGTCGGCACGCTGCTTCATCTGCGCGATGATCCAGTCGCCCGTCCTGACGTGCGGCGGCGTGCCGGGCACGCGCGGCCCGAAGTCGAGCTGCGTCTTCACATAGCTGAGCGCGCGCTCGCCGTCGAACACCGTCTTCGGCCCGCGATTGCAGCCGACCAGGAGAAAGCAGAGAGTATAAAGGAGGCGCAAGGAGTCGGCAGTCGGCAGTCGGCAGTCGGCAGTCGTCAGTGACTGCTCAGCAGTGAAATGTCGATGAGGAGTTGATCGCCAGCCGTGAAGTCTCGCCGGTCCCGATTCGGTGCGCCAGACGCCGACTCATCACTGACGAGGACTCTCGACCGACGACTGACGACTACTTCGACCCTCCATAGAACTGGATCTGCAGCACCGTCGACAAGACGAGTTGATTCAGCCGCCGGTTGAGATTGTTGTCGAAGGTGATCACGCGCGACGCCTGCAGCGTGAACAGGAGCGTCTCGCTGAGATCCGTGTCTGCGTTGAGACTCAGAGCCGTGCGGCCGTTGTCGACGAGGCGGCTGCTCACGGAGTCGTTCGGCGACGTCACGATCGTGCGGGAATGCGCCTGCTGCCAACCGAAGCGGGCGCGCACAGGGTTCTTCACGTCGAAGCCCCAGCTCTTGGGGATCGTGAACGCGCGGCCGACGTCGGCGTTCAGCTCGCCGATCTGACCATGGTTGAAGCTTCCCGGCAGCGAGTCGACGCGCTTGGTGAGCGTGTAGCCCGCCGCCGTGCTCAATCCACCTCCCCACAAGATCGAGCCGTTGAGGGGATAGGAGCGCAGATGGGACACACGAAGCTGCGGCGGATTGGCGCCGGTGAAGTCACTCGGCAGCGTCGTGGTGGCAGCCGAGGCGGAGTAGCCCACGGTGCCGGCGATCGACGTCAGGACGGCGCCTAACGCGGGCGGCCGCCAGGTCCAGCGCAGGCTCAGATCGGGAAAAACCGTCTGGGCGCCGTCGACGCGCGCCTGGGTGTTGTCGAGCTGACTCGCCCAGTTGCGCGTCGTCGTGCGACGGAAACGGTTGACGAGCGCCGTGCTGAAGGGAAGGAGGAGCGAGTTGCTGGCGGCCAACGTCGTCGTGAGGCCGGCCGTGGATGCCGGAGTGCCGTCGACCATGCGGAAGGATCCGGGACCGCCGATGCCGAGTTGGAACGGGAGCGGCGGCGCGAAGGCGGCCGCGTCGAACGCGGAGAGCAGGTTTCGGCTGACGTTTATGTCCAGTGGCGCGAACACGCGCGCAAGCGACCGCACGACGCTGGAGTCGCGCGTGTACAGCGTCATCAGTCGTCCGAGGTCCAGCGTCGCGCCGGCACTGAGGCTTTGCGTGCTCGTGAGGCGGCGCGGCAGGGTATAGGCGCTGGCCGCGGCGGTGGTACGGATGCTGTCGGCGTTCGTGAGCACGCTGTCGACGAGCGTCACGCCGGTCCTGCTGACCAGGTATCGCGAGTTCGGGTCGCGGAGCATCGATGACAAGGTGCCGATGTCGAGCCGCGGCCGGATCCACGAGGCGATCTGCGGCGTGATCGAGAGCGTCCCCTGAAGCGTGCGCTCCCGCTCGAGACCGACGTCGAGCCCCAGCATTCGACCACGCTCGGCGCTCGCCGCCTGCGCCGCCGCATTCGTGTCGCCGTATTGTCGGAGGTCACGCAGCGACACCGCGTCCCATCGCAGCGCCACACCGGCGGTCGGGCGGAGCTCGAGCGTGCTGCCATTTCGCCACAGATTCGTCAACGCGAGCGACAGGTTTCCGGGATCGTCGGCCGCTGCGGCCGGCTTGAGGAAGGAGAGGTGGCGGTCCGTGCCGCGCGTGATCGCGCTGGTGAGCCGGAGCTGCGCCGGATTCCACCGGAAAAGCGTCCGTTGCGGCGCGCCCGCCGGACCCACCTGCGTGGGATCGGGGACGCTGCCTAACAATCCGCCGAGCCACGACGGGATCGTGACGCTGCGCGCGCTGTCGGCAACGAGGTAGTCGAAGGTGAGAAAGAAGCGGTTCGTCGAGCCACTCTGATACTCGTTCTGCACGGTCCCGGAGACGTACGTCGACGTGATGCTGAGATTGTTCAGCAGCGGGCCGATGAGCGACGTCTGCAGCGGCTGCGTACGCCGCACCGAAAGGCTGTACGTCGTCAGGTCCGTCTTGGGCGTTCGAAGCCCGGGAATGCCGCCGCCGCGGATGTCAGTCTGCGAGAGGAAGAGCGGCTGGTTATCGGAGCTGATCTTCGTGACGGTGAACGGCATCGTCACGCCGGCGCCCCTGGGCAGCAGCTTCTCGAGGCGCACCGTGGAGGCGAGGTCGACCGACTGCTCGTCGATGAAGCTCGGCAGCTCGTTCAGCTGCCGGAAATTCGGATTCTTCCGAGCGATGGTCGCGCGGAAGTCCGCAAAATCGGCCGCCACGAGGTTTACCGCGAGCTGCCCCGCGTAGCCGGGATCGTTCGTCGCCTGGTACAGTGTGATGTCGTCCACCCAGAGCTCGAGCGTGTCGCCAGGCATGGTGGCGGCGGGGCTCGTGCCCGGCGGAGCCACCCGCACGAGGCCGACGCTCATTTCCTGCACCGATGCCAGATTCGGCGGGGAGATGCTGGGATCGATCGTGTACACCATGTAACCGTTGTCGCATGCTGCATAACGATGCGCCGGAATGCCGGCCGGCAGCGCCGAATGTACCACGAGCGCCGAGTCGATACCGGTGCAGGAGAGCGAATCCGTGCCGTGCTGCAGATACGACGTCTCCAGCTTCTTTCGCAGGTCGTAGAACTTCGAAAGCTGGATGTGTATCTGCGGCAGCCACGCGTTCTGGCCGCTGCCCGCGTTCACCGGCGTCCGATACATGTAAAAGTTGTTCTCGTCGCGCCCGACCTTCACGAACATCTGCAGCTCGCCCGACGGTCCCCAGCCGTTTTTCCGCCCGCGGCCCCACAACCGCAGCTCCCGGTAGGCCATGAAGTTCTGCTGGGTCGAGGGAAAGCGGTAATACGCTTCGGCCCGATCGTAGAGATTCAGCTGGCCGGCCTGGATGCGCAGCGACTGCTCGTTGATCTGCACCAACGCCGGCTGGAACTGCGCCACCTTCGTATCGAGCTGGCTCGTGATCCCCGGAGGGGACTCGTACGCCACGCCCCGCGTGGAGTCCGCCGTGCCGATGACGGAGGTGATCACGTATCCGCCGTCCTGCGCCTCGCCCGCGATTCCGGTCACGACCGCCGGCGAGCGCTTCAACCAGGGCGCACCCACCAGCTTGAGCTGATCGAGGCCGATCTGCGTGAAATCCTGATCCGTTGCCTGAGGGCCGGACACCATCGTGATGCGCAGCGCCCGGATGCGCCGCAGCAGCACGTTGCCCAGTGAATCGTTAGGCGCGGCGAACGGGACCTTCACGAGCACCCACTGTTTCTGGTGGGTGCCGGTGGAATCCTGCCAGTTCACGGCCGCGCCGACGCGCGTGTACCGCGACGGGTCGCTCAGGTCGACGACGAAGCGCAGGATGCTCTCGGCGTCCGGCTGGGTGAAGTTCATCGCGCCGTCGAGGTCGATGTCCTCCTCGTCGAGACGGTTGTTGTGCCGCGTGCAGTCGGCTCGCGTATCGCCGAGCAGCACGATTCGCTGAAATCCCTCGCAGAGTGGCGCGTGATCGACGACGGTGGTCGTGCCATCGATCTCGTTGCGCACGACGAGGAGGCCGGAGACGTCACCTGGCAGGCCGGTGTCGTTGACCCCGACGTCGAAGGCGTGCGAGAAGGGATCGCGCTCGGTGTTCAGCGTATCGTAGCCGACGAGCTTCTTCCCGGTGAAGATGCTGTCGATCCCGCCGGCACTGTTGCGCCGGATGAACAGCGTGTCCGGCGCGAAGTCGACGCTGTTCTCGGAGATCTCGCCGAAATCGAACACCAGCGTCGGATTCTTCTTCACGCCGAAGCTCGTGGTATCCACCAGGGCCCAGAACTGGAGGTACTCGGCGCGCGTGAGGTCGACTCCGGTGGGACTGAGCACCGTGCGGATCGACCGCCAGCGTCTCCCCGACGGCGCGTTAGGCGAGCCGACCATCCAATCGTACCGTCGCGTGGCGGGATCGTACCGGCCGCCGACGGTCAGTGGGTACAGCGTCATCCACAGGATCTGTTCCGGGGCGCCGACACCGAGACCGCCGAGCGTCGCCAGCGGATCGATCTGACTGAGGTAGAAGTTGATCGCTTGCCCGTTCAGGGCAACCGGGTTGTTCTGCCACGCCATCGTCGACGCGTGGAGGAGATCGAACGATGCGAAGGGAATGCGGCCGAGTGACCGGCCGGCGGGCGGCTGGCTGCTGTACAGCCAGAGATAGTCGCTGAGCGGGATGAGCGTGCCGCCCTGGCCCTCGAACGACTCGATGTAGGCCTGCCCGGCACTGTTCGGCTGTGGGTGGCTTGTCGCCACCTCGCCGGCGATGGCGAAGCGGGACGGCGCCGCCGTGCTCCCGAAGGGGAGCCGGCCTGCCAAACGACTGAGGAGAGGAGCCTCCCACGCGTACTGTCCGCTCACGCCGGCGAGCAACGACGACACCGGCTCGAAGCCGAGCTGCGGTCGCGTGAAGCTCGTGCCCTGCCGCTGCGTGATGGCGGCGAAATTGAGCTGGCCGTGCGCCGACGGCAGCTCGGATACGAGACCGAACAGCGACGTCGGGGTGTTGGCGAAGAGGGGATTCTCCTCGAATGAGACGCTGACCTGTCGCGGCCGCAGGAACAGCGTATCCGGACGCGTGAACGAGACCCGGCCGAGATCGTAGTCGACGTGGTAATCCACGTCGCGTACCAGTGGGCGTCCTTCGATGGTGATGCGCTCGGAGTTACGGCGCACCTGCACCGATCCGAGCATCAGCGTTCCCGCCTCGCTGGTGCCCGCCGTCTGGTAGCTGACGCGAAGGCGATACACGGTGGTGGGATGCTGCGGCGACGACAGGTACTCGCCCGGCGTGGTGTAGATCGAGTCGTTAGGCGGGTTGCCGGGAACGACCAGACCCGACTCGCGTATCGAGAACGGTCGAAGCGAGGGGAAGAAGAGGTAGTAGTCCTGGATGACACGCGAGCCGACCGCACCACCGCCGAGCCCTCCCCCTCCCCCTCCCCCTCCAGGAAGACCTGCCGGGCCGACGTCGCCAGCACCGGCGCCAAGGTTGAACACCGGATCGCCGGGCCGCGGCCAGAGTCGGTTGTCGATATCGAACTGCGCGCTGTTGTTGAGCTGCGCGAGCCCGAACATCTGCAGGAAGGTATCGTAGCGGCCGGCGAGCGGCTTTTCCTGGCCGCCGGCGCCGGTGAGCACGCGCAGCTGCACGCTTTGGCGCTGCAGGTCCTGGCCGGCGATCCGATAGACGGAGCGCACCTCGCGGCGGAACTCCGGATCGGTGGGCCGCACGCGCGGGTCCCATATGAGATTCGCGTACTGCGGCCGGCCAGTGTACCTCAAATCTGGCGTGCCGCCGGTGGTCACCCAGGTCGTGTCACGTCCGCCGGCCGCGCCATTCAGGCGCACTCGATAGGCAACCACCAGCCGCTCGCTGTTCTGGTTGAGCGGCCGCACGAGCATGATCCAGAGGTGCGACGGATCGAGATAGTAGTCCACGCCTTCTCGCAGGACATCGTATGGCTGCCCCGCGCCCGAGTCCGTGCGCACCTTGAACCGCGGTCCGTTCGGATCCTGCGGCTGCGCTCCGAACTGCAGCCGGTAGACGTATAGTTGGGTGGGCCGCAGTGTGTCCGGCAGCGAATTGTAGAGGCGCGATAGCTGCGCGCGGTCGAGCAGATCGATGTTCGGATAGTCGCGGAAGAGCGCCGGATCGACCGTGAAGAAGACGCGCCGCGCCTCCACCTGATAGTCTTCGATGTCGCGCTCCGATCCCTGCAGCGTGCGGTCGCCGATCGTGTAGCTGTGCGACTGGATCACGTTCCCTTTCTGCTGCGCAGCGATGGTCCGCACCCGCATCGGTCCGAACTGTCCCAGCGCCTGAACGCCATAATTGCCGCTCGGGATTGCCGACGTGATGAACCGCGACGGCGGTGGTGTGAAGGAAACGTTGCCGACCTCCACCCGGCTGAGATGGCTGCCTTCGCGGCCCTGATAATAGAGGGAGATGTTGTTGGACGCGTCGAATTCGCGTTGCGAATCGTAATCGACGTCGACGTGAAAGCGATCGGCGATCGTGCCGCCGCTCTTCATATTGAACTGAAAGGTGAAGTCAGGGAGCAGTCTGCCCGAACAACTGAAGAGTGGATTCGCGTACTGGCTGGCATTGCACCGCTCGTTCACCGTACGCTCGGCCTTGCCCTCGATGCGCGTGTTGAACTGCAGCGCGAGATCCGATCCGGCGCCGAACACGTTGGTGGCACGTTTGGCGCTGTCCGCGGCAGCCGGCCGCGGCATGCGAACGGCGACGACCGTCATCGGCATCGCTACGGGCAGACCGAGCACGGCGGGCGCGAGCGTAATGCTCACCACGGAGCCGCTCGCGGGAGGCGGTGCGGCGCGCGCCGTGCTGTCGCGGCGGCCGGCCTGCGCCTGCAGCAGCGCCGGCACCACTATCACGATGCGGACAGCAGTGGTGAGGAGTCTGGAGACGCGCACCAAACCCGGGACGAGGGGTATGAAGCCGCCGTCCGTCCGCGTGCGGTCGGCGAGACCTTGAATTGGCCAGGCGGGCTGATGGAATTTACATGTCTCGCCTTCATCTCTCCACTGACGGCCATTGAAGATTCTGAGCAGGTACATCCTGAGGGAGCATGTCGGCCCGTTCGTGTTCTCATTGACGGCGCTGACATCGATCATGCTCCTCCAGTATATCGCCCGGAAGTTCGGGGATCTGGTGGGAAAAGGACTCTCGTGGTGGGTGATCGCGAAGTTCTTCGTCCTCTCGATTCCGTTCACGGTCGCGATGACGATGCCGATGGCGGTGCTCGTGGCCGTGCTGTACGCGTTCAGTCGTTTGGCGTCGGAGAACGAGATCACCGCGCTGAAGGCCGGTGGCGTTTCGATGAAGGCGCTCATGATCCCGGCGCTCGGCGCCGGCACCGTGATGGCGATCGTCATGCTGCTGTTCAACGACCAGGTGCTCTCGCGCGCCAATCACGAGCTGGCCAACCTCACCGTCGACATTTTCAACACGAAGCCGACGTTCGCGCTGAAGCCGCAGGTGATCAATCCGCTCAAGGAAGGCAGTCTGTACCTACGGGCCGATCACCTCGACGAGGGCTCGTCGCGCATGCGTGGCGTCGTCATCTACGACCTGAGCGATCCCACGCGCCGGCGGACGATTTACGCCGACAGCGGCCTCGTCGAGGTCGCGGCGAACAAGAAGGACCTCGTGATGTCGCTCTATCACGGCGAAATGCAGACCGTCGAAACGCAACGCACATCGCAGCTCACGCGGCTGTTCTACATGCGCGACCGCCTGCTCGTGGCGGACGTGATGCGCGACTTCCGCTCCACCAACCCGGATTCCGCCACGAAGACCGACCGCGAGATGTCCGTGTGCGAGATGCAGCTCGAGCTGGAGCGGCAGAATGCGAAGCTGCAACTGGCGCGCAACAATCTCGCGCAAGCGCAGTGGGCCGACCAGCATAATCGTGGAATCAATGCGCCGCCGCCGAAGGCGCAGCCGATCCACGGCACGTACGGCATCGGCGGCTTCTATTGCGATTTGACAAAGCGAGTCGAGAAGCTGTTGGCCGTGAAGCAGGCGCACGCCGAGGTGCCGCCGCAGGCGGTGCCCGCTCCGCCCGTCGCGACGCCAACACAGACGCCGGCAGCAACGCCGGTACCCGGTACGGCGATGCCGCCGATCGCCCCGTCAGCCGGAGGCACCGGTACGTACCAGGTGAGCGAGGCGAAGTTGCGCGTCGAGGATGCGCGATACTGGACAAGTCGCTACTCGATCGAGATCCAGAAGAAGTTCGCGCTCGCCTCCGCCTGCATCGTGTTCGTGCTGGTCGGTGCTCCCATCGCCCTGCGGTTCCCGCGCGGCGGCGTGGGGCTCGTAATCGGCGTCAGCTTCTTCATCTTCTCCGTGTACTACGTCTGCCTGATCGCCGGCGAGTCGTTGGCCAACAAGGGGATCGTCTCTCCCTTCTGGGCCATGTGGGCCGCCAACGTGCTGTTCCTGATCGTCGGCCTGCCGCTGCTCTGGCGAATGGGTCGTGAGGCGTCGACGTCGCGCGGAGGCGACATCCGGGAAGTGCTCGCGAACGCGCGTGCGCGTCTGGCGCGTGCCTTCGGTCTGCGCGGCCGTGCGGAGTACGCCGCGTGAGAATCGTGCGCCCGCTCGACCGCTACGTCTTCAGCGAGTTCTTCAAGATCTTCCTGTCCACAGCGGTGGGTTTTCCGCTGCTGGTCATGATCATCGATCTGACCGACAATCTGCAGAAATACCTCGATCGCAATCTGCCGCGGAGCAATGTCGCGCTGAGCTACCTCTATCTGCTGCCCGACTCCACCTTCATGGTGCTGCCGGCGGCGGTGCTGTTCGCGACGGTGTTTTCCATCGGCGGGTTCACCCGGCATTCCGAGATCACCGCCGCGAAGGCGTCGGGTATCAGTTTTTATCGTCTCGTCATGCCGATTCTGTTCGGCGCTCTGATCGCGACGGGGCTCGATCTGGTGCTCGCAGAGGTGGTGCCGGTCACGAATGCGCGGCGAAACGCGCTGTTGGAGGAGCAGAAGTTCCGCAGCGGCACGACGCGCTTCAACTTCGCCTACGCGGGCGTGGAGGGGCGCGTCTACAACGTGCGCCTGCTGGATACCCAGCGCGGCGCCATGGAAGCACTACAGATCGTCCGCAAGGGGGTGGGCCCCAAGTATCCCACGTATGTCCTGTCCGCCGATTCGGCGGTGTACACGGCTCCGAGAGGGTGGTTGCTGAAGAAGGGCGAGCTGCAGGTTTTGAGCGACTCGAGCTCGGTGTTCTCGATTGCGTATGGCAGCATGCGCGACACGCTCGTAAACGAGCAACCGTCGTACATGATGGAACGGCAGCGACCGCCTCAGGAGATGCGCTACCAGGAGCTGTCGCGCTACATCGCCGCCTCCGAGCGGTCGGGCAGCAATGTCGATGAGCTCAAAGTCGAGCGCGCGCTGAAGATCGCCATCCCGGTCACCTGCATCATCATCGCGCTGTTCGGCGCACCGCTGGCAACGACCACGCAGCGCGGCGGGGCCGCGTATGGCATCGGCATCAGCCTCGCGACAACGGTAATCTTTCTCATGTTGATCCAGCTCACGAAGGCGATCGGTGGGAAGGGACTTATGTCGCCGGAGCTCGCCGCGTGGACGCCGAGCATCCTCTTCGGCGCGATCGGGTTGGTGCTGATGGCACAGGTGCGAACGTAGGCGATAGTCCCGTATCCGGGGCCTCTCTATATTGCTGCTGCCGTCCCTGGGGGCGCGCCGTCATCGGCTGGCGGTGAAGTCCCGAGGGACGTTTCCTTGACCGCGGTCGAGTGGAGATTCCCGAATGACGTTTCCGCGCGCCGGCGACATGCGTCCGACGCAGACGTTTCCCGTCGTGCAGCGCACTGGCATCCGTTTTTTCCGGCGGATGGCGCGCGTGGGAACAGGAATCTTCCGCCAGGTGGGACGGCGCGCTTTCTTTCTGCGCGACATCGGGCGCGCTCTCGCCGACCCCGCGACGTACGTCGGTGAAACGATCCGGCAGATGCGCAACATCGGCGTGGACTCCGTGCCGATCACGATCATCGTCGCCGCCTTCATCGGCGCCGTCATCGCCTTGCAAACGCGTTATCAGCTCTTTCCCGGCGTACAGCTGTCGCTGATCGGACTGGCGACGCGGCAGATGATCATTCTCGAGCTCGGGCCGCTGCTCACGGGCCTGGTGCTCACCGGCCGTGTCGGTGCGCGCATGACGGCGGAGATCGGCACGATGCGCGTGACCGAACAGATCGACGCGCTCGAGACGTTGGCGTACGATCCGGTGGCCTTTCTGATCGTACCGAGATTGCTAGCCGCCATCGTGATGCTGCCCGTGCTCGTCGTGCTCGCCGACGCGATCGGGGTGGGGAGCGGGTATCTCGCCGCCGTGTACGCGACGGACATCACGCCGAAGGATTATAAGGAAGGGGTGCGGCTCGCCTTCGGCGTCTTTCAGGTGGTGTACAGTCTCTTGAAGGCGACGATGTTCGGCGCGGCCATCTCGTTCCTCTGCTCGTACGAAGGCTACATCACGGAGGCGGGCGCCGAGGGCGTCGGCCGCTCCACGGCCCGGGCGGTGGTCATCGCGTCGGTCACGATACTCGTGCTCGATGCGTTGACCGCGATGGCCCTCGCCCCGAAACTTCAGGCATGAGACGACGCGACGAGGTGGCCGTCGGCATTCTGGTGACCGTCGCCACGGTGGTGCTGATCATCGGGACGATCTGGCTGCTGCGCGGCGGTCTGACGTCCGGCTATCCGCTGTACACGCGCTTCCGGTGGGGGCAGAACCTGAAGCAGGGACAGCCGGTGCTGCTCGCCGGCGTGACGATCGGCTACGTGGGCGACGTGCGGCTCCGCCAGGACGGATTCCTCGACGTGCTGATGCGCATTGACGATCAATATAAGATCCCTAAAAATGCGACGGCACAGGTGCGTGCCGTCGGTTTTTTCGGCGACGTCGCGGTGGCCCTCAACCCGACCGGTCCGAGTCCGACGGCGTACGCCGCCGGCGACACGGTGCCGGCCGGCCCGCCCGAGCCCAGCGTCAATGAATTGATGGCGCGCGCCGACTCGATAGGCGGCGCGGTGCAGACGATCACGCGCTCGTTTCAGCAGCAGCTCGTCGACGCCGGTGCGCTGCGCGACTTGCGGCGCACCCTCACCGCGACGGCCGCCCTGGCGGCCCAGATGCAGGCGATCGCGGTCGAGCAGAACCGGAACCTGACGAGCACCTTCGAGGCGTACCGGCACGCCGCCACGTCCATCGACTCGGCGAAGATCGACGCCACGCTCGCGAACCTCCGCGCCACCAGCGCCAACTTCGAACGCATGAGCGTCGCGCTGGACACGAGCACCACCAGGATCAATGGCATCGTCAGCCGCCTCGAGCGCGGCGAGGGCACTGCGGGCAAGCTGCTCAGCGATACACTGCTGTACTCCGATCTGCGCCACACCGCCGGCTCCCTCGATTCGCTCCTGTCGGACCTGAAGAAGAATCCGAGGAAGTACATCAACTTGAGCATATTCTGAGTGCGCGAGTTGGTAGAACGCAGTCGTCAGTCGCCAGTCGGCAGTCGGCAGTAACGCCGTTGGAAGTAAGAGCTCGGCATGAGGGTCGCTCACGCCGAGCCGTTCCTATCAACGCTCCCACTGTCGACTGTCGACTGTCGACTGTCGACTGACGACTGACGACTAACGACGCCGCCCGACCGTCAGCACGTACACCGGCACCCCAGCCAGAATCACGCCGAACACGAACACTGTCCACCAGCGCGTGGACGGATCGATGAGCGCATTGCCGAGCAGAAAGATGGTCGCGATGACGAAGAGGGCTGGAACGACCGGGTAGCCGGGAACGCGGAAGGATGGGTTGTAGCTCGATCGTTTGCGCAGCGCGTAGATCGATGCCACGCCTAGCGCATAGAAGGGAATGATGGCCGTCACGAACGTGTCGGCGAGCTGCTCGAAGGTGCGGAGCAGGACGAAGGCGGCGCCGAGTATCGCCGCCAGCGCGATGGCGAACCAGGGGGTCTCGTACCGCGGATGCACCGACGCGAAGCGGCGGAAGAGGAGTCCGTCGTCGGCCATGGCAAACCAGATCCGCGGTGAAGTGAGGATGGAGCCATTCAGCGTGCCAAACGTGGACAGCATCACCGTGACGGAAACGAAGACCACACCGGCCGGCCCGACGAGGCGCTGCGCCACATCGGCGGCCACGAGGCGTGAGCCTGATATTTCCCCGACGGGCATCACCGACAGGTACGCAACGTTGGCGAGAAGATAGATCAGAGTGATTGCCAGCGCCCCGGCGATGAGCGCGCGTGGGAGATTGCGCCGTGGGTCCTTGACCTCTCCGGAGATGAACGTCAGGTCGGCCCACCCGTCGTACACCCACAATACGGACACGAGCGCGAGGCCGAACATCGAGACCGAGAAGCTTCCCGCCGGCACGACGGGCGTGAAGTACCCGCCGTGCGTGCGCGGCAACCCGAGCGCGATGGCGAGCAGGACGATGACGAGCAGGCCCGCGTACTTCGCGACGGTCGTCACGTTCTGGATGGCCGCGCTGAACTTCACGCCCGCAATGTTGACCGCGGCCATCAGCAGAGTGGCGATCGCGGCGAGATAATGCGCGCGGGCATCGTACGGCGCTTTCGTCGGATCGTAGCCGAGCACGCGCAAGAAGTACTCCGCGAACGTGATCGCGATAGCGCCGAGCGCCGCGGCGCGGATGATCACGAGCTCGGACCAGCCGAAGAGGAAGGCGGGTAAGCGTCCCCACCCCTCCCGCACGAACACGTATATACCGCCCGTGTCGGGATAGGCGCCGGCCACTTCGGCCAGCGTCAGCGCGCCACACAGCGCTAGTAATCCGCCGACCACCCACACGGATAGCAGCGGCAGCGGACCAGGAAGTTTCGCCGTGATGCCGGCCGGCGATCTGAAGATCCCCGAGCCGATCGTGGTGCCGATGACGACCGCGACCGCGCTCCACAAACCGAGGCGACGCGGCAGCAGCCTTGGCGTGTGTGACGCAGGCACGCGGGAGCGGGTCGGCGCGGCGGCGGATGGCACTGAGCTCGAGGTCATTGAGGCGGGAACAGGATTGAATGGGCTCAGGAAGCGTGGAAGTCGCATCGGGGTATTGCCGGGCTCCATCGACACGCCTCCCGCCGCACAATACTCGCGCAGCAAGCCGAGCGCGAGACTGCGGTTGATTCCCAGAGCGCGCCGGGCGAGTTTTCGGCGTCGACCTCCCCCACCTTCTTCGATGCGAATCCTGCTGACCGGCGCGTTGTTCTGGGCCGGTGCGATCAGCTGTCTCGTCGCACAATGGGCGCTCCTCCGTTCGGTCACGAGCACGCGAAGTGCGGCGCCCGAAGCGTCAGATGATCGCGCGAGTTCTCGAAGCGCCATCGAGCTTCTCTGGGCGGTTCTTCCGGCGGTGGCGCTCTGCATCGTGCTCGCGTTGACCTGGCGCGCGATATTCGCCGGCCGATGAGGGCACTCCGGCGTTTGGCGTACGCCGCGCTCGTCGTCGCGTACACGCATCTCGTGTTCGGCGCAATCGTGCGCATCTCCGGGTCCGGCATGGGCTGCGGCGACAACTGGCCGAAGTGCTACGGCAGCTGGTTTCCGCCGATGAGCCGCCCCGACCTGATCATCGAATGGACGCATCGTCTGCTCGCTTCCATTCTGATAACGGTGGTCGCCGTCCTGACGCTCGTCGCTTGGCGGAGACGCGGCGAGCCAGGAGTCGCCGGCCGCGGCGGTGTGCTGCGGGTGGCCGTCGGTGCGCTCGCCACGGCCGTTGGCGCCGCCGTTCTCGGCGCGGTCACCGTGTTTCTTGGCAACGCGCCATACGCGACGGCGGCGCACTGGACGGTGGCCATGACGTTGCTCGCCGTGTTGGCCACCGCGGCAATTCGCGCCGGCACGCCGCGCCTGGACCCCGGCCGGCCGGCGAGCGGCGAGCCGCCGGCACGACGCTCGACAAAGGTCGCTCGTTTGGCCTTCGTGGCCGCCGCGCTGGCGTTCGCGACCGTGGTCATGGGTGGGCTCACGGCGAAGTATCCCAGCGCATCGATCGCCTGCCGGACGTTTCCGCTGTGCGGCGCCGACGCGAGCGCCGGCGTGAGCGCCATCGCCGTGCAGGTCGGCCATCGCGTACTGGCGTATCTCGTCATCGCCTATCTCCTCGTTGTCGCATTCGCGCTGCGCGCGCGCGCCGCCTCGCCCGTGGTGGTTCGTGCCGGTCGCGTCGCCCTTGCCATCTCGTTGGCGCAATTCCTCGTCGCGGGAGCGATGATCGGAATGCGCTTTCCGCCCGTGCTGCGATCGCTGCACGAGGCGGTGGGCGTGGCGGTGTGGCTGGCGGCGTACGTCTTCGCCTACCTGGCGGCGCGGAGCATCAGCGACGAACGATCGCGCGCACCGACCGTCCAGGCGGCGATCCCACTCGCGCCACCGGCGCCGCGAGCCCCCACCATGGCGGTGATCGTCGCCCGCGGCGCCGATATCCTGTGACTCAGATAGCCATTGCCGAGACTCGCCGCGGCGATCTCGCACGCGATCTCGTGTCGCTCACCAAGCCGCGCATCATCGCCCTGTTGCTGGTGACGACGATCGCACCGATGTTCGTGGCCGGCCGTCCCGACTGGGAGCTCGTGCTCGCCGTTTTCCTGGGCGGGTATCTCATGGCCGGCGGAGCCAACGCGGTGAACATGTACCTCGACCGCGACATCGATGATCGCATGGCGCGGACGCGGCTGCGTCCGATTCCCAGCGGGCGCATGCAGCCGAAGCAGGTGTTGGCGTTCGGCGTGCTCCTGGCGACCGCGGCGACATTTCTGCTCGGCCGGTACGCGAACGTGTTGACGGCGACGCTCGCGCTCGCCGGTTTCTATTTTTACGTATTCGTGTATACGCGCTGGCTGAAGCGATCGACGCCACAGAACATCGTGATCGGAGGCGCAGCGGGAGCCTTCCCGCCACTGGTCGGCTGGGCTGCCGTGACGAACCGCGTCGACCTGTTCGCCGTCTACCTGTTTCTGATCGTCTTCTACTGGACACCTCCGCACTTCTGGGCGCTGGCACTGCTGAAGCAGAGCGACTACCGGCGCGCCGGAGTTCCGATGGCGCCGCTGGTCTGGGGGGAGCGCGAGACGATGCGGCAGATGCTCTGGTATACGGGCATCCTCATTCCGCTCACGTTCCTGCCCGTGGCGTTCGGCGCCCTCGGCATACCCTATCTCGGCGCCGCTTTCCTGCTGAATGCCGCATTCGTCGGCCTGCTGGTGAGGATCCTGCGCGCCAAGGATTGGTCGCGGCCGGCGTGGTCCCTATACAAGTTCTCACTGCTGTATCTGGCGCTGCTGTTCACCGCGATGGTGCTCGATCGCGCGGTCGCCCATTGATCGGTCGCTCACGCTTGCAGCCGCGGACGGCTACTTCAGCTTGACGTGCAGCTCGAGGCGCGTCTCGCCGCCCGGAGCGACGTCGAATTCCTGCACGGCCGGCTGCACCGCGCGCTCGTGCCATGCCATGAGCGTGTAATGGCCCGGCGGCAGCGAATCGATGCGGAAGCTGCCGTTGTTCGCGGTCACGGCGAAATAGGGCTGGTCGAATACGGCGACGTAGCCACGTGACCAGGGGTGTTGAGCGGACCGTAGCTCCACGATACCTGGCGCCGCGGCGATCTTGTCGCTGGGCACCACACCGCCGTCGTCGAGCAGCGTCACGGTCGCCAGTGTGTCATATCCACCGAGCCGGATCATGCCAGTCGTCTCCGTCATCTGATCGTCGTTGTGCACGTTGATCGTGCTCCCGGTGATCACGGCTTGTACGTGCGGCTCGTACCGACATTGGTCGGTGGTCACCTCGAAGCGGCGATCGATTGGCGGCGCCTTGCCGGCATGGATGCCCGTAACCCACACCACGACGTTGCCCAGGTTCCGTCCTCGAACCGCCAGTGATGGATCGTTCCGCGGGCCTCCGCAGGCGGAGTCCGCCAGAGCGAGCCGAACGGTCGAGTCTGGGCGCGGTTGCCCATCCAGGAGTACGGTGCCGCTGAGCGTAGCCGGTGCCGCGATCGGGATCTCCCGGTAGCGGGCACGATCGGCAGCGGCGGGGCCGATGAGTCGTGCGCTCGAGTCGCGCGTGACGTCGGAGGGTGGAGCGCGCTTCGCCGACGATGCGCCAGCGTCTCCCGACGAGCACGCGGCGCCGGCGAGGAGGAGAATGATCGCCGAGCGGCGGAAGTCGGAGGAACAGCTCATCATGATCGATCAGGCGAAGGCAAGGCGCGCGCCATGTGCCGCCACGCGCGGCACCGGACAAATCTGTTCTGGCCTCCTTGCGTGCAGCGTTGTATCGTGCCTCGTCCCGCCTGAGCCGTTATGCTGCCCATTCTTTTCCTCGCCATCTCCGTCCAAGCCGCGCCAGTCGACAGCGTTCGGCCAGACGACGAAGTTCGCCAGGTCGCCCTGCGCCATGCCGCGGAAATTCAACAGTGCTACGAGACGCATGGCTTGCGCGTGAACCCGAACCTGTCGGGCACGGTCGAAGTGCAGGCGACCGTCCTGTCCAGTGGACGCGTCGACAGCGTTGCCGTCTCATCCGACCTGCGCGGAGTGGGCCGCAGCGAGGTCGAATCCTGCATTACGATGGCCGTTCGGAATTGGCGCTTCGAGCGTGGCGCATACATTATCGAAACGGTCGTGTACCCATTCAACCTCGTGCGCGACGAGGCGAGGGGCGTTCGGGCGCTGTAAACGCAGTCGGTAGTCGGTAGTTTCAGACATGCCTTCACGTCTCGCTTCGCGCGTCCCAGCGCTCGCATTCGCCCTAGCGGCATGTGCCTCTCTGCCCTTTGGAGCGGCCCGGCGTGAGTACTGGGCGTTCACGGCGCCATGGGATGCACGGAGCGCGGCCAGCGCGCGAGCGCACGCCGCCGCGTTGAACGCCGTAGTGTATGGCTGGTTTTCGCTCGACACCGTGACCGCCATGCCGGTGACGTTGTACGCAGACACGCTGTCGAGGCTCGCGCCGACGTCGACGCGGCGCATGGCGATCGTGACCAATGGCATCGGCGGCAGCTTTCATCCAGACGTCGTTCGCCGCTTGGCCGCCGACGAGAGCGCGCGAGGACGTGCCGCCGCGCAGCTCGTTCGGCGCGCCGCCGAAGCCGGCTATCGCGGTCTCGTGATCGATCTGGAGGGGCTGTCGGCAGCCGATCGTGCCGGAACGGCGCTGGTGGCGCGTGCCTTTGCCGACTCCGCGCGCGCACACCGTCTCGGGATCATTGCCGTCGCGGTGCCGGCGCTCGACACGGCCGGCTATCCGGCGGCGCTCTTTCTGCCAAACGCCGATTTCGTGCTCGTCATGCTGTACGACCAGCACTGGGCGACATCGCCGCCGGGGCCGATCGCGACACCGGAGTGGACGCGGACTGCACTCGGGCTCCGGGTGGCCGAAGTCGGGGCCGATCACATCGTCGCAGCCTTGCCCACGTACGGGTATCAATGGCCCGCGAGCGGACCGGCGAGCCCGGTGAGCTACGAGGAGGCGCGCCGACTGGCCGCCGCCAGCGGGCGGGAGCTGGCGCGCGACGCGCCCTCCGTGACGCTGCACGCCGAGAATGCCGGCCAATGGTCCGTATGGGTGAGCGATGCAGAGCTGCTGCGCGCCCTCCTGGAACAAACCGATGCACTCGGAGTGCGGCGCATCGCGTTCTGGCGTCTCGGCCTCGAGGATCCGCGCCTGTGGGAGCTCGTGCGCCGCTGAGTGCGACTTCGCGCCGCTCAGACCTCGATCAGCTCTCTCTGATATTCGTGCGGCGTGACGACTGCGCTCCCCGGCCGGATGTAGACATTCACCTCGCTGCGCATACCGAATTTTCCAGGCAGGTACACGCCAGGTTCGATGGAGAAGCCGATGCCGGCCACGAGCAGGCGCTCCTCCCGACTCTCGAGATTGTCGATGTGCGGCCCCGACCCGTGCAGGTCGCGCGGATCGATGGAGTGTCCCGTGCGATGAACGAAATATTCTCCGAAGCCGCGGCCGGTAATGACGGCACGTGCCACGTCGTCGACCTCGGCGCCGCGGACCGGCTGGCCCGCCGCCACCCGGTCGCGCACGAGCGCGATCGCGGCATCGCGGCCGTCGCGAACGGCCTCCCACACGCGCCGCGCTTCGCCGCTCGGCGGACCTAAGGACGCCATCCACGTCTGGTCGGCATAGACGCCGAGGGGTTCCTTCGCCCACAGGTCGATGAGGAGGATATCCCCGACGTCGATCGCGCGCGCATCGTGCTCAGTGGGCTCGTAGTGCGGGTTCGCCGCATTCGGACCGGCGGACACGTTCGGGCCGTGGTCCGTCACCAGTCCCTCACGCTGAAAACGCGCGAGAATCCACTGCATCAGCGCGTACTCCGTCAGCGGTTCCGCGCCCGCCACTGCGCCCGTGTCTCGGTGGCGCGCACGACGTCCCGCTTCGGTGAACGCGTCGCGGGCAATGGCGGCGAGCCGTTCGGCGGCCCGCTCGTGTGACGCGACGTGATGATCATCCCACGCGGCGTGAATGGTCGTTACCAGCAGGCCGGAGGACACCACCTCCGCGCCCGCGGCGCGCACCATTTCCAGCACGCCCGCTGGCACGCGATCCAGGTAGGGCACGGCGTCACCCGGAGAGTACTCCATCGCCACGCGCTTGCCGCCGACGTACGTGGAGATGGTGGACTCCAGCGATCGCCAGGAGCTGTAGACCTCTTTCTTCCACTCGCGCGGCCATTGCGCCCACGGCGACTGCTCGATGGCGTGCGTGATGGCCACCGGCACGCCGTCGCGCGGAATCCAGACGAAGATACGGCGCGTCTGCATGCCGCTCAGGCCAAGCACGCCACCGGCAATCGGATTCGCACCATGAAAGTCGAATAGCAGCCACCCGTCGACGCCGGCATCTGCGATGGCGCGCCTGAGACGCGAGAGGTCGCCGGACGTCAGCATTGCGGATTCATGCCGCCGCCTTGATGCCCGCGGCGTTTCGATCGAACGACCGCCAATCGGCGCGCCATTCGCACGTGCCTTCGGCGCGCGTGGCGCAACGCACGTGCTCCACCGCCCCCATACTGCCGATGAGCAGACGGAGGAGCTCGCGCAGCGCCGATTCATAGTACGTGCAGCCGACACTGCCCGGTGCCGTGTCGAGTGTGATCGAACGCGGCACCTCGAGCAGCAGATAGCTGCCGACGCGGCGCACGGTGCCGTTCAGGTAGCGCGCCGCGATCCTGCGCGCGCGTCGAAGCGCCCAGGGACGCGACACGAGCGACGGGAGCAGTCGAAGCATCTTCCGCGTCACCGGCGAGATCGTGAGGTACGCCTCGCGCGCCAGATAGCGACCGGCGGCGCGGAAGACGGCTTCGGCATCGGGGCGCCGGCCGATGAGCCGCGACAGCGCGATCGCCTCGTCTTGCGGAATGCGCTGCCGCTTGCGTCGCGCCTCACTATGCCGTTTGATCTGCACGTACACCGTGTCGCTCAGGCCGAGGCGCTTGTTGCGCAGCTCGTCCACGTATTCGGCGTCGAAATCGTCGTTGGGTGTGTCGACGTTGCGAACAGCTTCGAGAAGACTGAGGGGCAGCAGGGCGTCCACGGTGGCCAGCATCGCAGGCAAGCTAAAGGACGGCGGAAGTCGCTTCAAGAGAACGGATAATTCACGATGACGCGTTACGCTTCTCTCGCTTGGTGCTCGCGCTGCTCGATCTTTCGCGCTCGATGAGTTCGTTGCTCGCGCGAGTGTTCATCGGTTTCGTCGTGGCGTCGCTCATCGTGGCGATTGCGCGGCATGCACGATCGCTGTCGCCGAGCGGTGGGCTCGCGGCCGTCGTCATCGGAACTGTCGCGGTGGCGGCGGGCTTCTCGTGGGGTGTGTTGCTCATCGTGTTTTTCGCTAGCACCACGGCGTTGTCTCGATTTCGCGCCGACGACAAGATGACGCGCACCGCCGACATTGTCGCAAAAGGCGGAGAACGCGACGCGCTACAGGTGCTCGCGAACGGCGGCGTGTTCGCGATTGCGGCAGCACTGTTCGCGCTGCGACCGTCTCCCATGTGGCTGTCGTTGGGCGCCGGCTCACTTGCCGCGTCCGCGAGTGACAGCTGGGCGACGGAGGTCGGCACGTTGACGCGCGCCGCACCGCGCTCCGTCCTCACGTGGCAGCGCGTCGCGGCCGGAACGTCGGGTGGCGTGAGCTTGGCCGGCACGCTTGCTGCCGTCGCCGGCGCGGCGATGGTCGCCGCAGTCGCCCGCGCGCTTGGCTGGAGCTGGCCTGTGGCGCGAGCTGCTTTCGTCGGCGGATTCATCGGATCGACCGTGGACTCCGTCCTCGGCGCCACGCTGCAGGCGCGACGGTGGTGTGATCGGTGCAACTGCTTCACCGAGCGGCGCGTGCATCGCTGCGGCTCACCGGCGCGCGCGAGCGGCGGCATCGGCTGGCTCGATAACGACATCATCAACCTCGTGAGCAGCGCGGCGGGGGGACTGGTCGCGCTCACGCTCGCAGCCTAGAACGAAACGTGAATAGCTTCGACGTCATCGTCGTGGGTGCCGGACCGGCAGGCAGCTCCACCGCGTTCTCACTCGCCAACGCAGGGGCGCGCGTGCTGATGCTCGATCGCGCCCGGTTCCCGCGTCCGAAGCCCTGCGCCGAGTTTCTGAGCCCCGAGTGCGCGCGCGTCCTCGACACCATGGGTGCGCTCGCCCCGATCGAACACGCGGGCGCGGTGCGCCTCGCCGGGATGGATGTGCGGGCGCCAAACGGCAAGCACATCCGCGCCGCGTACGCACCGCAGGGAGGGTATTCGCCGTACCGGCCGTACGCGCTGTCGGTTCGACGCGAGGTGCTCGATGCGATCCTGCTGGAGCGCGCTCACGCGGCCGGCGCACAGGCGCGCGAGAGCGCGCAGGTCGTGGGTCTGGAGCGTAATGCCGGCGGGCGCGTGGTCGGTGTCGAGTTGCGCACGACATCGGGAGCACGGGAGACGGTGCGCGCGCCGGTGGTCGTCGGTGCCGACGGGCTCCGGTCGGTAGTGGCGCGCAGACTCGGTCTCGCTCGTCTCGCTCGGTGGCCAAGACGTTTGGCGCTCGTGACGCATTACCGCGACGTCGCCGGTATGAGAAGCGATGGAGAGATGCACGTGGAGCGGGATGGCTTCGTCGGCATCGCCGACGTTGGTCAGGGATTCACGACCGTTGCGCTCGTCGTGCCCGCCTCGCGGGCAGCGGAGCTGTCCCATGATCGCGCCGACTTTCTCGAGCGCTGGTTGAGAGCGAGAGGGCAGCTGGCGCCACGCTTCGCCGCGGCGGCTCGCGTCGGCCCGGTGCGCGCCATTGGGCCGTTCGCATCACACGCGGTGCGCGCGTGGGCACCCGGCGCGGCGTTGGTCGGCGACGCCGCCGATTTCTTCGATCCGTTCACCGGACAGGGCATCTATGCCGCGCTCCGCGGTGGCGAGCTGCTGGGCCGCCATCTCGCCGCCGGCCTGGCCGCCGGCGATGCCTGTGCCGTCGATCGCGAGCTGGCGAGCTATGATCGGGCCCGCGTTCTCGAGCAGGCGAAGAAGTGGAGGCTGGAGCGTATCATTGGTGCCGTTGTCGGTTGTGCGCCGCTGATCGAGCGCGCCGCGGATGCGCTGTCGATGCGACCGGACATGGCGGCGCTGCTCGTCGGAGCAACGGGCGACTACGTTCCGGCCAGAGAAGCATTCCGCCCTCAATTCGTCACCACGCTCCTGTTCCGGTCACTCTTTCCACGGCACGCAGCCCTCGGCACGACGAACGCATGACCATCGATCCTGATCTCTTTCGCGCCGTTCTGGGTCGCTTCGCGTCCGGTATCACGATCGTCACGGCACGCGATGCGGCCGGCATCGATCACGGCATGACGGTGAGCGCCTTCTGCTCGGTGAGTCTCGAGCCACCGCTCGTTCTGATGTGCATCGGTCGGGATGCATCATGTTATGACGTGATGATGCGGCAAGAGCGTGTCGGCGTGAGTGTGCTCTCGTCATCGCAGGAGCCGCTGTCACGCCGGTTCGCCGATCCCAGCTCCGACCGGTTCGACGGCATCGGTTACACGCGCGGCGAGAGCGGCGTGGTCCTGCTCGACGATGCGCTCGCGCATCTGGAGTGCCGGGTCGAGCAGCGGCATGGAGCGGGCGATCACACCATCGTCGTCGCGGCGGTCGAGCGGGCAGCGGCTTATCTGCATCGGCCGCTCCTCTATTATCGCGGCGGCTACGCGCAGCTCGAGCGGTGACGTGTCGGTGCTCACGCCCACGCGCCGCCGCGGCGCCGAGTATCTCGACGATCCGCGGGTGGACCCGGCGGTCCGCACCCGATCGATGCGTGACGTCGCGACGGCCAATCAGTGGCTCGGGGGCCGGCGCGCGGCGTTAGGCGAGCTGCGGTGCGCATTGACGCGCCTGCCGTGCGAGGCGACGCTGCTCGACGTCGGTACGGGAGACGCCGACGTTGCCGGCGCTCTCGCCGCCCTGGCGACCGAGTTCTTGGTGAAATTGCGCGTGACGGGCGTGGACAGCGCCTGTGCGCTGCTGGTGAATGCGCGGGCGCGCGGACGCGTGGAGACGGCCGTATGCGCCGACGCGCTCCGCCTTCCTTTCGCCGATCGGTCGGTCGACGTGGTCCTCTGCTCGCAGCTCCTCCACCACTTCGACCGTGCAGACGCTCTGGTGCTGTTGGCGGAGCTGCACCGCATCGCCCGGCGGCGCGTCATCGTCTGCGAGTTGCAGCGCAGTTGGGCAGCCGCCGCCGGCTTCTGGCTTCTCTCCTGGCCCTTGCGCTTTCACCCGATCACGCGCCACGACGGCACCCTCTCGGTATTGCGGGGCTTTACGTGCCGGGAGCTCGGTGCCATGGTCCTGCACGCGACCGGCGTGCGCGCGGTTGTGCGGCGCTGGTTGGGGTTCCGTTTGACCGCATCCTGGACACCATGACCATACCCGAACCCACTCCACCGCCGGGCAGTGGGCGGCATCCGCCTATCGAGTTGGGACGGATGCCGCGCCACTCGCTTGTCCGTACTGTGGACGAGATCCTGGTCCGGTCGCGCCTGGCCACGATCTTTCATTTGGCCGTGGAGGTGGAGCGCTGGCCCGAGTTGCTGCCACACTACCGCTTCGTGCGCTTTCGCAGTCGAGCGTCCGACGACGGTGGAGTCGTAGAGATGGCGGCAAGCCGCCCGTTCGGCGCGATACGCTGGCCGACATGGTGGGTGTCGGAGATGGCGGTCCAGCGCGAGATCGCCCGCGGCCGGCACGAAGGAGAGCCACGCATTCGATTTCGGCACATCGAGGGGATCACCGCGGGGATGGAGGTGGAATGGAGCTTCCATCCGGTGACTGGTGGAACCCGCGTACGCATCGTGCACGCCTGGAACGGTCCGCGTTGGCCCTTGGTTGGTGCTACGGCCGCGCGAGCGGTCATCGCCCCCGTGTTCGTGCATGGCATCGCTTCCCGTACGCTCGCCGGTCTGGCGCGCGCGGCCGAGCGCGAAGCTGTGTAAGGGAGGGCTGTGGTGTACAGCGGAAGCGCGTCGCGCTTCACACATTTACTTGTTGCTTCGAGGTGAGGCGTGAGCGACCGGCGTAGAGTGGCGATCACAGGAATCGGCGTCGTCACGCCGATCGGCATCGGACGGGACGAATTCTGGAACGGTTTGCTGGCCGGCCGCTCGGCGGTGCGTACACTGACGCGTTTCGATCCCGAGATGTGGCGCAGTCGTATGGCGGCGGAGGTGAACGATTTTCACGCGGGTGATTTCTTCGAGCAGAAGCGCGCCAGACGACTCGACCGCTACAGCCAATTTGCCGTCGCCAGCGCGAAACTCGCGCTCTCCGATGCGGAAATACATCTGGCGTGCGAAGATCGGGAGCGCATCGGATCGATGATGGGCTCGGCTCTGGGCGGTATCGGCTTCGCCGAGGAGCAGGTGCACGCGTTTCACAGCGACGGCCTGAAGGCGATCGATCCGTCGCTCGCCCTGAAGGTGTTCGCGGGGGCGGCCAGCTGTAATGTGGCGATCGAGCTTGGCGTATCGGGACCGAACAGCACGAATGCGATGAGCTGTGCCTCCGGCACGATCGCGATCGGCGACGGCTTTCGCGTCGTGCGCGACGGGTATGCCGACGTCATGCTGTGCGGCGGCGCCGAAGCGCCCCTGATGCCGCTCTGCTTCGGTGCCTTCGCGATCATTCGTGCCATGTCGTCGCGCAATGACGAGCCCCATCGTGCATCGCGGCCCTTTGACCGCGATCGGGACGGCTTCGTGATGGGCGAGGGCGCGGCGGCATTGGTCCTCGAGGAGTACGGCCGTGCCGCGGCTCGTGGTGCGCACATCTACGCGGAGCTGATCGGCTTCGGCAGCTCGAATGACGCGTACCACATGACGGCTCCCCGTCCCGATGCCAGTCAGGCGGCGCGCAGCATGCGCGCGAGTCTCGCCGACGCGCACATCGAGCCGCGCGAGGTGGAATACGTCAATGCACACGGCAGCTCGACGCCACTCAACGATCCCGCGGAAACCCTGGCGATCAAGAACGTGTTTGGCGACCACGCACATCGGCTCGCCGTGAGCAGCACCAAAGGCTACTACGGCCATGCGCTGGGCGCGTCGGGCGCGTTCGAGGCAGCGATCTCGGCGCTCGCGCTCGACCGCGAGTGGCTGCCGCCGACCATCAATCTCGATCAGCCTGACGTGGCGTGCGACCTCGATTATGTGCCCAACCAGGGCCGCCGCGCGCGCGTGGAACACGTTCTGTCCAATTCATTCGGATTCGGCGGCATCAACGCGAGCCTCGTGTTTCGCCGGGCATCGTAGAGGGGCTGTTGCCCGCCGCCCGGCCCCTGTAGCGTTGAGAGTCGGTGGCCAACTCTCAACAGAGGAGCGACATGCGAGACGCGTGGCGTCATTTCGTGGCAGAGTTCATCGGCACCTTCGGGTTGGTGTTCGTGGGCGGGGCCTCGATCATGGTCACGGACATGATCAAGGCGCCTAACGCGTTGATCGACGTCGCGATGGCACACGGGCTCATACTCGCGCTGATGGTGACCGCGACGATGCGCATCTCGGGTCATCTGAATCCGGCGGTCACGCTCGGTTTTCTGGTGGCGCGCCGGATCGAGCCGATCATGGCCGCCGTGTACGTCCTGGCGCAGCTTCTCGCCGCCATGCTCGCGGCGTACGCGCTGAAGGTGCTCTTTCCGGCGTCGGCAGTGGTTGGCTCGCGGTTAGGCGGCCAGTCCATCGGCCTCGACGTGACGTTCGGCCAGGCGGTGGCGCTCGAGGCGATCGCCACGTTCTTTCTCGTCTTCGTCGTCTTCGGCACCGCTGTGGATCCCAAGGCGCCACGCGTGGGCGGATTTGCCATCGGCCTGACCGTTGCCGCCGACATCCTCGCCATCGGACCGTTGACCGGCGCGTCGATGAACCCGGCGCGTTCGTTCGGTCCGGCAGTAGCGAGCGGAATCTTCGAGGGTCAGGCCGTCTACTGGATCGGGCCGATCATCGGCGGGGTGGTGGCTGCGCTTCTGTACGACACGCTCTTCCTGCGACGGGATGTCGAGCCGGTCGATCACGGCGCGGTCCGCCCGCTGACGTGAGCATCGGCGGTCCGTCGCGGCCGATGACGCCTGACGAGCCGGTTCCGGTGTCGCTCACCGCCGCGCGCGAGCGCGTCATCGATTCGCTGTCCAAGTACTTCGCCAACGATGCGATCACGCTCGACGAGTTGGAGCGGCGCATCGAGCGCGCCTACGCCGCGAAGACAGCGGCCGATCTCGCCAGGCTCACCGCAGATCTGGATGCCGGTCAACCCGTGGTGGCTGCTTCGCCGACGCAGCCGCCGCGGCCGGCGGCCGGGGCCGGCGCGGCTGTCTCCCTCGCCGCCCCACCCGTGCACGACCGGCTGGTGGTGATCATGAGCGAAACGAAGCGGCGCGGGATGTGGTCGGTGCCCGCGCACCTCGAGGTGTTGGCCGTGATGGCCAGCACGCGGCTCGACCTCACCCAATCGGTGCTACCGCCAGTCGTGGAGCTCGAGTTGCACGGCATCATGTCGTCGACCGTGATCGTGGTGCCCCCCGGCGTGCGCGTGGTGAATCACGTGAGCGCATTCATGGCCAACGTTCGAAGCGAGCATGACGAGGGCGGGTACGTGCCGCCGACAGCGCCGGTGCTGCGCCTCACCGGCTATGCTTTCATGGCCGAAGTGCGGGTGAAGGTGCGGCGGTCGTAGCGAGGTCGGGGAGGGGGGGCTGCCGAGTTGCTACAGGCGCTCGAGCACCGCTCGCAGGATGACCGAAGCGATTCCCATTCCCATCACGGCGATGGGCACGAGCGTGAGTCCCACCGAGAACACGAGCCCATACCGCCAGAGCGCCGGACCGAGACCGTACGTGTCGCGCCGCAGCCAGCGCTGGAGGCTGGATTCGGCGATGAAGCCGAAGGTGTAGCAGACGTTCGCCATGGCCGCATACAGCAGCACGGCGGGCCAGGGAAAGGGGGCCTGCATGCCGAAGGGGATGCGGATGAAGAGCTCGAACGCGGTAAGCGTCACGAGTCCCGCCAGGCCGACGATGGCGTTGTAGGTGGGGCGCCGGCTCTCCCACCAGCGAAAGATCTGCACCGGATCACGGCGGAAGGTGGGCGCAGGAAAGAGCATTCGGACGAGCGCGGACATGCATCCTCCACCGAGCGTGAGCGACGGGGGAAGATACGATGTCCGGCGGGCATGGTCAAGTACTTTTTCTTGCAAAGCAGGCGCCGCGCTTCCCCCGTTTTCGCGCGCGTCCCGTCTAGGGACCTACTTCCATGTACTTGTCGCAGTAGCGCTGGATGCCGTCGCTGATCACCTGCATCGCGGTGACGCTCTTCTCCCAGCCGACAACCTGGACGCGTTTGCCCTCCAAGTCCTTGTACCGCTCGAAGAAGTGCTCGATCTCCTTGAGCACATGTTGCGGGATGTCGGCGATGTCGAAGAACTCACCATACGACGGGTCATGGAGTGGCACACCGAGAATCTTGTCGTCCGGTTCACCACGGTCGAGCATGTGCAGCACGCCGATCGGACGGACGTCGATCATACAGCCCGGGAAGGTCTGCTCGCGCACCATGACCACGACGTCGCATGGGTCGCCATCTTCGGCCAGCGTGCGGGGGACGAAACCGTAGTCACCGGGGTAATGCATGGATGAATACAGCACGCGATCGAGCTTCATCAGCCCGGTGTGCTTGTCGAGCTCGTATTTGTTGCGGCTGCCGAAGGGAATCTCGATCACCGCGGTCACCTGCTCCGGCGGATGAGGACCGGGACTGATGTCCCGCCACAGATTGAGCATGGAAGAATGGTGTCAGTAGTCGCGGCCGGCGTCTAACACCCGCGCGGCTTCACGCGCGAAATACGTGACGATCACGTCCGCGCCGGCCCGCCGGATCGCCACGAGCGACTCCATCATCACGTGCTCGCCATCGATCCAGTTCCGCTCCGCAGCCGCCCTGATCATAGCGTACTCACCACTGACCTGATACGCCGCGACAGGATAGCCGGTCTCGTTCTTTACGCGGAACACGATGTCCAGGAATGGGCCGGCTGGTTTGATCATGACCATGTCCGCGCCTTCCTCGATGTCCAGCCACACCTCTCGCAGCGCTTCGTTCGCGTTCGCGGCGTCCATCTGGTAGCCGCGACGATCGCCGGATTTCGGCGCCGATTCCGCGGCCTCGCGGAATGGTCCGTAGAATCCGCCGGCGAATTTCGCGGCATAGCTCAGGATCGGCGTGTGCGCGAAACCGCCGCCATCGAGTGCCGCTCGAATCGCTGCCACACGACCATCCATCATGTCGCTCGGCGCCACGATGGCGGCGCCGGCGCGCGCATGGGACAGCGGGGGCTTCGCGAGCAGCTCGAGCGTGGCGTCGTTGTCGACCTCGCCGTCGCGCAGCACGCCACAGTGGCCATGCTCGGTGTACTCGCACAGGCAGACGTCGGTGATGACGACGAGCTGTGGGCAGTCGCGTTTGAGTGCGCGCACCGCTTGCTGCACCGGCCCGGTGTCATCCCAGGCGGAGGAGCCGCGCTCGTCCTTGTACGCCGGAATTCCGAACAGCAGCACGCCGCCAATACCGAGCGACTGCGCCTCCACGGCATCCACGATCAACTCGTCCACCGACGTCTGATTCGCGCCCGGCATTGCCTGAATGGGCGTGCGGATGCCATTGCCGGGCCGCACGAACAGCGGCAGCACGAGCTGTGATGGGGCGAGGTGCGTCTCGCGCACGAGTCGCCGGAGCGCCGGAGTGCGCCGCAGCCGGCGCGGGCGATAGTGCGGATAGTTAGGCATGCGTGGATTTCATTCCGGTTGCGGAGCGGGAATCTTCTGCGCCCGTCTGAGCTCCTCCAGAATGTCACTCGCGCCCTGACGGCGAAGCTCGTTGGCAAGCCGCACACCGGTGAGCTCGGGATTGTCGAAGTCCAGCGCCTGCTGCGCTCGCAGCACGCGCCGGCCGCTGATATCGGCGATGAATCCGTACAGTGCCGGGCCGCCATCCGCGGGGCCAACGTCGGTGACGGCGAGCGCGCCGATGGGCACCTGGCAGCCGCCCTCGAGCGCACCGAGGAAGGCTCGCTCGGCGCGCACCTGGACGAGCGTCGCCGCGTGACTGAGCGGCGCCACGATCTCGCGTACGCGGTCGTCGTCGACGCGTGTTTGCACCGCGATCGCGCCCTGCCCCGCCGCGGGCAGCCAACGGGGTGCATCGAGATACGACATGATGCGCTCGGAGATTCCGAGTCGGTGAAGGCCCGCTGCGGCGAGTATTGCCGCGTGTACCTGACCTTCATCCACCTTGCGCACGCGCGTCGGTACGTTGCCACGCAGCTCCACGACCTCGAGCTCCGGATGCAGGGCCAGAAGCTGCGCACGCCGTCGCAAGCTGGAGGTCCCAACGCGCGATCCAGGGGGTAGCTCGTCGAGCGCCGCTACGCCCATCATGGCGCTGATCACGACGACATCGCGCGGATCTTCGCGCTCGAGCACGGCGCCAATCTCCAGTCCCGAGGGCTGCTCCGTCGGCAGGTCCTTCAGCGAGTGGACACAGAGATCGACCTTTCCCCTGGCGAGGTCCGCTTCCAGCTCCCTGGTGAACAAGCCTTTGGCGCCGATGGCGCTCAGCGGTTCATCCAGCCGCTTGTCTCCTGCCGTCCGATATGTCTGCAGCTCGGAGCGAACGCCGCATTCGAGGAGTCGCGCCTGAACGAGCCGAGCCTGTCGCAACGCGAGCTCCGAGGAGCGCGTGGCGATGCGCAAGGTCTGCTGCGATGTCGGCGTCGCGAGCGCGTTAGGCATGGCGATCCTGGTAACGAGGCGCCGCAAGCGGGCGCCTCACGAGCGGCCGAATCGTCGGAAATCTACCGTTCGGAGCCGCAGCCGCACACAGGCGCAGCGCGCCCTAGGTCAACGCGCGCACGACGGCGTCGACCAGACCGTCGATGCTGTGCACGTGCGCTTCGGCGGCCAGGTGCAGCCCTTCGCGGCGTATGGCCGCAGACGTGACGGGGCCGATCGACGCTGCCGGCGCTCGTCGCGCGAGCTGCGGCCCGACCACGGTGATGAAGCCGTGCACGGCCGACGCGGACGCGAAGGTCACGAGGTCGATCGCGTCGCGCACGAGCAGCCGCCGAACGGCTTCAGCCCCTTCCGTTCCTTCTCCTTCGGCCATTGAACGGTAGATCGGAATGACGTCGACGGTCGCGCCCAGCGCTCGCAGACCGTCAGGCAGGACGTCGCGCGCCTCCGAGGCTGCCGCGTAGAGCACGCGAGAGCCCGCGACGTCGTGGCGCGTTCGCAGCGCCTGCACCAGTCCCTCCGCGACATGGTCCTCCGGAACCACCGCGGGTGTCACCCCGCGGTGGCGCAGCGCCTCCGCGGTCGCCGGACCGACTGCCGCTACCAGAACGCCTGCCAAACGAGCGACTCCCGGCTCGCCCGCCCTCCCTTCCCGGTACGCCAGCTCGTCAAAGAAGATTCGAACGGCATTCTGGCTGGTGAAGATCAACCATCGATACGCATCGAGGCGCTCGAGCACCGCGCGCAGCGGTGTCGGATCGAGCGGCACGATTCGGATCGTGGCCAACTCGAGCACCTCGGCGCCGAACGCGCGCAGCTGGTAGGCCAGGTTGCCGGCCTGACTGCGCGCTCGCGTCACGACGACGCGCCTGCCCGCCAGCGATCCGGCGGTCAGCGAACGCCGGCCAAGCTGCGCCACCGCCGCGACAACGCGCGCACCCGCACCCAGAGGCTCAGGATGTACGCCGCGTAGAGCAAGGCGGCGACGGCGTATGCCGCACGGTAGTACGCGCCGGTGTCAGGGGTCACGGGGCCGTGCCTTCGAGCACGGCGAGCGCGTCACGCTGCACCGTGTAGCGGTAGCGCGCGCGCAGAAGCGCCACACAGAGCAGCAGGTAGGAGCCGAACGAGATCAGCATCGTGATCAGCATCTCGTTTGGCAGCGACGGCTTCTCCGGCTTGAGGATGATCGGCATCGGATGCAGCGTGCGGAAGAGGTACACGCTCAGGTGGATGAATGGAATGAGCAGTGCGCCGAGCACGCCCAGCACCGCCGAGAAGCGCGCCCGCATAGCCGGATCCTCGACCGCGCCACGCATGACCAGATAGCCGGCGTAGATGAACCAGAGAAAGAGTGTCGCGGTGAGTCGCGCATCCCATGTCCACCAGGTACCCCAGACCGGCTTGCCCCAGATCGGGCCCGTCGTCAATACGACGGTCGTGAAGAGCAGGCCGACCTCCGCCGCGCTCTCCGCCAAACGATCGGCACGGTCGTCCCGCAACCACAGGTAGACGACCGAGGTCACCGCGACGATCGAGAAAGCCAGGTATGCATTCAGCGCCGCCGGCAGGTGCAGATAGTAGATCTTCTGCGCCAACCCCTGTCGCAACTCCGCCGGCGTGAAGTAGATGGCGCGCACATACGTGGCCGCTACAGCGAGAATGGCGACGGGAAGCAGCCAGTCGAACACCGGGCGTGTATCGCGGTGAGAGCTCATTCCTCGAGCGTGTACGGAAAGGCGAGGGTGCAGGCGGCGACGAAGACGATGTCGAAGCCGATCAGAATCTTCAACCACGGCCACGCATCGGCGGCGGTGCGACCGGCCAGGAGCTTTGCCGTCGCCTGTGCCGCCGTCATGATCACAGGGACGAAGAAGGGTAGGCTGAGCATCGGCAGCAGAAGCTCCGCCAGACGCGTGTTCACGGCCATGGAGCTGAACAGCGTGCCGACCGCCACGAGCCCCACCGCGGCGAGAAAGGCGATGCCGGCCAATGCCGGCGCCGCGCGCGCGAGCGGCACATTGTAGAACAGGGCCACGGCCGGGATCGCGATCGTCTCGATGGCAGCCACGAACAGGAAATTCGCCATTGCCTTGCCGAGATAGATCGCTTCACGATCGATCGGCGACACGAGCAGGCCGTCCATCGCACGCTCGCCCATCTCGACACCGAAGCTGCGCTGCAACCCGAGCAGGCCGGAGAAGGTGAAGATCACCCAGAGCACTCCGGGCGCGAGGTCCAGCGCCGAGACGGCCGTGGCATCCCAGGCGAAATAGAAGATGCACAACGCGAGGAGCGCGAAGACGAGCGCCGACAGGAACGCCGTGCGGGTGCGGAACTCGATCAGAAGATCCTTTCGCGCGATGAGCCACGCGGCCGCGAGCAATCCCGGAGAAGCGGCCGCGGAAGTACGCGCCGTCACGCCTGAATCTCGAGCAGCCGTCGATACTCGAGCACGTAGCGGTTCACGTCGAAGCCGTCGCAGCGCTCGAGCTGCACGAACCGGCCGGCTCTCATGATCGCAGCGTGCGTGGCCAGCTCGAGTCCCTCGGCCACGTTATGCGTCACGAGCACCAGCGTTGCGCCGCGATGGCGCAGTCGCTCCAGCATTTCGGTGAGCGCCGCCGCGCCGGCGGCATCGAGGCCCGTGTACGGTTCGTCGAGGAGGACGACCCGAGGGTCGTGTACGGTCGCGCGGGCGATCGACACCCGCTGCTGCAGGCCGCGACTGAGCGAACGCACCGGCGTGTCGGCTCGGTCGAGCATGCGCATCGCCGCGAGCGCGCGCTCGGCCGCGCGACCGGCATCCTGCAAGCCGTACAGCTCCGCGGCGAAGGCGACGTTCTCGAGCGCAGTGAGCGCGCCATAGAGCATGCTCTGATGGGAGATCAGTCCGATTTCGGCGCGTATTGCCGCGTCGCCGCGCAATGGAGCTCCCGCGATGCGAGCGACTCCCGACGTGGGCCGCAACAGGCCGGCGAGTAGTCGCAGTAGCGTGGTCTTGCCCGCGGCATTCGGTCCGAAGAGCGCCAGGCAATCACCCTGCTCGAGCTGGAAATTGATTCCGCTCACGGCGCGCCGTGAGCCGAATACGCGCGTGAGACCCTCCGCTTGCAGAACGGAGCTCAAGCGTGACTCGTGAGGTGAGCCTCGGAGGCATGGCGTAAGCGCAGGCGCCGGCGCGACATGTCGAATTATAAGCCCGCACTGTCAGGCCAAGCAGATCTTCTCTTCCCCCCCTCTCCCATCCACGAGCGCGGGCACTCTTCTGGTTCGTTGGCCGCGGTACCTTGCTCTCGTATCTCGTACCATCCAGAATGCGACGGCTCCGCACGCGGCCGGATCGCCGTGAGGGGCAGGGCGTTCATCTCTCACCGGTTGGCTTTACCATGGCCGATATCGACGTTCTCCTACAGGAAAATCGGAAATTCGCGCCCCCGGCGGCCTTCCGTGCCGGGGCGCATGTCTCCGACTCGAAGCTTTACGATATGGCTGCGCGCGACCCGGAGGGATTCTGGGCCGCACAGGCGGAGGAGCTCACCTGGTTCAGGCGGTGGAACAAGGTACTCGACTGGCATCCGCCACACGCCAAGTGGTTTACCGGTGGCAAGATCAACGTGTCAGTGAACTGCGTGGACCGGCATGTCACCACGCCGCGTCGGAACAAGGCCGCCCTCATCTGGGAGGGAGAGCCGGGCGATCGCCGCACGTACACGTACTGGGACCTGTACGTGCAGGTGCAGAAATGCGCCAACGTGCTGAAGCAGCTCGGAGTGAAGCGCGGCGATCGCGTCGCCATCTATCTCCCCATGATTCCCGAAGCTGCGATAGCCATGCTGGCGTGCACGCGCCTCGGCGCCATCCATTCGGTAGTGTTCGGAGGCTTCTCTCCGGAGTCGCTGCGCGACCGCATCAACGATTCGCAGTGCAAGCTCCTCATAACCGCGGACGGTGGCTATCGTCGCGGTCAGGTGCTGCCGCTCAAGCGGAACGCGGACCGCGCCATCGAAGAATGTCCGTCTATCGAGAACGTACTCGTCGTGCAGCGGCGACCCGGCGCCGGCGGCGACGAGGCCTTCGCGCAGATGCACGAGGGGCGCGACCATTGGTGGCACCGACTCATGGGCCCGGCGTCGATCACGTGCGAGCCGGAGCAGATGGATGCGGAGGACGTGCTCTACATCCTGTATACCTCCGGAACCACTGGCAAACCGAAAGGCATCGTGCATACGACAGCGGGCTACCTCGTCGGTGTCACGACGACATCGAAGCTCGTCTTCGATCTCAAGGAAGACGACGTGTACTGGTGCACCGCCGATATCGGCTGGGTGACCGGACACTCGTACATCGTGTATGGACCACTCGCGAACGGCGCCACGTGTGTCATGTACGAGGGTGCGCCCGACTGGCCGGAGAAGGATCGCTTCTGGGGAATCTGCGAGAAGTACGGGGTGACGATACTGTACACCGCACCCACGGCGATCCGCGCATTCATGAAGTGGGGCGACAAATGGCCGGCGATGCATGATCTGTCGCAGTTGCGGCTGCTCGGCTCCGTTGGCGAGCCGATAAATCCCGAAGCATGGATGTGGTATGCGGAGCATATCGGTGGTAACCGCTGTCCCATCGTCGATACGTGGTGGCAGACGGAGACGGGGGCAATTGTGATCTCGCCGCTGCCCGGCATCACCGAAACGAAGCCGGGATCGGCAACGATGCCGCTCCCTGGCTACGAGGCAGAGCTGCTGGATGCGCAGGGCAATGTCATTCCCGTGGGCGGAGGACTGCTCGCTCTCACCCGCCCCTGGCCGTCAATGCTGCGCACGATCTGGGGAGACGACGAGCGCTACGTGCAGACGTACTTCTCCAAATGGCCCGGACGCCGGGACCTCTATTTCCCGGGCGACGGCGCCAAACGAGACGAGGATGGCTACTACTGGATTCTTGGCCGAGTCGACGATGTGCTCAACGTCGCCGGTCATCGTATTGGCACGATGGAGGTCGAGTCGGCGCTCGTCGAGCACCCGGCGGTGGCCGAGGCCGCCGTCGTCGGAAAGACGCACGAGCTCAAAGGGCAGGCGCTCGCGGCATTCGTCACGCTGCGTGAGAGTTACCGCCCGTCGCCGGCGCTGCGCGATGAGTTGCGCGAATTCGTGGCGGAGAAGATCGGCGCGATCGCGCGCCCCGACGACATTCTGTTCTCGGCGGATCTGCCGAAGACGCGTTCGGGCAAGATCATGCGCCGCCTGCTCCGCGACATTGCCGAGGGGAGGGCACTCGGCGATACCACGACGCTCGCCGATCCCAACGTTGTCGCGTCACTCAAGGACCAGTACGAGGCGTCGGAGAGCTGAGCGTTGGCGCGTCTTCACACATCTGTTTCCGATGGTATGGACCGTGCCTTACTCGTCTCGGCCGAAATCGGTATACTTGAGGGGTCATGTTCAACTTCATCCGCCGACTGTTTCCAGAGACGATCTTCGCGCGTAAACTCGAGCCCGCCGCCGAACGACGCCTCAGGCTCGCGTTGGCGCGCGCGGAAGAATCGATCATACGCGCCCACGTCGACAACGCGTTGATGTTCGTCGACACACTGGCGGAAGACATGACGTTCGACCGCGCCATCGATACGTACGTACGAGAGATGGGCGTACCGGAACCGCTCGCCAGTGTGATCGCGACGCGCACGCTGGTGGTGCTGGGCCAGGATCTGCTGCCCTTCCGCAAGCGCGCGCAGAACGAGGACGAGGAGGACCGACCGAAGCTGCGCCTCGATGAGGCGTCCGAGGCGAAGTCCAGAATCAGGCGCGCCTGAGCGCGTCCGTTATTCGATTTCGTCGTCGAGATCGGCTCCGGCCTCGTACCAATCGAACGCCGCGACGATGAACAGCAGCACCGCGATCGTCGCCGAGATCACGCAGTAGCGACAGATGGCGTGAATGACGAACAGCTCCAGATACGTCAGCCACGCCGAGAACAGCAAGCCAAACGCGGTGACGACCATCAGCGCGATCGACATCGCGGGCGACGCGGCGTACCGTCCGCGCACACGGATTGCCGCCATGATGAGAACGAGGGCGTAATATCCGGCGCCCCACGCCGCGATCGGTAGCCCGAGCAGCACCGACCATCGGCTCGTCTGCACGACCTCGCATTGTCCGGTGCCGCAGGCGAGCGTCCCGACGACTCCGAATTTGTACAGCGTGAGATAGACCGCGACGCCGAAGCCGACGAGGGCCAGCACCGCGATCATGCTGCGCCTGTTCACGGCGCCGGCTTCGGTGCGCTCGGGGGAAGGGCGTTGTCCACGATCTTCTTGAACTGATCGTACGTCTGCAGGCCGGGATACAGTTTCCCGTTGACGTTGAATGTCGGCGTGGCTTGCACGTGCATGTCGCGCGCAATCGTGTAGTGCGCCTGGACCTTCGCCTGCGTGCGGTGGCTGTCCACGCACTGATCGAATTGCGCGCTGTTCAATCCGATCTGCTTCGCGATCGCCTTCAGGACTTTGTCCGGGTTGGATGTCGCCTCGCCATTCCAGCGATCCTGCGCCTGGAAGATCGCGTCGTGCATTTGCCAGAACTTGCCCTGCTCGTCCGCACATGCCGCTGCGCGGGATGCATTCCACGTGTTGCGGTGCATATCGAGTGGAAAGTCGATGAAGCGCAAACGGATTTTGCCGGTGTTGACGAAGTTCGTGCGCACGTCCGGCTCGATGATGTTCGCGAACTGCCCGCAGCTCGGGCACTCGAAGTCGGCATACTCCACGACTTCCAGCGGCGCGGTGGCGCTGCCGAGCACGTAGCCGTTGGATTTGACGGCGGGCAGTGAAGGATCGTACTGGCTCGCCGCCGCCGCCGGCCGGGTCGCCTCATACGCAACCACCGCCACTCCCGCGATGGCAACGACGCCGATCGCGACATAGAACAGTCGCGTTCTACGCGCCTGCTTCCGCGACTTCTTCACCACTCCGGATCGTTTTCCTCGTCCTGGTTCCACTCTCTCTTTTCCCATGAGCTGTCGAGTTGTTCCTGGGCTTCGGCCACGATGCGCCGGCTCTCGGCGACTTCGGGAGTGTCGTAGGTGGCGCGCACCTCGTAGTGAAAGAGCTCGCTGCGCACGTCGCCAATGAGGCGCATCAGTTCGCCCGCATGCTGCAGCAGCTCACCACGGCGATCGAGCTCGAGGATGCGTTCCGCCAGCGCTTTGAGCAGCTTCTCGAGGTTGCGGGCGCGCCCGTCGTCGTACGTCTGATCCGACATGAACTGCTGCCTCACTGAACTGAAGGGAGGCCAGGGGGGCGAGACCTCGATCCACTACTCCGTGGCCATGATGGGTCGGTATGCGAAAGCTATGGTAGCGCCCAAGATGCGCAAGCAATGCGTCGGTTCCGAGCTCGCCGCTGGCGCAGCTCTGGCATAGTGCGCCAGGGCCTGGTCTCGTTAGCGTTAATTAATGTTGCTCCACGACCATCGGTCATTGCGGTGACGCGGATCGCAGCCCCGAGCCTCAGCACAACCCGACGCATCGCCTGGAGGTCCGACCCATCGACGCCGACCTGCTGAGAGTACCCGTTGGACCCGGTTCCGTTCACGTCGACCGATATGGCCATGGCGGCGCCCCGGTGTTCCTGGTGCACGGCTTTGGCACCGACAGCTTCCTGTGGCGGAACGTGGCGCCCGAGATCGCGATGGCGAACCGTACCGCGTTCGCGGTGGACCTGTTCGGCTACGGTGAATCGGACCGGCCTTTCGACGCCGACTACAGCATTGCCGCGCAGGCGGAGTACCTCGATCACGCGCTGACTGCGTTGCGGTTGCCGAAAGCGACGGTGGTCGGAATGGATCTGGGCGGGGCAATTGCGCTCAGGCTTGCGGCAACGCGTCCCGAGCGAGTCGAGCGGCTCGTGCTCGTGAACCCGATGGCCTTCGACGACCTGCCAGACGACGGCATCAAGACGCTCCAGCGCAATACCGCTCGCTACGCGTTCCGCATCTCGCGCGGCGTGCTCGGCGCCGCTCCCCTGCTGCGTGATCTTCTCGGCCGCGGTGTCGTCGACCCCAGTCACATGCCGGACAGGCTGCTCGCGCGCTACCTCGCGCCTTACGTTGGAAAAGAAGGGGTGAATCATCTCCTCACACTCGCGCGAGCCATCGACGAGCGCGATCTGGGAGAGCTCGACCTCCATGCGTTCGAGCAGCCGACGTTGATCGTGTGGGGCGATCAGGACGCGTTCATCGGGCCGAGAATGGCGGATCGTCTTGGCGATGAGATCGGCGGCAGTCGCGTGGTGCATCTGCCGGGCTGCGGCCGTCTCGTTCCCGAGGAAGCTCCGGAGACACTCGCCAATCTCATTCTGGAATTCGTCGGAGCCGTCGTCATGCGATAGGCGGCGACGGCGAGGCGGTCAGGAACGGTCCATGCGCTGAGCGGCCCTGTGGCGTCAGGGGGCAGACGCTTAGATTACTTCGTCCTTCATCCCTCTCTCATAAATGGCCAAACAGAAGAAAACGCAGAAGGCTGTATCGGCGGTATCATCGCCCTTTGAAGAAGCACGAGACGAACTGTTCCAGCACATCATGCGGTGCGGCGTCGTTGGATCCGGCGACGCTGACCGGAAGACGTGGTTCGACGACACGATGCAGTATATGACGGATCGCTTTCCGGAGCTACCCGCTGAAAGGATCGACGAGCTGCGCAAGCTCGGTGAGCGTTTCGCTCAGCCTCCCAAGAAGCACGCACAGGCCGACGCTTCCGCCGCCTGAAAACGATAGGCTCGACGCAATCGGCGCTCCCGCGAGTCATGGGAGCGCTTGCTTGTTTCTACCGCCGGCCCGCCACGGCGCGTCGTAACACCATACCGACACGTGCACCGCCACCGAGCCCGACCTGCACCGCGGGCATAACGCGGCCGAGTTGCGGAGCCTCGAGATCAACCACAGCAACGAGAAAGTCTCGCCAGCCTCGGTCAGGCTCGTATCGAATGCTCACGCCGCCACCCACCGACAATCCCCAACGTGATTCACGGAAGGGGTCAAGCAGAAAGCGGGTCACAACGTCGCCACGTCCGCTGCCACTGATCGCTCCGCGATCGCGCGCCACACCGCCCGCCAGGAGCAGCTCGAGGCGCGTATAGTAGCCGAGTGGAATCTCGGGACCCACGCCTGCTTCGAGCACGCTCGGGTGCGGTGAGATGCCGTCGATGCGAAGCTCGGGGTGCGGATGCGTGAAGTCCTGTGCGCCGGCGCGGGCATTGGCGCCGAGCACGAACAGCGTGAGGCACAAGGCGAGCCTCACGATTGGTCGGACCCGCCTATTCATGCGGATGGAGCTTCCGGAGCGCGGGCCCGCCAGAGCGCGAAGGTGTAATCGACGATCGCCCACGCCGAGGCGAGGCCGACGAGCACGATGAGCACGCCCGCGTGCGGAGTGGCGACCAGCAGCGCGACGAACGTGACGAATTGTAGCACGGTCACCGTTTTGCCCGACCAGCGCGCCTTGAACTCCACCGGACGTAGCCAGGGTACGAGGCGTGCCACGAGAAAGCCGAGCGCGGTCATGAGATCGCGCGAAATCATCACGAAGTATGCGCCGGTGCTGATCAGCCCCTCGAAGAGGAATACCGAAATGGCCACCAGCGCGAACACGCGATCGGCAATCGGATCCAGCAACGCACCCGATCGACTGGTCGCATGCACGCGGCGCGCGATCCAGCCGTCGAGGAAGTCCGTGGTGGCGGCGATCAGCACGATGGCGAGGCGAACGTGAGTCTGCGCGACGGTGAACGCTGCCGCGAGAAAGAGCCGCGACAGGGAGATGAGATTCGGCAGACGACGCAGCTCCGGTCGCGAAGGCATCCGTGTATGCTAGCCGGCGGGCGAAATGCTTGCCAGCGCGGAGCTTGGGTCCTAGCTTGGCATCGCGCACTCTCTCGAGGACCGATGCCGGAGACAACCGAGCTGCTGAAAAACGTCGTCATCTTCAAGGATCTCGACGAATCGGAGCTCGCCGAGGTGGCGGAGGTCTGCAAGCAGGAGAAGTACGAATCGGGAGAGTTCGTCTTTCGCGAGGGCGAGGCCGGGAACAGGCTCTATCTCATCGTCGACGGGGAAGTGCGAATCAGCCGCGACGTGCCAGGCAGCGGCGAGGAAGCACTCGCCGTGTTGAAGCGCAATTCTCTGTTTGGCGAGATGGCCGTCTTCGACCGCAGCGAGCGATCCACGCACGCGATCTCCAACGGCGGCTGCACGCTGCTCACGATCACGCGTCCCGATTTCGAGATGCTCCTCGACTTCAATCGCGAGATGGCGTACAAGGTCCTCTGGGCGTCCGTTCGCCTGCTTTCCGGCCGGCTGCGCCAAACGAACGACTCGTTGCGTTCGTTTCTCGCGATGTCAATGTTCTGACTGCCAATGTCTCGCGCCATTCTTCTGTTGCTGGCGGCGATGGCGTCAGCAGTTGGTGTGTCGCCCGCCGCCGGTCAGACAGACACCGCCGCCGCGAGCTTCGACCAGAGGATCGGGCTCGTCCGCGATGCGCAGCTCGCCGCCGCACTCGCCGACGTGTCCCCGCCACGGATTCGCGAGACCGACTCCATGCTCGTCTCGTTCGGCACTCGCAATACGTTCTCCGACACGCTGTCGCCCACGCGAGGGATCGGTGCCGCGCGCCGTTGGATCCACGCACAGCTCGATGCGGTGAGTCGCGGCTGCGGCGGTTGCCTGCGCGTGGAGTACGACGCGGCTATGGTGAGCGTGGCGCGCGCCGCAGGCCGGCCGGTGAACGTCGTGAATGTGCTCGCCTGGTTGCGCGGCCGCGACACGAGCCACATCATCGTGATGGGCGGACACTACGACTCGTGCGTCTGCGCCCGGCCGCCGGCCGGTGCGCTCGACTCGGTGTCGACCGCTCCCGGCGCCGATGACGACGGTTCCGGCAGCTCGGCGGTGATGGAGCTCGCCCGTGTCCTCGCCAAACGATATCCCGGCGGTCTCGCACAGACGATCATTTTTGCGCTCTATGCGGGAGAGGAGCAGGGGCTCCTCGGCTCCACCCATCTCGCGGAGCGGTTGAAGGAACAGGGCTACAGGGTGATCGCCGGGATGACTGACGACATCGTGGGCAACGTCGTCGCCGAAGATGGTACGACCGATTCGACCAGTGTGCGCATCTACGCGGCCGATCCGGACAACTCGCCCAGCCGCGAGCTGGGTCGCTACGTCTGGGCGCTGGATGCGCTGTATCTGCCCCGCTTCGAGGTACGGCCGACGTGGCGGTTGGACCGAATCGGCCGCGGCGGCGACCATCGGCCGTTCGTCGAGCAGGGTAACGCCGGGCTGCGCTTCACCGAACGATTGGAAAATTACAACCGGCAGCATCTCCCCACCGACGATTTTGCGCACGTCAACTTCGGGTACGTGTCGAACGTCGCACGCGCGAATGCGGCGACGGTGGCGTCACTCGCGATGGCTCCCGCGACCCCGGACAGCGCCATCGCGACACGAGAACGCGCCGCATCGGGCGGCCAGAATTGGCGACTGTCGTGGAAGGCGGCGCCCGGCGCGGCGGCGTACGAGATTCTCGTGCGGCGAACGACGTCGCCCACATGGCAGCGGATCATTCCCGTCGGCAACGCGACGCAGTACATCCTGGCCGAACAGCTCGACGATGAATGGGCGGGCGTTCGCGCCGTGGGACCAAACGGCGAACGATCGTTGGCAGCGTCAATGCCGGCACCAACTCCTGCGCGCGAGCTCGCGCGCCCAGGGCCGGCGCCGAACACCCGCCCGTCACCGGAGCGTTGACCGGCGCCGAGTTCGCCCACCTGGCCGCGGACTTCGTCGGCGTGCCGGCTGAGCAGCTCGAAGATGCGTCGCTGCTCAGCGGGTTGCTCATCGCCGCTGCTGGCGCGGCGGGGTTCAGCGCCGTCGGGATGCCACTGGTGCACGAGCGCCCGGACGGGTCCGTCGTGGCCGTGCTCTTGCTCGATGGCGCGCATATGGCCCTGCACGCCGTGCCAGCACGCGAGCTCCTGCTGCTCGACATCCTTGCCGCGGGCGCCGGCGAGTCACGCAAGGCTCTCGACGTCTTCGCGCGCCGGCTCAGCGCGCGCAAAATGCACAGCGAAGTACGCCGGCGCGGATGAACACCGTCATTCCGCTGGCGCATTTCGCGCTTTCCTTCGTCATCATCGTTTGGGATATCGTGCTCGCCGGCCGCATCGCGCAGCTGCGTCAGGCATCGCGAAGCTTCGCCGCAATGAGCGGACTGGCCGCGCTGCTCGTTCTACCGGCGGCGATTCTTCAACTGGCAACCAGTACCGTCGTTACCGGACGTGCTGTGGTTGCCGTGGATTGGATCTGGCCGGCCGCGCTCGTGCTGTTCGCCGTCCAAGCGGTATACGCGCTCGTTTGGCGTCTGGTGAATCCCACGTGGGGCGTCCCGATCGCCGCGTACGATATCGTCGTCGCGATAGTGGGGCTCGTGCGGTACTCGATGGCGCACGGCATGCCGATCCCCGATTTCCTGCTGGTGTTGATGGCTGCACAGAGCAATGCGCTCGCGTTCCTCGATGGGCCGGCTGCACTCGCTTCGCCTTTTTTTCTGATGGTCCCGATGGTGTCGCCGGCCTTTCCGGCGTTGCGGCCGCTCACCGCTTCTTTCCGCTTCGTGCTGTCGCTCATGGCAGTGGGTTGGCTGGTCGTGGTCACGATCAATTTGCCCGCTGCCGCTACTGCGGTACGCTCGTACGACGCGCACGCCGGGGAACGGCTCACGGAGCGTAACGGGAATTTCGCCGTCGGTGTCAAGCTGCTCCCGGATGCTGCCAACCCGCCGCCGCCCGCGGCCATCGTGAACGACATCGCACTTGCCGACACGCTCGGCGTGGCGGTGGTGAAAGTCATCGTGGTTCCGGACGCGAGCAACCGCGTGCTCGACTCGCTGTCTCACTCCCTCGACCAGCTTCAACGCGATAGTGTCCTTCTCATCGTGTCGCTCGGCTACCGCGGCGATCTGATGCCGGAGCTGCGCCACGCGCGATTGAACGAGGCGCAACGACTGGCGGCTATTCCTCGTATCGTGCGCCACCTCGATCCCGACGTCCTGCTGCCGGCCGAAGACCCGTATGGCGAAGGCGCGCGACTACTGGGCCGCTTGTCGGTGCAGCGGTGGACGGACTACATCACGCGCGCCGCACAAGCAGGCAGGCGCGTCAATCCGCGACTCAGGATCGGCGTGTCGATCTCCGCCTTCGACTCCAGAGACAGCGCGCTCTATGCGTGGGCGGCGGCACCCGGCTCGCCGGTCGACATCGTGGGTTTCTCCCTGTATCCGACTCGTGACGGCGCGGCGGCGCTCGATGCTTCCACGCGCGCCGCAGACCGGTGGATGCAAATCATGCCACCCGCGAAGGACCATTGGATCTTCGCCACGGGCGGATTTCCACTTGGGCATGGCGAACGAAGTCAGGAAGAGGTGATATGGGATGCCATGTCCTGGGCCACGGCCCACACGGCGATCAAGGGTCTCGTCGTACACGAGACGGGCGACTACGGCAAGTCAATGGGGCTGGTCGCGCCAAATGGCCGCAGGCGACCAGCGACGTACGCGCTGATGCGTGCACTGCGAGCGCTGCGTGAGACCGGAGCGTCGCCCTGACGACCGTGCGGCTCCTAGACCGCCCGCGACACGCCGCGCACGACTCCCTCCACTCGGCGAGTGACGTCGAAATATTTGTGGGCGACGATCTGCATCTGCTCCGGCGTGACCGCTTCGATCCGTTGTTCGTAGGTACTCAGCTCGTCCAACGAGCCGAGGAGCCACGCGTCGATCATGTCGCTGAGCAGGAAGCCACCTGATTGACGCCGAATCGCGTGTATCCCGATGGCGTACGTCTGCGCGCGAGCGATCTCGCCCGCGAGCACCGGTTCCTCGCGAAACCGCTGCAGCTCACGCAAGAGTCCTTCGCGCGCCGGCTCTTCCTTCTCCGGAGACATCGCGATGTACGTCACGAACATTCCGGTGCGCCGGCGTTCTGACGCGAACGCCTGCACCGTGTAGCAGAGCGACCGCTTATCGCGAAGCTCCTCGAACAAACGACCGCCAAGACCGCTGGCCACGGTCGAGATCAATTCGGCGGCGAAACGGTCGTCATCCTTCCGGTCCGGAGCTGGAAAGAGCACCGCCAGCGCAGTCTGTGCCTTGTCGCGCGGCGCGATGTCCGCCCGCGCCTCGGCAGGCCAAACGGGCGGGGGCAGCACCAGCGCCTCCGCGTGGCGTACGTCCGAGAACGCGCGCGCGACGATGGCGGCCATCTCGTCCGGCCGGCTGTCACCCACCATGCCAATCACCAGTGGAGCATGACGCACGCGCCGCTCGTGCCAGTCTCGAAGTTGATCAACCGTGATTCGCCGGAGCGACTCCTCGGTGCCCGTGGCCGGAACACCGTACGGGTCTCCGGCGAACGCGGCCTGCGTTGCCAGCCGCAGCGGGTAGCGAAACATGTCGTCGCGCAGCGCGATCACATCGGCAATGGCGACGGCGCGCTCGGTCTCCACGGCAGATTCGGGGAACACGGGGTGCTGGACGACGTCCGCCAGCAGCTCCACAGCGGCGCGCGCGTGCCGTACCGGCACGGAGATCGACCAGCCGAAGCTGTCGGCGCCGGTCGCGCCGCTGACGCTTCCGCCGAGCATCTCCGCCTCCTCTGCGATCTGGAGAGCATCGCGCGACGTCGTACCCTTCAGCGCGCTCCGCACCATCAGCGTGGTCAGTCCCGCCGCTTCCTCCGGCTCGTCGACTGCGCCGCCGGCCACGTACGCGCCGACGTGCAGGAGGCCAGCGCCTGGTTTCTTCCTGACGAGAATCGGCACACCGTGCGGAGTGCGGTAGACGCACACACCGCCCTGTTCGTGCTCCGCGCGCACCGGCCGGGCCGGCGGCGGCTCGGCCGGCGCGTACGGCGCGATGGCTGGCAAGGGCTCCGGAAACCGGTCGAGGCTCTCTCGCATGTCGGTCGCGCTCTCGGCCACGCGAGGGCTGCCGTTAGGCCGGTACACAAGCACGCTCGCGCGATCCGGATCCAGATGGCGGACGGCGACATCGGTGATCTGCGGGCGCGTAGCCGTCATCACGCGCTCCAGGTAGTGGTCGCCGAGTCGCCAGTCGCCGAGCGATTCCCATTCGGCGAGAAAGTTCGCCTGCCCCTCCATGTCCTCGAGTCGCCGCACCCAGCGCGACTCGTACACGCGTTTGGCGCGCTCGAGCTCCTGATCGCCGAGGTCATCGTCCCGTACGGCGCAGAGCTGCGCCCACACGGCGCGCGCCGCGTCGCGCGTCGAGGCTGGCGGCGTCTCCGCATGCACGACGAACACGCCGAGCTCGGTCGGTGTGTAGTCGTAGGCCGAAATCGATGACGCGAGCTTCCGCTCGCGCACGGCGCGATACAGCCGCGACGCACGGCCAGCGCCAAGCGCCGTCGCCACGACGTCGAGGATGGGAGTGTCCGGGTGCATCGTCTCCGGCGTTCGCCAGCCGAACGCGAGCTGCGACTGCCCGATGTCACCGCTCCACTCCCGGTAGCGAAACTCGGCGCTACCATCCTCGCGCGGGCCCGGGATGCGCTCCGGCTCGCCCTTCGGTAATTGGCCATACAGCTGCGTCACCCGCTTCAACGCCACCGCCGGATCGACATCTCCGACTATGGAGAGAATCGTGTTGCCGGGGTGATAGAAGTTCCGATAGAAGCGCCACAGCGACTCGCGCGTGAGCCGGCGTAATTCCTCCTCGCGACCGATGCGCCATCGGCGCATGCGGTGGCGGTCGTGCAGCATCTCGTATAGCGTCTCGGTGGCGATGGCGGCTGGATTGTCCGCCTTGCGCTTGGCCTCCTCGATGATCACCTCGAGCTCGCGCGCGAGCTCGCCTTCGTCGATCAGGGAGTTGGCGTAGGCGTCGAACTGCACCTCGAGGCCGTGCAGGAAGCCGGACGAGGATAAGACCGTGTAGTAGCTCGTGTGGTCGTAGATCGTGGCCGCGTTCAGGTATCCGCCGACTTCCTTCGTTTGTCGCGCGATCTCGCCGACACCACGCGTCGGTGTGCCCTTGAAGTACATGTGCTCGAGCACGTGCGCGATGCCGACGACGTCGTCCGTTTCGTCGAAGTAGCCGGCGCTCACGTACGTGACGATCGCGACGACGGGCGCCGAGGGGTCGCGCCGGACGAGCACGCGGAGACCATTCGGCAGTGTCTCCCTGATGACCGTATCAGGGTCGATGGAAAAGAACCCGAGTTTTCGCAACATGAGACCGCGCGAACCGATGGACTACGGCGTTCGAACGCCGGGTGGATTGCGCGGAATCTCGCCGGGGGTGGTGCCGGGCGTGGATGCGGGCGCGCCTAACGGCGCCGTCTGCGCGCAGCTGCTCCAGGCACCCGCCCCGGCGCGGTTGATCCATTTTTGTCCTTCATCGGCACGGCCCATCTTGGAGAGAGCGCAGCCCAGCCACCCCATTGCGGTCCTGTCGGTGGTGTCGGCCTGGATGGCGCGAACGTAGAAGCGGCGCGCGAGATCGTAGTTCCCCACCGTGAGCAAATACGAGCCCATCTCGCGTAATGCGACCGCACTGTGCGGATCCGCTTGCACCGCGAGCTGCGCTTCCTGCAGCGCGACGGTCTCGTTGTTCACCTCCCGCGCCATGCGCGACAGGTAGACGTGCGGCAGCGGGTCATTCGGGTTCTCCCGCTCGGCACGGGCGAAATCCGCCGCCGCGGCATCGCGCTGGCCGAGCCGGTACTCGTCCACGGCACGCTGCAGCGTGCCCGACGTGCGCCTCGATAGCAGCGCGTACCCGACGAGCGCCACGACCACCACCGCCGCGGCGGCGACAATCGCGGGCACCAGCCACTTCGGGCGCCCCGTTGGCGCAGTAGGTGGCGGCACGACATCGGGCGTCCCGACTGCCGTCGTGCTCACCCCCTGTGCCTGCGTAGCCGACGATGCCGGCGGTTGCGCCGGATCGTTCATCAGCCCGGATTCGAGCTTCACAAAACCACCGCGCGCCGCCGCCACGTCCCCGGCCGTTGGTCGATAGTCGACTCGCTCGGCGCGGTCACGCGCCGCAAGCCATTCGGCGAGCCCGTTTGCCTGCTCGAACGTGAGGAGCTGCCGCTGCCGCGCTTCCCGGATCAGCGGTTGGCCACTGAGCGCCGACGAGCCCACGAGCGAACGAAGCGCGGCTTCCGCCGCGCTCCAGCTCTCGATCAGATCAGCCGCTTGGTCTTCCGGATGTCGTGACTCATCCAGCCGCGCGATTGCCGGACGCGCGGCGTCGAGCGCGGACAGTGCGCTACGCCGTGCACCGGAGCTCACTTGACGATTCGCAACAGCCCCGCCACCGCACTCCCGCGGATGAAGCTCTCCGCGTCATGGCTCGGAATGTGGATGCCCGTCTCACGAAAGCCGTGTTTGGCGGCGCGACGCATGAATTCCTCGACGGAGTGGGTCGGGTCTCCCTGCGCATCACGCATGCCGCGGACGATGTCGTCCCAGCTTCCCATGTAATTCGTGCCATCCGGTGCTACGATCTTGTGCGGCCCAGCGCCGCCTCCCACTCCACTCTCAGGCTCCTGCTTCTGATCCGCGAGCGTGGACAGCAGCGTACCGAATAGCTCGAGCTGGCCGCGCGCGACCTCGACCTGGCCTTCGTTGCCGCTGCCCACTGCCGCGACGCGCGAATCCAGCTCCATGAGCATCTCATCGATGTCGTCGAGCTCCCCGGACAGCTCGCTGAGCCGGTCATCCCATGGCTTCAGCTCCGGATCGTGCTCGTCGAGCTTGTAAAGCGATCGTTTGAGCTCGACAAGACGCCAGATCCCCAACTCGTCCCAATGATCGTCGGGACTGGTGCGCTCGAAATGATAAAGCGCCGCCTCGTAGTCGCCGCGATCGTACAGGATGTTCGCGAGGTAGATGCGCGCTTCGACATAGTCGTTGTCGAGCTGCAGAGCCTTGCGCAGCGTAGTGATTGCCGCCTCGTCATCGCCCAGGCGGTGCTGCGCGAAACCCACGCAGCCGACCGCCTCAGACGAGTCCGGCGCCTGCTCGACCGCGGCCTCGAAGAACTCCTGCGCGACGGCGAAGAGGGGCGTCCGTTCACGCGCCGAACCCTCGCGAAACAGGGCGCGACCGATCTGCAGCATCAGATCGATGTCGTCGGCGTATCCCAGCTCGAGCGTGTGATGGAAGCAGCGCAATGCCGCGTCTTCCTGGCCGAGCTTGAGCAGCGTCTCGCCAAGACCGGCCAGACCGTCCTCGTGCTCCGGCTCGAGGACTAACGCTTCCTCGAAGCTGCGTCGTGCCCAGCCATACTCCTCACGCGCCAGTTGCGCGTATCCGACGCCCACGTGGAGCTCCACCGCATTCGGATAGAGCGCGAGTCCCTCTCGTAGTATCGCAAGCGCTTCATCATACTGCCCCTCGTTATAGAGTTGATGTGCGCGCTCGTCATACTCTTCAGAACTCAAGAACGGGGTGGGCATCGTCCGCGAGCCTCCAGCTCATGAGGTTACGCCTATACTACCATCCCCGCACGCGGAAGTTCAAGCATGAAATTCCACACGCTCGGCAGCTTTTCCACGCGTGCGCGAGAGTGAGTCGCTCCCTATTAACTGGACGAGTCAGCGGCGCTCTCGGATATCACCACGGCGATGTCGGTAGCGAGGGCCGCGTTGCGTTCCAGCAGCGCAACGTTCACCTCGAGTGAACGTCCGTTGGTGAAACGAGTTACCGCATTGAGCAGGAAGGGCGTGACCGCCGCGCCCGAGACACGTTCCGCCACGGCCGCTTTCAGCGCCGCAGCAATTGCCGTCTCGGTTTCATCCCTCCCGATGGCCAACTCAGGTGGTGGCTCCTGCACCACGACCAGCGCTTGCGTGCGTCCGAGCGCTCGATGCGCCCGATAGAGAGCCACGATTTCGCCGGCGCTGTCAACAGAGCTGCGGAGCCGGATGCCGGAATCCGCCGTGTAGAAAGCAGGTAGTCGCGTCGTGCGATGACCGATGACCGGAATGCCCAGCGTCTCCAGGCGTTCCCATGTGGCGGGCACGTCCAGGATCGATTTGGCGCCGGAGCAGACGACGATCATTGGGGTGACGGCCAGCTCGTGCAGGTCAGCCGATTCGTCCACGTAGCCGCTTTCACTTCCGGGCAGGCGGCGATGTACGCCGCCGATGCCGCCGGTCGCGAACACCTCGATGCCGGCGAGACGCGATAGCGCCAGCGCCGCCGCGACAGTCGTGGCGCCATCGGCGCCACTCACCACCGCGGCAGCAAGATCGCGCGCGGAGACCTTGCATATATTTTCGCGGAGAAGGAAGCGCTCGAGGTCCGTGCTCTCCACACCCACGGTTGGCACTCCTCTCACCACGGCGGCGATCGCGGGGATCGCGGACCTCGCCGTCACGGCGCGAAGCATCCCGTCCAGTGCCGCGCGGTTCTCCGGAGCTGGAAGCCCCTGGGCGAAAACAGAGCTTTCCAGTCCTACGAGGGGATCACGCCGTTCGAGCGCAAGTTGAACGTGAGGCGCAACTCGAAGGGGAGAGGGCACGCCGTAGGCTAAAGACGCAGCCGCCGCCGCGGGAGTGGCAGCGCTATTCGCCGGCAGCGATGTCCGGGCGGGCGCTAGCGAGGCGCGCCGTCCGCGTCTTCTCGAGTGGTCTGGCCGTCACGATCAGCCGGTCGGGCGCCGAGCCGATGTATCTGATCGGCCAGCAGGTCGTAAGCGTCAGCGTCGGTTGCTTCGCGGCAAAGAGTGCCGGCGCGTCGCGATCGACGACACGTTTCGAGACCACGATCCAGCTGGTATCGTACCATCCCGATTCGGTCTGGATCGTGTCACCGACCTCGATGGCATCGAGGTGGTCGAAGTGGCGATCGCGGTGTGCCGATATGATCGCGTTCCCCGGCTCTCCCGGATACGCGCTGCCCGGCAGGTGACCAGGAGCGGCATTGAGCTCGTCGCCACCGACCCCCTCGAGCACGACTTCATCCAGCCCGATGCGAGGCACCAGCAGCCGCGCTATCGGCTGCCCCTCGGCGATCGCCTCGGGGGGACGGTGGTGCTCCGTCTCGGAACGTGCGAGAGCAACCGCGGCTTGCGCCTCGGCCAGCTCCCACGCCTGCCGCGCCGACTCGTTCCGCATCCAGCCGGAGGCGTACCGGCCGAGAGCGAAGGACAGCAGGAGCCCCCCGGCCACGAACAACGCGAATCCGAGGAGCTTACGCACGCCGGGTAGCCAGGATCGCGGCGCCGATTCCCAAGGCGGCCACGCCGACGATCGCCAGCAACGGCAGATCGCTCGCGGTCTCGGGAGCCGGAGCGCCATTCCGGAACGTGGTGGTCACTGCCCGCGCACGCCGGGTCCGCTGCGCGGTCGGGGTCGTGTCCAGCGGCGCGATCGGAGCCGTGTCCACAGGCACGCTGACGCCTGCCGCCGAGTCCACCCAGGCCTTCATGTTCGTGAGTGCCACCCGTGTGGTGCTATCCGCCTTGGCTCGCGCCTCGGCCACCGTCGGGGTCTTCACGGTATCAACCTTCTTTGCCGGCGCGATGAATGTCGTGAACTGCGCCGCAGCCGTGGCCGGAGCCACGGCAAAGAGCACCAATGCCAGAATTACGCGTGACCGCACAGAACCTCTCCCTCTCGCGACCACCACGGAGAGGGCAGGACGCGTGCCGCCTTTCGTCAGTTTTCGGTCGTCTGCCCCCTCGGCTTTTGCGGCCAGGCGGCGACCACTGCAGCGCCAATCCTGCCGAGCGCGACCTGAGCCTCGTTGTCCACCACCCACCGTGTGTCGGCGTTCTGCTTTGTGAAGGCACACGCCACGACCCGGGATTGCAGTGGAAAAAGGGCGCATTCGGTGCGCACCGAATCCGTCGCGCCGGTCTTATGCGGTACCTGTAATCCCTGCACGGCGCGCTGCATCGATGTCATGTCGGCATTATCAGCCAGAATGGCCAGCATCGCCGAATCGGCGCGGGGGCTCACCGCGCGCCCGTTCGCGAGCAAGCCGAACAGGCGCGCCATCTCGTGGGGCGTGCTCACTCCGAGACCGTACTTCACCGAGCTGTCGGGCGCCACGCTCGTGTTCCGCAGGAAGGTTTTCGAATGGACCTTCGTGTGCGGCAGCCCCAAAGCCTCCATCTTCGCCCATACGGGCCGGATATCCGTGCGGTCCAGCACGAGGTTCGTCGCCGTGTTGTCGCTGAGGATGATCATCAGCTTCGCGGCGTCACCAATGCTCGGGCTCAGACCGTTGTGCAGAAACTGCATCACGCCGCTGCCGGGCTGCTTGTCGATGTCGAGCAACGTGATCGGATCGTCGAGCGAGATCCTCTTCCGTTCCACGAGATCGAACAGGGTGACGAGGATCGGCACCTTGATCAGGCTCGCGGTGGGGAAGGTCTCGTCGCCACGCGATGACCAGCGCTCGCCGGTGTCGAGGTTTTCGATCGAGTATCCGATCACACCGTGGTAATTCCGCGCGAGCGAGTCGAGAGTGCGCGTGAGGCCGGCGCTGTCGGCGCGCGCGTGTGCTCGCGGTGCCGGTGCCGTGGACGCTGCAGTCTGCGCGCGACCGCAGGCGGGGAGCAGCAGGAGGACAAGAAACGAAGCTCTGTTCATGAAGCGCTCGTAACGAGGTGGATGGGGAGGGGCTAGGAGATCGGTTGGAGGATCAGGTCACGATCGCGGACTGGCCGGTATAGGGTTTCCAGGCACCGGACTGCAGGGCTTCGTCCATCATCTCTACCGCACGATCGAGCTCCTCGTCGGTCGTGTAGAAGTGCGGGGCTACGCGGATGCCGGCGCCAGGCCGGAAGTCCACCAGCACCTGGTGCGCCAATAGATGCTGCGACACCTCGTACGCGTGCGGCACGTCGAAAGCCACGGTGCCGCCGCGGCTGGCCGCCTCGCGCGGCGCTCGTACGGTGTAGCCCCGGTCGTCGGCGAGTGCGATGAGCCGCGTCGTTTGGCGAACGCTCTTGGCGCGTATCCGGTCGATACCGGCCGCCCGGACGAGGCGCGGACCCTCCGAGGCGGCGTATAGTGCGGGAATTGGCGGCGTGCCATTCAGCCAGCGAAACGCATCGACCGCGTAGTCCATATCCGGCTCGAACGCGAATGGTCGGGCGTGTGCCTGCCAGCCGGTCAACGCCGGAGCGATGCGGCGATCCAGATGCGGTGCGACGTAGAGAAAACAGCCGCCCGGTCCACCACAGAGCCATTTGAGCACTCCACCGGTGAGGAAGTCGACATCCCAGCTCTTGACGTCCACGGGCAGAATGCCCACGGAGTGAAACGCATCCAGGGATACGAGTGCCCCAACGGCGTGCGCGCGACGGCAGATCGCGGCCGCGTCCATGACAAAGGCGGATCGAAAGAGCACGTGCGACACTGCCACGAGTCGCGTCCGTTCGTCGATGGCGGCCAGCAGCCGCTCGACGTCGATGGAGATGCCGTCGTCGCTTGGTACGACGACGATCCGCGCGCCCAACCGCGTGGCGAGGTGATCGTAGACGTATCGGACGGAAGGAAAATCGAGCTCCGTCATCACGATCGTATCGCGCGGACCGCTGTAATCGAGCGCGGACAGCACAGCCGCCTGCGCGATGGTGACGTTCGGCATCATCACCACCTCTCCTCTGTTCGCGCCGATGAGCGGCGCGATCTCGTCGCCAACGCTCACTGGCATGTCCCACCATCCCCGCGACCACGCTTTCACGCCGTGCTCAGCCCACTCGTCCACGTACTCCGCGAGGCGATCGGCCACCGAGCGCGGCATGGCTCCCAGCGAGTTCGACACGAGATACGTGGATCGCGCGAGGATCGGAAATTGGGCGCGGAAGACAAGCAGGGGATCAGACATGTACCGCCTGCACTCGCCGCCGCGACGACAGTACGGCGTAGTAAAGCGCCGAGCCCACCGCCACGACCGCCAGCGACAGCCACTCGTTGCGCTGAAGGCTGAACAGCAGCCAGAGGACGACGCCGAGAGCAAGCCAGGGCACCACCGCGCCACCGGGGATTCCGAACGCCGGTCCCGCGCCCTGGACGCCTCGACGGCGCAGCTCCCACGCCGCCACACAGCACGCGGCGTACACAGGCAGAATCGAACCGTTCGCGAGAATCGCGAGCTTCTCGAAGCCGCCGCTCAACGCCAGTGTGATCACGATCACACTCTGCACGCCGATGGCCCACGCCGGAGTGCGAAGGTGCGGGTGCACGGTCGCGAGTCGGGCAGGGAGGAAACCGTCGCGCGCAAAAGCGAACAACATGCGCGGAACGGCTAGCATCATACCACTCACATAGCCGAACATCGAGATCGTGGAGCCCACGAGGATCAGCAGGCGGCCCCACGCGCCAAACGCGACACCGCCGGCCGTGGCGAGCGGTGTCGGCTGGACCGAGAGAGCGGCACCCAGGATGCCTTGCGTGACGAGGTGCACGGACAGATAGATCGTCGTCACGATGACCATGGCCGCGAAGATCGCACGTGGCACCGTTCGAGCAGGGTCGCGCACTTCCCCGCCGGGTACGAGCGCGGTTTCGACGCCGAGAAACGCGAACAGGAGAAGCGTCGACGCACGCGCGACGTCCCCCGGCGCCGGCAGGCGCGTCCAGCGAAGGTTCTCCGCGTGCACAGCAAACGCACCGCCGACGATCAGCAAACCGAGGGGCACAAGCTTCGCGATCGTCATCACGGTGTTGAATCGGCTCGCCTGCCGCACGCCACGGATGTTGAGCACCGTCAACGCGGCGAGCACCAGCACGAGGACGAGGGCGCGGCGGCCCGGCGGCGCGAGCACCGGCAGCAGCGCACCTAACGAGTCGGCCATGAACGCCGACACTGCGGCGACGGCCAGCGTCACGCCCACCCAGAGCATCACGCCGGTGATGAATCCGGCGCAGGGGCCGAACGCCACCTCCACGTAGGCGTACACGCTGCCTGTCAGCGGCACGCGGCTTCCGGCGTCGGCGAAGCACAAGACGATGAGCCCCATTGCCACCGCGCAGACGATGTACGCGATGGGCGCGGAGCTACCCAACATCGCCGCGGCGCCCGCGGGCAGTCGGAAGATTCCGCCTCCGATCGTCACGTTCACGATGCCGGCCGTGAGCGCCCAACCGCCGATGGCGCGAAGCAGCGCTCCGTCGCCCGTACGCTGCGGCTGCGCGACGCCGGCCGCCGGCCGCGGCGATTCCAGCGGCAAAGTCATCGTACAACAGTAGACCGGGTGCGCTGGGGCCGCTACCACACTAATGTGGAGGGCATTCACCGCAGTCACGCCACTGACCGAGGAGAATGACATGGCCCGTACAACCTTCGCGATCGCCGCTCTGTTCATGTTGGGTTCCGTCGCTCCGTTGTGGGCGCAGAATCCGTCCCCGTCGACCGCGGCCGAAGCGGTGCAACTCCCGGCCGCTGCCGCCGGGCCGACGCTCGCCGCCGTGAGCACTGCTGCACGAATGCACGCGCAAAGCGACTCGCTCATCATGTCGCCTGCGGCGCGCGGCAACGCGGGTCTCGGACAGGCGAAGGCGATGATGGTGGTCGGTGTGGCCGCACTGCTCGCCGGCGCGGTGATCGGAGGCACACCGGGTACGGTGATCATGATAGGAGGCGCAGTCGTGGGACTCGTCGGGTTGTACGACTACCTCCAGTAGGCAGCGACTCGTTGAAGACCGCTGCGGCACCGATCTTGACTGCCCGGGTACCGATCTCTGATGCGGCAGTCGAGGAGACACCCGGGCAGGCGGTGCCGGCGGCGGCTGGCTCCTGGGCCGCAACGCGCAGGCACGCTGATCGTCTGTCGTAGAGGATCGACAGCACAGCTCGTTGCACTGTAGGACGCCGGACGAGGGCCGAAGCGCCGACTTCTCGTCCGGCGACGGGAGACATCGTTTGATGCAGGCTGGACACTCAGCGTCCAAGCGCTCACCACGGATTGCCGTCGTACTCGGCGGCGGCGGCATGAAAGGATTCGCGCACATCGGAGTCCTCCGGGCTCTCGACGAGTGCGGCATCAAGCCGTCGCTGTACGCGGGTACGAGCATCGGTGCGCTGATTGCCGCAGCTGCGGTATCCGGCATGAGCATCGACGAGATGACCCGCCGCGCCGAGAGCCTGCGGCGCCGCGATGTGTTCCGCATCAATCATTTCGGGATGCTCATGGAGCGGATGCGCAGCCCCTCGATCTATCTCGAGGAGCCGCTGCGCGATCTGTGTCGGTCGATCGTACCGTCGCAGAAGTTCAGCGAGCTGCCGATGCCCCTGCTCGTGAACACGGTCGACATCGAGCGAGGCACGCTGGTGGTGTGGGGACTTCCGGGCCTGCAGGATGTGGATGTGCAGGACGCCGTTTACGCTTCCTGTGCGCTACCCGGCTTCTTTCCGCCGGGTAAGGTGGCCGACCGCTTCTGCGTGGACGGCGGCGTGATCGACAACCTCCCCGTCTCCGCGGCGGCGTTGAACGCCGACCTGGTCATCGCGGTGGATGTCGGCAGCTCCGATCTCACGCGTGTCGCCGGCGCCGCATCGCACGGCTTTGCCGCTGTCTACATGCGTTCGGCAACGACGATGATGCACGCGCTCCAGCAGTTCCCGTTGGTCCATTGGAGCGGACCGCCGATGATTCTCATTCGGCCGAAGGTCGGAGAAGACTGGCTGAGCTTCTCCGGTACCACGGATCACATCCGGGAAGGGCACCGTGCCGCCCAGCGGGCGCTCAGCGATTACGTGGCATATCTCGAGCAGCCGAGTGGCGTCTATCCGCGCAAGCGCGTGGAGATCACCGTCAATCGCGATCGATGCATCGGCTGCGGATTGTGTACGGCACTGGCGCCGCAGCTGATGGGCCTCGACTCGTCAGGCAAGGCGTTCGCGAGAACGCGCACCGCCGACTGGTCCTCCGCCGACGGTGACTTCGTGCATCATTGTCCGACGTCGGCCATAGAGGTCCGGCGCCTCGAGCATCTCACGCCGCCGACATCCTTCCCCGTTCCGGCGTTTCTCGCCACGGACGGTGGCGACGAAGAGGAGGACGGCGAAGAGGATAAGCCGCCGGCGCTCGGCGCGGCCTGAGTCACCCGGCGCGTTCGATCGGCTTCCGGCCGTCGCGTCGCTCGAGCGCCAGCGCCTCAC
>CAZICQ010000004.1:76447-142851 GCA_964537775.1 uncultured Gemmatimonadaceae bacterium | reverse complement strand
CCCTTCCGTTCGAGTCAAGATAAAGCGAATGTATTGGCTCCAATCATCGCGTTCTGAAGTCGGTGACGGCTTCTCTCTCGCACCCATATGGAGGAAGTTCCAAATGTCTCGCGTCGTGCGCCCCCTTTCGCTCAGCATCGTTGCCGCCTGCCTGGCACCGGTAATCGCGGCCTGCCATCACGCGCCGCCACCGGCCCCGCCGCCAGCACCCGTTGCGCAAGCGGCGTCGCAGCCTACCGGTCCATCCGCCGCGGAGCTCGCCCGCCGCGACTCGATCGCGCGGGCGCGCGCCGCCGAGGACGCCGCGCGCGCCGCGCGCGAAGCCGCTGAGCGAGCGGCCGCCGCAGCGAGAGTGACGGTGGAGCAGAAGATCTACTTCGACTACGATAAGTCGGACCTGCGCGACGACGCGAAATCCACGTTGGACCAGAAGGCTCCAGTGCTGACCAGCAACAGCACGATGCACATCCGCATCGAGGGCAACACCGACGAGCGCGGCTCGGAAGAGTACAACCTGGCGCTCGGCACCCGGCGCGCCGCCGAAGCGAAGCGCTATCTGACGGATCGTGGAATCGACGGCAGCCGCATCGACGTGATCAGCAATGGCAAAGAGAAGCCGGTGTGCACCACGCACGATGAGGGCTGTTGGTCGCAGAATCGGCGCGACGAGTTCGTGATCACGCAGTAGGCCGCGACGATTTGAGGGCTGCAGGACCGTAGGGCGGGGGGCTCGGCACTATATTTCACTTCACGGCAACCTGCTGGAGCCACTCTGCCCACCTTCAGCCCTCAGCGCTCTGCCCCCAGCCGTCGACGTCGACCCGCGGTCCTCCGTCCTTGAATCGGACAGCGCTCCCCTCATCAGCATCATCATGGGGAGCAAGTCGGATTTGAAGCATCTCCAGGCGGCCATTGACGTCCTGCTGGAGCTTCAGGTGCCGCACGAGGTGCGCGTGGTGTCGGCGCATCGCACGCCCGACTGGATGTTCGAGTACGCGGAACACGCCGAGCGGCGCGGGCTGGAGGTGATCATCGCCGCGGCTGGAGGAGCGGCGCACTTGCCGGGTATGGTCGCCGCGAAGACGCTCGTACCGGTGCTCGGCGTACCCGTTCCAGCCACGGTGCTCAACGGCCTCGATTCGCTTCTCTCGATCGTGCAGATGCCCAGGGGTGTTCCCGTCGGGACGCTGGCGATCGGCGAACCAGGAGCGGCGAACGCGGCGCTGCTCGCGGTGGCGATCGTCGCCACGCGGCGACCGGAGTTGCGTGAGCGATTGCGCGCGTGGCGTGCCGCCCGCACCGCGGAGGTCCTGAGCCAGCCGGACGCGCGCTCGACGTGAGCGTCGCGTGACGCAGGTCCTTCCGGGTGGCGGCGCCACCATCGGCATTATGGGCGGCGGGCAGCTGGGAAGGATGACAGCGATGGCGGCGCGAGCGATGGGTTACAACGTGCACGCGCTCGACCCGGATCCGGAATGTCCCGCCCGAGCGGTCGTCGACCGGCTGGTCACGGCGCCACTCGATGATGCCGTAGCGGCGGGGGAGCTGGCGCGCTTCTGCGACGTCGTTACGGTAGAGATCGAGCAGGTCGCGCCGGCCGCGCTCGAGGCGGCCGCACGTCACGTGCCCGTCAGGCCGGCGGCTGGCGTGCTCGCCATCGTCCAGAATCGCGCGCGACAAAAGCGGTGGCTGTCCACCGGCGGGTTCCCGTTAGGCGCGTACGAGGAGGTCGGCGATGACGCCGCGCTGGCCGACGCCGTTCGCCGCCTCGGTCCCACGATCGTGAAGGCGAATCACGGCGGTTATGACGGACGCAGTCAGCTGCCCGTGCGCGCGCCGGCCGGCGCCGCGGAGGCCTGGCGCGCGCTCGGTGGCCGGCCGTCCGTTGCCGAACAGCGCCTCGATCTCGCAGCCGAGCTCTCCGTGATGGTAGCGCGGCGTCCCGGTGGCGACACAGCCGTTTTTCCCGTCGCGATGAATCATCATGAGCGACAGGCACTCGCCTGGTCGGTGCTGCCTGCTCCGGTAGAGCCGGCGCTGGTCGCTCGCGCGACGGAGCTGGCACGAACCATCGCCGCCGCCCTCCGCCTGGAGGGACTGCTCGCCGTCGAGATGTTCGTGACGAACGATGGGAATCTGCTCGTGAACGAGCTCGCGCCGCGCCCGCACAATTCATTTCACGAGACCGAGGTCGCCTGCTCGACCAGCCAGTTCGAGCAGCTGGTGCGCGCTGTGTGCGATTTGCCGTTAGGCGACTCGTCGGCGCTTCGGCCCGGAGCGATCGTGAACCTGTTCGGCGACCTCTGGGCCGGTGGAACAGCACCGCGCTTCGATCCCGCGCTCGAGGTGCCGGGGGTCCGCTTGCACCTGTACGGAAAGAAGGCAGCGCGTCCTGGCCGGAAGATGGGCCATCTCTCGGCGGTGGCTCCAACACCCGAGGAAGCGCTGTGGAACGCTCAGGAGGCGTATGCGCGAGTCATCCGACAGCTGCCGGCGCAGCGCGCTGAAACGAGCAGCGCCGGCCGCGCATGAACCTCCACCTCCTCGACGCCGGCTGATGCAGATCGCGGATTTCGCGCTCGAGCGCTACTTCGCGCGCTGGGAGTTCACCTGCAAGTACGTCCTGTGCGCGTCGGATATCGAGCCATTGACGTTGCACGAGCTGCTCGATCTGGCGGATCCACCCACGCGCACCTTGTGGAACGATCTGCGCCTGGGATACACGGAATCGCTCGGACACCCGCTCCTCCGCGATGAGATCGCGTCGTTGTACGACAACGCCCAGCGCGACAACGTGATGACCTTTGCCGGCGCCCAGGAAGCCATCTTCCTCGCCATGCACGCGCTGCTCCGGGCCGGGGACCATGCGGTGGTCGTCTGGCCCGCCTATCAATCGTTGTTCGAGGTCGCGCGGTCCATTGGCGCCGACGTGACACTCGTGCCCCTCGATCCGGTGGCTTGGACGCTGGACCCGGAGCTGGTGCGTGCCGCACTGCGAGACAACACGCGCCTCATCGTCGTGAACTTTCCGCACAGCCCGACGGGGGCGCTGCTGGCACGGCCGGTCTTCGACGCGCTGATCGAGATCGCCGCGCACCGCGGTGTGCATCTCTTCTTCGACGAGGTGTATCGCGGGCTCGAGCTCGATTCGGAACAACGACTCCCCGCGGCCTCCGATACGTCGCCGCTCGCCATCAGCCTCGGCGTGATGTCCAAAGTGTATGCGCTCGCGGGACTTCGTGTCGGTTGGATCGTGGTGCACGACGCCGCGCTGCTGAATCGTTTGGCGCGGCTGAAGGATTACACCACGATCTGCGGCAGCGCGCCGAGCGAAATGCTCGCCTTGATGGCGCTCCGAGCCCACGAGCAGCTGCTCGCCCGCAGCCTCGAGCTCCTGCGCGCCAACATCGCGCTGCTGGACGATTTCTTCCTGCGCAACCGGGAGCTCTTCCAGTGGGTGCGGCCGCGCGCCGGCAGCGTCGGTTTTCCGCGCTTCCTGCGCGGCGACATCGATGCCTTCGCCGACGCATTGGTGCGCGAGGAGGGCGTGCTCATCCTGCCGGGTTCACGGTTCGGCTACGCGGGCGATCATTTCCGCGTCGGTTTTGGCAGACGCGACATGCCCGTGGCACTCGAACGGCTCGAATCGTTCGCTGCTAGTTGGCAGGGCTAAGGAGAGTCGTCAATCGACTGCGGCCCCGACCGCGTCGGCGCGCGGCTTGCCTTTGATGGGTGGCAACGGCGCAATTCGCCTTGGGCCCCACACGGACGTGCACTATGGCCGACGGCAGGTCGAATATGAACCACGGCATCTCTGGCGAGCGGCTGATCGCCGCGCTCATCGGCGGCGCGCTCGTGGGCTATGGCCGCAGTCGCGGCGGCCGCATCGGCGCCGTCGTCTCGTTTGGCGGCGCGGCGATCCTGGCCGGCGCCGCCGCTGAATCGGCGCGCCAAGCGATCGTCAACGCCGGCAGCACGCGCCGCACCGTACGCCTGCGAAAGACCCTTCGGATTCGGCGTCCGGTTGATGAGGTGTTCGCCTTCTGCAAGGACTTCGAGAACTTCCCGCGTGTGATCGGCGCTCTCCGTCGCGTAGTCGATTACCAGGACGGTCGATCTCACTGGGAGGTCGCATCGCCGTCGGGCAACGCGCTGGCATGGGAGGCGATCGTCACCAAATATGTACCGAATGTCGTGATCGGTTGGCGCAGCGTTCCGAATAGTCCCGTGGACAGCCGCGGTCTCGTGCGCTTCGCGCCCGACCATCGGGGCGGCACGGTACTCGACGTCGATATCTCGTACGCCCCGCGTAAGACAGCGCTGAGCGATGCGTTGCTCGCCATCGCCGACGAGTCACGCCAGGAGCAACTCGCGCACGACCTCGAGCGCGTGACCACGTACATCGAGGCGTTGCCGGAGCCGAAGCACCCACAGGTGGAGAGCGCAAATGAGGGGGCAACCACTTCGACTCGCGCCGCCTCTCCCGCCCCGTAGTCCGGATATCGACAATCAAGTCGGCGATGGATTTTCGCCTCCGGCGGCGCTCACCGGCTGGTCCCGGTCCGTCGCACGGCGTCCCCACCGTCGGCGATCTCCGATCGGCGTCACAGCGTCCTCGGCATCCCGACCTGTCGGTATCTCGAATAACCGGAAGTGTGGACGGTCCGGATAAGCGGCCGCGAGCACCGGCAGCGAGACGTTGTAGACGGGAATGCCGTTACGAGTCTTGCCCTCCGGCGACCCCTTGTGAGCGTGACCGTGGAAAACGGCGGTGACGTCGAAGCGAGCGATGGGTTCCTCCAGACGGCTCGAGCCGAGGAATGGAAAGATCTCCGGAGACTCGCCTTCCACCGTTTCGCGGATGGGTGAGTAGTGCAGCACCGCGACGCGGTGCTCGGTGCGGAGCCGGTTGAGTGCCGACTCGAGCTTGAGCGCCTCATTGAGCGCCTCGTGCACGAAGTCTTTGATAACCTTTTCGCCCCACGCTCCGAGCGCACCCCGACCGAAGCCGCCGCAGAAGCCGCGTGTTCCGGCGAATCCGATCCCGTGGATCTCGTACGAATCGCCGTCCAGCACTCGCACACCGGCGTCGGCCATGACCCGCACGATCTCCGCCTCCTGGTTCGACTCGTAGTCATGGTTCCCGAGCACGGCGACGATCGGCACTTTCACCGTCGCGGTCAGGTCGCGCGCCAGAATCTTGGCTTCTTCCGCGAGCCCGAAATCCGTAAGGTCGCCGGCGAGAATGAGCACATCGGCGCTCTCGGAGATCTGCGCGAACAGAGGCTGTAGAGCGCCCTGCGAATCTTTGGCGTAATGGATGTCGCTCACCGCCGCCAGCCGCACCCGCTCGCCGGTCATGGCCATCAGTCCCGCTCCGTAGAGTCCGCATCTACTACCTCTAGATTCGGGCCACGGCGGCTGCCGGCCGAGTCCGCGTCCTAGCCCCGGTCTTGCACTTCTGGCGTGCCGAACCCTCGCCGGCGCGCCATGGCTTATCAGTCGACGTACGACGACCCAGGACAGGACACCAACACCTTCTATCGGCGCACGCTGCACGTGTTGAGCGAAGCGCGCGTGCCTTTCCTGGTCGGGGGCTCGCACGCGATCCTGCACTACACGGGCATCGTGCGCGAGACAAAGGACTTTGACCTGTTCCTGCGGCGGGAGGACTGTCAGGACGCCATGGATGCTTTGCGAGAAGCAGGATACTGGACCGAGCTCACCTTCCCGCATTGGCTCGCCAAGGCGAAGCAAGGAGATGACGTCGTCGACCTGGTATTCAGCTCGGGCAATGGCATCTGCCGTGTCGACGATGGTTGGTTCCAGCACGCCGTCGAAGCCGAAGTGCTCGGAATGCCGGTGAGGTTCGCTCCCGTGGAAGAGCTACTCTGGCAAAAAGCGTTCGTGATGGAGCGGGAACGTTTCGACGGCGCCGACATCGTTCACATTCTCCGCGTTTGTGCCGAGACCATCAACTGGGAGCGGCTGATCGCGCGCTTCGACGCGAACTGGGAGCTCCTGCTGCACCACCTCGTCTTCTTCGGATTCGCCTATCCCGCCGAACGCCACCGCATCCCGCGGGGTGTGTTTGCGGAGCTCCTCGGCCGCTTGACAGGTGCACTCGATGCACCTCCCTCCGACGACCGCGTCTGCCGCGGCACGCTGGTATCACGCGGTCAGTATCTGCTGGACATCGGCCTCTACGGATACCAAGACGCCCGCATCGCCCCGCGCGGCATGATGACGGCCGAGGATTGCATTTTTTGGACATGGGCGATTGAACACATCAAATGACAACCGTCCATTGAAATCCGAGTGCGAAGTGCGCAGTACGTCCGAAGTTCGCAGTGCGCAGTTGGTCAGAGTCCGCAGTGCGCAGTCGGTCAGAGTCCCCAGTCCGCAGCTGTTGGTCAGCTAGCCACCTGGGCCGGCACTCCTCCATACCTCCGCTCCCGCGATTCGAACTCTCGTAGCGCTTCCTCCAGCTCGTTCGAGCCGAAGTCGGGCCACATGCGCGGGGTGAAATACAGTTCCGCGTAGGCGCACTCCCAGAGCAGAAAATCGCTCAGGCGCTGCTCGCCGCCGGTGCGGATCAGGAGATCGACGTCACGGGTCGGTACCGTCTCGTGATTGACGTGTCCGATCAACTCGGCAAAGCGCTCACGCGTGAGCGGCTCCTTCCCGGCGAGCGCCGCAGCGCGAAGGATGGATTCACGAGCCGAGTAGTCGATGGCGACACGGAGGTGGAGGTTGCGTCCGGACGCAGTGAGTGCCTCGGCGTCGGCGATCGCCACCCGCAGTGGACGCGGCAGACGGTCGCGCCGGCCGATGATCGATAGACGCACGCCGTTCTCGTGCAGCCGCTTCGCCTCGATGTGCAGCGTTCGGCGCAGCAACCGCATGAGCGTGGTGACTTCCGTCGTCGGACGCGACCAGTTGTCGGCCGAGAAGGCGTAGATGGTGAGTGTGCCGATGCCTGCGCGTGTTGCCGCTTCGACCACCTCACGCGTCGCGCGCACACCGGCGCGGTGACCGGCGCTGCGTGGTAGGCCGCGCGCGGCTGCCCATCGGCCGTTGCCATCCATGATCACGCCGACGTGGATCCCCTTCCATTGCTTCATCGCCATAGCCGGATCACCGCTCGCGCGTGGCGCGAATGAGCGCCTCCATGTGGTCGAGATACCGCTCGAGTGCCCGCCGTCCCGGCGACGAGATCGCGTACTCCGTCCTGGGCACGCGTCCCTCGAATGACTTGGTACACACGATGTAGCCGGCTTCCTCGAGCTTCCGCGCGTGCACGCTGAGGTTGCCGTCGGTAGTGCCGAGCAGCTTCTTGAGATCGTTGAATGTCATCGTCTCGTTCACCGCGAGCGCGCTCAGAATGCCGAGGCGGATGCGCTCGTGGATCAACCGGTCGAGGGCAAGAGCTCCCTCCGGCTTGCTCTTGCCGCCGACACTGCGCAGCGTTCGCGGCTTGCCGTCCGCGCGATCCTCCACCCCGTCTCGCCGGGTCCCGCGATCGTCGGGCAGCGCTCCGTGTTTAGCCACCATACCTCCGTGCGATCAGAGTTCCGAAAAGAATGTGCAGGCCGCCAAAGCCGGCGATCATGAGCGCGAAGGCCCACGACGCCGGGGCGAGGAGTGCAACGGCGCCGAGCAGCATGAACGCCGCGCCCATGAAGGGCACAATGGTTACCGAGTAGGTTCCCGCGGTCACGACACCGGTGCCGTACAGGAGCATCCAGACGCCGGGAAGCAGCGCTGACAGGCCGCGGGCATAAAATACGGCGGTCATGAGAACGCCGACGATGAGCGGCGGCGAGAAGCTGAGCACCAGCTTGCGGACAGGCCCTGAGAGCAGCGGCACTTTGGCCGCGCGCGCTTTCGCCGCCATGAAGGCGACAGAGAGTCCGGCGGCGAGCACGGCCTCGAGCAGCCACGCGACGATCCATCCTCCAGGACGCTGTTGCTCTCTGGCGATCAGCGCCGCGATGATGGCGGTCAGGCCGATGACGACCTCGCCCCAGCCGGAAAGCGCTGTGAAGGTGCCGGCGCGCTCCATCGTTTCGCGGATGAAGCGCAGGTTGTCCATCGCGCGCGCCTGCATTTCCGGGGGCTCGGCTCGGCCGGCTGGCGGGCGCAGGGGGAGTACCGGATGGCGGCGAGTCGGACGGTGCGGCGGCGGTGCCATACGTGGATTGTACGCAGCGGCGCCAGCGAAAGCAAGTACTTTATTTCACAAAGACGGCGCCTGCTCAGCGCCCATGATCGGCAAAGAAGCGAAGCATCTCCGCCGACGCGTCGATCGTTCGCGAGGGCCTCGGTTCGGTGAAGAAGCCGCGCTTGCCACCCGGCCACGCATGCTGGCCGCCCACAATGGTGTTCAGCTCCACCGCGGTGCCTGACCGGCAGGAGCGAAAGCGTTCGGTGACCACGGAGTCGGTGACGACTCGCACTGGCTCACCACGACAGCCGTCGCGACGCGCCCACCACTGGAAAGTCTCGGGAACGCTCACGGGCACACTATCGGTCTCCCTGCCGTCAGATGCGGTTGTCGCGCCGTATCCCATGGTGCGGTCAGCCGTTCCGTGAAAGATGTCCACAGACACGGGCAGCTCCGGCGTACAGCTCGAATCCGGTGGTCCTCCCGATACGACCGCCACCCCGGCAAAGACCGGCGCCTCGTCGCATGCCAAACGATAGACCATCCGGCCACCGTCCGAGAAGCCGGTGGCGAACACGCGCGCGCCATCTACGGGCAACGTCGCGACGATGCGCTCCACCATCGCCCGAATGAAACCGACGTCGTCGACCTCCAGCCTATGCGCGTCACCGCAGCAGCGGCCGGAGTTCCACGTCAGAAAAAAGTAACGCAGCCAACCGGTGCCGTTCGGGTACGCGACAGCGAAGCCCGCCGAATCGGCGCGGTCGTTCATTTGGCTTTCGTCCATCACGACGTTGGCATTGGCGCCGCTGCCGTGTAGCACGACCACAAGCGGCACCTGCCCGCCTTTCCTTATCCTCGGCGGGAGGTGCAGAAGGAAGGTGCGCGTGCGACCGCGCCAATCCATCGCGTGAAAAGTGGTGCCGGCTCCGGCGCGGGGAAGCTGATCCTTGCGCGCACCGACGAGCGACGCGCAGCCTGTGCCACCAAAGAGCAGAACGGCCGCGAGAGCAGTCGCTCTGAGTGGCAACTCACGGTTCCGCTTCACCCTCCGCTGGCTCGTGCAACTTCTCCACCTTTTTGTGCTGCAGCTCGCGGAGCGCCGGATTTACGCCGCTCTCCGGGATCATCGGCTGATCGTGCGGATTACTCGCCAGCTTGTCCTTCTCGTCGTCCGCAAGGTGCTCGCTCTGCCCCCGTCCCTCGTGCCGCCACTTGTAGTCGGTCGAGCCGGCTTCCGCCGGGTCGATGTGGTGCTGGTCCGGCCGCTTTCCGCCCATTTTTGCCTCATCGTCTTGGATGTCAGCACAGCGGGTTCAGAAAACGTGCCGACCTGGGCGAACAGCTCAGCGTCCCGTGACGTTGTATTTCACCAGCACCTCCCGAAGCTTGTCGAGCGGGATGGCCTGGACCGTGTGTCCATTGCCCGTTACCGTGGTTGCCTGGAACAGGGAGTTGTATATCGCCTCCTCCGTCGTTTCGACTGCCGCCTGGAAGAGCGCCGACATCTCGTCATTGGCCAACTCTTCCGTCGTGATGCGGCCGGCGCCAAAGGGGCGACGCACCTTTGGATTGGTGGAGAACGCGACCACGTAGTCGCCCGAGCCATTCGACGCGGCTGAGCCGGTGCGGCTCAGGCCCATGATGGCGCGTGCGGCCAACCGGCGCAGATTCCGATCGGACAAGGGTGCGTCCGTGGCCACGACCATCACACACGAACCGTCGCCGCGCTCCTCCGGCTTCGCGACGTCGCGCCGAAAAGAAAACTGCTCGAGCTCCTTCCCCACTGGCGCGCCGACCACTTGGAACACGCCACCGAAGTTGCTCTGCACGAGCACACCTAACGTCCAGCCTCCCAATGACGGGGGCAGCACCCGGGACGACGTGCCGATGCCGCCCTTCCAGCCGAAGGCCACCGTGCCTGTACCGGCGCCTACACTCCCCTCCTGAACTGGTCCCGTCGACGCCGCCGCGAGCGCTGCACGCACATGGGCCGCCGTAACGGGCCGGCTCCGGATGTCGTTCAACGTGCCATCGTTCGTTTCGGCAACGACCGGGTTGAGCGAGCGCACCTGCTCCATCCCGGGCTGCTCGAGCATCCATTCGACCAGACCGTCCGCAGCCCGCCAAACGCAAAGAGTGCACGTGAGAAGAATTGGCGACTCGAGCTCCCCCAACTCGTTCAGCTGGGTGGCGCCAATGAGTTTGCCAAAGCCATTGCCGACCACGAGAGCGGCCGGAACGCGGTCCAGATACGCATTTCGGGCGTGGGGGAGAATGGCGGTGACACCGGTGCGCACGGACTCCCCCTCGACCACGGTCGCGTGCCCCACCCGCACCCCGACTACGTCGGTGATCGCGTTGAGCGGACCAGGAGAGAAGATGCCGGGTTTCACGCCGAGGTCCCGCGCGCGTACCCGTTGTGCCGCGGAAGTAGTGGCGGTGCCTAGCAGCACAAGCGTGAACACCCAAAAAGCCGTGGAATTCATGATCCAATCTGCGGGGATGGACGTCCTCCGAATCTACATCCGCCTGCCGGTGGCGCTTATCTTCCGCTATGCCGATCGTTCCGCTGCACGGCCACGCCGCACTGCGCGAGCAGTTGATCTCCGCTGCCCAACGCGGCACCCTGCCGGCGTCTCTGCTGCTCGCCGGACCGCGTGGCGTAGGCAAGCAGCGCCTCGCGCTCTGGCTGGGCCAGTACCTCCTTTGCGTCGCACCTTCTGCGGATGGGCCGTGCGGGCATTGCCGGCAATGCCGCTTTGCGGCCGAGCTCACGCACCCGGATCTGCAATGGTTCTTCCCCCGTCCGCGTCTCAAGGAGTCCGACGCCACTCCCCAAGCCGTCCGGGAGGATCTCGCCGAGGCAATCGCCGAACGGGTTCTCGATGGCGGCCTGTATGTACCGCCGAGTGGAAGCGAGGGCATCTACATCGCGACCGTTCGTGCAATTGTCCAGTCAGCGGCGATGTCGGCCGCGCTGGCGCGTAAGAAGGTGTTCATCGTAGGTGACGCCGACCGTATGATCTCGCAGGAGGGCGCCGATCAGGCAGCCAACGCCTTCCTCAAGCTGCTCGAGGAGCCGCCGGCCGACACGCAGTTGATACTTACCACGAGTGAGCCGGGTGCACTGCTGCCAACCATCCGTTCGCGTGTCGCTACCGTGCGCGTCGCCTTGGTCCCCGACGTCGACGTCAGAGCGTTCGTGGAGGAGCCCGCCGTTGCCGCTCGGCTCGATGTGGACGGAGGGGCCGCAGCGGGCGTCTCGAAAAAGGCCGGCAGCTGGGAGCTGGTCAAGGCCGCAGCCGGCGCGCCTGGGCGGCTTTTCGATCTCGCCGGCTGGTCGGCGGCTCTCGATGCCGCTCGTCAACTCGTGAGTGCGGCCCGAGATCGCAACCCAGCGGCACGGTACAGGCTCGCCTTCCTCCAGGCGTCCACCAAAGCTCGTGGCAGCTTCAGCGACACCCTCGACGCATTGACGGTCGTGTTGCACGAACGAACCCGGGAATCTGCGGTGCGCAGAACTGATGAGGTTCGGGCACTAACGTCGTCAGTGGCACTGGCGTGCGTCGAGCGAGCCAAGGAGCTGGCCCAGAGCAACGTGAGTCCGCAGCTCGTTACCGCTTCCTTGCTCCGCGATCTTGCCGGCCTGCTTCAATGAGCGACGATTTAACCCACGTAACGAGCTCGGGTAAAGCAAGGATGGTGAACGTAACCCCGAAGCCGGAGACGGAGCGCACGGCTTCGGCCCGCGGGAGCGTCCGGATGAAGGCGGCTACGCTGGCTGCCATACGCGCCAATCAGCTGAAGAAAGGGGATGTGCTTACGGTGGCTCGAGTCGCCGGTGTGATGGCCGCCAAACGCACGGCGGAGCTCATACCCCTCTGCCACCCGTTGATGCTCAGCGACGTCCAGGTGGAGCTCACTCCGGACGAATCGCTTCCTGGCGTGCGCGCAGAGGCAACGGTGCGCACAGTTGGACGGACGGGAGTGGAGATGGAGGCTCTAACGGCGGTGTCCGTCGCGCTGTTGACCATATACGACATGGCGAAGGCGGCGGATCGAGGGATGGAGTTGTCCGATATATCGATCTTAGCGAAATCCGGAGGAGCGTCCGGCGATTGGTCAAGGGGGTAAGGGGGGTTGATGGCATCCCAGTTGCCCCCTATAGTCCAGAGTGGCAGTAGGTCTGGCTGTCTCTGCAGTTAACCTGTTGCATTCAAAGGATTTATGCGAAATCTCCGTGGCACTTACGTGCACCGCGGCGATGGCGCACGACGGCGTAGGCGTGTCGTTAGGACGCTCTACGTCCTCGGCTTCGTCGCAGCGTGCGCATTCATCGTCACGCATCGCAAGCCCGAGCCGACCAACGCCATGGCGGCTGAGGTCAGCACCCCTTCCCATAAGTTTTTTAGCCTGGGCGGGGAGAGCGATGTGCTCCGTTCAGAACTGGAGACCACGAAAGGAGAACTCAATCTCGTCAGAGCACAGTTCGATCGCGCTAACCGCATCCTGAAGTTCTCTACGACGTACAAGGTCCCTGGCGACCTCGCGTCGAACATCTTCGACGCGGCGCTCGAGGAAGGCATCGACCCCGAGTTGGCATTCCGGCTCGTGAAGCTGGAGAGCGACTTCAACAACCATGCGGTGAGCCGGGTCGGAGCGGTCGGCCTCACTCAGGTGATGCCGAGTACGGCGCGCTACTTCAAGAAGGGCGTATCGGTCGAAGGCCTGTATGACCCGAAGACGAATCTCCACGTCGGACTGCGTTACCTGCGGACGCTCGTGGACCAGTACCACGGCAATGTGAAGCTGGCGCTCCTCGTCTATAACCGCGGCGAGGCTGCCGTAAACGACGCGATCCAGGCCGGGCACAACCCGACCAACGGTTATGACCGCATTGTCACGCGGGGGTACAAAGGAAAGGGCGTGATCGAGTGACCGCGCCCAGGCTGTTGAAAAAGCTGGAGAAGTGGAGCGCCACCCTAACCGGTGGCGCTCTTCTTTTTGTGCCGGTGCGCGGCGCTCCCGCTCGCGGCGCTGGGCCGCCGCCCGCTGACCACAAGCTCCTGCCCCGGGAAGATCATGGGCTTGTGAAGTCCGTTCAGGGTCATGAGCGACTTGACGGTCGTGTGGTAGTGCAGCGCGATGCCGCTGAGGGTCTCGCCGCGGCGCACGACGTGAACGCTCCTGAAACGCGAGCCGGGATACAGCTCGAGGGACGGATCGGGTACGGCCAGAGCGGCGGCCGCCACCTCCGGCGAGGGAATCAGAATCGTCTGACCGGGAAGAATGCGCCCTGTCTTTTTCGACCGCTTGAGCTTCGGATTGAACAGCTCGATGTCCTTGGGCCCCGTTCCCTCGCGTTTGGCGAGCAGCTCCACATGTACCGGTTTATCCAGGCGTACGCTCCTCAATCCGATGCGCTCCGACCTGGGTAGCACCATCAAACGGTCTATGAAACCGTCTGCGGAACCCACCGGGACGCGGACGAGGATGGAATCCTTCGGCGGTGTGATGCCACGAAGAATGTGCGGGTTGAGCTCCCGGATCGCCGCCACACTGCAGCCGGAGACTTTGGCGACTGTCGCCAGTGGCAGCCCTGGACCAAGGCGAACCGAGTCATAGACGAATGGCGGCTGCGTTTTCACCTCCATTCCGTACCGGTGCGGGTCCTTGCCGATGAGGGCGGCAGCAATGAGCTGTGGCACGTAGTCCCTGGTCTCCTTGCGGAGGTAGCTCTTATCGGCGAGCACAAAGAACGCGTCGTCGCCGGAGGTCCCTTCCAGGTCGCCGGCGTAGCGGCTCAGGCCGCGCGCTATGCGTCCGGGGCCGCCGTCGTACGCCGCTGCGGCAAGATACAGAGACCCGAACTGCTCCTTCATCCCGCGAATGAAGCGGACAGCCGCACGGGTAGAGCGAACGGGATCCCTGCGTTCATCGATCCACCAATCGACGCGCATACCCATGTCGCGCGCAGTGGAGGTCATGAACTGCCACATGCCCACGGCGGCGGCTTTCGAGTACGCGTTGGGATCGAAGCCACTCTCCACGAGTGCCAGGTAATACATATCCTCGGGGAGGCCGCCGTCGCGCATCTTGGCGCGAATCATCGGCTCGTAACGCGATCCCTTCTCCAACCGCGAGGCGATGTGCTCCTTCGCCGGTCCGGAAAAGAGCTGCACGAAATGTCGCACACGGCTGACACTCTCGTACGACTGCACTTCCATGTCCCACGAAGGGGCTGCGGCAGCAGCCGGTGCATCCGTCACCCGAGCGGGCAGTGAGTCTCCAAAGATGTCCAGCTCGCGTCGGCTCACTTCGGTGCTGGTGACATGAACCGAGTCCGCTGCGGACAGCTGCGCTGGCGCGCTCCGGCCCGACTGGAGCATCGTCGTGGTATCCGCGACGGCTCCAGCCTGCGTGGCGGCGGTCGGCGCGCGCGGGATGGAGGGGGGCGCGACCGGCGACGCGCTATCGCTGCGCGTGGTCGTGACGGCCGGCGTGTTTGCGGTGGCGATGGGCAGGGTCGCCGTCGCGCCGACGGATTGCGGGGACGCTTCTGCGGGCACCGGGCCAGCGCCTGCACCGCCGGCAAACATCCCTCGCGTACAACCTCCACCCACCACGGCGAAGACGAGCAGCGCGATCCGACGCTTGACTCGCGCCACGGCGTGCGTCACCGGGTTGCGATGTAGTTGCCGAGAACGCGGTTCGTCGCGTTGAGCACGGCGACCGCGGCACCGCGGCGAATATCCGTTTCGGCGAGGAAGCAGCCAACGAGGCGCACCGGAGCATCGGTTCCGAGCTGCCCGACCGAGACGATGACCAAGTTGGCGTCAAAAGCGCGAATCAGCTTCACGCCAAGCATCTCGAAACGCAGCGCGCGCTCGGTGAACTCCTCGAGCGCGCGCAGAGCGGCGTCCGCGGCAATTCGGAGGTCGCCGAGTGGGCTCGACTGGCCTGTGCAGTGACCGCTGACGCGTTGACCCTCGTACTCTAGCTCCACATCGGCGGTGCAATGTCCCGAGGGCGTTCGCGTGAAGGCGAAGTTCGCGAACCGAACGCGCTCACGGTGCAGCGCCGCGGAGTTTCGCTGTGCTGCTGCCGGCGCGGAGTCCACGGTACGTGCACTGGTATCGAGCGACATGATCTTCGGATTCGAGCGGACGAGAAGGCGCCATCGCCTGGTGTGTAAAACACGACCCATGATGAGATTGGCAACGCATCCGTGCTTGTAACCTCCATCACCGAGTTCCTATATTCGCGCATGGTCTACCGTTCGCTGCTGATCGTTCTGCTGGCCGGCGGAATGTTCGGAGAATCTTCGGCCCAAAGCGTTAGGCGGCCGGATCTCGACTCGCTCGCCGCGGCGATCGCGAGGCACGCGGCAGAGGTGCCCGGCGCGGTGATCGGCATCGCATTTCAGGAGCTGGGTACGGACGCCGGCGACACGCTCTACGTGAACGCCGACGCCCGATTTCATGCCGCGAGCACGATGAAGGTGCCGGTGATGATCGAGCTGTTCCGCCGTGCCGACGCCGGTGCACTGCGACTCGATCAGGGCATCCTGCTCGTGAATCGTTTTGCCTCGCTCGTGGACGGATCGCCCTACGAGCTGGACGCCGGTGATGATTCCGATAGCTCGATGTATCGACGCGTCGGCACGAGGGTGCCCGTTCGCGAGTTGATCGACCACATGATCACTCGATCGAGCAATCTGGCCACGAACGCCTTGATCGAGCTGGTGAGCGCCTCCAACGCCAACAGGACGGCGCACATGCTCGGCGCATCCAACATCGACGTGCGGCGCGGTGTGGAAGACAACCAAGCCTTCGCCGCCGGGATGAATAACACAACCACGGCGCGCGACCTGGCGGTCCTCCTCGCGGCAATCGAGCAGGGGCGCGCGGCATCCGCGCGCAGCTGCGCCGAGATGCGCGACATCCTGCTCCACCAGGAGTTCAGCGGGGAGATCCCTGCGGGATTGCCGCCGGGCACACCGGTGGCACACAAAACGGGCTGGATAACGGGAGTGCTGCACGACGCAGCGGTCGTTTATCCACGCGGCCGTCCACCTTATGTGCTCGTCGTGCTCACCCGAGATATTCCGCAAGCGGCCGTCGCGCGCCAGCTCATCGCTGACATCTCCCGCCTTGTGTACGCCCACGTCACGGCGGAACCGCTCGCCCTGGCCGCTCCCGGCCAGCGGGGGCCGACCCATCGATGATAGTCGCCGTCGGCTGCGATCACGCCGGCTATCCGCTCAAGGAAGCGGTCGTGGGGGCCGTACGTGAGGCGGGACACGTGGTCATGGACTGCGGCGCCGACCGGGAGATCCCCGGCGACGACTATCCCGATTACGCGCGGCAGGTCGCCGGAGCCGTGGCCGCGGGCAGCGCCGAACGTGGCATCCTCATTTGCGGGAGTGGCGTGGGCGCCTCGGTGGCGGCCAACAAGGTGCGCGGAATCCGCTCAGCGCTGTGCCACGACACCTTTTCCGCGCATCAGGGTGTAGAAGACGATTCGATGAACGTACTTTGCCTCGGCGCGCGTGTCGTGGGCTCGGCTCTCTGCATCGAGCTCGTTCGAACCTTCCTGCGGGCACGTTTTTCCGGGGCCGAGCGGCACGAGCGCAGGTTGCGGAAGGTGCTGGCGATCGAGCAGGCCCAATGTGAGGGCAATTGAGGGTTCGCGGCAGCGGCCCATTTCTTTCAGCTATTTCGAGGGCGACGCCGGAACGCAGTAGCGGGCCGGGCCTCAGGAGGACGACATGCTGGCCTACCGTAGGCTGTATGACGAGGATGGCCGCTGTTGGGAGGTGTGGGAGTCGCGGCCAAGCATCATCGACCGGCGTGATGGGCGGGATCGGCGAGTGGGCTACCGGCAGCACGCCGACCGGCGCCAGCTCACCGAGCCCCGGCTGCCGGTGCCCGCTTCCCACCGCAACGGCTGGCTTTGTTTCCAATGCGGCGACGAGCTGCACCGGGTGGCGCCGATCCCCGGAGACTGGCTGATGCTGGAAGGCACCGAACTGCTCGGATTGCTGCGGGACAACGTCAGCGCCGCGTGCTAGCCCCTCGAAGGGGCATGATCCAGCTGCAACGCCGCGTGACGCGCGCCGCCGGTGAAGTCGAGCACGACGCGGCGCTCGTACTTGAGTTGTAATGCGGCCATGCGCGACGCGAGGGCCTGAAGCTCCTCTTCGGTGAAGCGCGGGCAGACCGGTCGAAGGCGATCTGCGATCTCGACGGCCAATTCCTTTTGTAGTTTCGGAGCATCCTGCATCGGACTGCCCTGCGGGTTTGCCATTCTCAATCAAACGAGCATGAACCGCGCCGCAGGCGCTCGCTGGATCGGATCGCCGATATCGCGTGATGTTATCTTTCGAAAGTGCGAGGCGATTTCGACGCGCTCGCTTCTCTCTCCGCAGTGCAATGACACCACACACCGCTCTTAGCGCCGCCATCGGCCGCCGACGTACTTTTGCCATCATCAGCCATCCGGACGCGGGCAAGACGACGTTGACGGAGAAGCTCTTGTTGTACGGCGGCGCCATCCACCTCGCCGGCGCCGTCAAGGGCCGACGAGCGCAGCGGCACGCCACGTCGGACTGGATGAAGCTGGAACAGGAGCGAGGCATTTCCGTCACCTCGAGCGTTATGCAGTTCGAGTACGACGGGTATCAGGTGAATCTGCTCGACACGCCAGGTCACGAAGATTTCTCAGAGGACACATATCGGACGCTCGTGGCCGCCGACAGCGCGGTGATGCTGCTCGACAACCGCAAAGGCGTCGAGGAGCGTACACGACAGCTGTTCGACGTCTGCAAGCGGCGTCGTATGCCGATCTTCACCTTTGTGAACAAGTGCGACCGGCCCGGTGAAGATCCGCTGAAGCTCATCAGCGACGTCGAAGCGGATCTCGGCATCTCCTGTCATCCGGTGACATGGCCCATCCATCGCGGCGACGCGTTCGTGGGAGTGCTCGACCGTCGTGCGCGCGAGATCCATCTGTTCGGCCGCTCCGAAGATCATGGTGCTCGACGCGTTGCCGATCGAGTCGTGGCTGTCGACGACGATAGCGCGCCGGAGCTCGTCGGTGCCGCTGCCTATGAGCGGCTGCTGCACGACGTTCAGCTGCTCGACGAGGCTGGACATCCCTTCGATCGCTCCGCGATGTTGGCGGGCGACCTGTCCCTCGTGTTTTTCGGGAGCGCGCTGACGAATTTCGGGGTCGAGCCTTTCCTCCGTGAGTTCCTCGAGCTCGCGCCGCCGCCACTTGCGCGCGACTCGACGGCCGGGCCGATCGAGCCCACGCACGATGCGTTTACCGGATTCGTGTTCAAGATTCAGGCGAACATGGACGCGAAGCACCGAGATCGCGTGGCCTTCGTGCGGGTGTGTTCCGGTCGCTTCGAGGCGGGGATGCAGGTGAAGCACGTCCGCTCGGGAAAGCAGATGCGACTCTCCGCCCCACAGACTTTTCTGGCTCGCGAGCGCATCGCCGTCGACGAGGCGTGGCCGGGCGACGTCATCGGCATCATGGATCGAGGGACGCTGCGCATCGGCGATACCCTGTCCGCGAACGGCGATCTGGAGTTTCAGGGAATACCCCGCTTTCCGCCCGAGCACTTCGCGCGCGTGGTGCTGGTCGATCCAATGAAACGCAAGCAGCTCGATGCCGGCCTACGTCAGCTCACCGAAGAGGGTGCCGCGCAGGTCTTCTTCACCTCTCCTTCTGATGCCGCGGGTCCCACTCCGATCGTGGGCGCCGTGGGGCAACTCCAGTTCGACGTCATGCTGCACCGGTTGGAGCACGAGTACGGTGTCCGCTGCCGCCTCGAGCGAATGTCGGGCAAATCTCCGCGCTGGGTTGTGGGGCCCGCAGCCGAGATCGATCGCATCGCACGCGACCGCAACTGTACCCTCCTGTACGACGCGAAGGGACACCCACTGCTGCTGTTCGAGGATGCGTGGACGTTGCGTTGGGCGCTCGAGCGCGAGACGTCGGTCGCCTTCCACGAGGTCGCACCCTAGATGTCGACCGGCGGAACGACGGGCGGCGAGCTTCGGCTCGCCGTCGTCGGATATGGCCTCGCCGGCGCAACATTTCACGCACCGCTGATCGACGCGGTGGAGGGTTTGCGGCTCGTGTTCATCGTCACGAGCTCCGCGGAGCGCCGCCGCGCCGCCCAGCACGATCACCCGGCGGCCACAGTGCTGCCCAGCACCGACGAGCTCTGGCGGCGCGCGGGCGACATCGATCTGGTCACCATTGCCTCGCCTAATGCGACGCACCTTCCGCTGGCGCTGGCGGCGCTCGACGCCGGCCTCCACGTGGTCGTCGACAAACCTGTGGCGACGACGGCAGCAGCCGCCCGCGCATTGGCCGTGGCCTCGCGCGCCCGAGGCCGCCACGTCGTGCCGTTCCATAATCGGCGTTGGGACGGCGACTTTCTCACCGTACGCAAGCTGCTCGCGGACGGCTCGTTAGGTCAGGTGGCGCGCTTCGAGTCACGATTCGATCGGTGGCGCGCCCTGCCGAAGCCACGATGGTGCGAGCCCGACGCGCGCGCCAATGGCGAAGGGATCATCCTCGATATCGGCAGCCATCTTGTCGATCAGGCCTTGCAGCTCTTCGGGCGCGTGGCCGACGTCTATGCCGAAGCGGATCGCCGCCACCCGGAGGTTACTGTCGAAGAGGATGCCTTCCTGGCACTGCGGCACGCCAGCGGCGTCCGCTCGCACCTATACATGAGCAACGTCGCCGCCCAGCCCGGTCCGCGTGTCTCGTTGTTTGGGAGCAGCGGTGCGTACATCAAACACGGCATCGATGTCCAGGAGGACGCGCTGCGCCAGGGCGCGCGCCCCGTGGGTGCCACGTGGGGAATCGAGCCGGAGTCGCGCTGGGGAACGCTCGTCAGCGACGGCGCCACGCGCATCGTGCCCACGCAGCCCGGCGCGTACCCGCGCTTCTACGAGGGCGTGCGGTCGATGCTTCGCGACGGCGCGCCACCGCCGGTTGCGATAGAGGACGCCATTACGGGGCTGGAGATTCTCGAGCACGCGCTTGCGACCGCTCGGGAGGAAGGCTGAGCCGCGGTTACTGCCCGATCGCGCTCACCTGCTCCCGGCGGCGTCCGTCGCGCTGGCGTGCACCGCCGAACATCGGGCTCAGGCTCACCGTCAGCACGGGCCGGTGCACGACGCCCCTCGTCGCCGCGGCTGGCACGCCGACGTCGACGCGTGAGGACGCGATCGCGCCGTTGGCTGACAACACCCGCAGGCGCGCGCCCACCACGGCGACGGCGAACCGCTCGCCGCCAGCGTTAGGCACGTCCCACCGCATCGAGCCCGCAGTGTAGAGGGCGCCGTCGAGCATCGAGGCGCGCCCGATCGGCCGCAGATGAAGCGACCGCTCCATCGACAGCGCCAGCGCCCGGTCGGCGAGCCGCAGAACGCGCGGCACGACGCCGAACGTCGGATCCGTCGTGATGTTCGCGAGCGACAACATCCGTTCGTCCGGATCGAGCTGCTGCAGCTGCTCGAACAGGAGGCGCGTCCCCCAGAAGCCATGGGACGCGTCGGCGTAGGCGGTCATCGCCAGCCGGTCGATGTGGTTGGCGCGCACAGCGCCGAAAAAGCCTTCGGTCCAAGCGTCCATCGTGATCAGGCTCCCACGGCTGGGGAGCCAGATCCGACCAAGCCAGAGGTCGTACCGGGCCGCAGCCGCGTGCTGCGCCGCGTCACCCCCTGGAGCGACGAGACCGTCGCCCTCGATGCCTAACGGGATGTCGAGAAAGCCCCGCCCGTTCGCGAACCAGCTCACCGTGTCGAACTGTGCCGCGCGTCGCGCGACGCCCAGGTCCACGGCGGCGAACCGCCGCCGGTCGATCTGCGGATTCGTCCTGTTCCGGCCGAACATCCTGATGACATCCGCGTGATCGAGCTCCACACCCGCGTACGGCACGGTCAACGAACGTTCTGCGCTTCCGACCAGATGACCGAGCTGGATCGCCGAATAGAGCGTCCCGAGCGGCCGGTCCAGCGGCTGGTTCTGGGCGAAGCTCTGCCGGTTCAACGCCGCATCCAAACGCCATGGATCGGCATCGCTCAACTCGTGATGCCGAACCGACGCTCGCAGGAGATGACTGCCCGCGACATCCGCGAAGTGGAAGGAGCCGGCGATGTTCCTGCCGAACATCCAGGGATCGCTAACCCCGAACGATCCACCATGCCCGCGTCTCCACTGTTCGGTCGTTGCCGATATCGTGCGACCGGTGCCGAGCAGATTCCCATCCTCCGCTCCCAGCGACACCGTGGACGGCGGCACGATGCGAGCAATCGGCCGGAGCGTCCAGTCGTCGCGCGTCAGCACCGTGAGATTCACCGCGTCGCTGCCGATACATTGCGCGGCCATGAGGGTGACGTCCGCGTACAGATGCTGGTCGCGCAACCGGCGCAGCGTCTCGGCGATGCGTGCCGTATCCACGCGCTCACCCGGGGCGAAGAGCAGCTGCCGGCGAACCACGGAGGCCTCCGTCGTACGGCGCAGCGATGCGAGCCATTCGCCAGCGAAGGGCAGTGTCACGGGAGCGTCGGTCTCGACCGACACCGATCCGATCGTCACCCCCTCGAGATTCTCTGGCGCGGTACGGCGGGTGGTCGCAACGCAGTCGGGGCGCGACAGCGCCAGCGGACCACCACCCTCCTGCGCGGCCAAGGCCCGGCCGAGCAAGAGCAGCAGCGCCGCGCCCGCGAGGGAGGCGGTGCGTCGAGTCAGCGCACGCGACTCCGTCAAGACGACACGGAATCGGTGAGGAAGCGAACGGCGCGCGAGATCACTGGACCCGCGATGAGCATCGTTCGCATCGAGTGTCCGGCCAGCGGAACCTCGTATCGCTCGAGGCGCGCGCCCCCCGCGGCCTCGAACTCGGGATCGTGCCTGCGGAACGGATCTTTCGAGCCGCGCACCAGCGCCACGCGGACCGCCGGCGGAAGCGCCCGCACGGCGTCCACCGTCGAGAAGCTCCACGGACCACTCGCCTCGTGATTCAGATAATCGTCGCGTGTGATGAACAAGTGGCCTGTGCTACGAGAGTTGAGCGCCAGAACGCCGGCGAGGCGCGATGGTGCCGCATGCACCGCGACCCAAAACGCCAGCTCGGCGCCAAACGAGTGACCGCCCAGGACGACCGGCAGTGCGTCGGCGTGCAACTCATGACGCGCCCGTTGGATGAGCGTGCTCATCGCGGACGGGAATGCGCTGTCCCGCTGTGGCTCCGCCTCCGGCAGCGTTTGGAGGAATTTTCGAATGTCGACGCCGACCACGCTGTACCCCTCGCCGGACAATCGCCACGCGAGCTCCTGGTGCGGCGCCCAGAATGCGACGTCGTTGCCGAACAGCACGATCATCGCCCGAGGCCGGTCGTTGCTACGCGCAGGATAGAAGTACAGCCAATCGGAACGGAGCGACGGATCGACCGCCACGTATGACGAAGGGTGGCCGCGCGCCGACGCCCTTGCGTAGCTGACGCCATACGCAACAGGACCGAGCACGGCAAGCATCATCGCAAGACCGCGAGCGCGTCGCATCATCGAACTTCCTTCGACTGCGGGGGGGGGCGGCGGCGGCGCGCCGGGCTGACGCGCTCGCAGAGAATCTGGCGCGCGGACCGCGCGGCAGCAACAACGCCATTGCTTGGTTGCCAAAGGGCCACGAGGTTGCACAGCGTCGTCGCACGTTTTCGCGTTTGCTCGGCTGCCCAACGATAGGGAACGCATGAGTGTCCGCCTCCTGCTAGCGCTTGCAGCCTCCCTCGCCGTGATCGTTGCGGTCGCCTTCGCACCGCGACGGTCTGCCGTAGCGAGGCTGATGAAGATGGGAGGCGACTGGCTCGGAGCGCTCGCACCGCGCTTCTTCGCACTGACGACGTACGCAGCCGGCGCAATTCTCCTGTTTTCCGGCGCCATGCCGACGCGCGCCGGTCGGCTTGGCTGGCTCACGGACGTCCTCCCCCTGCCCCTGCTGGAGGTGTCTGCTTATTTCGGCAGCATCGCCGGCGTCGGACTCATTCTCCTCGCGCGCGGTCTGCAGCGGCGACTCGACGCCGCCTATCACATGACGGTGTGGCTGCTGGGGGGCGGTGTCCTGTTCGCCCTCGCCAGCGCGCTGGACGTCGAGCAGGCGTTGGTGCTGTCGTTGATGCTCGCGGTGCTGATACCCAGCAAACGCTTCTTCTACCGCAAGGCATCGATCTTCGAGGAACGTTTCACAACCGGTTGGATCGTCGCGATCACCGTGGTGATTCTCGGCACGGTGGCGTTGACGATCGCCGACTATGGCACGAGGGGACTCGGGCCGGACGTTTTCTGGCGCTTCTCCGATCAAGCTCAGGGCCCTCGCGCTTTACGGGCCCTTGCGCTGGCGACGATGGCGGTGGTCGCGTTCGCCCTCGCACGTCTGATTCGACCGGCACGCGTTCATCACCTGAAAGCATCGGCGACCGACCTCCACGCCGCAGAATCCATCGTCGCGCAATCACCGCGCGCGTCGGCACAACTCGCCTTTCTTGGTGACAAATCGCTGTTGTTCAACGGCACCAGGAATTGCTTCATCATGTACGGCATCGCCGGCCAGAGCTGGGTGTCGTTAGGCGATCCCGTGGGTCCGCCGCGCGAATCGGTGCACTTGATCGAGGAGTTCATCCATCGGTGCGACCGAGCCGGCGGGTGGCCGGTGTTCTATCGTGTCGCGCCGGCGTTGCTGAATCTGTATCTCGACTATGCGCTGACCGTCGCGAAGCTGGGCGAGATCGCGCGCGTGCCGCTGTCGGACTTCAGCCTCGAAGGCCCGAAACGCCGGAACTTGCGGCGTGCCCATCGAAAGGCGGTGGACGATGGCTGCTGCTTCGAAGTCGTCGATCCGGCAGGCGTTCGCGCGCTGCTGCCGGTGCTTCGCGCCATCTCCAACGAATGGCTTGCCCTCAAGCACACGCGCGAGAAGAGCTTCTCGCTCGGACACTTCGATGACGGATTCGTGATGCGCGCTCCGGTCGGTGTGGTGAGGCGGAAGGGAAACGTGGTCGCCTTCGTCACCCTCTGGCGCTCGGGCCAACGCGCCGAAGTCGAGGTGGACCTGATGCGCTACTCCGCCGCTGCTCCCGCTGGCGTCATGCGCTACGCCCTGATCGAGGCGATGTTCTGGGCGCGAGCCAAAGGGTACGCCCGGTTCAATCTTGGCATGGCGCCTTTATCCGGCATCCGCTCGTCGGCTGCGACGCCGATCTGGAATCAGCTCAGCCTCGCGGTGCGCGGCGTGGGCGAGCGCTATTACAACTTTCAAGGAGTGCGCGCCTTCAAGGAGTGGTTTTATCCGGAGTGGGAGCCGAGCTATCTCGTGTCTCCGGGCGGGACGCGGCGCCCGATCGTTCTCGCGAACATCGCGTCGTTGATCTCCGGCGGTTTCCGGGGGGTATTCCGGAAGTAGTCGAGCGTCGCCAGAACTGCAGTCGACAGTCGGCAGTCGACAGTCGAGAGTAAGGGCGTTGAACTGATGACGGCTCGGCATGAGTGACCCTGATAACCAGCCCCCACATCCAACGGCGTTACTGACGACTGCCGACTGTCGACTGACGACTGTCAGTACCTGAGATTGACGCGAACACCGACTACGGTCGCGGGGCCGCGATCGCGATTGTATCCCGGGTTTCTGATGACCTGCACATCGGGTCCCGCTTGAATGAAGTCGCCGAGCTGCAGGCGATAGTAGCTTTCGATTCCCTGCTCGGGACCGTACGTCAGACGTCCGTCGCCGAGGAGGAATCCAAGTCCGCCGGCCTCCAGGTACTGCTGGTGCGCACGCACGATCTCGTGGTGGAAGGCCGCCACAGCGAAGCGGTCGGCAGAGCGGCGCCAGTGCGCGCCGCTGAGCTGAATGCCGGCGCTGGCGTGGCGATCGACCTCCGTGTACACGAAGCTCTCGTTGCGACCGTCGCTCCAGCCGAGCCGGGCGAAGACACCCGTCTCGCCGCTGTCGGCGAGCGGCTGCTCCACGTTCAGTCCCCCGCCGTATTTGGTGCGGCCCGGCCGATCGTCGGCGACGATGTCGGGTCTGGTCCCCGGCCCCGTGGCGCGCGCGCGCGCCAGCGCCTCCTCGTAGTTGCCCATGCGGGCGTGGTTGAGATACGCGAGCACCCGCACCACCGTGTGCGTCGGCGGGATGGGAAAACTCACTTCCGCGTTGTCGCCGTGGGCGCGGCGCAGATCGGCGTCGAACACGTTTCCATTCGCCTGGGTCGGCATCTGGAAACTTCCGACGCGGAGTGTCCAGCGCGGATGGATCCAAGACAGCGCCACGCCGTTGGTGTAGCCACGCGTATCGGCGGCATAGTCCCACGCCGTATTGTTGAACAGCGCCCAGTTCATGAACTGCCAGCGCGTGCTGTTGGCGTAGCGATTCACGTCGAAGAGATCTGTGGCGGCAAATTTCCCCACCATGATCTCCAACCGGCGCGATGCGACCACCGCCGGCACCTGATCCATCCCGCTCGTCAGCGTGTCGCGCTCTGCCCCGCCCGCTGGCAGCGTGTAGCGCATGAATGCGCGCGCGACATACGGTCCCTGACCCAGGTCCACAGTCCCTTGCCGGATGACGTCGCCATTCGGTATGCCGGCGAGGCCGGTGGCATGGGCGATTCCGTTGCCACGAATCATCTCCACATCGAGGTAACCTTGCAGCCGCGCGGACGCCTGAACGCCCGCGTAGACGCCATACGCGTGGCTCGTTTGCGTGTCGCCGTCCGGGGGCAGACTGTTCGGTCCACGATAGGGCGACCTGACGCGCTCGAGATGCTGAGTGATCACGTTCACCTGTGTGCCGAGCAACCATGCCTGCCATTGCGCGGAGCCGGTGCGCGGCACGCCGGCGGAATCCGGCATTCCGCGATCAGCGCGTTCGCGTGACGACTGCGCCGGCAGTCGCGCCGGGACCGGCACCGCTCCCAGCGCGAGCACCGCGCAGAGCAGCGGCGTGGTGAGATTCGCGGCCAGCCGCGTCGCGGCGGCGTGTTGGTTGGGGAACACGACGGTCAGTATCTGATCCACCGAGAGGCGAAGGGGCGGCGAGGCTGGCAGCCAGCGCCAGTGAACTTAATGGCGCCGGCCCGCAGACGGGTGGCGGGAGCGTGCGGAGCGGCGTCCGTCCAGCAGCTCCACGACGGTGATCGCGCTCGACGAGATCGAGGTCCCCGCCAGCCACCCTCCGACGACATCGCTTGCCCAATGGCGCCCGTCATAGACTCTCGCTAACCCAACGGCCGCGGGGAGCAGTGCCGCGGCCGGAATGACGGTCCGGGCGGGAGCGGCACGCTCGCGAAGGAGCAGATAAGCCGCGCTGGTGGCGAACGCCGAGGTGATCGTGGCGTGGCCGCTGGGAAAGCTCGGCTGGCGCTGGCCGGAGATCCTCGCGTTGAGTGGGCGCTTTCTCTTGAAGGCGCTCTTGATGGCGTGGTGATAGCCGATCGCGAGCAATGTCGAAACGATCGGCAATGCGGCGATTACGGGCGTACTCACGGCTCGCCTCCGCGTTCGGCGGTGTCTGCGCACCGTCCAAAGGCTCGCCAGGACAACGAGCGGGATCTGAGCCACCGGCTCACCGAGCGCGGAGAGTGCAACCCCGGAGCGATCGAAGACGCGATGCCGTCGGCGCCGCATCCAACGACGAATGCGGTGGTCGATATCCAGTACTGGCGCGGTGCGAGTCGCGGCGCCGACGACGGCTGTTCCGATGATACCTGCGGCCGCAATGGAAGCGTTCACGGCCCGCGAGCGGCTCGGCCTGGTTCCGCGCTTTCCAGCTGGCATGTCGGAACTTTAGGCAAAGAGGAGGCCGCTACCCCTTTCGGTCCGGTAAGGTTTCCCGTACAAGTTCACCCGAAAGCGCCTGATTCGTGCGGTGCGCCTCGAGCGCCAGGTTCTGCGGAACCTTTCGACCAGAGCTCCGATGCCGCCCACCCCGCACCACTCTGCTCAGACGATGGAGGACGGGCTCACTGCGTATCTCGACAGCTTGCGGCGATACCGCTTGCTCACGCGTGAGCAGGAGATGGCGTTGGCTCCGCGCATTCGAGCGGGAGACGATGCGGCACTTGGAGCCCTCGTCTGCGCGAATCTCAAGTTCGTGGTATCCGTGGCCAAACGATACCAGAACCGCGGCGTCGCGTTGGCCGACCTGATCAACGAGGGGAATCTCGGGTTGATTCGCGCCGCTCAGCGCTATGATGAGAGGAAGGGAATAAAATTCATCTCGTATGCGGTGTGGTGGATCCGCCAAGCCATCGTGCAGGCGCTCGCCGATCAGTCGCGCATCATCCGCGTACCCGTAGGCAGCGCGTGGAAGGTGGAGATCGCTCGGAGCCATCTGTCGCTCGACGCGCCGGTGGGCGGTGGAGATGGGGCGAGGCTGCTCGATTACCTACCTGACGAACTAGCGGCGGCCCCGGACGAGGCGCCGTTCGAGAACGAGCTCACAATGTGCCTGCAAGACGCGCTCTCGAGACTGCAGCCGCGACAAGCCCGCATCCTGCGCCTCCACTTCGGTCTCGACGGCCGCGATCCGATGACCCTGGAGCAGATCGGCGAGCTGCTCGGCGTCACGCGCGAGCGCGTTCGGCAGCTCGAGGAGAAGGCGTTGACTCAGCTTCGCCGGCCACGAACCACGCGCACGCTCGCGGCGTGGATTACGCCAACGCAGACCGCGGCGTGAGCCATCACGCCTTCAGCATTCCGGGATCGCACGCCACCGCCCATCCCGCCGCGTACATCCAGCGTGCCATGCGCGTCAGCTTGGTGTAGTCGACGCGCGACGCTTCGTCGAAGGGGGTGTGGTAATCGGCGTGAAGCAACGTGCTGAAATAGATCGCCGGGACGCCCGCGCGCACGTATGGCCAGTGATCGCTTCGCCGGAAGAAGCCTTCCGGGTGGGTCGGTCGGTCCCACGAGCTGTCGATCACGAAATGGCCAATCGCCGCGTTCGCGCGCAGCGCCGCGTCCACGAGGGCAGACGAGGTGCGATTCGGCGGCTGTGATCCCAGCAACGCCGCCGAATCGGGGGAGTTGCGGCCGATCATGTCGCCATTGAGCACGGCAAGAATGGACGATCGCGGCACGGTCGGATGCGTCGCGTACCAGGAGGATCCAAGCAGTCCGGGCTCCTCCGCTCCGTGCCAAACGAGGAGCACGGAGGCGGAGCCAGGGTGAGCGGCGAACGCCTTGCCGATGGCAAGGAGCGCCACGCTCGTGGACCCGTTGTCGTCGGCCCCGTTCCAGATCGAGTCGCCTGCCCACGGAAAGCGGACACCGAGGCCGTCGATGTGGGCGCTGTACAGCACGTAGCTGTCACGCGCCGGCGAAGTCCTCGCGCCGCGCACAGTCGCGACGACGTTCACGGACGGGACCACGAAGCGTTCGATCGACAGTTCCGCCGTCAGTCGCGGCGGCGCGGAGGCGGAGCCGCGCACGAGTGCCAGGGCGCTGCGCCGCAACCAGATTACCGGCGGGCGAGCGCCGCTGTCCGGCGCTGCCGTCGTGTTCGCCCATTCCCCGCGCGCCCAGCCGACCGCGATGTTCTCGAACTCGCCATCGGCAACGGAGTCCGACACGAGGACCACCGCCCGTGCGCCCTGCTTGATGAGGAATGCCGCGCGTTCCCGCACTGCGAGCATCGTGTAGCGGCGCGCTGAGAGCGCTGCACCTACGGGCGGTGCGCCCTCGGGGGGCGTCAGCACCGCTGCCACGACCTGATCGCGGATATCCCGGCCGGCCAGCTCCGCCGCGCGCCCGGCACCGACGAAGACAATCGGCGCGTCGAGGTGCGCTTCCTCGGGCGTCACGACCACTGCCTCGCGAGGCATTGCAAGTGCCCGCTCGCCGATCCGAATCGCGCTCGTCGACGCGAGGCGTGCCCGTCGAATGGAGAAGAGCTGGAAATAGCTGCCGTCTTGGCCGGCGGGCTGCAATCCCTCCTCCCGCGCTCGTTTGGCCATCCAGGCGGCGGCGCGGAGTTCGTCAGCGGTGCCTGCCTCGCGACCCCGCATGCTATCGCTCGCGAGAATGTACAGATCCCGGCGCAGGGAATCGGCGGAGAATAGCGCGAGCACCGATGGCAGCACATCGTGGCACGTCGCGCGCGACGCCGTGTCCGGCACGGACGGCGCGTCCTCGACGGGCCGGGAGTGGCCGCCGAACAGTGCAGTTGCGACAATCAGTGAGAGTGGAGTGATCGTTATGAGCATTCCCCAATTTGCCTGACGGTGAAAAGCGAAGGGGGCTGGCGTCGGCGGGCCGGTCACGCCACGGCAGCTAGAGTACGTCGGTCATCTGCGTCTCGCCGGCCATCATCTGCTGACGCTGGTCAACGACGTGCTGGACATCGCGAAAGCGAGCGCGGGACGCCTCAGTGTGGAGGTCACCGAGCAGCCGATCGCCAGCGTCGTGACCTCCGCGCTCTCGCGCGCGATGCCGCTGGCCAAGGCCAAAGACATCGATCTTCGCGAGACCGATGGCGATCGCGCGCTGCTGTTTGCCGGCGATCCGGAACGGGTGCGGCAGATTCTCGTCAATCTGCTCGGCAATGCCGTGAAGTTCACGCCGCGCGGAGGGCACGTGCGCGTGTCGTGGGGCGGTCCCTGTGATTCGGACGGGGGCAAGCGCGTATGGATTCGCGTCACTGATAGCGGCGTTGGCATCGCGCCCCGCGGATCAGCAGCGCATCTTCGAGCCGTTCGAGCAGGTGGAGACGCGACTCCGTCGCGAGCATGGCGGTACGGGGCTCGGCCTCGCCATCAGCCGTGAGCTGGGAGGCTGATGCACGGGGATCTGACGGTGGAGAGCGAATTGGGCAAAGGCTCATCGTTCACACTCACGCTGCCGATGAGGGCTCACGACTAGATTACAGGAAGTGGTACGCGGGACCCGGTAGCTCAGTTGGTAGAGCAACGGACTTTTAATCCGTAGGTCGCGGGTTCGATCCCCGCCCGGGTCATGAGGCCAACCCGACTGCGTCGCTGCGCGGCTGGAGCTATCGACCGTTTGGCATCGATATCGTCACCGCCGCGCCGCAGCAGGGAGCGGCAGACGGACCCGAATCGATGTGCCTTGGCCCGGCGCCGAGTCGATCTCCAGATCGCCCCCCGCGAGCGCCGCGCGCTCCTCCATGTTGAGCAGCCCTTGGCTCTCCCCATTCGTGACGCGCGCGCGAACCGCGGCGACGTCGAAGCCCCGACCGTCGTCGTGGACGACGAGCTGCAATGCGCCCTCTGCCTCGCTGAGCTCGACCTCCACGACGCGCGCCTGCGCGTGGCGGACGACGTTGGTGAGCGCCTCCTGCACGATGCGGAACAACACGGCCTCCAGCGTGACCGGCGGCCGCTTCGGCAAAGGGCCTAACGCGAGGCGAAACGCGAGTCCGGCACGCTTCGCCTCGCGCTCCACGTACCACTTCAGCGCTTCCTCGAGCCCGCGCTCGTCGAGGAGCGGTGGTCGTAAATGCTGCGCAAGATCGCGCATGCGCGCCATCGCGCCATCCACGAGCGCGATGCTCTCCAGGTCATCTTGCTCGCGCCGCTGGAGATTGAGCCTGATCGCGGTGAGCACCTGGCCGAAGTCATCGTGAAGCTCGCGTGACACGGCGCGTCGCTCGGTCTCCTGTGCCTCGATCAGCTTTCGGGACAGTTTCTCCAACTGCCGCGCGCGTCGCGCCAGCTCCTCCTCGGCACGTTTGCGCTCGGTGATGTCGGCATTCGTGCCGTACACGCGAATCGGCCGTCCCGATTGATCCCGAACCACCGTCGCGCGGCCAAAGATCCAGCGCACGCTGCCGTCGGGCCAAACGATGCGAAACTCGATGTCGCTCGGGCTGCCGCCGGCGAGCCGCTTTTCGCGGCTGCGCACAACCCGCTCGCGATCGTCGGGATGAATGACCGCGACGTAGTCTTCGAATCGCGCGCCCTTGCTCCGGTCGTCGCCGAAGAAAAGACGCGCATTCGCTTCGGTGTTCATCATCCGACCGGTGATGAGGTCCTGCTCCCAGCCGCCCGTCTGGCCCAGCGCCTCCGCCTCGGCGAGCAGTCGCTCGGTCTTGCGCAGCGCCTCCTCCGCATGGACACGCTCGGTCACGTCCTCGTTGACCACGACGGCGCCCGTGACGGCACCCTGAGCGTCGCGGATGGGCGCGGCATAGTTCTCGATGGTCTTGTGATCACCGTCGAAGGTCTCGATGTCGATCAACTCGTCGCGGCTGGCTTTCCCCTCATTCAGGGCGCGATGCGACGCCCACTCGCCTGGAGCGATGGTGCGTCCGGAGGCGTGCCACTTTCCCTTGGAATTCGCCCACCGCTGTTCGCCGCTGACGATCGTCTCGCCCCAGATATGTGTCGAAGCCGGATTGTACAGGGTGGCGTCTCCCTTCTTGTTGAGCACCAGAACACCGACAGGGAGCGTGTCGAGGACCTGTCGCAAGAGGCGTTGGCCCTCTCGCACCTGCTCTTCGCTCCGCACACGGTCGGTGATGTCGAATGCCGTGCCGACGACGCCGGTCACCTCTCCCGCCGGATCGCAGAACGGGCCGATGTGAAGCCGCGCGGCGTCGGTTCCATCGTCGACGTCGAGCACGGACGATTCACCCGCGAGCGCGCGGCGACACGCTTCCAACACGCGTTCGCGATCCGGGGATCGAGCATACAGCTCCGCAATGGTTTTTCCAACGGTCGACGGGATCGACGAGAACGCGCTACCCGTGTCCCACAAGACGCGCAGCTCGCGATCGGTGGCGGTGGCCCGGGCAGGCATCTGCTCAGTGAACAGGCGCAGCCGCGACTCGGTCTCCTTGAGCTTGCTCACGTCGATCATCGCGCCGACCATGTGGCGCGGGTGCCCACGCGCATCGCGCTCGATCGCGCACCGTGAGGCCACCCACGCCCACGATCCGTCCTTCCGCCTGAACCGGTACTCGTTCGACCAGCAGGCGGCGTTGCCGCGTATCGCCTCAGCGGCAGTTTTCTCTACACACGCGAGGTCGTCGGGATGAACGCGCTCGCGCCAACAGGCTATTCGGCCTTCGACCTCATCACGCGGATAGCCGAAAATCGACTCGACATTCCCATCCCAGCGCATGGCGTCGTCGTTGATCTCGCGCTCCCACACCGCCTCGAAGGCGACCTTGGCAAGCAGGCTGTCCCGGGCTTCGCTTGCGCGTGGTAGACGGAGGGCCACAACTCACCCGATATGGATGATGCCGCGCCGCGCAGCCAGCGTCACCGCTTCCGTTCGATCATCGACGCCGAGCTTCTCCATCACGTGCTTGAGGTGCACCTTTACCGTCGCCTCTGTCCGGCCAATGGCGCGCGCGATCTCGCGGTTGCGTAGTCCCTTCGCGGCTAATTCCAGCACTTCGAGCTCCCGCGGCGTCAGCTCGTCGTGAGCGATGAACTCCGCCAGTCGCGCCGCGATTTCAGGGGGAATGATCCGCTCGCCCGCAGCGGCCCGCCGAATCGCGTCGACGAGAGTACTGTTGAGGGTGTCCTTGAGAAGATAGCCGCGCGCGCCGGCGTTGATCGCGCGATAGATGTCGGCGTCGCCCTCGTAGCTCGTGAGCGCGATGATCCGCGCCTCCGGATGCGCCGCGACAATCGCGCGAATCGCGCGAACACCATCCATGTTCGGCATCCGAACATCCATGAGGACGACGTCGGGATGGTGCGCCTCGTAGAGGGCGACCGCCTCCACGCCGTCGCGCGCTTCGGCGACCACCTGAAGGTCGTCCTCGCCGTCGATCAGCGCCCGGACTCCGGCACGAACGACCGGGTGATCGTCGACCGTCAGGACGCGGATCGCCATGCGCACCCGCCTCCTCCTCGAAGCTCGATGCCGTCTACCACTTTCGGGTAAGGCGAAGTTACGCGCCGGCACTGCGCCCGCCAGAGGCGCGCGGCGACCGCGTTCTCGAGTAGATGACGGCGACTCACGCGCCCGTCGACGTCGCCGGTAGTTCCGCGGTCCCGATGCACGCCTCCGGCGACAGCCCCGCTCGTGCCGTCGTGGCTCCTCTCCGCTCCGTCGACGTCCCGTTCGGCTCCGCGCCGCCTGCTGCTCCTCTCCGCCGAAGACATCGGTCGGTTTGTCCACCATCAGAGCGCGTCGGGCGCCACCGCGCCCGGGTTGTTCACACCATCTGTTTATGCCGCCACCTCCGCGCTCCGCTCCGCCGCCCTCGCGTCGATGCCGATCATCGTCATCGACCGGTCCGGCGTCTCTACGTCCAGTTCCGCGATGCCTCGGGTGGAAAACATCCACGCGCGTGTGGAGTCCGCCGTTGCGGCGCGCCGTGAGGAGCGCATGAGCGCCTCCTTTTTCGCCTCCACTGATTGGAAGACTGACGAAATGCCCGACTCCGCGACCGACCGCGACGGAGCGGAGCGCGAGCGCGCCGACTCCGCGCCCGCTGTCTCGGCGTCCCTGAGCGCCGCCTAAGGAGCGGACAGCGTCGCCTCGCGATTTCTCGGCGCTCCCTCGGTGCCGGCGAGCGCCGCGTCCGTCTCCGGCATACGGCGCTCGCTGCCGGACAGCGACATCGGACAGAATGTCCGCGCCATTTCACGCTCCGGCACACACACGTTTACAAACTGCACCGCTGTCTCGCGCTCCGAGTGCTTCACCTCAGGATTCTGGTGCGCCCCCTCGGTGCCGGAGCGCGCCATCGACCGGACGCTGCGGTCGGGCGACGAGTTCTCCACACGCGCGTCGCTGCCGATCCACAACGTCTGATTGTTCTCCACACCCATCAGGCCAACGATCCGCGCCACCTCATTGTTCTCCACACGTGCCTCGCCGACGGTCCGCGAGATCTCGTTCGACATGGTCGCCGCTTGCCTCTGTTCTGGCATGTCACTGGAATTGAATGGATCTAGCGCTGCTCCTTGAGAATGTCCCGAACCGCCGCAACGACCCGCCCGGGAGTAATCGGCTTGAAGAGCACGCGGTCAAACCCTGCCTCCAGCAGCTCGGCGCGATCATGGAAGGAGGCCCGGGCCGTAAGAGCAACCACAGGAGTGTTGGTGCAGGTGGGCTCCTCCCTGATACGGTGCATCGCGGTGGTACCATCGAGCTTGGGCAGACCGAGATCCATCAGGATGAGGTCGGGATGCTCTGCGCAGGCAACGCGCACCCCCGCCTCGCCATCCTCGGCCAGGTGAACCTTAAAGCCGTGGTGAACGAGCGCTGTAGAGTAAATCACTCGACAATCCTCATCATCATCGACGATGAGGACACTCCCCTGGCCGGCCTTATCCACCATCTCCGCCTCCCCCCATCCTCTAAAGCTAGCCGTGAGCCTTGGCGGCCTGTGCAAGAGCAGGGCCGGTCGCGTGCTCGTGACGAGCGTAGAAGGGCGCGCTCGCGCGATCGGCACGCTCGATGCGGCGTGTACATTGTTCGGCCGCGCGGCCCGGCGACTGTCGATGTGCTCTCGCGGCCCAATCGGGAGGACCTATGGCACACACGCACGAATTCGACTGCAAGCAGTGCGGCGCGCACTTGGATTCACGTGAAGAGCTCGACCGGCACAACCGCGAAAAGCACCGTGATCAGGACAGCTCGAGCTCCAGCCAGGGATTCAGCTCGGGGTCGGGCAACAGGCCGAACGACAGTATCACGAACAGCTGACGAAGTAGACGGATCATGCAGTCATCGCGCGGCGGCGCCGGCGAAGGATTCGGAAACTGCCGGCCGCTGCCGCGCGTTCTCAAAGCCAGGACGCGACGAGCGCGACGGCGGCGCCGGTCATCAGGAGTGCCGCGAGCCCACCGACGACATTCAGACGCCAGCCGTTTCGAAACGATCCCATGATCCTTGGGTTGTTCGACACCACAAGGATGATGATGATCAGCGGCGGCGCGAGCAGACCGTTGATGACCGCCGACCAGAACAGAAACTTCATCGCGTTCAACTTCGCGAAGTTGAGCGCCATTCCCAGCACCATCGCTGCGATGATCACGGCGTAGAAGTTCCGCGCGCCGTGGATCTTCTCGTCCATCCCGCGCCGCCACGACGCCGCCTCGGCCACCGCGTACGCGCCCGACCCGGCGAGCACGGGCACGCCGAGCATGCCCGTACCGACGATGCCTAACGTGAAGAGCAGGCCCGCCGCCGAGCCGGCGAGGGGGCCGAGCGCCGTCGCGGCTTGCTCCGCCGTCTGTACGTCGGTGTGGCCGGCGGCGTGCAGCGTCGCGCCGGTCGTGAGGATGATGAAATACATGATGAGATTCGAGAAGATCATTCCCGAATAGACGTCGCGGCGCACCGACCGTAGCTCGCGGTACATCGAGCGGCGCGGCCGGCCCACGATGCGCCGCATGACCTGCCGGTCGTGCTCGGCATTCTGCGCCGCCTGCCAGAAGAAGAGGTACGGCGAGATCGTCGTGCCGAGTATGGCCACAAAGGTGAGCAGATAGTCCTTGGACGGTGACAGCCGCGGGGCGAGCGTGCCTAACGCGACCTGCCGCCAGTCCGGACGCGCCAGGAAGCCCGCGAGAACGTAAGCGAACAGGGCGAGCGTGAGCCACTTCAGAACGCGCGTCATCATCTCGTAGGAGGCAAAGATCAACAGCGCCAGAATAAGGAAGGTGAACAGCGGGACGAACAATAGTCCGCTTCCGCCGGTGAGGAGATGCGCGGCCGCCGCCATGCCGCCAAGATCGGCGGCGATGTTCACCGTATTGCCGACGAGGAGGAGGAGGCAGGCGAACCAGAGCAGGGACCGCGAGTAGTGCTGCCGCAACACGCTCGCCAGACCGGACTGTGTGACGGTGCCGATCCGCGCGCACATCAGCTGTACCGCCGCCATTAACGGCAAACTGAGAAGCGCGGTCCATAGCAAGCCGAAGCCGTACGCCGCGCCCGCTTGCGAGTACGTCGCAATGCCGGACGGGTCGTCATCGGCCGCGCCGGTAATGAGACCGGGACCAAGCTCGCGCAGGAAGCCGCGCAGGCGCGCCGCGGTCCCGAGCTCGTACGCGCGCACGGGACGCTGTCCGCTGCGGCGGTCCTCGATGGTTTGCTCGGTTTGTCGTCGTGGTCGGAAAGGCAGGGCCATGGCGAGTCGTGCAAGGTGCCATCTCCGTGCCATGTCCCACGCGCTGTCAGTGGCCGCAGCGTTCTCCCATCGAGACGACGGGAAACATCGATGCGAATGTCGCTGTGCCCGATACGCGCTCGAGCTCGACGGCGAGCACAGCACGCACGCGCGCCACCGCATCGGCTGCCCCGGCGGCGTTCCACGGCGCGTCGCCAAGCACCGCGTGAGCCCACGCGGGACGCCGCTCCGGTGCCATCCAGCGGGCACGCTGGCGGAGGAGGCCGCGCGCCCGCGCCGCAAGCGCGAGATCCATCAGCGCCGCGCGCGCCTGCAACTCCTCGCCAGAACCAGGTGGTGCACTGACGCAGACGTTAGGCACGCCCGCGAGTGCCGCCGGCGTTTCGGCGCCGCCGATCCATAGGGCGGCGCGTCGGCGAGGTGGCGCGAGCGCCAACAGCTCGCGCACGGTGAGGGAGGGATCGACGGCGGCTGCATCGCCCGCATCGGCAAGGAACCTATCGCGCAGTCGAACCGGAACCGCGGTCATCTCCTCCAGCGCGTCGAGCAGAGCCGCGCCGGCATGCGGCGCTACGTCGGGGAGCGCGGGCGCGGCACCAGCGTATCCGGTCAAGAGCGCATCCTGCGCCGAGCTGAGCGCGCCATCCCATTGTCCCTGAGACGCGAGCGACCGCGCGACGAACCAGTCGATGCCGCGCGCGAACAGCTCGGCCGGTCGTTCGATCTCCTTTGGCATGGCACTCGGCATCTGGGTACCTGGACGCGCGGCGGCGAGCCCTCGCATCGAGCGGGACAGCGGGCCGCGCCCATCATGCATCGCGCGGTCGGAACTGTAGCCGACGCCGGCGTACAACCGCCGTGCCGCCTGCCAATCGAGATCGTGCGCGAGCTCGTGCGCCAACGTGCCCGCGGAAGTACGAATCGACAGGCGGATCGTGCGCGTCGATGGGTCGTGCATCGCGAGCGCATTGTCCATCAGACCGCCGGCAACGAAGCGGACACGCAATCCTTCCACCGACATCGCCGGCAACACGTGATCGAAGTCGCGGAGGCTCGCCTGGAGCTGGCGCAAATAATAGGGGCGCCACGCCAGCGGGACGGCGTTCTCGAATGTCACCGATTCGAGCCCGAACTCCGCGCGCAACATGCCCTCGGTCGGCGCCGGCATGCCGGGGAACCACGCCTCTTCCTGCGCGAGAGCACGCAGCGCCGTGGCCGACGCGAGCAGGGCAACTGCCGGCTGCGCCGCGCCGCCATGCGAAGGGCTCGTGAGCGCATATGCGCCAGCGAGTGTCTCCTCATTCGACGCACCGGCGTCGAGCAGCGGCGAGCGATACACGCGCAGCGGTACGACGACGACCGCCTCAGGAGGCATCCGGCTTCCCAGGATGACAAGACGGCGCGCCACCGCGGGCGCAAACCATGAAGGCGGTCGGATCGATGGATCTCCGCCGCCGCTCACCCGGAGCGAATCCAGCAACCGTCGAGCGGCGGCGAGCGTGCGCTCGTCCAGCGCCGCCGGCACCGAGAGCGGAGGCGTCTCCACGGCGAGCTCACGCTCCGAGCGCATGGTCTGGAGCTCGTCGAAGACAGACACACGATCAGTGCGTGCGCGGCGAAAGAGCGATCGGGCGTCTTCACGTGCCAAACTACGGTCGCGCGCCAACGCCGCCGCCTCGTCGGCGACGGCGGCAGTGCCGCCATCGAGCGTGCGCTCTCCAGCCGCAAGCGCGTACGCCAACCGCACCGCCGTCTCACCGCGTCGGGGCTCGTCCGCGGCGGCGACCGTTTGTTCGATCAGTCGCAGCTGCCTCGACGCGGCGGCGCTGTCGGCGCGGGATCCGCCGGCGGCGAGCACGCCGGGATCGATGACGTACGCGTCGCCGGCAAGAGTTCGGTCGAGCAACGCCCACGCGACCCGGCGTCGCGTCGCGTCGGAAAGCCTGACGTCGTGCAAAGCGTAATCGACGAGGCGAAAGGGGCTGCCGAGCCCCAGTCGGAGCCTCTCCAGATAGCCGAGCGCGAGCACTGCGGTGTCGGATGTGTGCTGCCCGGTGGGGTCGCGGACGGCGGCTACTGTTGAATCGGCCCATGCGGCCGCGGCGCGCATCTGCGCTCGCGCGTCGCCGTCCACGGCCGGCCGGCCGACGGCCCACACGACGACGGCCGCCACTGCCGCGCCTGCCGGCAGCACTGCCCAGAGCCTTCGCAGCGTCGACATTTGCAGTGCTACACGGCTTCGCGAGTAGAGTTACGGAGGGACACTCGTTGCACCTTCCGCGCTCGGAGGTCAGTATCGTGTGACCATGCATCAGCCCGCCTGGCGCGCTTTGCGCCGCGCTGCCGCCATAGTGGCAGGCGCGGTGAGCCTTCTCTGCCCCACCGTCGTGGAGGCGCAGAAGCTCGTGCTGTCCCCACGCCATCCAGCGGGCGGTTCGCTGGCCGGCGTGCGCGTCGAGCTCGCTCCATCGTTGGATGGGATCAGGCAGGAAGCCGATTCGGTGGTCAGCATCACCGGTAACTTCGCCGGCGAGCCGCTCCACTTCCATAGGATGGGGGCGTACGCGGCCAGCTTTGGGGCCGTGCCGGTCGATGCGTCGGACAGCGTCGTCGCTCGCGTGACGATCGTCCACGCGTCCGGACGCGCCGATTCCCTCGAGCAGGTACTGGCCTTTCCACACCGGCCACCATCCGCGCGAGAGCGTCCCTCGCACCGGGTACGCCTCCGTGGCAGACACCGGCTGCGTGTCGACCGCCGCTTCACGGTACGACAGGACTCGGCGATCCGGGCGCGGATCGACCGGGAAAACGAGCGGGCGCGCGACATCGGCCGCGCGGCCCACGACGTGCCGCAGCTCTGGACCGAGCCATTCATGCGCCCCCGGGCATCGCGCATAACGAGCCGCTTCGGCACCGGGCGCGTATTCAACGGACGCGTCGTGAGCAGCCATCTCGGCGTGGATTTCCGGGGCCATACCGGTGACCCGGTCCAGGCCGCGAACCGCGGCATCGTGGCGCTCGTGGACAGCTTTTATCTCGCCGGCAACGTCGTCTACATCGACCATGGCGCCGGCGTCGTCACCGGCTATTTCCACCTCAGCAAGGCGCTCGTGGCCGCCGGCGACACGGTAGAGCGCGGCCAGGAGATCGGTCTCGTGGGTGCCACTGGCCGCGTCACCGGACCACATCTACACTGGTCAGCCCGCTACGGCGCGATCGTCTTCGACCCCAGCGAGATTCTCCGCGTCACCGGCGCGCCGCCGCCGGTGCGGTATGCGAGTGTTCGCCGCCGGAAGCGGCAGCGAGCCTCCCCCGCCGCAGGCGGCGGAGGGAGTCGATAGAACTGCAGTCGTCAGTCGACAGTCGTGAATCGTCCGTAACGCCGTTGGACGTGAGGGCTCGTTGTGCGCGTCACTTACGCCGAGCCCTTCCTATCAACGCTCCCACTGTCGACTGTCGACTGTCGAGTGACGACTGTCGACTCGCTATCTCCAGCACTCCACCAGTACCGTCACGCGGCGTCCGATCTCGGCGATCTCGGCGTTGCTGCGGGCCGTTATGGAGGGCGCGATGGAATAGCGGATGCCCTGCGCGTCGAGAAAAGCGCGCGCCACGCTCGACTTGATCGCGAAGTTCACGTTCTGCGGGATGTCGCCCATCGTTTCGGCTACGATCTTCGCGTTGAGCTTCGTCACCACGACGCCGGCAATGTTACCGGCGCGATCGAATAACGGGCCGCCGCTGCTCCCCGGCTGGACGGGAGCGCTCATCTGGAGCACGCGATCATCGTTGTACATGCCGGCGAGAGCGCTGATGGAGCCGGTGGTCACGTTCGCTTCGTCGGCGAGAAGGCCGTTGAGCGGGTAGCCCACCGCGATCACGTCGTCGCCAGGCCTAACGATGCTCGCGGCGGCGAAGGTCGCCGCCATGCTTCGCCGGCTGTCGCTGGCGAGAACCGCCAGGTCGTCGCTCGAGTCGACGCCGGCGACGCGCGCCTTCGTCGTGCCACCGGAATCGCCGCGCACCCGCAGCGCCGCGCAGCCACGCACGACGTGGTTGTTCGTGAGGACGTAGCCGTCGGCAGTGATGAGGAAGCCTGATCCGGACGACGTATAGCCCGTACGGGTGGGCTCGAGCGCATTCGCGGTGGTCGTCACGCCGGCGAGCGACGCGATGCCGCCCTCGACCGCGAAACGCGCCGGCGGCTGCGGACCCTCGCGGGCGACGAGCTCCTCCCAGCGGACGCGCTCCGCGGCGCGCGTGTCGAAGAACGCCGGCGCTTCGACGAGCGCCCGTTCCCAGTACGCGACCGCCTCACGGCCGCGGCCCACCGCCGCCGCTTCTCCGGCGAGCAGACCCCAGATGACAGGGTCACCGGGCGCCAGTCGCGACGCCGCGGCGTAGGCGCGCAGCGCCTCCTCATGCCTGCCCAACGCCGACAGCGCCCTGCCGATGTCGGCGCGTGCGGCAGAAGAAGTCGGCGCCGCTGCTGCCGCAGCGCGGGCCGAGCGCAACGACCCCTCCAAGGAATCGGCGCGTGGCTGGCCTACGCCTCGCCCGCGCTCCCCTGCCCCCTGCGCGGCGGCAACGGCGGGCAGCAGTGCGATCGCGGTGCAGGCGAAGCGGATCGGCAGGCGCATTGACGCGGCAACGGGTAGGAAAAAGGCCGAAACCCACGTCCGGAGATAGAAACCCGGACAATCCTTGACGAGCGATTCCGCCGCCCGGTTACGCCGCGGTGCTGCGTTATACGGATCGGGCTGCGCGCGCAAGCCCTCCCCTCTTCGACCTGGAAGTGACCCAATCCATTGATACCGTGGTTGTTCGGGTGGACCTCCCGGTCGTCCGTAGAGACGGAACTGGCATCTCTATGGTGTCCAAATCTATTTTGAGGCTTCGTGGTTACCCGATGGTCGCGCCGCGAGGACACATGCTCTGGGGAGCGGGCATCGAAGCTCGCCGGTGATCGGGCCGGCGATGTGCAGCGAGTTTGCGGACTCTCAACCGGCATGCCGGACCGTGTGCCGGTGTGCGCGCTGTCGACGATGCCGCGTGCACTGTCTCTCACCCCTGCTCGATTGCAGCACGTGGTCCTGAAACTTCACCCGAGGTAAGCACACGTCATGACAAGCACTCTCAAGCGCCTCCTCACTGGCGCCGGCGTGGTACTGGGGCTGTTCCCGGCACTCGCATCGGCACAGCGGGCGACGACCGTGGCTGGGCGGGTCACAACCGAGACCGGCGCGCCGCTTCAGGGCACCAGCGTCAGTATCAGCGCCCTCGGCGTCGGCGCGTACACCACTGCGGATGGCCGCTACACTTTCACTGTGCCCGCCACACGGAGCAACGGCCAGGCGGTAACGGTCACGGCGCGGCGTATCGGCTACGTCCCGAAAGCCGTCACGATCACGCTCTCCGGCGGCACCATCACTCAGGATTTCAGCCTCGCGGCGGCGCCAACCACGCTCACGGGTGTGGTGGTTACTGCCCTTGGCGTCCAGCGCGAGAAAAGCCAACTCGGCACGGCTCAGCAGCAGATCAGCAGTGAGGATCTGACGCAAACCAAAGCGCAGAGCGTGGTGCAGCAGATCGAGGGTAAAGTCTCCGGCGTGACGATCACCGGCACCGGCTCGCCAGGCGGCTCGGACATGATCGTTATCCGCGGGGCAAACTCGATCACAGGCGACAACACGCCCCTTTTCGTCGTCGACGGGATACCCGTCCTCAAGACCGATCGCGGAGCCGATCCCTATGGTGGCTGGGACTTCGGCAGTGCCATCAGCGATCTGAACGCGGACGACATCGAGACGATGTCGGTCCTGAAGGGCCCCAACGCCGCCGCGCTCTACGGCTCGCGCGCCGCGAACGGCGTCATCATCATCACTACCAAGAAGGGGCGAAACTCCGGCGGCCGCGTGCGCACAGAGATCAACAGCTTCTACACCTTCGACAATCCATCGCGCATTCCAGACTACCAGAACCAGTACGGCCAGGGCGCGGGCGGTGAGTTCCAGTACGTAGATGGACTCGGCGATGGCGTGAACGACGGTCTCGATCAGAGCTTCGGGCCGAAGCTCGACGGCCGCACGAATGGCTGCACGTTCGTCGCATCCGCGGATCGGAACGATCCGGTACACATTCCGGCGAGTGCGTACGATAAGAGCTCGCCCTGCCTTCAGTTCACGAGCCCGAACGCCGCGTCGCCGTGGGTCGCGCACCCGAACAACGTGGCGAGCTTCTTCCAGACCGGGCACACGGCATCGGCGACGCTCGCCGTGAGTGGCGGCACCGATCGCGCGAACGCGCGCCTCTCCGCCGGAACGGACAACGCGTCCAGCATCATCCCGGGCACCTATCTCCAGAAGACCAATGCGATGCTCTCGGGCGACCTGCAAGTGAGCCCGAGGCTGAGCACGGAAGCGACCATCCAGTACATCCGCAACAACGGCACGGATCGCCCGGGTCAGGGCTACGGCAACTCGATCCTCGAGAGCTTCGTGTGGTTCGGCCGCCAGGTCGACATGAACGCCCTCAAAGCCAACTGGCAAAAACCTGCCACGCTGAACAACGGACCCGTTGGCCGTGAGTACAACTGGAATTACGACTACCACAACAATCCGTACTTCCTGATGCTGGGGAACCCGGAGAACGATACGCGCGATCGCCTCATCGGGACGACCTCGGCGACATACAAGCTTTTTGATTGGCTGAACGCCACGGGCCGCGTGGGCTCCGACTGGTATCGTCTCGGCATCAACCAGGTCTGGAGCCCGGCGGACATCACCGGCGCACCGGTGAACCCGTCGTTCAATGGCGCGTTCTCCAACGCGAACGAGTACAACAACGAGACGAACTTCGAGGGGTTGCTCACGGCCAACAAGCAGTTCAGCCGCGTCACCCTCGACGGAACGTTCGGCGGCAACATCCGGAAGCAGGACTACAATTTCACTTCGGTGAGCACCCAGGGCATCTCCGCCCCAGGCGTCTACAACGTCACCAACTCGGCGCTCCCGCTCTCGAACAACCAGAACCTGCAGCGGCGGCAGGTGAACAGCATCTACGGCTCTGCGTCGTACACCTGGGACGGCTGGTGGACGGTGGAAGGCACCGGGCGTCAGGACGTTTCGTCGACGTTGCCGAAGGGGAACAACTCGTACTTCTATCCATCCGCCAACACCTCGGTGGTGCTGACGGATGCTATACCGGCGCTGAAGAACCGCTTTCTGTCGTATCTCAAGATGCGCGGCTCCATCGCGCGCGTGGGTAACGACGCTCCGGTGTATTCGCTGGCGACCACGTATAACGGAACCAGCAACAAGTTCAACGGCCAGCCGCTGTTCACCTACAGCAATACCGTGGCGAACCCGGCACTCAAGCCGGAGATCACGCAGTCGGCAGAAGGCGGCCTCGAGATGAGCTTCCTGAACGGCCGCGCGAACCTGGACGCCAGCTACTACGGAAAGACCACCCGGAATCAGATCATCAACATTGTCGTGTCGCCAACCACCGGTTTCGGCACGAAGTCGATCAACGCCGGCCGCATCGACAACAAGGGCGTGGAAGCGCTTCTCACCTTGATTCCGCTGCAGCTCCAGAACGGCTTCCAGTGGACGTCCACATTCAACTTCTCTCGCAACCGCAACCGAGTGGTACAGCTGTTCCCCGGCGTGTCCACGTATCGGCTCGCGAACTGGTGGGGCGTCAGAGTCGAGGCGCGTGAAGGCGAGCCCTTCGGTGCGCTCCGTGGTCTATCGTTCCTGCGTGACAGCGCCACCGGCAAGCTGATGACGAACGGCGGCCTCACGATGTCGGGCCCGCTGACCGTGCAGGGCAACATCAACCCGAACTGGGTAGGCGGCTGGAATAACCAATTCACTTACAAGCACCTGACCATCAGCGGACTGATCGACATTCACACTGGTGGCAACCTCTGGAGTATTACGAACTATTGGGGTGACTACGCCGGCGTAATGAAGCGCTCGCTGGTCGGTCGCGAGATCGATTGGAACAAGCCGGGGTACCTGGTACAGGGCATCGACAGAGCTTCGTGCGGCGCCGGTTCGCATACCGCCAAGAACGGCAGCTACGTCTGCGTCGGCGGGGTCGCGAACACCGACACCGTGACGTCGGAGCTTTACTTCCAGGACATCTATCCCGCGTCGGAAGGTTATGTCTTCCGGGACTCGTGGGTGAAGCTCCGCGAGCTTCGCGTGGGCCTGGATCTGCCGCAGCACTATTCTGAGATGCTCCACTCGTCCGCCGTGAACATCGCGTTCACGGGTCGCAATCTCTTCACGCACACCACAGTGCCAAACGTCGATCCCGAGACGAACTACAGCACCAGTTCGAGCACTCAGGGTGTCGAGTACGGCGAAATTCCAAATGCCCGCTCACTTGGCATCAGCGTCCGCGTCACTCCGTAACGCGGCCAGGAGACCATAGATCACATGCACACACGCAACGCACTGCTCGCCGTTGGCACCGGCCTCGCGCTTCTGGGCGCGGGCGCGTGCAACAACGACAAGCTGACCTCACTCAATGTGAACCCGAACTCACCGCAGGATGTGCCGGCGTCGTCGATCTTCACCAACGCCGCGCTCACGACCGGGCAGCGCTGGCTCGGTGTCGGCTACGACCTCCGCGAGACCGAGTTCGTGAGCCAACACCTCGCCGAAGTCACCTACCCTGACGAAGACGACTACAAGCGCCTCCAGGCAGGTGATACGCAAGGCAGTTTCGACAATTCATATCAGGGCGAGCTGGAGGACTTCCACAAAGTCATTCAAAAAGGGAAGGCCGCGAACGATGCGGGTACGTGGGCGCCTGCGGACGTCATGAGCGTCCTCGTCTTCTCGTATCTCACCAACAGTTGGGGCGACATCCCGTATTTCCAGGCGCTCGCGGGCGATAGCGTCGGTGGCGCGATCACGCCGGCGTACGATCCGCAACAAGCGATCTATACCGATTTCTTCAAGCGCCTCGATGCTGACGCGAAGGCGCTGAGCAACGCGAAGAACACCCTTGGGAACGCCGACCCGATCTACGGCGGCGACCCGGTCAAGTGGCAGAAGTTCGCCAACTCGCTGCGCCTCCGGTTGGCGATGCAGATCGTGAACGTCGATCAAGCGACTGCGAGCACGCAGATCCAGGCGGCGTTGTCCGCCCCGGGTGGCGTATTCACATCTAACGCCGACAACGCCCAGATCAACTGGCCGGGCGATGGAGTCTTCGACAATCCGTGGGCTGATAACTTCAAGACACGCGACGACCACCGGATGTCCAAGACGTTCATGAACGTCCTCGTCCCGACCAACGACCCACGGCTCGCGGTGTTCGCGCAGCCGACCGTGGCGGATCCCACCAAGTACGCCGGCATGCCGAACGGCCTCACGCAATCGACTGCCGCACCGTGGACAAACGTCAGCTCGCGTCCGGGGCTGGTGTTCTGGCCGCCCGCGAACGCGTACAACGTGCAGGGTGGGAACGGCCTGTCCACGCCGTCATTCTTGATGACGTACGCAGAAGTTTCGCTCATTCAGGCCGAGGCGGCCAACCGCGGCCTGGGCGGCCTCAGCGCGGCGCAGGCGGCAAGCTTCTACAACAATGGCGTCACGGCTTCCATGGCGCAGTGGGGTGTGGGCAGCCAGGCTCCGGCTTATCTGGCGCAGTCGAACATCGCGTACCAGAGCGGTACGGCTGGTCTGACCCAGATCGATCTGCAGGAGTGGATTGCACTCTATACGGACGGCGGCACCGCCTGGGCGGTGTGGCGGCGCACCTGCGTTCCGAGCACGCTCAAGCCTGGGCCAAACGCGATCATCAGCACCGTGCCGCGTCGCTTCGAGTATTCACCGACTGAGCAATCGGTGAACAACACGCAGCTTCTCGCCGCTATCGCGCGCCAAGGTCCCGACGCGTTCCAGACGCCGATGTGGTGGGATACCAAGCTCACGAGCGCACCGACCTACACGTCCGGATGCGGTCAGCGGTAAGTTGAGCATTGTGCAACGCAGGGCCCCCGGCCGTTTGCCGGGGGCTCTGTCGTTGGCACTCCGGGCGGGAGATCGCTAGGTCTGGAACCTTCAAGTAATGGCCGCCGTTCGTGTACGGGGCATGCAGTACTGCATCGTAGGCAGCACGTAGATACGGAGTCTTTCCACACAGCCGGAGACGTGACCGTGAGCAGATCATCTTCTCGCGTGCACCGTCCAGATCGTCGCGGCGGCGCCTCTCTCCACGTGGTGAGGCAAGCCGCACTGATTTTCGCCGGTGCCCTGCTTTGCCCGGGCAGATTCGCACTGGCCCAGAGCCGCACGGTGCTCATCGTGTCCGTGGCGAACGCCAGGAACGGGCAGCCGATCACGGATGCTGAAGTGATCGTGCCTGACGAAGGCCGTCATCTCCGAACGAATTGGATCGGCGAGGCGCGCTTTCCCGCCATCAACTCCGGCGTACACGAGGTGCGGGTGCGCCGGCTTGGTTTCGCGACGTCCGACATTCCGGTCGCGGTCGAGGGCGACTCGGCGGGCGTGGTATTCATGCTCGAGGAGGCCGCAGCGGCGCTCGACACCGTGCGCGTCCTCGCCATGCGGACCATCGTCGAATCACATCGGCTGTTCGAGCTGCGCAAGGCGAAGGGCCTTGGTAGATATCTCGATGCAGAGGACCTGGCCAAAGAGGCCACTCGCGATTTTCCGGTGGTAGCAGTGTCGCACTTTCCCGGCCTGATGCTGATCACCGGCCGCGGCGGCCAATGGCAGCTCGCGTCGCGCCAGAGCTCGTGTGGCGTCGATACGACATTCGAGGAGATGGCGCTGAACGGCAACCCGCTCGGCATCCTCGCCACGGCGCAAACATCGCAGACCACTGGCAATGGCGGCGGTGGCGGAAATACGCAGGCGGCGGGTCAGACCGCCGCGAAAGGCCAGGGATCGTGCTTCAGCGCGCATCCGTGCCATGTCCGGCTGTTCCTCGACGACGTACCCGTCGCGGAAAGCGACATCAACGTCATCAAGACGGAACAGCTCTACGGCGCGGAGTTCTACGCCATGGGGAATGCGCCGCCGCAGTACCGCCTGCCCGGTGCGGCCTGCGGGGTAATGCTGCTGTGGACGAAGCTGTACAACGGAAGTTGAATCTCCGGCTCTGCTTGCGGCGTTCTGCTCCTATGGTCGCGTTGGTGAAGCTCACGCTGTTTCGCCTGCGGGGGCAACGTCCAGCACCTCGCACACTTTGCGATCGAGTTGCGAGGTGGTGAACGGCTTCTGAAGGCGCATTTCGCTCTAATCTTCGATCACGAGCATCGCGTGCGAGCTACGCGATCTCTCGCCAACGCACCGGCGCCACCTCGGACGTGTGGCGGGTGGCTCCGTATACGGCGCCCAGAATCGCGCCGAACGCAAGATGCGCGGCCACGAACCCGGCGACGCACCACAGGCCCCGGTACTCGAGAAAGGCACCGGGCGGCATGATCCCGGCGCCGGCGAGCGGCGCGGCCGGGAGAAAGCCCACCACGAGGCCGGCAATAACGGCGTGCGGCACGGCGATCGCGAGCCCGACGAGCGCGCCGGCCCTGCGGGTCACCCCCTCAAAGAGCGCGGCGTACACCAGCGCCGCGAGCATCGCGATGACGATCTGGATTGCGAGGCCCACCAGCCACGCCGCGGGATCGTTACCCGCCGTGACGACCGCTCCTGCGAGCGCCGACAGGTCGCTGTCGGCATTGGTGAGCCGGCCGGCGAGCCAGACCACCAGCAGCACGACGATGCAGCCGAGGATTGCAGCGAGAATGGCGCGAGACAACTTCATTATGGTTCTCTAATCGGTCGCGTACTCGAGCGACGGTTCGAGCCGCGGGTCTCCCGACGGCAGCGCCGGCTGGCCACGGCGCCGGATCGCCCATGTCGCCGACGCAACGCCGGCCACGAAGAGCAGCGCGCCCAGATCCAGGAGATATCCCCAGCTCGCGCCCGGCGCCGCATCGGGCATCACGATCCAGTAGACGTCGAGGTAGTGCATCGCCAGTAGCCAAGCACCGAGCATCGTCATCGCGGCGACGCTCCGCTTCACTGCGCGGACGACCAGCAGGCAGAATGGCAGCGCGAAGTGACCGGCGACGAGCACGCCGCCGAGCACGCGCCAGCCGCCGCGCATGCGCTGCACGTACCAGATTCGCTCGGCTGGAATTTCGGCGCTCCAGATGACGATGAGCTGCGAGAACCCGATGTAGACCCAGAAGAGAACGAAGGTGAGCAGCAGCTTCGCGAGCGCATGGAAGTGATCCGCACCGATCTCCTCCGGCAGCTCGCCGCGCTTGCGCCCGCGCGCCACGAGCACGGTGAGCAGCGCGAGAGCGCCCACCATACCCCCGGCGAAGTAGTCGACGCCATAGATTGTCGAGAACCACGCCGGCGACAGCGACATCATCCAGTCGAAGGCGGCAAAGGTCGTGGTGAGCGCGAAGAAAACGAGACCTACCGCACTCGTGGCATAGAGCCGGCGCTCGATGCTAGGCGAATCGCCGCGGTCCTGGGCCAGCGACGCACGCCGAAGGAGCTCGCCGATCAGGATCCATACGGCGATATAGAGCACCGCTCTGGCGACGAAGAACGGCAGATTCAGATACGCGGATTTCGCGTGCACGGCATCACGCAGCGCTGAAGGCATCGCGCCCGCCGGCCCTGCCCACGAGTACAACAGGCGTGACGACAGCAGAACGGGCACGAGCAGAACGGCAAATGCCGGCAATGTGGCGGTGACCTGCTCGGCCTCACGTCGCAGCGCCACAAACCAGGTGGCGGCGGTCACGCGCGCGATCATGATCATCGCGAGCGCTCCGAGCACGACGCCGAGGCTGGCGACGTACGCCTGCAGATACGCGGCCGCGGTACGCGCGGGAGCCACAAGGGCGCCTACAATGCAGATGATGGCGCCGAGGATGGTGAGCGCGATCGAGCGGCTGGGCGTGAAGGCTCCTGTCATTGCCGTGCCGTCCGTTGCTCCGCCGCCAGCGTCGAGTCCATCCGCTGGATCGCGACCGCGCGCAGTGAATCGGATCGTTCGGCGACGGTAGTAACGGGTGACCGCCGCAACTGCTCCAAGTAGCCGACGACATCCCACCGCTCTTCCGGTGTGAGCTCCACTGCATACGACGGCATGCGGCCAAAGCCTCGGGTGATCACGCCGAAGATGAGGCCCGGCGGCCATGCCAGCGCCACCGGCGAGCGAAGTGACGGTGGGCGCGGCGGTCCCATATCCTCAGCCACGACACTGCCGCCGAACGCGCCCGCACCATGACATACGGCGCAGTACACCCCGAAACGGTCGCGGCCGCGCGCCAGACGAGCGGCGGTCATAGCGATCGGCATGGCGATGAGGGCGTGCCCCGCCGACTCGCCGCTCCCCAGAGCGCCGCTGTCTGCCGCGCTCTCGCGCGACAACGTTCCGGCGGGCGGGTGCTGCATGCTCGCGCGATTGGCGAACGCCGCGCTCGTTCCGTAGAGATCATAACGCTGCTGCAAGCGCATGCGCTCGAAATCGACCCGTTCGCGCTCGGGCGATCGGGCGCAGGCCACAATGAGCAACACAGTCGCCGCTGCCGCGAGTGCCGGCACAGACTGTTTCATGGCCGGGGCTCCAGCGACACGACGCGCAGCGGCGACAGGGCGTGCAGCTCGCGCGGAGTGAGATCGGGCGCCGCGCGGCGATCCGACGCATCGACCGCCAGCCAGTAGCGGTCCACGGTGGCGCGCTCGAAGCCGTCGATCTCGAAAACGGGATGCCAGGGTTGCGGCAGGCGCGCGATCACGAAGAAGCCGATGAACGCCGCCAGCGCGGCCGCCAGCACCGTGCCCTCGAACGTCGGGATGAGGAACGCGGGCGCGGCGTGCGGCGGCCGGCCGCCGATGTCGAGTGGATACGCGTAGACGTTCGCATACCATTGAATCGCGTAGCTTACCAGGCCTCCGAACGCGCCGGCGAGGAACACGACGGCGGGCAATCGCGACCGCCGCTGGCGGATGCCGTGCGCGATCGGGACCGGCGAATACGTCTCGAGCAGTGTGTACCCCTTCTCGCTGATTACGCGCACGGCGTCGGTGAGCTCGCCGGCCGAGCCGAACTCCGCCAGATAGGCGCCGCCGGCCCACGTGCGGTCACGCATCGCGTCCACTCGCCGGGCGCGCGGCCGCGAGCTCGATGCGCAGCGTCTTCACCTCACTGATCGCGACGCTCGGAACGAAACGCACGAACAGAAGAAAGAGAAGGCCGAACAGCCCGACGCTGCCGGCGAGTATGCCCCAATCGACCCACGTCGGCAGATAGATGTGCCAGCTGGACGTGAGGAAATCACGATTGAGCGAGGTCACGATGATGATGAACCGCTCCATCCACATGCCTACGAGCACGCACGACGATACGACGAACAGCGCCACCGTGTTCGTACGAAGGCGCCGCGACCAGAAGAGCTGCGGGCTCGCGACGTTGAGCACCGTCATGATCCAGTACGCGACGGCGTATGGGCCGAACGGCCGCGAAAGGAGATACGTGTACCGCTCCGCCGTGTTGGCGCTATACCACGCGATGAAGGTCTCGACGATGTAGCTGTACGCGAGCATCAGTCCCATCGCCAACATGAGCTTGGCCATCGCTTGGAGATGGACTTCGGTGATAATGTCGTAGAGCCTGAATGCCCGCCGCAGGGGGAGCAGTAACACGAAAACCATCGCCAAGCCGGAGTAGATGGCACCGACGACGAAGTAGGGCGGGAAGATTGTCGAATGCCAGCCGGGCAGCTGCGCGATGCTGAAGTCGAGGCTCACCACGCTGTGCACGGAGATGACGAGCGGCGTGGCCAGCGCGGCGAGCAGCACATAGGCGACGCGATAGCGTTGCCACTGAAAACCCGACCCGCGCCAACCCAGCGCGAACACGCCGTACGCGAGCCGTCGGCGTCGCGTCGGCGCTCGGTCGCGCGCCGCGGCGAGATCGGGCACCAGGCCCAGATACCAGAAGAGCAGCGACACGGTGAAGTAGGTCGTCACCGCAGCGACGTCCCATGGCAGCGCGCTCTTGAAGTTCGGCCACACGTTCATGGTGGCCGGATACGGAATGAGCCAGTAGGCGAACCAGGGACGGCCAAGGTGCAGTACGGGGAAGAGCGCCGCATTTACCAGCGCGAAGATCGTCATCGCTTCGGCTACACGATTGATCGATCCGCGCCAGCGCTGGTTGAGCAGGATGAGGAATGCCGAGATGAACGTGCCGGCGTGGCCGATTCCGATCCACCAGACGAAGTTCGTGATCGCGAACGCCCATGCCACGGGAATGTTGTTGCCCCAGGTACCGATGCCGGCAGCAACGGTGTACGTAACCGTCACGACCAGCAGCAGCGTACCTAACGAGGAGAACGCGAACAGCAACCACCACGCGGGCGATGCCGCCCAGAGCGGAGCGAGAAGGTGATCGGTGAGCGTGGCGTCGGCGGGATTGCCGCGCATGAGCAGCCAGCGCTCCGTGCCCGGCGCGGCCGAGCCGGACACCGGACGTACGCTCGTGCTCATTCAGCCGCCCGCCGGCTCGCGGCGCTCCCTGCCTCTTCCGCGTCGCTCCCATGCGCTTCCAGCCGCGGATTCGGATTGCGGATGCGGGACAGATAACGCACGCGGGGCTCGGTGCCGAGCTCCGCGAGCACGCCGTAGGAGCGTGGCTCGTTGCGTCGGCGCATCATCTCCGAATCCGATTCCGTGAGCGAACCGAAGACGATCGCGTTCGTCGGACAGCTCTGCTGGCACGCGGTCTTGATCTCGGCGCCGCGCAGCGCGCGGCCGGCGATGCCCGCTGCGATCTCCGCCTCGCGGATGCGCTGCACGCAGAAGGTGCACTTCTCCATCACGCCGCGCTCGCGCACCGTGACGTCGGGATTCTTCACCATCCGTTCGGTGTCGGTGAGATGCGCGTTGTAATCGAACCAGTTGAAGCGACGCACCTTGTACGGACAGTTATTCGAGCAGAAGCGCGTTCCGACGCAGCGGTTGTACACCATCTCGTTCAATCCATCGGGGCTGTGCTCCGTCGCTTCCACCGGACAGACGTACTCGCACGGGGCGTTCTCGCAGTGCTGGCAGAGCATCGGTTGCGTGATGACCCGCGGCTCCGCGGCGGCCTCGCGCCCTTCCAGGTACCGATCGATCCGCAACCAGTGCATCTCGCGCGATTTCCTGACGTCGTCCGGGCCCACCACCGGAATGTTGTTCTCCGCCTGACAGGCGACCACGCAGGCGCCGCAGCCGATGCAGGTGCCGAGGTCGATCGTCATCGCCCATTGATGCGGGCTGTCCAGCCGGTGTGGCGGGTCGTAGATGGTGAGGGGCGAACGTGCACGCGCGCTCCCGCGCTGGCTCGCGCGATAGGTCGCGAGCGTCTCGCTGCGTGCCTGTCCGCGCCCTTCCATCCGCCAGTGCTCTTGCGTGATCGCGAGCTCGTGCGGCGGCGCCGGCGCGCGCGAGACAGACACGCCCCCGATGCTCGTCGCGGCCGTGTCGGGCCAGAAGTTGTAGACGTCGACGCCGACGCCGGCGGCCACCTGCTCCGCACCGCGGCGGCCGTACCCGAAATGCAGTGTGGCGACGTCGTCCGGCTGGCCGGGCACGATCAGGGCCGGGATGCGGAGCGCCGCCGTGTCGTGGCGGAGCAGGAGCACAGCGCCCGTGACCACCCCAAGTCGTTTGGCAGTGGCCGGACTGACCAGCGCAGCGTTGTCCCAGGTGAGCTTGGTCACCGGATCGGGCAGCTCCTGCAACCAACCATTGTTCGCGAAGGAGCCGTCGTGGACGCGTGCGTCGCGCCGAAAGACCACATCGATCTGGCCGGCGCTTCTGCTCGTCGCGGCGGCCGCGGGAGCGAGCAGCTCCGGTCGCGGAATGGCGCGCACGCGCGGGAACGCCGAATCCGGCACGAAGCCACGGCGCACGGCCGCGGACCAGCTCTCGTCGTCCGGAACGAGAGCCTTGCGTTCGCCCACGGCGCGCAACAGGGATCGAACGTCCGGCGCGGGCGCGCCGGCGAGCAGCGACAACACCTCCACTGCCGACTTGCCGCCGTACAGCGGCTGAAGCAGTGGCTGAACGAGCGAGTATGTACCGTCATACGCGCGCGCGTCGCCCCAGCTCTCGAGATAATGCGCGGCGGGAACGAACCAGCGTGAGTCGTGCGCGGTCTCGTTCTCGTACAGGCCGACGAACACGCTGTCGCGCACGCGGCGCAGCAGCGCCGAGAACCCGAGCGCCGCCGGCGTGTTGTACGATGGATTCCCGCCGATGCAGACCAGCGTGTCCACGGCACCGGCGCGCATCGCGTCGACCAGCGACGCGATGGTGGTACGCTCGTCAGCCGCGCCGAGGAGGGGTGAGCGGGTGTACCGCACGGTGCGACCGGTGTTGTCGAGCGTGTCGTTGATCGCTGCGACCACCGCGTGTAAGCGAGGCGGAAGCGCGGTGCCGGCGATGACGACGCTTCGACCTGCGTGCACGCGCAGATCCGCGGCAGCCGCCGCGAGCCATTCCGACGACGGCGGCGCACCGCCGCGCACCGCGTCCAGCAGGGAGTCGGCGAACGCGGAGAGATCGCCTGGCCGGCAGCGCAACCGGTGATCCGCCGCCATGCCGGTAACCGTAAAGCCGCATTCGGCGACGTACAGGCGGTTCATCCCGTTCAGTGGCTGCCGGCGCCCCTCGGCGAAGGCGCGGGCGTACCGAAGATTGAATGGCCCTGCCGCGAGGAAGTCGCTGTCCATGCTGAGAATCACGTCCGCCGATCGCAGGTCGTACTGCGGAACGACAGCGCCTGCCGTAAACGCCGTGGCGTTCTGCGCGGACAATGGCGCATAGAAACAGACGCGCGCTTCCGGATAGAGCGCGCGAAGCGTGTCGAGCGCCGACGCGAGCAGCGGCGACGACGACGGCTCGAGCAGGAGCGCCAAGCCGGCGCCCCGCGCGCCCACGCGGCCACGAAGTGACGCCGGTGCGAGGGCCGCCGCGAGCGCCTGCCAGCTCGAGGGCGACGACCCGGACATTAGTCGTTTGGCACGATCGGGATCGTAGAGCTGGAGCAGCGAGGCCTGTTCGAGCATGCCGGCCGCGCCGAGGCTCGCCGGGTGATCGGGGTTGCCTTCGATCTTGGTCGGACGCCCTTCGTGCGCTTCGACGACCAGGCCGGTCGCATAGCCGTCGAGCACCATCGAGGTGGCGTAGTGCACCGGAATGCCCGGGGTCAGCTCCGGCGGCTCCGTCACAAAGGGTAGGATCTTTTCGGCGGGCATGCGCGTGCAGCCGTCGAGACCCGCCAATGCGATGCTCGCGCCAAGCGCCTTGAGGAACGTGCGCCGTGTCAGCTCGTCGTCGCCGTCATGCATGCTCTCGCTCCTAGCGATGGCACGTCGTGCAGTTCGTCAGCTCGCGCACCCGATATTCCCGCATCAGTCGGGCGCCGAGCGTTCGCTGCGCCTCGGCCGGCACGTACCCCATCGTCGTCATCGCCGACACGGGGCGTAGCTGCGCGGCCGGGTCGGTGTGACAGCTCACGCACCACGCCATGGTGAGCGGCACGGCCTGATAGACGGCGCCCATCCGGTCCACGCGCCCATGGCAGCTCTCGCACCCGACGCCCTTATTCACGTGAATCGCGTGATTGAAGTAGACGAAATCCGGGAGCGCGTAGACGCGATTCCACTGGAGCGGCCGGCCGGTGGCGACGCTGTGGCGCACGAGCGCGAGTGCGCTCGAGCGCATCCAGACCGCGCTGTGGCAGGCGACGCACGTCGTGCTCGGCGGCAGGCCGGCCATCGCCGCACGCTCCACCTCGAAGTGACAGTAGCGGCAGTCGATCCCCTGACCCGTGACGTGAATGCGGTGGTCGAAGGCAATCGGCTGCGCCACCGGCGCGAACCGGCGGTCGGCGTTCGGCGTTCGCACCCACGCCATCGCCGCCAGCGGGACGCCGGCAACGACGCACACGGCCGCGAGGATCGCTGCGCGGGCACCGGCATTCGCCGACGGTCTGAAGAGCGCGGGCACGCGTGTGCCTGCTACCGGTCGCCCTGCTGCGCGCCTAACGTGGCGCCGAGCAGGAGCGCGCCGCCTAACGCGAGCCACGGGCGGTGCTTGGCCAGCCACAGCTCGACGCTGAAGTCCTTCGCCCGGTCGTCGAAGCGGCCGTGCGCTCCGTAGTCGCCCGGCGCCGGCTGCCAGAGGTTGTCCGGTCGATTCGGGTCGGCCGGCTTGCTCGTCTGTTCGTCGGCGTACCCCTCTCGCCCCAGCTTTCGATCGATGTAGCCGGGCACGAACTTTTCGCCCACCACGGCTTTGACGGTGGGCCAGGCCACGAGCAGCTCCCGCCCGACGTCGTGCCTCACGGCGTGGTGTACGGCGTCGGCGCCGACTTCGGGCTGGAAAATCGGCGGTACCGGCTGCGTCTCGTCCGGCAGGCGGCTCTTCGCCCAATCGAACTGCGGGGTGTTCATGGCCGGCATCTGGACCATCGTCGTCCGAATGTGGCTGCCGTCGTGCAGTAGCTCGCTCAGGAGCGATTCGTGGAAGCCCATGATCGCGTGCTTCGCCGCGCAATACGCGGACTGCAGCGGGATGCTCCGGTGCGCGAGGGCGGAGCCGACCTGGATGATGATGCCCCGGTCGCGGGACAGCATGCGTTTGAGGGCGGCGAGCGTGCCGTGGACGTATCCCAGATACGTCACCTCGGTCACGCGGCGGAACTCCGCCGCCGGTGTCTCCTTGATTGGCGAATAGACGGAAACCATCGCGTTGTTGATCCAGACGTCGATGGGGCCGAGCTCGCGCTCAGCCGTCTCCGCCGCCTGCTCCACTGCGCCCGCATCGGCGACGTCGAGCGGGAGCACGAGCGCGCGCCCGCCGAGCTTTTCGACGCTGGCCCTCGCCTGCTCCAGCCGTTCGCGGCCGCGCGCTATCAATCCGATCGCGCTACCGTCGCGCGCGAAACGCTCCACGATGGCGCGTCCCAATCCTGCCGACGCGCCGGTGACGACGATGACTTCACTCATGACTCCCTCTGGTTGAGCGCCGACGCGAGCACGTCGGCGATGTGTACCGCTTCGCGGCCGGTCGTCTGCACGATCTGCTCCCGGCAACTGAAGCCATCCGTAACGATCAGTGTGTCGGCGGCGGCCGCTCGCACGCTCGGCAGCAGCACGCGCTCTCCGCAGGCGATGGAGACGTCGTAATGCGTCCCCTTCTCGTACCCGAACGCGCCCGCCATTCCGCAGCAGCCCGACTCGAGCACGGTATAGTCGGCACCGAGCGCATCCAGCACCGCGCGCTCGCCATCGAAGCCGAGCGCCGCCTTGTGATGGCAATGGCCGTGGACGAGCACTCGCTGGCGTCGCCGGCCCTGCCCCGTACCATCCGGCTCACTCAGTGACGGGATCGGAAATCCGGGAGCCATCCTGATCAGAAAGTCCGGGAGGAGATAGCTCTGGTCGCGCAAGCGCTTGGCGTCGTCGTCGTTTGGCAGTATGTTCACGAGCTCGTCGCGGAAGACGCTGACGCAGCTCGGCTCGAGACCGACGATACACGTCCCCGCCCGGAGCTGCGGGCGCAGCGTGCCGACGACGGCGGCGAGTAGCTTCTTCGCCAGCGGCAGCATGCCGTAGTCATACAGCGGGCGCCCGCAACAGAGCGGCCTGTCGGGCACGATGACGCGAAAGCCCGCGGCCTCGAGTACCTCGACCGCCGACCTGGCCGTGTCCGGTAGGAAATAGTTGTTCCACGTATCGGGCCAGAGAAGCACCTCGGGGCCGCGCGGGTTGGGCGGCGCGTGCTTCGCGAACCAGTCTCGAAAGGTGCGGCTGGCGAAGCGTGGAATCCGCCGCTGTGGTGCCATGCCCACCGCGGCCTTGGCGATCGCCCGCAAGCCGGCGGTTTGCGTGGCGGCATTCGCCAAACGAGGCATGTGCGAGGCGAATCTCGCCCAGCGGAACATGAGGCCGAAGGCGTACGCGCCCAAAGGGCGGCGGCGGCCCTCGTAATAGTGTGACAGGAACTCGGCCTTGTAGGTGGCCATGTCCACGTTCACCGGACATTCGCCGCGGCACCCTTTGCACGCAAGACAGAGATCGAGGGCATCCTTCACCGCGTCGTCGCGCCAGCCGTCCGAGAGCGGGTTCCCCTCCAACATCTCGAACAACAGCCTGGCGCGACCGCGGGTGGAGTGCTTCTCCTCGCGCGTCACCATGTAGCTGGGGCACATCGTGCCGCCGCCGAGCTGCCGGCACTTGCCGGTGCCGACGCACCGATCCGCTGCATAGGCGAAGCTGCCGCGGTCGTCGGCAAAGGAGAAGTGCGTGGCCGGCTGCCACGGATGATAATGCGTGCCCCAACGCAGATTCACGTCGACCGGATAGGCGTCGACGACCTTCCCCGGATTCATCTTGCCACGCGGGTCCCATGCCGCCTTGAACTCGCGAAAGGCCTGCACGATCTCGTCGCCGAACATGATCGGCAGCAGGCTGCCACGGGCCTGGCCATCGCCGTGCTCGCCGGACAGCGAGCCGCCGTACGATGTGACCAGATGCGCCGCCTCGTGCAGGAAGCGCTTCCACCGGTCGATCCCTTCGGCGGTGAAGAGATCGAAATCGATGCTGCAATGGATACACCCCTGGCCGAAGTGGCCGTACAGACACGCCGTGTAGCCATAGGCGTCGAGCAACTTCTGCAAATCGCGCAGGTAATTGCCGACGTCCGTCGGCGCCACGGCGGAATCTTCCCACCCCGGATAAAAGTCCGGGTAATGTGGGATCTTGGATGTCGACCCGAGCCCCGATTCGCGGATCTGCCAAACGAGGTGCTCCTGGGCCACGTCCTCGAACAGCTTCATCGGCGGCACGCCACCGTGCGCGCCGAACGCCTCCATGAGCGCGCGAGCACGCGCCGCCGCCTCGTCTCGCGTCTCGCCGCCAAACTCCACCACGAGCCAGGCGCCACCGTCGGGAAAGAGCGAGCGGCCGGAGGTCGACATGCCCTTGTCGTGCATGTACGAGAACATGCTCGCGTCGATCCCCTCGAGCGCGATCGGGTGGTACTCGTTGCAGAAGGCAACGTGATCGCCGGCGGTGAAGATGTCCTTGAAGCCGAGTATCACCAGCGTGCGCACGCGCGGACTGTGCACCAGCCGCAGCTTGGCCTGCAGCACGGTGACACACGTGCTCTCCGTACCGACGAGGGCGCGCGCGACGTTGAAGCCGTGCTCGGGGAGCAGCTCGTGGAGCGGATATCCGGAGACGAGCCGCGGGATATGCGGGAACCGCTTGCGGATTGCCTCACCGTAGCGATCGCGAATGGCGGCGAGGCGTGCGTAGATCTCGCCACGCACGCCGCCGGCGCCGATGATCGCCTGAAGCTGCTCGTCGGTCGTGGGCCCGACCCACATGCGGAGCCCGTCGTAGGTGAGCACCTCCAGCTCGAGCGTGTTCTCCTCGACCTTGCCAGCCATCTGGGCGTGCATGCCGCACGAATTGTTACCGATCATGCCACCGAGGGTGTTCCGAGCGTGGGTGGCGGGATCGGGTCCAAACGTCAGGTGGTGTTCCTCCGCTCGCCGGCGGAGATCGTCGAGGACCGTCCCCGGCTCCACGCGCGCCCACTTGTCCTGCCAGTCGATCTCGAGCACGCGGTTCACGTACTTGCTCATGTCCAGCACCACCGCGGCATTGCACGCGGAGCCGGCGAGGTCGGTCGCGCCGCCGCGCGAGACGATCGGCGCACCGTACTCCCGGCACACGGCTACCGTCTCCACCACATCGTCGGCATCGCTCGGCAGCACGACGCCGATCGGGATCTGGCGGTAGTTGGACGCGTCGGTGGAGTAGAGCGCACGATCGCCGTCGTCGAATCGGACCTCGCCTCGTACGCGGACACGGAGCGCGCTCGCCAACGCGCGAATGTCGACGCCCAGCGCGCTGCCATGTACCGCGTCAGGGCGCAGCGCCGTCGCCGGAGGCGCGTGCGCACCACGTGGCGTGCGCCTGCCCGCGGGAAGCGGGGGGATACGGCTCATGACGACTGCTACCTGCGCGCGTCCGCGCGCTTGAGCTCCAGACCCAGTCCGGGCCTCGTCAGATCCGGATACAGCGCCCCGCCGCGCGGCGTGAGAACGCCGTCGAAGAGCATTCCCTCGATGCGGACATGATCGTGAAAGTACTCGACGTGCCGCACGCGCTTCGCCGCGCAGGCGGCGTGGACATGCAGCGACGGAGCGCAGTGGGTGGACAGCGGCGTCAACGTCGCGTCGCAGAGTCCGTCCACCGCGAGCAGGCCGGTGAAGCCCTCGCAGCGCGTCACGTCCGCCTGCACGACGTCGGCGGCGCCGCCCCGGATGATCGCCGCGAACTCGTCAGGCACGTACCCGTATTCTCCGACAGAGATCTCCATTCCCGCGGGCGCGTGATCGCGAACGAAACGCAGTCCGGCGAGGTCGCGATGGTACACCGGCTCCTCGAACCAGGTGACGCCGAACTCCGCGAACTGTTCCGCTTGGGCCAGCGCCTGCGCGCGGCCGTACGCCCCGTTCGCGTCGACGAACAATTCTGCTCCGTCGCCGATCGCGGCACGCGCCGCTGCCACGCGCGCGACATCGGCGTCGGCATCGCGGCCAATCTTCATCTTCACGCGGGGGATGCCCTCCTTTACCCAGCACGAGAGCTGGTCGCAGAGCTGCGTGGTGCTGTACGAGGTGAATCCGCCGCTACCATATATGGGCGCGGCATCGCGCACGCCGCCGAGCACCGCGACGAGTGGCGCGTCCAGCAGCCGAGCCTTGAGATCCCACAGGGCGACGTCGATGGCCGAAATGGCCATCGAAGCGATGCCGGCGCGCCCGAGATTGCGTACGGCACCGACCAGCGCATTCCAGATCTTCCCCGTCTCCATCGCGTCCATGCCACAGGTAACGGCCGCGAGCGTGCCGCGGATCAGCGCCGCCGTGGATTCGTCCGCATAGGTATACCCGATGCCCGTGACTCCCCCGGCGCTGGCCTCCACCAGCACGAGCGTCGTCGCGTCCCAGACATAGGTTCCGTCCGACTCGTTTGGCGCATCGGTCGGAATGCGGTAGGTGGATACCGACAGCGTCTCGACGGGCGCGGCAGCTGCCCTGGTCCCGAACGGCGCTCGCGTCACGTGATCGCCACGGTGAAATTCCTGCCCTCCCAGCGATCGGCTTTCGGCCAATAGAAGGTGAAACACACCTCCGCGCCGGCACCGAGGGCGTCGGTCGTGAGGTCCGCATACCAGACACCGAGCGTCGTATCCACGGCGTCGGTGTCGCGGCTCGTGTTCCAGCCGTCCGCGCTCCAGTGGATACGCGCGGGCGCGAGCGTCTCGATCCGCAATGTTTTACCCGCCGGGATCGAGCGCCGCTTGCTGTTGAAGCGCCACGAAGCCAGTCCGGTGACTCGATGCGCGCGGAGGTAGCGTTCCACGGTTTCCGGGGGCGTGTCGAAGACGGAGCCATCGGCGAGCGAGTGCACGAGCTTCACGTACTCGGCGTGCGCCCAGACGAGGGGCATCGCCGATCCCGATGGATGACCGTTGAACAATTCCCGCTCGGGAATCGAGGACGCATCCCAGATCTGCTCCGGGAGGAGCCCGCCCGGACTCGTTTGGTTGCGCATGACGTGGAGCAGGCGCTCGGCGTCGTCCATGCGTCCCGCAGCGAGCTCGTAGTGCGCGCGCTCGCCCGCGAGCAGCGGCCATCCGCGGCCGATGCCCGTGCCGTCGAAGGGACTGCCGTCGTCGTGCTCGCCGTATCCGTCGGCGTTGTAGCGATGCCACGCCGGCCCCGTGGCCGTGCTCGAGCAGAGCAACGCGTCGATGACGCGAGCGGTGTTCACGATCCGTGGATCGTCGGACCGCCGCAAGCCGAAGCGTACGAGCGCGAGCGCATCGGTGCTCACCAGCTCGCTCGCAATCATGCGACTCTGGTCGCGCGGATGATTCTTGATCGACACGACGGCATCCTGCCCGGAGAGCGGACCACTCGGGCCGGAGGGCGCGATGCGCAGGTAATAACCCTCGACGCCGTACTTCCGCGACAGGGGCGTGTCAGTCACGTACGTCCATCGCTCGATGGAATCGTTCCAGATGTCTGCCGTGTCGCGCAGATAGCGAGCAACGTCGGCTTCGTTCGCGTCCTCCGCGAGCTCGGCGGCCGTCAGCAGCGCCGCGACTTCGACGGCGATGGTGAACGGCGAGTACCCACCGTCCTCCTCCCATCGGTCTTCGGGGGTCACCGGCCCATTGCGCACGAGATACGCCGCGGCGCGTCGCATGGCCGGCCACGGGTCCACCGACCCCAGCGCGCGGCGGCGCCGCAGCAAACCCGCGAGCAGAATGGGAAAGCCGGTCTCGTCCAACTGCGTGCCGAGCCAGAATTTGGTACCGTCGAGCCACATGTTCTGCGGCCAGTGGCCATCGGCGTCCTGGGTGGCCATCAGATACCGGAGCGACCTGCGCGCGCTGTCGGTGTGCCCACAGGCGACGAGAGCGCCGGCGCTCTCCACCAGATCACGCGGCCACACGAGATGGTATCCGCCGAGGTCGCGGTCGCCCTTGTTGTTGCCCCAGGGGATCGAGAGGCTGGCGATCAGCGCGCCCGGGTGACCCTTGTCTTCGTGCGTGTGCAGCACGGCCACGGAGAGCATATAGCCGGCCGTGGCCGTGTCGTTGAGCGTTCGTGGATTGCGCGTCTTCCGATGAAAGCGCTGCCAGTCGCTCACGAACGCGTCGCGCGCGGCACCGAATGCCTGCATCAATGCGGCGCGCGCGTCCTCGCCTGCCTCTGCGGCAGCCGTGCCAAACGCGAGCGCGAGCACGAATCGGCCGCCGCAGCCGGCCAGGTCCACCTCGCCGGTGAGCGCGATGTTTCCGTTCGTCGCGCGCCGGTCGCAGCGCACCAATCGCTTGTGCTCGTGGATCTGCTGCCAGCCGTCAGTCGCGCCGACGTATCCACAGCTCATCGCCGCCCAGCCGGCTGATGAAGCGAGCGCCAGCGCGGTTGGACCGCGCTGCGCGAAGAGCATCGGCACGCCCTTGTAATCGCCAGCCCAGCCGTCGTTGCCGTGACCCTGATTCCCCAGGTGCGGCGCCAACAGCGCGAACAGGCGGTAGTCCGACAGCTCGCCGTGCAGCGCGTCGAACACGACCTCCTGCAGCAGGACGTCGCGCTCGGGATCGGTGATGATCGTCTTGGTGATACGATATCTGCCGTCGACGGACGTATTGGTGATCCGGTACGCGGGAACGCCGGGCACGAGCAGCGCGACCTCACTCATGGTATGTCGCTTCTCCTCGGAGAAGAACGAAGAGCCGTCCGTGACGAGGAGACCGAAATCGCGCGTGTTGGCCTGGTCGACACGCGGATAGTAGATCTCGTTCAGAATGCCATGCGAGATGGTAAACCACACGCGGCTCAGCGCGCTCATGGCCGTGCCGACGCCGCTCTTCGCGCTGGACGTCCACCGCGGCTCGATGCCCGGACCACCTGGAGCGACGTCGTCGCGAACCGCGGCGGGCGGGGGTGTAGAGGTCACGATTCCGTACTTCTCCGTCAGAGCGCGGTTTGCCGTCGCAGAATGTATGCCTATTCCATACATCAGCGGCGGGCGCGACGCGCTCCCGCGCGCCCGCGCCGCGACGGCGCCGGCGGTGTATCAGGCGACCGCGTGCCCTCGAAACATGAAGTACACCGCGCCCATGATACACAGGCCCGCCCACAAATAGTCCAGGCGCACGGGCTGCCGCATGTAGATCACCGCGAAGGGAAAGAATACGGCGAGCGTGATCGCTTCCTGGAGAATCTTCAACTGTGGAAGTGTCAGCGCCGTGTAGCCGATGCGATTCGCCGGCACCTGCAGCAGATACTCGAACAGCGCGATCCCCAGCTCGCGATGGCGGCCACGTACCAGGGGCGACCGGCGAGATTTCGAAGATGCGCGTACCACGCGAACGTCATGAACACGTTGGACGCGCAGAGGAGGAGCGTTGTGCGAAGAAGAACGGATTGCATTCACCGACTCGCTGAAGTTGGAATCCGGGAGGGACGATCCGCCACAAGAAACAGGCGCTCGCCGCCGCGCTAGTCCATTGCACGGCGACGAACGGCGTAACAAAAACGTGCATAGCCGATCTCGGCGGCGTTCTTCGTGAGCTCGACGTTCACCCACGCGACGACGGCGCCGAACGGACGCTCTCGGAAAGGCCAGCGCGTCCGCTCCGGCGATCGCAGATCGTCATCGGTGAGGCGCACCAGGGTGGCACGCCATCGAGCCTGCAGTCGGCCGATCCACTCCCGCACCGCGCCGGCCGAACCTGGCCAGAGGACCTCGTCGCGGCTGAGCGCCCCGTTGCCAAACGAGTAGTCGAGCACCATCGACCACCAGAAGCCGACGTGCCAGCTCAGCCACGCGATGCTCGGCGGCCCCACGTCGTATGCCTCGTGCTCCGGCCAGTCGGCACGCCAGCGCCCGTCTGGCAGCTGCTGCACGTGTGGTCCCCGGGACGCGGGCCGCCACAGACACTCCTCGGTCGACAAACCGTCGAGGTGGAAGGACGCGAGCCGCCACGCCGTGTCGAATTGACCGACCAGGTATTCGCGGGCGCCGTCACTCACTGAGGAATCAGCCGCATCGGTTCTTGAGAATGAGGCAATATGGATCGGAGCGCAGCAGCTGGCTGTGGACCGGCTGTCATCGAAAATAGCGGCGAATCGATGGCTTCCGCGCGCCGTACCCCGACTGCATCTTCCCACAATGCTGAGCGGCAGAGGCACGAGCACAGGTTTGGTGACGCCGAATTGCCGGGGCACGCGCCGCACTCACACCGCTCGATGGTCGTTGGCTGTTGTCATGCTCGTCGCGAGCATGACGGCAGGATGCTCGAGCGCCTCGCAATCGCTCAGGCCCGCCGACGCGCCCAACACGTGCACGACGACAGGCGATACCGCCAAGGTTCCGCTGAACGATCTCGGCACGGGCTGTTACCTCGGTTTTCAGGGCGGGTTGTATCCGGGGGGAGCCGATTCGCTGCCGGAGGCGCATCTCGCGGCAGGACGCGCGGCCGCCAAAGCGATCCAGCCATTGGATGCCGCCGGCCAACCCGCGGCGAACGGCCGGTACGTGCTGCTCTCGATCGGGATGTCGAACACCACGCAGGAGTTCTGCTCCGATGGAGGATTACCCGGCTCCTGCCAGCCCTTCAGCTTCATGGGACAGGCGGCGGCCGATCCCACTGTGAATCACAGTACGCTCGTCATCGTGAACGGCGCCTACGGCGGTCGCGCCGCGTCGTCGTGGGTCAGCCAAACGAGTCCGGAGTACGACCGCATCCACGAAAGTTGGTTGGCGCCACTGGGGCTGACCGAGCGACAGGTGCAGATCGCCTGGATCAAGGTCGCCGATCCTGATCCAACCGTGTCGCTGCCCGCCAGCACGGCGGATGCGTACACACTCGAGGCGGAGATCGGAAGCATCCTTCGTGCGCTCAAAGCCCGCTATCCCAACCTCCGTCAGGCTTTTCTGACGAGCCGTATCTACGCCGGCTACGCCACATCGCCACTCAACCCGGAGCCGTACGCGTACGAAAGCGGCTTCTCGGTGAAATGGGCGGTGCAGTCGCAGATCGATCAGACGGCAGGGCGCGCGAACGCAGGCCGCACAGGCGACGTCCGCTACGACGACGGCTCCGCTCCCTGGATTGCGTGGGGGCCGTACCCGTGGGCGGCTGGCATGCACGCGCGATCCGATGGCCTCGCGTGGGTACCGACCGATTTCGCATCCGACGGCACGCACCCGGCCGCGAGCGCGCGCCAGAAGGTGGGAGCCATGCTCCTCGGGTTCTTCAAGACGTCACCCGTGACGCGCTGCTGGTTCCTCGCCGCGATGTCCTGTGGCTGAAGCGCTGTGCTCCGGCGGGAGAACGCACCGAGCATTAGTGAGCGTTCCACGCCGACGAACCTTCACGATGCACTCGTCCCGTCCCGCACAGTACGCGGCCGAGGTGGCATCACGGGGGCGCGCTCAATACGAGGTTGACGAGGCCCGAGCCCGGGCTGAACGCGGCGAGCGCCGGCGCTCGCCAGGTAACATACGGGCCCGTACAATTGTCAGGATCGCGGTAGGCGCGGATCTCCGTGGCCGGCAGCAGACGGTAATATCCAAGTTTCGTGAAGCCGCTGACCGTGCCCGACATCGCGCGCAGCACCGACGCGCACGAGAGCCTCGAGCCGTCGTAAACGCCGATCGACACCCGCGCGCTCGTCTCATTGAAGATTTGCGCCGTCACGTATGTCGTATCGTTGATGAGATTCGTGATCTGCAGGGCCGTGGAGATTCCTGAGACGCGGACCTGTACCTGGCCGATGTCGTCGGGAATCGGCGTACCGGCGGAGTCCGTCGGCTTGGCGGACGTCCACGTGAGCCACTGCGCGGTTGGTGATACCGTCAGACCGGTGCTGCTGCCGCTGCTGAGGATCGCGGATACGGTGCCGTCGACCGCGATCGTGATCGGCGCCGCGAGATCGTTCGTCACGATGAACCGGACGACATAATCACCCGGTTGCGCCGGCGAGCTACCGGCGTCGCCCGCGCAAGCGGCTGTGAGCGACCAGACACTCGCGAGCACGAGCACGCGTGTGGATTCCGTCACGGCACTGCGCATCGCCACGTCTCCGAATTGCACGCAGAGTCAGCCTACCGCGAACAGACATAATTGACGCATGCCACACGCCCAGGCAATGCGGCTCCGACTTCACACATGTGAAACTGCACGCTGTGGCTCGCGTACATTCATGGGACGCCGCATTCGATGAGCGCGATGCGGATCGGCTCTAACCAGCGGAGGAGCTCATCATGATTCGGCGCTACAGGCTCTGGACCGTGGTAGCGGTACTCTTCGCCGCCCTCAATTTCGCCGGCGCCGTATTGGCCGCCGCGGAGGGGGAGGTCGGCCATGCCGGTGCACATGTCGCACTGACGTTCCTCGGCGCGATCGCGGCATGGGTGCTCGCC
>CAZICQ010000004.1:0-76347 GCA_964537775.1 uncultured Gemmatimonadaceae bacterium | reverse complement strand
CATCGCGGACATGATATCGGCGGCCGCATACGCCGGCTCACTGGAGCCGTAGCGTCGTCACTGTCTGCTTCTCGAAGTACGACTCATTGGCCATGTGGCAGGCGAGCGCGGCGTGGTGCCCGAATACGACGTCCTCGACGACCGGGCGGCGCGTGCGCACCGCGTCGAAGAAGTTCCACAGGTGTGGCTTGATGTCGTCAAAATCGGGACCACGAAAGGCGATCGATTCGGGCATCGGCGCATGGCCCGGCTTGGGATCGTTCTCCTCATGCCACTTCTTGAAATATTCCTCGCGCAGCGCACGGGGAAAACTGTAGGCGTAATAGCTCGGAGATTCGTCCTTACCGCTCTGCGGCGTGAACGTGACGCCGTTTCCCGTGACTTCGAGCAACCCTTTCGAGCCCTGAATGCGATACGTCTCCGGCATCTCGGTGCCGAGGTTGAGGCGCATGTACACGGGCAGGTCACCATAGTAGTAGACCACCGCCTGGACGTCAGGCATGTTGCGCCCGTCCTTCCAGTGGCGAATGCCACCGACGGCCATCGCTTGCGAGGGCGCCGCATTGATGCCGGTCATGAACATCATGCCGCTCACGAGGTGGACGAGCAGGTCGCCGGCGACGCCGGTGCCATACTCCTTCCAGCAACGCCACCGAGCGAAGATGTATGGATCAAACGCGCGCTTCGACACCGTTCCCTGCCACGTGTCCCAATCCAGAGTCGCCGGCGAGAGGTCGGGCGGCGGTGGATACTCCCAGGCGCCGTTGGGGTCGTTCCGGCCAAGCCAGCCTTCTATGAGCATCAGATCGCCGAGCGTACCCTGCGCGATCAGCTCCTTGGCTTTGGCGCAGATCTGCGAGCTGACGCGTTGCGAGCCGATCTGCACGATGCGTCCGCTCCGCTTCGCCGCGTCGACCATCGCGCTCCCGTCGGCGGGACTGTGCGACATCGGCTTCTCGCAGTAGATGTCCTTGCCCGCACTCACCGCGTCGACGACGACCTGCCTGTGCCAGTGATCCGGCACCGCGGCGACGATGCAGTCGATGTTCTTGTCATCGAGTAGTTGCTGATACCGCCGCGTCACGGGGAGATCCGGCCGCACGATTTCCCGTGCCAGCGTGTGGCGTCCGTCGTAGAGATCGCACGCGGCGGCACACTCGACTCCGTCGAGACTGATCGACGTGCGGAGGAGCGACGAGCCCTGCATACCGACGCCGATCATTCCGAAGCGCACGCGATCGCTCGGTGCGCCGCGCGGCGGCTGCCACGCCGACGCGGGGAGTGGAATGCGCAGCCGCGGCTGCCCAACGAGTGAGGCGCCGGCAACAGCAGCACCGACGCCGAGGAATTCGCGGCGGGAGATGGGCATGGGAGTTAGTCGTCGGTCGTCAGTGGTAAGCCAGCCGCTATTCTGTAGCGAGACAGTGGAAAGGGCAATGTCGGTTCACTTAGTCGGTAGTCGGTAGACGGTAGTCGATAGTAACTGCGTCCAACCGGTGAGCGCTCGCAATTACCCACTACCGACTACCGTCTACCGACTGCGTTCCTAGATTAGCCTACCGGAGCACCGACCATGGACGCTCATCATTACAGGACCTCTCTCGTGTGGACCGGCGCCTCGCGCGGGCCGACGTCCTCGTACAGCACGTACTCACGGGAGTACGAGGTGCAGTTCCCGGGCAAGCCGCCGATGAGAGGATCGGCCGACGCGACGTTCCGCGGCGACGCGGCGCTGTACAATCCGGAGGAACTGCTGCTCGCGGCGCTGTCGAGCTGCCATCTCCTGAGCTATCTCGCGTTATGCGCGCGTACGGGTGTGCAGGTGACGAGCTATCGAGACGACGCCAGCGGCACCATGGAAATGAAGGACGGGCGGGTCCGCTTCACCGAGGCGGTGCTGCGACCGCGTGTCACCGTGGCCGCCGGGAGCGACGTGGCGCGCGCCGTGGCGTTGCACCACGACGCGCACGAGCAGTGCTTCATCGCCAGCTCGGTGAACTTCGACGTTCGGAACGAGCCGCTGGTATCGGAGGCAGGCAAGGCCGCCTGACGCACGGCGGTCCGTCAGTAGGTGCCCGGCGGCGCCGTGTTCTTCGACAGCCATTCACCGCCGTCGACCACAAGGATGGCGCCGGTGATCCACTCGGCGGCCGGTGACGCGAGGAACGCGACGGCATTCGCGATGTCGCGTGGCGTGCCGAAGCGGCCGAGCGGAATGGCCTTCTTCGCGTAGTCGCCCATCGCCTTCTCGACGGCGAAGACATCGGGCACGCCGCCTGTGGACGGCGGCGTGAACGCTCTGCGCACACCCTCGGTGGGGATCGGGCCCGGTGCGACGGCGTTCACGCGGACGCGGTGCGGTGCCCACTCCACGGCCAGCGTCCTGGTGAGCGCGTCGATACCTGCCTTCGCCGCGGTGGCGTGGGCCATCAGCGGCCAGCCGCGATAGTGCAGGGTCATCGAGATGTTGACGATGGCGCCGCCGCCCTGCTCGCGCATGACGGGGAGCACCGCTTGCGAGCAATAGAACGTTCCATAGAGATCGATCTCGACGACGGCTTTCCACGCGTTTGGCGAGAGAGATTCGGATGGCGCGTAGAAGTTTCCGGCGGCATTATTGACCAGGAGATCGATCCGTCCCGCCTCGTTGCGCGCTTCGGCGATCGTCCCGCGCACGCGTTCCGGATCGCGCACATCGACCTGTACGACCGACACCTTGGCCCCTCGTTGTTTCAGCTCCGCCGCGGCGCGATCGAGATGCTCGAGCTTGCGGCTGGCGAGGACGACGTGCGCACCGAGCGAGGAGAGCAGCGTCGCGACACCGAAGCCGATGCCCGTGCCGCCGCCGGTGACGAGAGCGACGCGGTCAGCGAAGAGATCAGGGCGGAATACCGGCGGCGCGTCCGCCGTCAATCGCCGCCGTCCTCGATCGCGTCGACGAGCTGCGCGATTTCGTCAGCGGTGACACCGCCTTGCTCGAGGCCAAGCGTGAGCTGCTGCACGGGGATGAACGACCGCCGGTGATGCGGCGTGATGCCGTGGTCCGCCATGCCCTGGAAGTGGGCCCGGGTGGAGTAGCCGACGTTGCTCTCCCACCGGTACTCCGGATGTCGTTTGGCAAGCGCGCGCATCACACGGTCACGCGTGACTTTCGCGACGATCGACGCACAGGCGATGCTGTAACAGCGCGCGTCCCCGGCAACGATCGCGGTGTGCGCGATGTCGAGCGTCCGGATGGCGTTGCCGTCGATGAGGACGTGATGCGGCGTCACCTTCAATCGTTGCAGCGCCCGGCGCATCGCGAGCACAGCAGCGTGATAGATGTTGATGCGGTCGATCTCATGCACCGATGCGGCACCCACGCTCACGGCCACCGCGCGTTCGCGGATACGGACGGCGAGCTTCTCCCGTTCGGCGGGGAGGAGCTTCTTCGAGTCGTCGACGCCGGGAATGGCTCGCACGTCGGGCGGCATGATGACCGCGCATGCGACGACGGGACCCGCGAGGGGGCCCCGTCCAACTTCGTCCACGCCGGCGATCATGGGACCGGCCGTGCACCGGAGATCGCGCTCGAACGCGGTCCAGCGGCGCCCGTCGCGCGGCACGCTCGTTACTCGGCGGTACCCGATTCTGGAACGGCAACCCGCGTCTTCTTCTCGCGGATGCGCGTCGCCTTTCCGGTGAGGTGGCGCAGGTAATACAGCTTGGCGCGACGTACGCGGCCGCGGCGCACGACCCTGATCTCGCCGATCATGGGGCTGTGCACGGGGAAAATCCGTTCGACGCCGACGCCATTAGAGATCTTGCGTACGGTGAAGCTCTCGCTGACACCACTGCCACGGCGGGCGATGCACACACCCTCGAATGCCTGAATGCGCTCCTTCTCTCCTTCCTTCACGCGAACATTCACGCGCAGGGTGTCACCCGGGCGGAAGGGAGGAATGTCGGCGCGGATCCACTCTTTCTGGGTTTCGATAAAGGCATGCATACGATGCTCAGGGCGAAGAGGCGGGGCCCGATACAGGCTGGTTCATCCAAGACCGGTGAAGATAACCGGTCTGGCGGCTCGACGCCAGGGAGATGGTGTGCTGGTAACCCCTCACCGGGAAAGAGCTTACGCCGAGGCTTGCCGAGCACGGCGACTGTCCGGTGACACTACCGTTCGTTCGACGCGCCCAGCTCTCGTGTTCGCCGCTCACCCTCCGCACGGCGCCACTCCTCGATCTTCTTGTGATCGCCCGAGAGCAGGACCGCGGGCACAGTATGTCCGCGATACTCAGGCGGACGAGTGTAGCTGGGCGCACTCAAACCACGATCGAAAAACGAATCGCCGCGCGCGCTGTCGATGTCGGACATCGCGCCGGGCAGGAGCCGCACGGTTGCGTCGAGGATCGCGAGCGCGGCGGGCTCACCGCCACTGAGAACGAAATCCCCGATCGAGAGCTCCTCCGTCGCCAGAAAGTCGGCGACGCGCTGGTCGACATCCTTGTAATGCCCACAAAGAATCGTGAGCTCGTCGCCGGCGGCAAAGCGGATTGCATCGGCCTGAACAAAACGGCGGCCCCGGGCCGACGTGAGGACGATCGGTTCGCGCGCGCCCAGCGAATCGACCGCCTCGAAGAAGGGCTCCGGTTTCATCACCATGCCTGCGCCGCCGCCGTACGGGTAGTCGTCGACCGTGCGATGCCGGTCATGGGTGAAGTCCCGCAAGTCGATGACGTTGTAAACGACCGCGCCCGTGGCAGCGGCGCGTGCGGGAATACTGAGGCCGAGTGGACCGGCGAAGAACTCCGGAAAGATGGTGACGATGTTGACGCGCAGCACCGTCAGTCGAGCAGCCCGGGAAGGGGGTCGATGCTTATCGTTCGTCCCGCTGAATCGACCGCGGTGACGGTGCGGTCGTCGAACGGGACGAGCACCGTGGTCTCACCGCGGTCGACCTCCAGCATCAATCCTTGAGGCAGATCGTAGACCTCTTTCACCGTGCCCACAGGATTCCCGTCGGCAAGAACGACGCGCATACCGTGGAGGTCGTGAACGTATACCTCCCCCGCGCCAGGCGGCGTGAGCTCGCTCGCGGGAACGAGAAAGTAGCGGTCGCGCCAGCGCTCTGCCTCGGTGCGGTCGGCGATTTCGCGGAAGGCGACGATAAGGCCGTCCTTGAACGGCGTTGCACGCTCCACATGCAGCTCGCACCCATCGGGCGATGGGTCGCCGTTCACCGTGCCCGCAAAAACGCGACGGCCGGACGCAAATACCACGTCCGGCTCGTCGGTGATCAACTCCACGGCGAGCTCGCCGCGGATACCGTGCGCTCGGCGGACCCGCCCGACGATGACGAGTTCGGGACGGGTGCCGGCCACGCCGTCAGGCGCCGGCGATTTCGCCGGTCTCACTCTCGCTGCTCAGCGGAACGGCCTGTCCCTGGAGCTTCGATGCGAGCCGTGCCTGATGACGTGCCTTCAGAATCCCGGCACGACGTAGGAGAGAACGCACCGTATCCGTTGGCTGCGCACCGTTATCGAGCCAGTGGTTGACTCGATCTGCCTTCAGGTTGATTGCGTTCTTTCCCTGCCGGGGCGCATACTGGCCCACGAGCTCGATGAACTTGCCGTTGCGCGGGCTGCGCGAATCGGCGACAACGATGCGGTATTGCGGTGCCTTTTTCCGGCCCGTACGACGCAGGCGAATCTTGACTGCCATCTGATGCTCCCTGACAGGGTTTGTTTCTGACTACACCGGGCTCCTCGCGTGCTGACCAACCGATCAGTCGCGCCCGTCTTGGAGGACCTCAGCGGAACATTCGCGGCTGCAGCATACCGCCACCGCCGCGCGTGCCACCACCGCTGGCCACCTTCTTCATCATCTTCTGCATCTCGCGGAACTGCTCGAGCAGTCGATTCACTTCGCTGATCGGTCGGCCAGCGCCCTTGGCAACGCGCAGGCGTCGCGAGCCGTTCATCAGCCCCGGGTTCTTGCGCTCGGCGGGCGTCATGGAGAGCACGATTGCTTCGACGTGGCGGAGCCGCTTCGGGTCGCTCGCCTTCACCTGCTTCAACATCTTGCTGTTGACGCCGGGGAGCATCTTCAGCAGCCCCTCGAGCGGCCCGAGCTTCTCGATCTGCTTCATGGCCGCGAGGAAGTCGTTGAGGTCCATCCCCTCCTTTCGGACCTTCTTCTCCAGCCGCTTGGCTTCGTCCTGGTCGAAGGCCGTCTGCGCCTTCTCGACCAGTGTCACGATGTCGCCTTGCTGTAGAATGCGTCCGGCCATGCGTTCGGGATGGAACTCCTCGAGCGCATCCGCCTTCTCGCCGACGCCAATGTACTTGATGGGCTTCTTCGTGACACCGTAGATCGAGAGGGCGGCTCCTCCGCGTGCGTCGCCATCCATCTTGGTGAGAATGACGCCGGTCACATGCAGCCGCTTATCGAAGCCTTCAGCGATACGAACGGCGTCCTGGCCGGTCATGCCGTCGGCGACGAGGAGGGTCTCGTCAGGATGGATGGCGTCCTTCAACCGCTCCAGCTCGTGCATCATGTCGTCGTCGATCTGCAGCCGTCCGGCGGTGTCCACGATGACGACGCGATCGCGCGCCCGGCGCGCCTGGTCGACGCCCGCCTTGGCGATCTTCACGACGTCGTCGCTAGTCCGGTCGGCGTAGACGGGCACGTCGAGCTGAGTGCCGAGTGTCTCCAGCTGGTCGATGGCAGCAGGACGGTAGACGTCCGCGGCAACGAGCCTCGTTTGGCGCCCCTCACCTTTGAGCTTGCGGGCGAGCTTCGCCGCCGTCGTTGTTTTTCCGGAGCCCTGAAGACCCACCATCATGACGACGGTGGGCGGGACGGAGCTGAGCTTCAGCCCTTCGCGACGCTCGCCGAGCATGGCCGTGAGCTCGTCGTATACGATCTTGACGAGCTGCTGCGCCGGAGAGACGGTCTTCAGCTGGCTGACGCCAACCGCTTTCTTCTCGACGCGCTCTAGGAATTCGCGGGTGAGCTGGAAATTGACATCCGCCTCGAGCAGGACGCGACGGACTTCCCGGAGACCGTCCTTGATGTCGGCTTCCGTGAGCACGCCCCGTCCGCGCAGTTTGGCGAACGCGTTTTCGAGTTTTTCGCTCAGCTCATCGAACATAGACCTTGAAAATAGCCGGCGGGCGAGGTGTATTCAAGGCGGCGCGACCGGCTAAGAACAGTCTACTCCGTGACTTAGCACTACGGCGCGAAACGCTTGTGCACATCCTTTCCACATTCCCTCTATTTGCGCGTCGCGCGCCGTCTTAGCTTTTCTCGACTATGGCCAGAGCCCAGCGCAAGGAAGAAATCCTCAAGTCCGAGCTGCCGCCATCCCTTCCGTTGATGGCGTTGCGATCAACGATCGTGTATCCACTTGGCACGATCGCGGTGCAGATGGGCGCACCGGAGAACCTGGCGCTGCTGCGCGAGCACGACGAGCCCGGGCTAATCGTGGCGCTGGTGGTGGCAAGCGGCGACCACGACGAACCGATCGAATCGGGGAAGTTCGTGGGGCGCGTCGGCGTTGCGGCGCGCGTGCACGAGCGCATCAATCTTCCAGGCGACACCGTGCAGATCACGCTCCAGGGGCTGCGCCGGATCGTGGTGGAGGAGGTCGAGCAGCTGGAGCCGTACCCGGTGGCGGCAATCCGGCCGGCGAAGGAGACGCCCGCCGATCCGGCGGAGCTCGACGATCTCGTGACCCGCGTGGTGTCCGCGGCGGAGACGCTGGCCGAGTTGGTGGACCGCATCCCCGACGAGGTGCCGGCGATTCTGAAGATGAACGTCTCAGATCCGGGCCGTTTCGCGGACCTGGCGGCGACGAACATGAATTTCCGTATCGCCGACAAGGACGAGGTGCTGCAGCGGCTCGACGTGGGCCAGCGGCTGCGCTTCATCCTCAATCGGCTCGAGCGCGAGGTGGCGCGAGCGCGGGTGATGGAGGACGTGAAGCGGCAGACGGAGATCAAGATCGAGCAGCACCAGCGGGAGTTCTATCTACGCCAGCAACTCCGGGCAATTCAGACAGAGCTCGGCGAAGCCGATCCCGGCGAGAAGGAAGCGATCGAGATCCTGAAGAAGATCGACGAAGCGAAGCTGCCGGAGAAAGTCGGGCAGGAGGCGCGGCGCGAGACGGAGCGTATGCGCATGCTGTCGCCGGCGTCGAGCGAGTATCAGGTGGTGCGCACGTATCTCGATTGGGTGCTGTCGCTGCCGTGGAACAAGCGGTCGGGCGAGGACCTGATCGATCTCAAGAGGGTGGAGGAGGCGCTGGATGAGCGCCATTACGGGCTCGACGAAGCGAAGGAGCGCATCGTCGAGTATCTCGCCGTGCGCAAGCTGCGCGGCGGCGATCCGCACGGGCCCATTCTCTGCTTCGTCGGACCTCCGGGAACGGGCAAGACGTCGTTAGGGGCGGCGATCGGCAAGGCGATCGGCCGCGAGTTCTATCGCATCTCTGTGGGCGGCGTGCGGGACGAGGCCGAAATCCGCGGCCACCGGCGCACGTACGTAGGCGCCATGCCCGGGTTGATCATTCAGGCGCTGCGGCGCGTGGCGGTGCGCGATCCCATTCTGATGATCGACGAGATCGACAAGATGTCGGGCGGCGGTCCGAGCGGGGATCCCACCGCGGCGATGCTGGAGGTGCTGGATCCGTCGCAGAACAACGCGTTCGTGGACCACTACCTCAACCTCCCGTTCGATCTATCGTCGGTGCTGTTCATCTGCACGGCGAACAACCTGTTCGACATCCCCGCCCCGCTGCGCGACCGCATGGAGATCATCAAGATCGCGGGCTACACCGTGGAGGAGAAAGTCGAGATCGCGTGGCGCTACCTGCTCCCGCGGCTGCTCGAGGAGCACGGCATCACGGACAAGGACATCCAGTTCACCGATGAGTCGCTGTCCTTCATCTCGAATCGCTATTCGCGTGAGGCGGGGCTGCGCAACTTCGAGCGGAACCTCGCGTCGATCATGCGCAAGCGCGCGCGCAAGAAAGCGGACGGCGAGGAGGGCGCGTGGGTCATTGACGTCGACAAGGTGGAAGAGATTCTCGGCATCCCGCGCTATCAGGTGGAGGAAGCGGAGAAAGAGCCGGAGGTCGGCGTCGTGACCGGACTCGCCTGGACATCGACGGGCGGCGACATCATGACCATCGAGGCGCTGCGCATGCCGGGGACGGGACGCCTAACGGTGACCGGTCAGCTCGGCGACGTCATGCGCGAATCGGTGGATGCGGCGTACTCGTACGTGCGGTCGCGTGCGTCGCAGATCGGCGTCGACAGTCAGGTCTTCAAGGACAACGACCTGCACATCCACCTCCCGGCGGGGGCCATCCCGAAGGACGGCCCGAGCGCCGGCATCACGCTCACGCTGGCGATCGCGAGCGTCCTGAGCGGCCGTGCAGTGCGTCGCGACCTGGCGATGACCGGCGAGGTGACGTTGCGCGGCAAAGTGCTGGAGATCGGCGGCGTAAAGGAGAAGGTGCTCGCCGCCTATCGAGCGGGGCTCCGCGAAGTGATCATGCCGAAGGCGAACGAGAAAGATCTGCGCGACGTGCCCGACGAAGTGCGCAGGAACATGGTGTTCACCTTCGTGGAGCGGATGGATGAGGTGCTGCACGTCGGCCTGCTGCCACCGGCCTCGCCGCAGCTGGTGGACGAGGTGCCGATCCTGCAGCCGATCGCGACCGAACCGGCGGCGGTTCGGGCGTGATGCGCTCAGAGGCGCGATAGCGTGTAGATCACCAGTCCGGCAAGGCCGCCCACGAGCGTGCCGTTGATCCGGATGAACTGCAGGTCGCGGCCGATCGCCAACTCTACGCGGCGTGACGTGACGTGGGGATCCCAGCTCTGGACAGTGTTCGCGATGAGATCGGCGACATCGTCCTGATAACGCGCGACGAGGAAGATGGCGACGTCCGCGATCACGTCGTCGACTTTCTGGAGCAACGCCGGGTCGACGAGGACGGCTTCGGCAAACGCCGCCAGCGCGCGCTCCAGCGTGGCGGTATTCATCGTCTCAGGATGTGCGGCATAGCGTAGCAATGCCGACTTGGCGTCGATCCAGAGCGACGTGGAGAACTCACGGACGGCTTCCGTCTCCAGCAGCTCCTGCTTGAGGGCTTCGGCTCTGGCGGCCGTCGCAGGTGAGTGTTGCAGGCGCTCGATGAAGTCTCGCAGGGCGATGTCGAATCGGGCTCGGAGCTCGTGATCCGGGTTGTCGCGAATCTCGATCAGCGTGCGCTCGATGGCATCGACGATCTTCTGATAGATGCGTTCGTCGATGGCGGTCGGGATCCACCAGGGCGACTCGCGCTCCACGCGCTCCCGAATGAGGTCGTGGTTCTCCTCGACCGCCCGCGCGAGGAGGCGGATCGCCTCGTTCAGCAACTCCTGGTGCCGCCCGCCTTCGGTGACAACGGAGAGCACCTTCCCCGCGAGCGGCGCGACACGCGTGTCACGAATACGTGTGGCGACGCTGCGGTCGATCAGCGCCTGCATGTCCTCGTCCCGCAGCACCTGCGCCGCGGCGGCCAGCGAGGTCGCGGCATGGCGCGCGATCGTGCGCGCGTTCTCGGGTTCGGCGATCCAGTGCGCGAGTCGCTCGGCGATGTTCAGCGACCGTAGTCGGCCGCCGATCACCTCGCGGGTGAGGAAGTTCCGCTGGACGAACGCGCCGAGTGTCCGGCCGACCCGGTCCTTGCGCCGCGGCACGATGGCTGTGTGTGGGATCGGGATGCCTAATGGATGCCGGAACAGCGCGGTGACGGCGAACCAGTCGGCCAGTCCGCCCACCATCGATGCCTCGGCGGTCGCGCGCAGATATCCGGCCCACGGATACCGCGACTCGAGCAGGTGGGCAGCGACGTACACGACGGCGGCGAGGACGAGCAACCACGTCGCCCGCCGCTTCATCTGATCGAGCCGCGCCTGGCGCTCCGCCTCGTCGTGAATCGGCGCCGGCGCGGCGGTCATGCCCCGCCTCGGGCTATCGAGATGCCGCCACCCTCGCCGGGTCGAGCAGCGTCGGGGCAACACCGGCGGGCACGTCGACGATGGCGACGACGTTCAGGCCGTTGCTCACCGATGGCGTGATCAGGACGGTACGTTTCGCGCCTGCGTACCGGCGCGTGCCGTCGGGGGTCGTCTGAGGCACTCTGACGTCGTAGCGACGCTGCACCACCTGGCCGACGGCATCGACGAATTGTGCCGCGTTCAGCGGCGTGTCCCACGCCGTCACCCACGCCAGCGCATTGCCGCGCGGCGTACGCACTACCTCGTAGTGGTCGCCGCCCCACCCGGCGGCGGCGCGGATCGCCGCGTTCTGATCGCCGAGGTGCTGGTACAGAAACAGCCGTGTGCCGAACTCGCCCATGTCGTTCTCGAAGACCTTGTTCGGCAGCGAAGGCATCGTTATGCGGTCGGGCAACTCGCGCGGCTTGCGGAAGTATGCCGAGTCGTGCATGACCTGTTTGGTCGACACCGGCATGCTGTCGAAGGGAAGCTTCCCAGGGTAATGCTCGCGAAATCGCTTGATGAAGTCGGCGCCGTTGATATAGGGAAAAAGCAGCTCCTCCTGGATCACCATCGGCGCAGCGGAGAATCTCGGCATCGCGGACTGATTGTCGCGGATCTCCTGACGGATCCGGTCCCAGCCCCCAGGGAGAGCGGCGGCGATGTTGCCGTGGCCGACCATGACGGCCATCTGCTCGTATACGGCCTGCCCCTCGATCACCGATTGGGTGGCCAGCTCCCGATCATCATCGCCACTCACGCGCTGCAACGAATCCAGGCTGACGTACTGGTCCTGCAGAGCATGCACGAGCTCGTGCATGATCGTGACGCCGACCAGCTCGTCGGGCGCACCCTGAACTACGTAGAGAACCTTCGTCCTCGGATCGTAGTAACCGATGACCTGTTCGGTGAGCAGGTCGACCATGAACTTCCGGAGGTTCATGGTGTCGGGAATCAAGCCGAGCAGCTTGTACGTTGCTTCCTCGCCGGCCACCTGCTGCTGCGGGTCCGTCTCGTCGAACTTGGCGAGCAGAAATTGGCGAACCTGGTCGCGCGATCTGATCTCGAGCTTCGGCGGCCGCTTGAACCGTACGCCGATTTCCTTCTCGATCTGCGGAACGTACTCCGCGACCTTGTCGCCATACGGTCCCTCGTACTGGCGGCGACTCGGCGACGGACATCCAGTGAGGAGGGCGGCGGCCGTCAGGAGCGCCGCCGCGCGCATCATCCACGACTCAGACGCGGAGAATCCAGGCGAGAAGTGCATCTCCCCAAAGCAATGTGAGCAGCGCGGCGGGCGCAAGGAATACGCCGAAGGGGACGAGCGGCGCATTCAATGGCGTAGAACCCAACGCCAATTCGGTCTGCTCGCGCGCGTTGCCGCGCCGCAGCCATGCGACCGGATACACAACGCCGAGGAAAGTCACAGCCCCCAACGCGGCGCCGAGAAAAACCGTCACGAGCGCGCGCTCGGGGCCGAGTGCTGCTCCCACGAATGCCATGAGGGTGACGTCGCCCATCCCCATCGCTTCCCGCTTCATGGCGACCTCTCCAAGCCAGCCGACGATGGCGATCACGCCGGCACCAGTGCAGGCGCCAATCAGCGCGCCCGCGGGAGCGGCGAAGATGCTGCTGTCATTGAGAAAGAAGCCGACGATCGACGTGACGAGCGCGAACAGGAGTCCGAAGAGCGTGAAGCCGTCGGGGATCAGATAGTGCTGGGCGTCAGTGAGTGCGACGCCGAACAGCACCGTACCGAAGACCGCAACGCGGACCGCCTCGAACGACGGACCAAACACGGACACTGCCGCAAGCCAACCCAACGCGACGATGAGCTCGACCGTCGGGTACATCGCGGAGATCGGCTCGTCGCAGCAGCGGCAGTGGCCGCGCAACGCCAACCAGCTCACCAGCGGCACGTTTTCGAACCAGGCGAGCTGGTGGCCGCAATGCGGGCAGCGCGACCGCGGCGAGATCACGGAGCGGTCCCGGGGCCAGCGCGCAACGCACACATTCAAGAACGAGCCAAAGCACGCTCCGATGAGAAAAGCACCGAGATAGAGAATTGTGGTCACGCTTTGAGCTGGTAAAGGAAAATGCCTGTCGCCACGGCTACGTTCAGCGACTCCACGGCCGCCGCGATAGGAAGCGCCACCATTCTTTCGGCGCGCTCCCTCGCCGCATCGGATAGTCCGCTCCCTTCGTTTCCAACGATCAACGCCAGATGCGCCGGCGCGGAGCCCGCGAGGGTCTCCAGCGGCTCCCCGGCTGCATCCGCGGCCCAGATCGCGACATTGTGGCTGGCACGGAACGCGTCGAGCTCGTCCCAGGTACAAGCCATGGACTGGTGGTGGAAGTGAGCACCCATCGCGCTACGGACGACTTTGGCGTTCCATAAGTCAACCGTTCCCGGCATTGCGAGTGTAGCGGCAGCGCCGAGCGCCGCCGCCGTGCGAACGATGGTGCCGACGTTCCCCGGATCCTGAACGGCATCGAGGACGACGATTCGCGAATCATTTGTGACATTTACATTGGCGAGGTGGCGAGCCGGAACTTCAGCGATGGCCAGCACTCCCTGCGGCGACTCCGTGTCTGTGGCGCTGGCGAGCTCGTTCGGAGTGATTTCCTCCACGGGAACGCCCCGATTGTTCAACGCGGCGAGCAGCGCGGCGCCACGCTCCGAGTCGGCGAGCTGTTGCCCGGCCAGCGCGCCGATCACCCGCAGCGGAGAGCGGAGCAGCTCCTCGACGGTGCGCAGCCCTTCGGTGACGAAGAGCCCACGCTGCTCGCGTCCCCTTCGGCGACGAAGATCGCGGGCGACAGTGAGCAATCTCACGATGGCTTGGGGGGAGGGATGGTAATGTGATGACGACACGATGGGCCGCCGGTGCGGCGCTGGCGCTGATGGTGGCCGGATGCGGCATCTCCACGCAGCAGGAGGTGCAGATGGGGCAGCAGTATTCGGCTCAGATCAATCAGCAGTTGCCGATCGTTCAGGATCCCGAGGTCAACCGCTACATCAACGTGCTCGGGGACTCGATCGCGCGTCTCACGGCGCGTGGTGACCTGCAGTGGCATTTCTATATCGTGGATAGCAAGGAGGTGAATGCCTTCGCCGTGCCCGGTGGCTTCGTGTACATCAATCGTGGATTGATCGAGCGCGCCGCAAAAATGGACGAGCTGGCCGGCGCGATGGGTCACGAAATTGGTCACGTGGTCATGCGCCATTCGATCAAGCAGATGGAGAAGATGCAGGGCGCACAGGTGGGACTGATGGTCGGGTGCGTACTGCTCAATACGTGCAACAGCGAGATCTCACAAGCAGCGATCAACGTAGGCGGCAATCTGTGGTTCGCGAAGTTCAGTCGCGACGATGAGCGTCAGGCCGACGAGGTCGGGGTCGAGAACGTGGTGCGCGCCGGCATCGATCCCCGAGGAATGGTGAGCTTGTTCCATGTGCTGATCGACGAACGCCAGCGCGCGCCGGCGGCGGTCGACGGCTGGTTTCAGACGCATCCGATGGAGGAGGACCGCATCGCGGACGTGAATGGCAAGATCGCGCAGATCCCTCCGGCCGTGATCCGAACTTTGACGCAGGATTCGCCCAATTATCAGCGGTTTCGGCAGCGGCTAATGTCGCTGCCTCCGAGCCCGGCGCAGCGGACGCGATAGCGTCAGAGGCGCGCGAGGAAACCGCGTACGACGGTCTCGAACCGTGCGGCCGCTGCGGCGGTGGTCTCGAGCACCTCGGCGTGCGTGATCGGCGACGCCGCGAGACCGCACGCCATATTGGTTATGCAGCTGATCCCGGCGACCCGCAGACCGAGTGCGCGGGCCACGATCACTTCCGCAACGGTGGACATGCCCACGGCATCGGCGCCGATCCGCTGCAGGAGGCGGACTTCCGCCGGCGTCTCATAGGCGGGGCCGAGCAGGCCGACGTAGACGCCCTCCCGCAGCGGCACGCCGGCGGCCGCGGCGCTCGCCCGTAGATGCGCGCAGAGCTCGGCGTCGAACGGCGCCGACATGTCGGGAAAGCGCTGGTCGCCGGATTCGAGCGGCCCGACGAGCGGATTGCGGAAGGTGAAGTTCACCTGATCGCGGATCAACATCAGATCGCCGGGCTGGAACGAGGGGCGCAGGCCACCGGCGGCGTTCGACACGAGCAGGGTGCGCGCGCCTAACGCGTGGAGCACGCGCACCGGGAAGGCGGCGAGGGCGGCGTCGTGCCCCTCGTACATGTGGAAGCGGCCGGCCAGCGCGAGCACGCGCCTGTTCTCGAGCATTCCGGCGATCAGCGCCCCGCTGTGGCCCAACACGGTCGCCGGTGGAAAGTCGGGAATATCGTGGTAGGGCACGGGGACCGCATCTTCGATCGCGCCGGCAAGGTCTCCGAGCCCGGAGCCGAGCACGATCGCCACCGCGGGCGGGCGATCGCCGATCCTTGCCCGCAGCACGGTCGCCGCCTGGCGCGCGGCAGCAGCACCAAAGCGCGTTCGCGGCGTGGCCGGCGCCGCCGTCACGGCGCGTGCACTCCCATCGCCGCAAGCTCGCCCTTCACGTCGGCGATCATCGCTTGACGGACCTCCCAGGGGAGGAAGGCGCTCTCGAAGCCGTTCAGCGCGATGCGCGCGAGCTCGTCGAGCGAAAACTCGAGGCGCGAGGCAGCCAAGGAATACTCATCCGTGAGCGTGGTGCCACTCATCAGCCGGTTGTCGGTATTGAGCACGACGTTCATGCCACGATCGAAGTACCGGCGCAGGGGGTGGCGCTCGTATGACTCGGCAGCCCGCGTCTGGACATTGCTCGTGAGGCAGATCTCGAGGGCAATGCGACGGTCGTTCACATAGTCGGTGAGCGCCTCGTCCTCGATCAGCCGCGTTGCATGTCCTAGCCGGTCGATGCAGCAGCCGTGGACGGCGTCGCGAACGGAGTCCGCGCCTGCTCCTTCGCCCGCATGACAGGTGCAGGCGAGATCGTGGTCACGTGCGTACGTGAAGGCCGCGGCATGACGCGAGGCAGGGTTGCCCGCTTCAGCGCCAGCCAGATCGAAACCCGCCACTCCGCGGTCGCGGTACGCGACGGCAAGCTGCGCGAGCTCGAGCGAGATATCGGGGGACATACCGCGAAGCGCGCAGACGATGGTGCGGCCCACGATCCCGTGGTCGCGCTGCGCACGCTGGAGACCGCGCAACGGCGCTTCGACGGCGTCGCCGAGCGCCAGCCCCTCCTGAATGCTGAGGATCGGCGCATATCGTACCTCGATGTAGCGCACGCCGTCGCGATGCGCATCTTCGGCGAGCTCGTACGCGATGCGCTCCAGCGCCTCGGCTGTTTGCATGACGGACAGCGTGACCGCGAACGCCTCGAGATATTCCTCCAGATTGTGCGCGTCCGACACGACCATGTACTCGGTGAGGGTGCGCACATCGGGGCGTGGCATCGGCTTGCCGTACTCCCGGGCCAGCTCGAGCATCGTGGCTGGACGCAGCGAGCCATCGAGGTGGCAATGCAACTCCGCCTTCGGCAATCGGCGGAGAATCTCGCGGTCGATCGAAGCTGCCATTGCCGCTCAGGCTTCGTCGCCCAACGCGTCGCGGCTGCTTTCGTCACGGTCCACCCGCTCCCGGTTCGGGACCAGACGAAGGATCGCGCCCGCCTGCAGCACGCCGCCTGCGGGCGTCGGAAGGCCACGACTGTCGGTGACCAGCACCGTACCCTGCTCGACCGACGCCGCGGCCGCGGGCTCGCACGCACGTACCGCGTCGAGCACCGTGGCGCCCTCGGGAACATCGGCGCCACGGCCGTTCACGAATACACGCAAGCGGCGCGTCACGGCCGTGCTCCCGCGCCATTCATCGCGTGATACGCGTCCGAGATGGCGGAGACGGGCACGATCCGCCAGTTGCCGTGATAGTAATCCTCCGGGCGCAGCACCCTCTTCGTGCGCACTTCGTCGATGAGGAGCTGCCTGATCTCGAGCTGCCGGTCGTCGACGACGGGAGAGCCGCCGAGCATCGCGTAGCCGCCACCGCCGGCTTGCCGGTAATTGTTCACCGCGAACGTGAACGTATCCCCGGGCGCGACGGCGCGTCCCGCGTACGTCAGTGTCGTTATGCGCTCGCCCACCGGTTTGGTGAGGTCGATGACGTAATCGACGCCGGCGACAATATCATAGTTGTAGCCGGGCACCGCGGTATCGACGATGGCTCCGGACGCGGTGCCCACCGTGCGATAATACCGCGAGCTGTGCTCGAGGTAGTCGCGCAATTGACGACCGGATATGCGGATCACCCGCAGTGTGTTGTCGTACGGATACAGCGCCGCGAGTCGGGCAACGGTGATGGGGCCCGGCGCCAACGCCGCGCCGAGTGAGAACGCAGCGGTGGACGCCAGCTGCGCACCGGTGGCCTTGCGCTCGACGTCGAGGATGAAGTCGATCAGCGGCGTGTCGACTACGCGCGCCGAGTCACCGCGCCACCTGACGGACGTTTCGCCGATCGCCGTCGTGGCGTACGCCACTGTGGCGCGATGCACCGCATCCGTGGCGGCCAGCACACCCGGATCCTCCGCATGACCGGCGGCGCGCACGATCTCGCTGCGCTTGGACGACACGCGCCAGGAAGCGCCCGCGCGATCCCGCCGCAGCACCAGGTGCGCGACGGCAACGCTCGCCGCCCAGTTCTTGGGCTGCATCAACAGCACACCGGCGATCAGCGTGTCCGCCATTTCCTTATGCGAGTGGCCGTAGACGATCAGGTTGATGCCCGGCACTTCGCGAGCAACGCGCGCGCTGACGTTCTCACTCGCCACGCCAGTCACGACGGTATCGTAGCTGGAGGGTTCGTCGAGTCCGGAGTGAAGCACCACCACGACCAGGTTGGCGCCGGCGCGCCGAACATCGATGACCGCGCGACGGACGGAGGGCACGATGTCATCGATCCTCACCTTACCGCGAAGATTGTCGCGGTCCCAGAGCATCGACCCTGGAGTGGTGGCCCCGACGATGCCGACGCGAACTCCCTCTCGCAACACGATCGTATACGGTTTAAAGGCAGGAGCGCGGCCGGTCGCGACGGCATTTGCCGCGAGAAAGGGAAAAGTCGCCCGGCTTCTCGCTCGCCCCAGGGTGGGCAGCCCGTAATTGAACTCGTGGTTGCCGACGGCGGCCGCATCGTAACGCATCGCGTTCATCGCCGCGATGACCGGATGCGGCTCCATCGTGTCGATGCGCGCCGCGACGTACGTGAAAGGGTCGCCTTGCAGAAGGTCGCCGGCGTCGACCAGCACAACGCGCTCCGGAGCGGTGCGCCGCAGGGAGTCCACGATGCTCGCGGCGCGGGTCAAGCCACGCACCGAGTCGGGTCTGTCGGCGAAGTAATCCCAGCCGCGAACGCGTCCGTGCACGTCCGTCGTGGCGGCGACGACGAGGTCCACCGTCAGAGGCGGACGTGATTGCGCCGCGCCACTCCTGCCACCCAGCAGTATGGCCGGCGAGGCCACGATCCAGAGGTATCGCATGGCAAAAAGCTAGCGGCGCGCCGGAGGCGCGGGGAGGCCGCGATGTTGACGGTCATTGCAGGATGAGGTGACCTTACGCGGGATGAAGCCTCTCATCATCGGAATCGCGGGCGGATCGGGCTCAGGGAAGTCAACGGTGGCGCGCAATGTGGCGCGTGCACTCTCCGCGTCGTCGGTGGCGTTCATCGATATGGACGCCTACTACTTGAACTTCTCGCATCTGCCGATCGAGGAGCGGCGGAAGATCAACTGGGATCATCCCAACGCATTCGATTGGGACCTGCTGCTGACGCAACTCACACAGCTTTGCGCGCGGAAGCCAATCGACAAGCCTGTATACGATTTCGTGACGCACACGCGAACCGCGCGCACGGAGCGAGTGGAGCCGGCGGACGTCGTGGTGATCGATGGAATCCCGTTGTTCGTGGACCCGCGCCTGCGCGCACTCTGCGATGTGAAGGTGTTCGTGGACGCCGATGCCGACATCCGCCTGATTCGTCGCATCCAGCGGGACATCTCTCGTCGCGGGCGGCCGCTCGAGGAGATTCTCGACCAGTATCTATCCACGGTGCACCCGATGCATCTGGAGTTCGTCGAGCCGAGCAAGCGCTACGCGGACGTGATCGTCCCTCGCGGCGGTCATAATCAGATCGCGATCGAAATGATCCTCGGCAAGATCGAGCGGGGCGCGGAAGGCCGGCGGCGTGAGCCGGAAGGAGCTCGGCGTTAGCGCCAGGGCGCGATCTCACGCGCCGCTCTGCGCGCGGCCACAAGCTCGGGAGCAGCAAAGAAGCGGACGAGAACGACACCGGCGAGGAAACCGCCGATGTGCGCCCACACCGCGACGCCGCTCGACACATCTGGACGCATCTGCGAAAGCTCCGGAAGTCCGGTGAGAAGCTGCGTGGCAAACCACCACAGGAGGACCGCCCACGCCGGAATCGGAATGACGCGGATGATGATGATGAAGAAGAAGAGGATGTTGACGCGGGACCGAGGGTACAGCATCAGATAACCGCCGAGGATGCCAGAGATCGCGCCCGAAGCGCCGACGGTGGGCACCGGGGAGGCACTCTCGACGGCGATGTGGGTGCCCGCCGCGACGAGACCGCACAGGAGGAAGAACGAAAGGAATCGGCCCGGTCCCATGCTGTCTTCGATGTTGTTCCCGAATACCCAGAAGTAGAGCGCGTTTCCGAGAATGTGTGCCCAGCCACCGTGGAGGAAGATCGACAGCAGCGGCGTGAGGTCGTTGATCCATTTATCGTCGATGACGCAGTACATGCCGCGTCCAATCGGAACTGCGGTGCCCACTGCCTGGCGATGCGTGAGCTCGGCGGGTATCAGCCCATAGTCGCAGATGCTGCGCGCGAGCTGCATCGGATCGAAGCCCCCGCCCTGCACCACCATCCACACGGCGAACATCACACCCAGGATGAGCCAGGTCATCACGGGCGTGTGGAGCGTCGGGTTGTCGTCGCTGAGCGGAATCATCTATGGCATGGCCGCTGGAGGCGCGAACCCGATCGCGCCTGCCTGATCGGCAAGAGGCACAAGTGGACGCCAGTCTGTCACGGTCAAGCTAACGCGGCTGCTAGGCATCGCTGCCAAACTGGCGCAGAAAAGCGGCCCTCGACTTGCCGCGTTGTGCGGCGTCGGTGGAGCGAGTCGCGCCCCACCACCTTTTATCCTCGAGGGGAGCAATGGCGGACAAAGTCATCGGCATCGATCTGGGGACGACCAATTCGGTCGTAGCCGTCATGGAGGCGGGCGATCCGGTCGTGATCCCAAATTCCGAGGGGGGGCGGACTACGCCGTCGGTGGTCGGCTTCACCAAGGATGGTGAGCGCCTGGTGGGCCAGGTAGCCAAACGCCAGGCGGTCACCAACCCGCAGAACACCGTCTTCTCCATCAAGCGCTTCATGGGGCGCAAGATGAGTGAGGTCACGGAGGAGATAAAGCGCGTTCCGTACAAGGTGGTCGCCGGTCCGAACGACATGGCGGTCGTCGAGGTGCAGGGCAAACGGTACACGCCGCCTGAAATCTCGGCGATGATCCTGCAAAAGATGAAGCAGACGGCTGAGGACTATCTTGGCCAGTCCGTGTCGAAGGCCGTGATCACCGTTCCCGCGTACTTCAACGACGCGCAGCGCCAGGCGACCAAGGACGCGGGAAAGATCGCTGGGCTGGATGTGCTGCGGATCATCAACGAGCCCACGGCGGCAGCGCTCGCCTACGGTCTGGACAAGAAAAAGGACGAGAAAGTCGCCGTGTTCGACCTCGGCGGCGGCACGTACGACATCTCAGTGCTCGAGCTGTATGACGTCGAGGGCTCGCGGCAGTTCGAGGTCAAGTCGACGAACGGCGATACGCATCTTGGCGGCGACGATTTCGACCAGCGAGTGATCGATTGGATCGTTTCGGAGTTCAAGCGCGACCAGGGGATCGACCTCTCGAAGGATCCGATGGCGCTGCAGCGCCTCAAGGAGGCGGCAGAGAAGGCGAAGATGGAGCTGTCGTCGACGATGTCGACCGACATCAACCTGCCCTTCATCACCGCAGACCAGAGTGGACCCAAACACCTGCATTACACGCTGTCGCGCTCGAAGCTCGAGCAACTGCTGGACGATCTGATCCAGCGCACGATCCCGCCAATGGAGAAGGCGTTGAAGGACGCCGGGATGAAGCCGACCGACATCGACGAGGTGATTCTCGTCGGCGGCTCGACGCGCATTCCGAAGGTGCAGGAGATCGTGAAGAAGTTCTTCGGCAAGGATCCCAATAAGGGAGTGAACCCGGATGAGGTGGTGGCCATCGGCGCGGCGATCCAGGGCGCAGTTCTCACCGGCGAGCAGAAGGACGTGCTGCTGCTCGACGTCACGCCGCTCTCGCTCGGCATCGAGACGCTCGGCGGAGTGATGACCGTGCTGATTCCCCGCAACACGACGATCCCGACGAAGAAGACGGAAGTGTTCTCCACGGCCGACGACAATCAGACGACGGTGGAGATCCACGTGCTGCAAGGTGAGCGCGAAATGGCGCGCGACAACCGCACGATCGGCAAGTTCCAGCTCACCGGCATCCCGCCCGCTCCTCGCGGCGTGCCGCAGGTGGAGGTGACGTTCGACATCGACGCGAACGGCATCCTGCATGTCTCGGCCAAAGACAAAGCGACAGGTAAGGAACAGAAGATCCGCATCGAGGCGTCGAGCGGACTGTCGGACGCGGACATCGACAAGATGGTCAAGGACGCCGAGGCGCACGCGGCCGAGGACAAGAAGCGTCGCGAAGAGATCGACACCCGAAACCGGCTCGATAGCATGACGTACGAGGTGGAGAAGAACGTCAAGGAGTGGGGGGAGCGGCTGCCTGCGGAGCAGAAGAGTAAGCTCGAGAGTGCCATCGAGCGGGCACGGAAGGCGCTACGCGGCGATGACATGGGCGAGATCAAAGCTGCGCAGGAGGAACTGTCTCGCGCCTTCAGCGAAGCCGGACAGACGTTCTATGCCCAAACGCAGGGCGCCGGTGGCGGTGGCGGCCCCACGGGCGGAGGCGGCGACGGCGCCACTGCCGGCCCAGGCGCAGGAGCAGGCGCAACGTCGGGCAGGCCCGACGACGTCGTCGAAGCCGACTACGAGATCGTGGACGAGGGGAAGAAGTAAGGACCGCTTCGCGAGCGGAAACTTTCGCGGGTCCGGGGGTGTCTCTATGGGAGATATCCCCGGACATGCGTTCCAATACACCAGCACAGGAATGAGGTATGTCGAGTAAGTACGCGCGTGCACGGTTCGTGGCGGGACTGACCGTCGCGTTCCTTTGTGGTTTGATCTTCGCGTCGGGCTTCAATTTGACGCGTTTCGGCTGGGCGCAGAGCAAGGTCGCATCCAAGCCGTCGGTGGAGGAGGTCAAGGGTCTGATGGACACTCAGACCGGATTCGAGTCGATCGCCGACCACGTCACTCCAGCAGTCGTGTCCATTCAAGCGGAACATCTGGGCAAGCCGCGCTCGCGGACGTCGCCGCGCATCCAGCGTATGCCTGGGATGCCGGGGCTCGATGAGTTCTTTCATCAATTCGAGCAGCCGCAGCAGGACGTGCCCTCCGAGGCATCGGGCACCGGGTTCATCGTCTCGAAGGACGGCTACATCCTCACGAACAATCACGTCGTCGCCGACGCCGATCGCGTGACAGTGAAGCTGCTCGACAACCGCACCTTTACCGCGAAGGTGATCGGCAAGGATCCGACGACGGACGTCGCGGTGGTCAAGGTCGACGCGAACGACCTGCCGACCGTCGCCCTTGGCGACGACAGCAAGGCTCGCGTGGGACAGTGGGTGGTGGCGATCGGGAACCCGCTGGGCCTCGACTTCACGGTGACCGCCGGTATCGTCAGCGCGAAAAACCGGCAGCTCAACGGCCTCCTCACGTCGCGGTACAACATCCAGGACTACATTCAGACGGACGCCGCGATCAATCCGGGGAACTCCGGTGGACCGCTGGTGAACATCCGCGGCGAGGTGATCGGCATCAACAGCGCGATCGCGAGCCAGACCGGCTATTACGCGGGCTACGGCTTCGCGATTCCGATCTCGCTGGCCAAAGAGGTGATGGACGACATCATCCGCAGCGGTCACGTGCGGCGCGCGGTGCTCGGCGTGAGCATTCAGGAGGTCGAGCCTAACGACGCGAAGGTCGCCGGATTGGCGCAGATTCGCGGCGCGAAGGTGTCCGGTTTTGATCCGGCCGACAATCCGGACGCGAGCCCCGGGAAGCGCGCCGGGCTGGAGATCGGCGACATCATCATCGCGGCAGGCGGGCACGACGTGAGCCGCGTGAGCGAGCTGCAGCGCGTCATCCGCGACTACAAGCCGGGCGACGTGGTGCCGATCGACGTCATGCGCTTCGGTCAGAAGAAGACGGTGGAGGTGAGGCTTGGTGAGCCGCCGGCGGACCGTGATGTCGCCTCGAACGATCGCCGTGACAGTAGTGCGACCCCGGCGCGGGATGATGGCGCGCGGAGCTACGACAAGCTGGGGATCACGGTCGAGCCGGTGACGCCGGAGTTCGCGAGCCAGGCCAAGCTGCGCAGCGGGTACCGCAACGGGTTGCTCGTGACCGACGTGTCGAACATGGGTCCGTCATACAGGCAGCTCTTCGCTGACGAGGACATCGTGGTCCAGGTCCTCTATCCGCAGAGGCGGACGATCAATTCGACGGCGGACCTGCAGTCGGTGTTGAACAACTTGAAAGCGGGTGACCTGGTGACGCTGCTCGTGTATGATTTCCGTGCGCAGGGTGGTGGCGCGACGCGGTCCGTGACGCTCAAGATCGGCGGCTGACGCTCGGGCAACGGAACAGTGGAAGGCGGGAGTCGGTTGGTCCTTCGGGACTGACCGACTCTCGCTTTCTGTGGCTATAATGAGACGCAGCGCGGGGGTGGCGGAACTGGTAGACGCACCAGACTTAGGATCTGGCGCCTCACGGCTTCCGGGTTCGAGTCCCGGTCCCCGCATTTCGACCTCCGGATCGCATAGCTGCCCGACTCGGTCAAAAGAGCAGACCGATGACGATGCGCCCGGTGGGGTAAGCAACGTTGCCGCCCAGATCCTTGAGGCGCCCCGTGTTGCCGAAGAGGCGTTTGGCGCCGATTCCCGCGCCGACGAGGAAGCGCTGGCGAGTGCCGAGTATCCAGTCGTAATCGAGCACGACGCCGACGCCGGGAAGACTGACGGACTCCCGAGAGGAGCTCGGCGCACACGCGGGAGAAGGAGGTGCACAGCTCGCAACCTCGGTTACCGACGCGCTGTAGTTCGTGATTCCCGCGGTGAGACCGACACTGAAGCCGTCGAAGACACGCTCGTTTGGATAGTAGCGCCCCTGCGCTTCCACGGTCGTGAAACGGTCGTCGGTCCCGCTCGGACCGACGTAGCTCGCGTTGATGCCTAACGCGGCACCACCGCCGATGTCCGCGGCGTATTCGAGCGAGGCGATGGCGAATGGAATCCCGAGGGGATTGATCGCCACCATGTTGCCGAAGCCCGGAGCCGCGGTCGGCGAGGTCCTCTGGGCGCCCAGCGGCAACGCACAACCGAGAGTGGTGGCAAGAGCGAACAGGACAAGGCTCGTGTGTAATCTCACAACGACAGCTCCCGTGTATGGTGCGCCGCCCTGCGCGGTCGCGATTGCGTGCACGCTAGCGGTGGTAGACCATTGCGGAAAGGTCGCGTCGGGCGCTCGCGGTCTAGGATGGCGCTCGCGCGAGCGTTAACTTACAGCATCATGGAAATTCAGATCACGACCAAGAAGAAAGACGGCGTTGAACGGCTGCTCGAGGTGTCCGTGCCGGTCGAAACGGTGCGGCGGGCAGAGGAGTCGACGGCCCGGCGGTACGCCTCGTCGGTGCGGCTCCCCGGTTTTCGTCCTGGTAAAGCACCGGCGGCGGTGGTGCGCAAGCGGTTCAAGGATGCCATCCGTCAGCAGGTGATCGAGACGCTCGTGCAGGATGCTTTTAAAGAGGTCCTGGACCGCGAGCAGCTCAAGGTCGCATCGCAGCCGCACGTGCACGACCTCAAGTTCGAAGAGGGAAAGCCCCTCACCTTCGAGTTACATCTGGAGATCCGGCCGGAGATCGAGCTGGCGCGAACGCAAGGTTTTCCTTTATCGCGTCCGAAGATTCAGATCACCGACGAGCAGGTACGCGAACAGATCGAGCAGCTGCGAGATCAGCGCGCCACCTGGGCACCTGTCAGTGACAAGCCGCAACCGGGTGACATGGTGACGGTGAAGCTCGCCACCGCGGATGATCGTGGCGAGATGGCGGAGGCTCGCGAGTACCGACTCGAGCTTGGCGGAGGGCAGGCGATCCCCGGTATAGAAGAGCTCATCATGGAATTGATGCCGGGCGAGACGGTGGAGCGCCCCGTTCGCTGGCCCGATGACTTTCCGGACGAGGCGGAGCGTGGCAAAACGAAGTCGGTACGCGTTACGCTCGAGGACGTGAAGCGTAAGTCGGTTCCCGATCTCGACGACGCCTTCGCCCGCGAGGTGGGCGACTTCGATTCGCTCGAATTGCTGCGGGCGGCGGTGCGCCACGATCTGGAGGAGCACGCAAATCGCGACGCGGAGTCGTCGGTCCGACAGCAGCTCGTAGATGAAATCGCCAGGGCCAATCCGTTCGATCTGCCGCCGAGCTGGGTGGAGCAGCTCGTGCACGCTTATATGGAAGCGTACAAAGTGCCCGAAGAGGAGCACGAGCGCTTTCACAATGAGTTCCGACCCATCGCGGAACGCCAAGTCCGGCGCGATCTGATCATCGACACCATCGCCGAACGCGAGAAGCTCGCTGCTTCGGAGGCGGACATCGATGATCGAGTGGCCGACGTCGCCAAGAAGCGCAATGCCGACCCCGGCCAGGTGTATTCCTCGCTTCAGAAGGCCGGCCGGTTGAAGGAGATCGAGCGCAGCATCACGGAGGACAAGGTCTTCCGCTGGCTGCTGGAACGGAACGAAGTCGCGGACTGAGCTCGCCGCTAGCAGCGGAACGGGCCAGCCGATACTAACAACAGGTGGCGCACCGGCCACCGGCGGTTCTCGAAGTGTCACACTCCCAAACGTCACGCCCGAGCGCCGGTCGCTGGTTCGCCACCGACCATGACGAGGAAAGCGAGCCAATGCCCACTATCTATCCCCCGTACGTCATCGAGCGCTCCAGCCGCGGCGAGCGCACCTACGACATCTTCTCGCGCCTGCTGATGGATCGCATCATCTTCCTCGGCACACCGATCAACGACGACGTAGCGAACATCATCATCGCGCAGCTGCTCTTTCTGGAGGCGGACAATCCGGATCGCGACATCAGTATCTATGTCAACTCGCCCGGTGGAAGTGTCTCGGCAGGACTGGCGATCTACGATACCATGCAGTATCTGAAGTCACCGGTGAACACGATCTGCATGGGAATGGCGGCGAGCATGGGAGCGTTCCTGCTCGCAGCCGGCCGCAGCGGCAAGCGCTACGCACTGCCCCACTCGCGCATCATGATTCATCAACCCAGCGGCGGTGCCCAGGGTACAGCGGCTGACATCGAGATTCAGGCGAAAGAGATTCTCTATCTCCGCGGCAAAATGAACGAGCTCATGGCCAAACACACGGGACGGTCGGTCGAGCAGATCGAGCGTGACGTGGACCGCGACCGGTTCATGTCGGCGGAGGAGGCGAAGAATTACGGCATTGTGGATCACGTGATCTCACAGCGTGGTGAGGTGATCGAGCCGGCGCTCATGGCCGCCGCGGGTGGAGTGAAATAATTGCCGCATCCGACGCTGCCGATGCGAGGGCCTCTTCCACCGGCGCGTGCAGCTAAGTAACTACTCTGCCGGCCGGGAGTTGGAGCGGCGAGACGGCGGCTGGATTTGTTCGTCTGTTGCTTGATCGGTGATCCGCCGGCATCTTTAATTGTGAATCGGGCGCCGGGGAGCTGTTGGGTATCGCGCGCAACCTGATACGTGAGTTGCTATGTCGCACGACAAACACCTGCGTTGCTCGTTCTGCGGAAAATCGAAGGACTCGGTCCGAAAGTTCATCTCCGGACCGTCGGTGTACATCTGCAACGAGTGCATCGCCCTCTGCAACGAGATTCTCGCCGAGGATGAGGAGCGCGAGGTCGCAGAGGCGATTACTCAGGTACCGACGCCGACCGAGATCAAGGACGTACTGGATCAGTACGTCATCGGTCAGGAGAAGGCGAAGAAGGCACTGTCGGTGGCCGTCTACAACCACTACAAGCGCATCAACTCGGCGTCGATTCGTGATGACGACGTCGAGCTCGACAAGTCGAATATCCTGCTGATCGGTCCGACGGGGGTCGGCAAGACGCTGCTCGCGCAGACGTTGGCGCGAATCCTCGACGTGCCGTTCACGATTGCCGACGCGACGACCCTCACGGAAGCGGGTTACGTGGGCGAGGACGTAGAGAACATCCTCGTCAGGCTGCTGCAGGCGGGCGATTTCAACGTCGCCGAGTGCGAACGCGGTATCGTTTACATCGACGAGATCGACAAGATCGCTCGCAAGTCGGAGAACCCGAGCATCACGCGCGATGTGTCGGGCGAGGGCGTGCAACAGGCGCTGCTGAAAATCCTGGAGGGCACGATAGCATCGGTGCCGCCACAGGGTGGTCGGAAGCACCCGCAGCAGGAATACATCCAGATCAACACGAAGGACATTCTCTTTATCTGCGGCGGCGCGTTCGACGGCCTGGAGAAGATCATCGAGGCCCGCACGGGCCGGCGACAGATCGGCTTCTCCAAAGGCGAGGATGGCAAAACGCCCGACAAGGCAAAGAACTTGTTCGCCGAAGTCGAGCCGGATGATCTGCTGCGCTACGGGTTGATTCCGGAGCTGGTGGGTCGCTTGCCCGTGACCGTGGCGCTGGAGGCGCTGGACGAGGACGCACTCGTTCGCATTTTGAAAGAACCGAAGAATGCCCTGACCAAGCAGTACACGAAGTTGTTCGAGCTCGAGGAGGTGAAGCTGACCTTCGACGAGCCGGGACTGCTGGCGATCGCGCAAAAGGCACTGAAGCGCGGCACGGGTGCACGCGGACTGCGCGCCATCCTCGAGGAGATCCTCACTGACGTGATGTTCGACCTGCCGACGCGCGAGGATGTGGAGGAGGTGCGGATCACCGAAACGTCGGTGGTGCATGGCACACCGCCCTTGCTGGAGATCTCGCCGCAGAGAAAGAAAAAGGAGGCGTAAGCACTTCGCCTCATAACGGAAGCCGGCGCCGCGATGTAACTTCAGGTGATGCCTACACTCCGTCGCGACGCTGAGTCCTTTTCCGTAGACGACCGGCTGCCCGTCCTTCCGCTGCGGGATGTCGTCGTTTTTCCGTACGCGGTGATGCCACTGCTCATCGGCCGCCAGGGATCGTTGGCTGCCGTCGAAGCCGCTGCGGATGGAAGTCGTCTCCTGCTGCTGGTCACGCAAAAGCGCGGGGAGACGGAAGAGCCGGCGGCCGCAGACCTGCACCGCGTCGGGGTAGTCGCGCGCATTCTCCAACTCGTTCGGCAGCCGGGCGGTGGAGCGAAGATTCTCGTCGAGGGATTGGCGCGCGCGAAAGTCGCCCGGTTCGTGCCGACGGGGGATCACCTCCGCGCTCACCTGGCGATGCCCGCTCCCGACGACCTACCGCCGGAGCCCGAGCTGGAGGCTGAGACACGGCGAGTCGTGTCGCTGTTCGAGGAGTACGTCGGGTTGCATCGTCGCATTCCGACCGAAGTGACGGCGCTGGTGCAGGCGGCGGATACGCCCAGCCGGCAAGCGTACGGCATCGCCGCACATCTGGCAGTGCGCGTGGACGCGCGCCAATCGCTGCTCGATACGCCGAACCTCACCGATTTCGTGCGCCGGCTCGGCGAAGTGCTGCATGGCGAGATCGACCTGCTCCGACTGGAGCGGAAGATCGAGGACGAGGTGCGCGGCTCGCTCTTTCAGAACCAGCGCGAGTTCTACCTGCAGGAACAGCTCAAAGCCATCCACCGCGAGCTCGGGCAGGAGGACGGTGACGATCTCGGGCAGCTCGAGCAGCAACTCGAAACGAAAGGACTTCCCGAATCGGTGAAGACGCGAGCGATCCGTGAGCTCCGGAAGCTGCGGCGCACTTCCCCGCTCTCGCCGGAGTCCACCGTCTCGCGCAACTTCATCGACTGGGTGCTCGCTTTGCCGTGGGCGGAACGCACCGAGGATGTCCTCGACGTAGAGCATGCACGGCGCGTGCTGGACGAGGACCACTACGGGCTGGAGGAAGTGAAGGACCGGATCCTCGACTACATCGGCGTGCTCTCGCTCGTGGGTCGCATGGACGGACCGATCCTGTGCCTGGTCGGGCCACCGGGGGTGGGAAAAACGTCGCTCGGCAAGTCGGTCGCGCGAGCGCTGGGGCGCAGATTCGTGCGTATGTCGTTAGGCGGCGTGCGCGACGAGGCGGAGATCCGCGGCCATCGTCGGACGTACATCGGATCGATGCCGGGCCGCGTGATCCAGGCGATGCGCCGTGCCGACGTGGTGAATCCGGTGATCCTGCTCGACGAGGTGGACAAGCTCGGCCAGGACTACCGCGGCGATCCGGCGGCGGCGCTGCTCGAGGTCCTCGACCCGGAGCAGAACAGCGCGTTCAACGACCACTATCTCGAGGTGGACTACGATCTGTCGCAGGTGCTCTTCATCACGACAGCCAATTACTTGCCTCAGATCCCGGAGCCACTTCGCGATCGCATGGAGATCATCCGGTTGTCCGGCTATCTGGACCAGGAGAAGCTGGCGATTGCGCGGCAGTTCCTGATCCCCAAACAGCTCCGGCAGAATGGCCTGGTGCCGGAGGAGATCGCGTTCCAGGATGACGTTCTCCCCGCCATCGTCAACGGCTATACGCGCGAGGCCGGCGTCCGAGAACTCGAGCGGCGTTTGGCACGTATCGCGAGAAAGCTGGCCAGGCGAAAGGCGGAGGCGCGCGCCGGGGGCGTTCGCTCGGCGTCCGCCGACAGCGGTGACGGGCTCGCGGCGACGCCGGTCGCTGCGGCGGACCTACAGGCCCTCCTCGGCACGCCGCCGTTCGATCCGTCACTGGTCGAGACGGAAGACAAGGTCGGGGTCGCGACAGGGCTCGCGTACACGAGCACCGGGGGCGAAGTCCTCGAGGTGGAGGTGAGTGCGATCGCCGGCCGTGGTAAGCTGCAGCTGACGGGAACGCTCGGTGATGTGATGAAGGAATCGGCTTCCGCAGCGCTGAGCTATGCGCGAGCGCGCGCCGGAGCCCTCGGCATCGATCGCGAATTCTACAAGAACCGCGATCTGCACGTCCACATTCCCGCCGGAGCGACGCCGAAGGACGGGCCCTCGGCCGGCATCGCGATCGCCACGGCGATCGTGAGCGCGCTGACCGGTATCGCGATCCGCGGCGGCGTGGCGATGACGGGGGAGATCACACTTCGGGGGCGCGTTCTCCCGATTGGTGGGCTGAAGGAGAAAGCCGTCGCGGCGCATCGCAATCGGATGTCACACGTGATCATTCCGCACCAGAATCTCCGTGACGTAGACGATCTGCCGGAGGAGGTACGCGACGCCGTGAGCTTCCATCCCGTGAAGACCATGGACGAGGTGCTGGCGCTGGCGCTGGCAACGGAAGCGGTACGGGCGCGCGGAGTGCCGGAGGGAATTCGCGGCGACATCGTCGCGCACGCCCCCGACCGTGCGCCCGCACCGCAGCCGGGTGTCATTGCGCACTGATGGCGACGGAACCGGCTCGCAAAGGTTCTTACGATCCACTGGTCATCAAGAAGCTCGAGTTCATTGGCGGTATGGCATCGGCGACAGGGTGGCGGCCGGAACCGGTGCTCCCCGAGATTGCCTTCGCCGGCCGCTCGAATGTCGGCAAGTCCTCGCTGATCAATCGGCTGCTGCACCGGAAGAAGATGGCGCGGGTGAGCAATACACCGGGCCGAACCAGAGAGATCAACTTCTTCCGCGTGAACGATGCATTCGTGCTGGTAGACTTGCCCGGATACGGTTATGCACGCATCTCCAAGGAGCAGCGGGCGGAGTGGCGTCCGCTGATCGAGTCGTATCTGCGCAGCAGCCCCACACTGCGCGGTATCGTGCAACTTCTCGACATTCGTCACGAGCCCACGGGCGACGATCTGCGCATGTTGGATTATCTGGGTGAGCTCGGGGTACCAACGATCGTGGTGACGACCAAAACGGACAAGTTGGCGGCGGCGCGTGCCGCGACGCGGGTTGCGGAGATTGCGAAAGCGACGAGGCTCGACCTGGAGCAAGTGATCCCGTTCAGCGCCGTCACGGGGGCCGGGCGAAACGAGTTGGCGGAATCGATGATGCAGCTGCTCGCACAACCCTCGTGGCGGGAGGGACAGAGTCGATGATCAGGGAGAGAGCTCGCGGTGTCGCCGCGGTGATCGCGTGTGGCGCAGCCACAATCGCGGGAAGGGCAGCGGCACAGAATCCGCCGCAGCCACGCACGCCCGCCATGGCGATCGTGGCGGACACCGGCACCGCCGGACTCGTCCCCGCCGGTTACGGCACCCTTCGCCAGGACGACATCGCGATCAAAGTCGGCCTGGAGCAGGTGAACGCCCGCCTCATCCCACTGGACGAGTCGGTCATTCGCACGCTCTCCCCGGATTCCTATCGGGCGTTGCACGACCTGCGGGCCGCCAAGCAGGATCAGATCGAACGGTTGTCGCGGCTGCACAACCTACGGCAGGGGAACGTCTGGTACGTGAGCTTCTTCGGTCTGGCGCCGGAGGCCCGATTCGTACCGACGGATCTCACGGTCACGTCGAGCGGCCGTGAGTTCCGGCCGCTGGAAATTATTCCACTCACCTCGGGATTTGGTGAGCAGCGGGTGCAGCCGCAGAACACGCAGCAGGCACTGTATCTGTTCGACGACGGCTTGGATCTGAGTCAGCCCGTCACGGTGACGATGGGCATCCAGCGAAACAGCGATTGGCAGGATATTCTGCGAACACTCGACCGCGAGCGAGCCATGATCCGGTCACGTGCGGCGCGGCCGCGACAGTAGGAATGGCATTTCTTCCGCTGCAAGCGCTCGCGGAGCGGCCGGTGAGCGGAGCCGCCGACGAGTGGTTGGAGGCGATCGAGGCGTCGCTCCGCGACGGGTCGACCGACCGCGCTGATCTGTGCAGGCGAACGCTCGCCGAGCTCACGTATCCGGAGTTTGCCGCAAATTGGGAAACGGCGGTGAACGATCGATCCCTGCCCGGAGGCACGAGGCTGGCGCTGGCCGCGCTCGACCCGCGCAATGTGACGCTGGAGCCGGAATACTACGCCGACTGCGACCAGGAGCGCTTTCAGCGCGTGAAGCCGCTCCTCTGGCTGTGGTATTCCTTCGATCGTACCGCGTTAGGCGGCCAGAACGTCTGGCTGGGCGTGCGGCTGCGGCGCCTGCTCGCCCCGTTCATCTTCCGCCGCTGCGGCGAGAACTTCAAGGCGTTCCAACACGTGGAGTTCTCGTTCGGCTACAACATGGACGTGGGCGACAATCTCGTGGTGCACCGTCACGTGCTCCTGGACGATCGCGGCGGCATCCGGATCGGCAACAACGTCTCGATCAGCGACTACGCGAACATCTACAGCCACACGCACAGCATCGTAGAACAGCGCGAGGTGACGAACGCGACGACCGTGCTGGACGACGGCGTGCGCATCACCTATCACGCGACGGTGCTGGCCGGTGTGCACGTGTGCGAGCAGGGAATGGTCGGCGCAATGGCTGTGGCGACGAAGAACGTGCGGCCGTACCACGTTTATGTCGGCATTCCGGCGAAGTCAGTGCGAGTGAAGCCGAACGCGCCGGCGCCGAACACCGTCCTGCGTTGTGCCACGGGCGACGGGGCGAGTGGCGGGGCCGGCACTGAGAGCCTCGAGTCGAAGCGCCAGTCGTCCTGAGTCATCTGACGCGAAGCACATCTTCCGCGGGACCGGCGTCGCCCGTGGCGAGCAGGCGCTGGATGTGATCGAGCGCTTCCACTTCGCGGGGCCACTGAAAGCGGCGGCGCGCCGCGTCGACCTCCAACCACTCGAACGATTGATGCTCGGCGCCCAATGTGACGTGCGCGGGCTCGTCGACAAGGGCGGCGAACACCACCGCCATTTGAATCGTGTGTGACCTGTGCAGATAGAAGGGCTGTACCGTCACGTTGTACAATCGCGCGACCGACAGCCCGGTTTCCTCCCCCACTTCTCGCAACGCCGCGTCCTCCGGCTCCTCATCGAGCTCGATCCGGCCGTGTACGGCCTCCCATGCAGTGGGGCAGCGCGTGTCACTCGCGCGCTGCAGCACGAGCACACGCCAACCGTCGGCCCGCGGGCGGATGACGTATACGTCGACGGTTCCTGTGGCGATGTCGGCCAAGCTGGTCTCCGAAGTGGATGGCAGCCTCGCTGCCACGCGCTGAGGGAGATAGCGGGAGCGGCTCGCGCTGTCGAGAGTCGAGGCGCGGAAAGGGGACTCGATCAGCTCGAACGCGCTGCCGGACAGCAGCGCAGCCCCGGCGAACAGGGGTTCGCGCACGCTCCGACGACCCACATCGTCGGGCGCAGCAACACGCAGCAGCTCGTCCAGTGTTGTCTCGCCGCGGCGCACGTGCTCCAGGCCGGACTGCCAGAGCGATCGCGCCGGAGGCGCGACGGTGTCATTCACGCTCGTACCATCAGCGCGGCGGCCCGCGTCAGCGAGCGATTCAGGAGAAGCACCAGCGGCTACCAGCCGCTCGAACTCGGGCGACGCGAGGAGCACCTCGACGATGGCCAGACGACCTCGAAATCCGGTGCCGCCACACGCTCCACAGCCGGCAACAGCACCCGCGCCGCGGCACCCGATGCAGACTCTGCGCAGGAGGCGCTGCGCAAGCACTCCCTTCACTGCCGCAGCGATCTTGTATGGAGCGACTCCGATATCAGCGAGGCGAGTGACCGCACTTGCCGCGTCATTCGTATGCAACGTCGACAAGACCAGATGCCCGGTGAGCGATGCCTGAATGGCGATTTCGGCCGTCTCACGATCGCGCACCTCGCCGATCAGAAGCACATCGGGATCCTGGCGCATGATGGAGCGGAGCGCCGACGCGAAAGTAAGTCCGGCGCGCTCGTGCACCTGGACCTGGACGATTCCGGCGAGGCGGTACTCGATCGGGTCCTCCACCGTCACGATGTTGACGCCGCGCGATTGCAGTTGCCGCAGGGCCGCATACAGGGTCGTGGTCTTACCCGAACCGGTGGGACCAGTGACCAGAATCAGTCCCTCGCGTACCTGCAGCAATCGGTCGACACGTTCCAGCTCGTCGGGATTGAAACCCATTGCATCCAGCGCGAGCACGGTGGCGCGGCTGTCGAGTACGCGGAGCACCACCTTCTCGCCATGCGATGCGGGCAAGGTCGACACGCGCAGGTCGACCGCGGCGCCGTTCACAGCGACGCGAGCACGCCCATCCTGCGGCCGCAGCCGGTCGGCAATGTTCAGGCGCGACATGATCTTGATGCGCGAGACGAGCGCCGGCCCGATCGTGCGCGGCAGGCGGCGAACCGGATGGAGAACACCGTCGATACGATGGCGCACGACGATACCTGCTTCATCGGGCTCTATGTGGATGTCGCTCGCTCTCGAGGCGATCCCTGCACCGACCAACTCGTCCACGAGGGAAATGACCGAGGATGCGCCCGCGTCATCACCAGCGGTGGGTGGCGCCATCTCCTGCTCGTTCGTGAGTAACTCCACGTCGGCGTGCTGAGTACCGGCAACGGGAGCGTCAGTCGTGTACAGCTCCTCGATCCAGCGGCCAATATTCGTCGGTCCGGCGAGCGCGAGGTCGATGGAACGACCGGTGGCGAAGGCGAGCGCACGCTCACAATCGACGTCGAACGGGTCGGCGGTGGCGATCCGCAGTCGCTCGTCGCTCGCATCCAGGGGAGCGACGCGAAATTTGCGCGCCCACCGTTCGGGTACGAGGGTCGCTGCCTGCGCGGCCGCGCCGTCGAAGCACGCTACCGGGAGTTGAAGTCGGTCCGCAATTGTGCGCAGCGTGTCGGCATCGTCGAGCTGTTCGGGGCGCGCGAGGAGCTGCTCGAGCTGCGTCATGCCCAAAGAGTACAGGCCTGTACCGTCGCATGTGCAGCGGAATCCTCGCGAACCGTACCGGATCAGCGCTCGCTCAGAGAATGCTCCAAAACTCGGAGTTGACGTCGACGGAGAGGGTCCAGCGTCCACGCCGAATGCCCCGAGCGACGTCGACGCGCAAGAGATCGAAAAGGGTGAGTAATCCTACGCCGGCCGACGGATAGACGCCGGTGACGTGCGGCGAGAGCGGCGCTCCACCGCCCCGCACGTCCTGTTCAAATGGACGCGTGAACAGCAGGTTCGCGAACGGTGCCAGCGTCGCGTCTCTGGGGCTGCGGCCAAATCGGCCGAGGGATATCGACGGAAATGGGATCGGCGTCTGCCATTCGACGCGCTGACTCACCGCGGCGCGACTCACAAATTCGTGAAACTCGTACCCGGGCGCAGTGACCGGCCCTCCGAAATAGACTAGCTCCTGGGACGGGAACAGGTCGTTGCGAGCGGATACCGCTCCTGCGAACGACCGGGCGACGAACCGTTGCGCGCCAAACGGACGCTCGACATCAGCCATCAGGAAAGCACGAAGCGTCTGGTAGCTTCCGACGCAGGCGGAGCCCACCTGCTGCAGTGGTGGAGGGCCGATCGTGACGGCGCACGTACCTGGATCGAGAGGTGTGGCCTCGCGCAGCTCCGCGGTCCAACGCAGCTCCGTACCGAGGAGTGCGAGCGCAGTCGGATGTTCGGCGCTCACGCTGAAGCGCAGGGATCGGCGTTCGTCCACGGCGACCGTCGGCAGAAACCGGTTCACCACGGGCGCGGCGTGCACCGCCAGGGTACGCGGTTTTTCAGCGGCGCCGCGGATGTTCCAGTCGATCCCGCCCACCTTTCGCAACTGCAGCTGCCCGCCGAGTGCCGTCGCTTCGTAAGGATCGACGTAGTCGCTCCCGAACTCCTGTGCAGCAAGACTATTCGCGGCTCCGGAGCGTTCCTGCACGTCACCGACATCGCGGAGGTCGCGGCCGCTGAAAACGCGCGCCTGCGTGCCGGTGGCGCTCTGCCAGGCGAGCGAGAGCTGGCCCTTCCAGTCGTGGTCCGCGAGGCCGTAGCCGGCCCGCCCGGTGATCGAGACACCGGCGCCCAAGCGCTGTGTCGCGCCCAATCCGACGGCGACGCCTTCGACGCGGTTGAAGTGGACGAGTTGCGACAGCCCCCGCGCCGCGAGCACCGACGACTGCGTGCGCTGCAATGCCTGTTTCCGCACCAGCGATCGCGCCTCGGCCTGCACGCGCTGCACGTCCTCGTCCGTGACGGCACGAACGTCCGGCGGCAGCGAATCGAGGATGCGCGGGTAGGGCCAGGGATACAGCTTCTGTTGCGCCGGCGGCAATTGCACGATCTCGTCGCCGGCGAAGAGCGCTGGACTGAAGTGAACATTGATCTGATACTGCGAGATCTCCCAGCGGCCGCGGATGATACCGCGGACAGGATAGTCCATCCACGTGCCCGTGCGGCGGATCTCCACCTCCTGGTGTCGCGGCAGCCAGAAACGTCCCTCGATCAAACCGTTCTCGAGGACGATCGACACATCTTCCAGCGACGCATCGAGTAGCGCCGCCCGAGTGAAGCTGAAGGCCATGCGCACGACCTGCGCGCCCGCGGTATCGATGTACACTGCGCCAATGACTCCAGCGGAGCGGTCGTCCTTGGGCTTGACCTTCACCTCGTACACTTCAATGGTGCGATCGGGGAGACGGTATCGAAGGCTATCCGATATGTGGAAATCGTACATCCGCAGGCCGGCCGCCGAGAGCGGGTGCGGCACGTCGCGCACCTCGTCGCCTTCGCCAACCCGGATCACGTTCGGGAAGTTGTTCTGAACGATGGCCAGATGATCGCGGTGGTACTGAATGTCGGTCGGCAGGAGCAGCGTGTCGCGTCGTCCCTGGATGATCTGCTTGCTCAGGTTGGGCGCCCTCCAGTAGACTTGGAGCACGAGCTCGTCGGCTTTGACGATCTTGGGCGGCTCAGGAAAGCCCTGGCCCACCTGGGCCAGAAAGGTGACGTAGCCGTGCGCATCGGCTTTGTAGTCGATCAGCGCGGTATCGGCGAGCTGCTGGGCGCGGCGAGCCGTCGCTCGCGCCACCAATGCCGCCGTGCGTGCGTCGTTCCAACCTTGCGCGGCTGCCTCAGGAGCACATACCGACCAAATGACGGCACAACAGGCGGCGAGCGGGGCCGCGACAATGCGGAGCATCATGCGTGAATCTCGTCGCGGGCCAATCAGCGGGCAACGGCACGGGTCAACGTGTAGGCGCGAGCATCGACACCGGTAATGTCGCTCTCCGAGTTCATCGCCCGCGCTCGCGCGGCTGCCGCAACGGGGCCGGCGCTGATTCCCGTTTGGCGCGATCATCTGTTCGATCTCGAGACGCCGGTCTCCGTATTCGCGAAGCTGCGCGAGGGACGCTTTGCATTCCTACTCGAGTCTGCGCCGGCCGGGGGCGAAACGTGGGCGCGATACACGTTCATGGGCACGAGCCCCCGTGCTGCCTGGCGCCTGCGGGATGGCGTCGTCGAAGACTGGACGCCGACGAGTGGTTGGCACGGCAGCCGCAGCGTTGTGGATCCGCTGGCGGATCTCGACGCCCGCCTGCGGCAACACACGCCGGTGCATGCGCCCGAGGTGGGTGATTTCTGGAGCGGCGCTGTTGGATATTTCGGTTATGACATAGTGCGGGCGATCGAGCGGCTTCCCAGCCCGCCCGCGCGCGCGATCGACGTTCCGGATGCCCTGTTCGTCTTCACCGGAGCGCTCGTCATCATCGATGCGCTCAAATCGCTCGCCCGCGTCGTCGTGGGCGTGCCAGTCAGCGCGGAGCTCGGCGACGACGATCTGCGATCGCGGTACGACCTTGCCGTGTCCGAGATCGCCACCACGACGGCGAGAATGCGTGGTCCAACCCGAGTGGCTCCGCTGGACCTCGATCCCAAAGCAATGCCGGCGGCAAGCATGTCGGCTTACGACCGCGAGCACTTCATGCGCGACGTGGAGCGTATCAAGGACTACATCGTAGCCGGTGATGTCTTTCAGGTGCTGCTCGCAAAGCGCATCCGCATTGCTCACGACTTTTCGTCGGATGCGCTTTATCGGGCGCTGCGCGCGATCAATCCGTCGCCCTACATGTATCACCTCATATTAGACGGTGTGGAGATCGTGGGCAGCTCGCCCGAGCTACTCGTTCGAGTGGGACATGGGAAAGTGACAGTGCGGCCGATCGCTGGCACGCGCCCGCGAGGCCGCGATGCGGCCGAAGACGCCGCGCTCACGGCTGATCTTCTCGCCGATGACAAAGAGCGCGCGGAGCATCTGATGCTCGTCGACCTTGGCCGCAACGATGTGGGGCGTGTCGCGAAGTATGGCAGCGTGCGTGTCACGGATCTGATGGTCGTGGAGCGATACTCGCACGTGCTTCACATCGTGAGCCAGGTGGAGGGGGAGCTGCGCGACGGCCTGACGGCGATGGACGCATTCCGGGCCACATTCCCTGCCGGCACGATGACAGGCGCGCCCAAGGTTCGGGCGATGGAGATCATCGACGAGCTGGAGCCGGAGCGCAGGGGACCGTATGCGGGCGCCGTCGGCTACATCGCGGCCGGCGGGCAGCGGATGGATCTCGCGATCACCATCCGGACGTGCATCATGAGTCAGGGTATCGCGTCCATCGGCGTCGGCGCCGGTATCGTGCACGACTCGCAGCCGGCAAAGGAGTGGGAGGAGACGGAGAATAAAGCGCGAGCGCTCCTGACCGCCATCGGCGGCGTTCGCAACGCAACGGCTTGACGATGCTCTCTCGTCCCTTGCCGCTCCCACCCGCATATTGACGGCGATGCGCTACAAACTCACCAGCAACGACGGAGTCCAGAATTACGAGCTCCGGGCGGGCGCCCCGCTCGTGGTGGGCCGTGCGCCGACGAGCGACATCCCGATCTTCGATCCGACGATATCGCGGCGGCACGCGGAGTTGCAGCTCGACGACCAGGGCGTACGCGTGCGCGATCTGGGATCGAGCAACGGCACCTTCCTCAATGGTGCTCGCGTCGAGACGGCGTCCATTGCGGTCGGCGACGTCGTGACCTTCGGCAAGGTGGCGTTCACGCTGGCGCAGGTCGTACCCACGCCGGCACCGGGCCCCGTTCACGCGGTCGGCGCCACCGCTCCGCCGGCGGGCGCCACGATCGTTAGGCAGCTGCCGGTCCGCGATTCGAATGCGGCGCTGGCGGTCCTCCGCGGCAGCGATCTCGCCGTCGCCTCGTTGTCCACCGAGGAAGCCGCAAAGCACGACAAGAGCCAGGAGAAACTGGCAACGCTCCTCCAGGTGTCGAAGGGACTCGGCAGAGCGGCAGACACCGACGGTCTGCTCGAGAACATCGTGCGCTACGCTTATGAGATCCTGAACGTGGACCGCGTCGCGATCCTGCTCTGCGAGGACGGCGGTGATCTCACGCCGAAGATCTCGCGAGACAAACGCGGCGGAGAGCATCCACGAGCCGTGTCGCAATCCATTGCGCGCAAGGTGGTGGAAGACAAGGTCGCGATTCTGTCCGACAATGCCGGCGAAGACCAGCGCTTCGGGGGCGCATCGATCCTCATGCAGCAGATCCGCTCGGCGATCTGCTGCCCGCTCATCGGCAGCGAGGGCAAGGTGCTGGGCGTGTTGTACGTGGACAACGTCACGACGACACACCGGTTCAGCGACGAGGATTTCGAGTACCTGATCGCGTTCGCCGGCATTGCCGCGGCGGCGATCGAGAACAGCCAGTTTGCGCAGCGCATCCAGCGCGAGATGCTCGCGCGCGAGAACATGGCCCGGTACTTCGCGCCGAAAGTGGCCGAGCGCATCGCCAATTCGCGTGAAGCGACACGTCTTGGGGGTGACAAGCGGCCGGTCGCGGTGCTGTTCAGTGACATTCGCGGCTTCACGGCCATGTCGGAGACGATGAATCCGGACGACATGGCGCAGCTGCTGTCGGAGTACTTCACCGAGATGGTGGACTGTGTTTTCCGGAACGATGGCACTCTGGACAAATTCATCGGCGACGCTGTCATGGCGCAGTGGGGAGCGCCAATCGCCAGTCCGGACGACCCGGACAAGGCGATGCGTGCGGCGATCGAGATGATCCAGGAGCTGGACCGACTGAATGCGAAGTGGGCGAGCGAAGGCCGACCGCAGATGCAGATCGGTATTGGACTGAATTTCGGTGAGGCCTTCGCAGGCAACATCGGCTCCGAGCGGCGTCTCGAGTTCACAGTCATTGGCGATACCGTAAACACCGCGAGTCGTCTCTGCTCGGCGGCGGGCGCGCGCGAGATCCTGTTTACGGACGAGCTTCGGCGCGCGCTCAGGACGCCTCCGCGTTTGGAGGAGCGGCCGCCACTCGAGCTCAAAGGGAAGAGCCAGGCCGTGCCAGTGTACCGCGTTGCGCTTTGAACGACGCAGAGCGAGCGGTGAAGCGTACGCTGCTGCCGCGATCGCATGCTGGCGCCGCGGTTCCCCCGGGCTATCGAGCGTTGCCAGTGCTCGCAGACGGAACACGACTGGTCGCGTTGGCGGCACATGTGGAGGAGCTCTCGGAGATTCTGTCCAGGTGCACGCTGTACGAGTGGGCATCGCGATGTCCCTCGGCTCGCGCACTCGCCGGTCGCGGAATCGCTTTCAGCGCGCCGCTGCCCATTACCCACACGCGAGTGGTGGTGCGGCACAACCGGCATGGCGGAGCCTTGGCCGCCTTCACCGGGGACCGTTTCCTGCCGCCGACGAGCGCGCCATACGAGTTGATGACCGCAGTCCGCCTCGAGGCTGCCGGTATACCGACGCCAGTGGTGGTGGCGTTTGCGACGTATCGCGCGGGGCTGTTCCGCCGAGCAGACGTGCTGACGCGGGAGGTCGTGGGCGGGCGTGATCTGGCGGCCATCCTGACCGGCAGCGAGCAATCAGTCCGCACGGCCGCGCTGGAGCAAACCGCGCGGCTCATCATTTCGCTCTCGCGAGCTGGGGCCAGACATTACGACTTGAACATCAAGAACGTGCTCGTGCGCGAAGACCGGCAGCCCCTCGAGGCAATGATTCTTGACGTGGACCGCATTCGTTTTGAAACTGACCTCCAGCGCGTCGGCGAAGCAAATCTGGCGCGCTTCACCCGATCCGCGCTGAAATGGCGACGCCTGTATGGCGCTCGCATTACCGAGGCCGATATCCGCGCCCTGGCCGGCGCTGTCCGTGCCGAGCTGTCAGTGCGTCGAACGCACGTATGACGTCACTAACGGCGGCGGGGCTGCGGCGTCTTACGACGCGATGAACTCCACTCCGGCGGGTCCGGCGATCGAGCGCATTCTGCTCGTGAGTCTCGACAACATCGGCGACACGGTGTTCGCTTCGGCCCTGGTGCCGCCATTGCGCGAGGCGTTCCCACGAGCACGCATCGCGGTTTGGAGCAAGGCGTATGCGGCCGAAGTCGCGCAATTGATCCCGGGTGTCGAAAACGTGTTCGCCGCCGATCCTTTCTGGGACTACACTCCCGGGCGCGGCAAAGGAACACTCGGTCGGTTTCTGAAAACGATGTCGGCCGTGCGCAGAGCGCGTTTTGACGTCGCCATTCTGGCCAACGCACCTTGGCGTACGGCGGCTGCCGTGGCCGGCTCAGGGATCGACATACGGATTGGCCACGCACGGAACCACAATCGGCATTTCCTCACGCACGTGCTTTCGCCGGCGAACAGGCAACTTCCTGTCCTCGCCGAGCTTGGCCGTCTGCTCGAGCCGCTCGCAATCGAGCCGCGGGCGTTGCGGTACGAGCTGGCCCGAGTCCCTCTCGCGCCTACGGTAGCTCAGCTGCGAGGCGAAATCGGGGAATACGTGGCTGCGCTGCACCCATTCGCCAGCGTGCGCAACCGGTGTGTCCCGCTGCCGGTCTGGATCGAAGTGGCTCAGGAGCTGGCTGCCAACGATCTCGTTCCGCTGTGGATCGGCAGCCCCGCTGACCTGCGCGAGCTACGCGAATTGCAGACGCCACGCGTCTCGCGCTTCATCGACGACATCGGAGGAAGGCTGGGCACTCTCACTGACACAGCCGCCGCGCTTTCGATGGCAGCGGTGTTCGCCGGCCACGACTCAGGACCACTGCACATCGCGGGGGCGTTTGGCGTGCCGGTACTGGGTGTGTTTACCCCTGGGGAGCCGCAGCGAACGTTTCCGCAGGGCATCGGCGCGGCGCGCATGCTCTCACGCCCATCACCGGCAAACGTGAGCGCGTCCGACCTGCTGTGCGCTCTCGAGCCCCTGCTCGCCCACCCTGGAGCGCTGCCGCGGCGAGCGTGAACTCCCTTCAGCGAAGGCGCAGACCCGCAAGTGGAAGGCGAACGTGGACCACGATTCGAGCAGGCGCGCGCTGCTCGCTGGGTCCAACATTCGGCGAGCTGGCGCTCGCCTGGGTCCAGAACATTCTCGCGGCAGCATAGATCACCACGGCGGCAGCGGCGACGGCGAGCGCGCCGGTGCGCACGCGATCGAGCCGTGGAATGGCGAGATCCCGTATATCCGTGACCGGAAGCTCGATGCGCTGAAAGGACGCACGGCGCGCGTATCCGATCGCCGACTCTTCCGTGGTCGGCACGGCTACGGCGATCGAGTCCGAGGAGCGCTCGAGCATCTGGCCTTCGACCGTGGCTTCATCCCGACCGAGTGCGGGCGCAAGGCGCTCGGCGGCGGCCGGCGAGAGGCGAACGCGCACAGTCGTACCCAGAGCGACGTCCGCGGGCGACACTGATGCATAGGTGTAGCAGCCGCCGGCAGGTAGGCTCAGGACGAGAGACAGGAGTCCGAGAACGCGATGGGAATAGGGCATCGGCAGATACTGCTACGCGGACCCGCCGTTGTCACGGTCCTGCCTGCTGCGCGAAGTACGTCACTATCTTCAGGCGGATGATCGAGCTTCCCTCACCGCTGCGACGCGTCGGGATCGTCATGATGAGCGCCGTCGGCGATGCGGTGCACGTCCTTCCCGTGATCAACGCCATCAAGCGGCACGATCCCGCCACGCACATCACGTGGGTGTTGCAGCCGGCGCCGGCCACGCTCGTCCGCGGTCACAACGCGGTCGACGATATCGTCCTGTTCGACCGGGCGAAGGGCTGGCGCTCCTTCGTGGACGTTCGTCGCGCGTTGGCCACCCGCCCCTTCGACGTCGTGCTCAACCTGCAAGTGTACTTCAAGGCGGGAATCGTGACCGCGTTCACCCGCGCGCCGGTGAAGTTGGGCTTCGACCGCGGCCGCGCGCGCGATGCGAATTGGCTGTTCACAACGCATCGCATACCGGCGCACGAGCCTCAGCACGTCCAGGACCAGTATCTGGAATTCCTCGATGCCTTGGGAATCGCGCACGATCCACTCGAGTGGAACCTCGGTCCGTGGCCAAACGAGCGTGCGTGGCAGCGGGAATTTTTCACGCCGATGAATCGGCCGGTGGCAGCGATCGTGGTGGCGACCAGCAAGCCCGAAAAAGATTGGCCGCCGGAGCGCTGGGCGGAAGTCGCGGACGCACTGTATCACGACTTCGGTCTCGAGCCCGTGCTGGTCGGCGGGCGCTCGCCGCGGGAGGAACACGCGGAGGCGGTGATCCTCGATCGGACGCATCACAAGCCTCGCTCAGCCCTTGGCAGCGGCCTGCGGAGGCTCGTCGGCATCCTGGACGGCTCGGCACTCGTACTCGCGCCCGACACGGGACCTCTGCACATCGCTGTGGCGTTGGAGACTCCGGTGGTGAGCCTCCTCGGCTACACGAACCCACGGCGCACGGGTCCGTACCGCCGCTTCGGAGACTTCATTGTCGACGCGTATGGCGATCCGGGTGAGCGTTACGCTGTCACGATGGAGAACCGGCCCGGGAGAATGTCGCGCATCACCGTGCGGGACGTACTCGATCGTGTGGAGCGCTGGCGATCGCGTTATGCAGCGGCAGGGGAGAGCGGCCGCTCATGATGCGTCGGTTACGACAAGCCCGCGCCCGAATTCATACTGAACGCCGAGACCGTGCAGCAGCCGGACGAGGCGGTTGAGGGGCAGTCCCATGACGGCGAAGTAGTCGCCGTCGACGCGCTCGACGATCGTCGCGCCATAGCCCTGGATGCCGTATGCGCCTGCCTTGTCCATCGGTTCGCCGGTCTCGATGTACGCCTCGATCTCGGCGTCATCCAACGGCCGGAAGGTGACGCCGACCCGCACTACGGTCGACGCCAGCTTCCCCTTCCACTGGACCGCGATGCCGGTCATTACCACGTGCTGGCGCCCGCTCAGCCGGCGCAGCATGCGAGCGGCGTCATCGCGCCCGCTCGGCTTCCCAAGCACGATTCCGTTCAATACTACGATCGTATCGCTGCCGATCGTGACCGCGTCTTCGATCTCGATCGCGCGGGCTTTTTCACGCGCCAGTCGCTCGGCGTGTTCCTCCGGTGGCTCCCCTTCGTGGTGGGACTCATCGATGTTCGCCGGCCGCACCTCGTGGCCGATGCCGATCAGATTGAGCAGATCGCGCCGCCGTGGCGACTGTGACGCGAGAATCACCCGCGGACGTGTACCTGTCATCGCTCGAGGAGCAGGGTGACTGGTCCGTCGTTCACGAGCTCGACATCCATCATCGCGCCAAACTCTCCCATCTCGGTGCGCAGTCCGCGCTGTCGGAGCATCGCCACGAAAAGCTCGTACAGCGGCCTTGCAATATCAGGAGGAGCCGCGGCAACGAAGCTCGGTCGGCGGCCCCTCTGAGCATCCCCGTAAAGCGTGAACTGCGACACCACGAGCAGTGCGCCTCCGACGTCTCCAATGCTCAGATTCATCTTGTCAGCCGGGTCGGCGAATAGGCGCAACGTGGCGATCTTGTCCGCCATCCACGAAAGCTCACTCTCACCGTCGCCGCGGCCGAAGCCAACGAGAAGGAGGAACCCGCGTTCGATGCGGCCGGCGACGCGCGCCGCTCCCGGCGCGCGAATGCGCACCTCCGCTCCTGACACGCGCTGCAACACCACTCGCATTTGTTCGACGTTGACTGACGGTGTTCGGCGGCCCAGCTTCGGGGGAGCAAGCTAAAGGAGATCGTATGCCGTTGACCATCCCCCGTCCCGTCGACAGCGAATACGCGCCGTATTTCGGCAAGTACGTCGCGCAAGTGCCACCAGGAAACATTCTCGAGCTTCTGGCGACGCAAATCGAGGACACGGCCAATCTGTTGTCGGGACTGACGGAAGCGCAGGCACTGCACCGTTACGCGCCAGACAAGTGGAGCATCAAGCAGGTGGTGGGACATCTGTGCGAGGGCGAGCGCGTCTTCGCATATCGTGCGCTGTGCTTCGCGCACGGCGACGCGACGCCGCTTCCGGGATGGGACGAGAACGCTTACATCGCGGCGTCGAGCTACGAGCGTCGATCCCTGACAGCCCTCGTCGCCGATTTTCGCGCGGCGCGCGCATCGACCGTGTCGCTCTTTCGCGGCTTCGATGACACGGAGCTGGAGCGCCGAGGCGTGGCGAACAATCGTGAGTACAGCGTCCGCTCGATCGCGTACATCACCGCAGGGCACGAGCGGCATCACCTGGCGATTCTGCGGGAACGGTATCTCCGGCTCTGATCTGGCATGACCGCCCCACGCACTCCGCTCGCGCAGACGGTCTCCGTCGAGACACCGGAGCTCGTGGTGTTCTCTTACACGCTCGCGGGTGTGGGCTCTCGCGCCGCTGCGGCCCTGATCGATTACGGCATCTGCTTGATGGGCCTTGTCGCTCTGTTCGTGCTCCTCGCGCTGCTGGTGGGTGCGCGCGGCTTCAGAACCACGGCGCAGCTCTCCGACGCGTGGACGCTCGCCCTGATGGTGGTCGGGCAGTTCGCGATTCTGTGGGGCTACTACGTGCTCTTCGAGGGGCTCGCCGATGGCCAGACTCCCGGCAAGCGCCTGATGCGCCTTCGCGTCGTGCGCGATGGCGGCTACTCGGTGACCTTCGGCGCGTCGGCCGCGCGAAATTTGATGCGTGTCGTGGATATGCAGCCGGCATTTACATACGCGCTCGGCATCATCAGCGTCGCGTTGACGGCGTCTGCGAAGCGGCTTGGCGACATCGTGGCCGGCACGATCGTCGTTCGGGAACAGTTGACCTCGCAGCCGCCGCTTCAACCGCTGCCGCGACATCGCCGGCGCGGCGCCGATGCGGCGGAAAGCGCAATCCAGCCGCTCGCGCAGCCTTCGTTGCGGGACGCCGAATACACGGTGCTCGAGCGCTTCGCCCTCCGGCGCATGTCGCTCAGTGCCGAGGCCCGGCAGGCGCTGACGGCGCAACTCGCCCAGCGCTTTGCGACGGCGTTGGAGAACGTGCCTGGCCGCGGCGACCTGTCACGCCTCCTCGCGCTGTACGACGCGGAACAGCGCGCGCGCGCCGCCGGCTCGGCAGGCCGGCACGAGCGGGGCGCTGCGCGAGAGCGACACGCGATCGTGGCCAGGGGCGCGCCGCGTTGGGTGACGTTCGCGACCAAGCTTGCCGCCGCGCAACGCAGTGGACTGCAGTCTCTTGGCGAAGGCGGCGTTCGTGAGTTCGTGGCCGAGTACCGCGCGCTCGCCGCGGATCTGGCGCGGTTACAGACTGCGGCGCGCGATACGCCCGCAGATGAGATCTTTTACCTGAGCCGCCTCGTCGCGGGCGCGCACAACCTGCTGTATCGCGGCGCCGCCTTCACCATGTACGACGCCGTGCGCTTTCTGGCGGTCGATGCACCGCGAGAAGTCCGGCGATCGTGGAGACCGATTCTGTTCGCTGCCGCTCTTCTGTTCGGCCCGGCGGCGATCGCGTATACCGCCGTCGTACAGCAGCCGGCGGTCGCCGACATCTTCATCCCGCCGCAGATGCTGGATCGCGCGAACGAAGGCGTTAGGCGCGCACGTGCCGGAACCGGCTACATCGAGGATCCGCAGATCTTCCGCCCATTGATGGCGAGCAGCATCATCGCGAACAATGTGCAGGTCGCCTTCGTTGCATTTGCTTTTGGGATCACCGCTGGCATCGGCACGCTCCTGCTCCTCGTGTTGAATGGCGTCAGTCTGGGCGGTGTGTTCGGTGTGTACGCTAGCAAGGGCATCGCGGCGCTGCTGGTCGCCTTCGTGGCGCCTCACGGGGTGCTCGAGCTGACGGCCGTGTGCATCGCCGGTGGTGCGGGGTTTCTGATTGCAGCCGCGCTGCTCGTACCCGGACGCAAAACGCGCAAGGCGGCCCTCGTGGAGAACGGCCGGCGCGCGATACGTCTCGTCGGTGCCACATCGGTGTTGCTGCTCGTCGCCGGGACGCTGGAGGGATTCGTGTCACCGATCCCGTGGTGGCCGCTGGAGCTGAAGCTGTGCGTGGCCGCTGCGACGGTGGTCGGACTGGTACTCTACCTGTCGGCCGGACGTGAGCGAGTCCCCATGGCGGCGTCACTGCTGGGGCAAGCGGCAGAGCAGGAGCCGTCGCTACTGAGCCTCAGAGCTCTCCGCGGCTCTTGATCTCCAGATAACGGTTCACCACCGCGGTCGTCATCTGTTGCGGTGACACGTCGAGTACGGCTACGCCCGCCTGTCGCATGCGCTCCAGCGCGTCGTCGCGCGCGTTGATGAGCTCTTCGGCAACGGCGCTCTCGTACAGAGCGCTGGCCCGACTGGATGACGCGGTGGTGGCGGCGAACACGGCATCGTTGCGCAATGCAACCACGACGACCAGATGGCGCGCGGTGCTTCGCTGCACATGCGCCAGGAGTGCCCGCGATGCTCCGACGTCGATGACGTCGGTGAAGAACAGGATCAGGGCGCGCCTCCGCTGGCGCGCCGCGAGAAACCGGAAGGCCATCGCGTAATCTGGCTCGGTCATTCGTGCTTCCACGGGAACGAGCGCGTCACGAGTAGCGCGGAGTGCCGCCAGCCCGCGTTGCGCCGGGACGAAGGCGCGAATCTCGTCGTCGAACACGAGCGTGCCCACTCGATCGCCAGACGTCGTCGCTACGTCAGTGAGCACGAGGGCCGCCGAGAGGGCGTGCTCGAAACGCGAGAATTGGCCCGCCAGCTGCGTCATCGAGCGGCCGGCGTCGACCAGCGTAAACACCGTCTGCGACTGTTCGATCGTGAATTCGCGCGTCGTCAGCCGGCGCCGGCGAGCAGTTGCCTTCCAGTCGATGTGGCGCGGGTCGTCGCCGGTCACATAGTCTCTCAGTCCGGCGAAGCTCCGACCTTCACCACGCCGCCGCAGCGCACGGACGCCGGCGGTGTGCAGACGATGGTGGAGCGCCAACAGACGAAAGCGTCTCACGTTCGCGATCGACGGAGTGACCATGACCGTGTCAGCGAGATCGAAGATCAGCCGCTTCGCGGTGAAGCCGAGCGGATTGCGTACCCGCAGCGCCACGGGTCCGAGCGCATGGTGTCCGCGTCGCATGCCCACAGTGCGGAACTGCACCCGCACGCTGCCGAGCGGCGGTACGGCGATCGACGTCAGTCGAACGCCCCCGGCGACCTCCGGCGGCAGCTCGTCCTCCAGCGTCGCGAGCAGACGTCGACGCCAGCCAGATCGAATGATGTACACCCCGTCTACCGTATCGGCGATTCCTATCGACGGCGGCAGCTCGCGTTCCACCACGAGATCCTGGCGCGCCGGGAGCAGGATCCAATCGATCACGGCCAGGCAGAGCACCGCGCCGAGACCGGCGAGACCCAGGTACACACCAGCGGTGCCGGGAAATGCCCACAGGAGGGCCGACGCTCCGACAGCCGCAGCCAACCGTCGCTCCGGCACGCTTCGGAGCAGCGGCCGGCGATTCTGAAGAAAGAGACGGAGTCGTTTGGCGAGGCTCACTCGGGCACGGGCACGCGGGCGACGAGGCCGGCGAGAACATCATCCACCGTACGACCCTCGACTTCCAGCTCCGGTGACAGCGTGACGCGATGGCGCAGTGCGGCGAACACGCGCTGCTTCACGTCATCGGGAGTGACGTAGTCTCGTCCATCCAGCACGGCGGCCGCGCGAGCCGCGCGCATGAGCGCGACCGTGGCCCGCGGTGAGGCGCCGAGTGCGATCGACGGCTCGTTTCGCGTGGCACGCGTGATGGTAGCGATGTACTCGCGCAGCTCCGGGGCGACGCGCACCCGATCGATCAGCGCGCGAAGATCATGCGCTTCCTCCTGTCCCACGATGACGTCGACGTCGATCGCGCCACCACGCTCAGGATCGAAGCCGGCCTCGTGATGAGCGAGCATCTCGAGCTCGGCATCCGCCGACGGATACGGCATCAACGTCTTCAGGAGGAACCGATCCAGTTGCGCTTCGGGGAGAGGGAACGTGCCTTCGTGCTCCACCGGATTCTGCGTCGCAAGCACGGTGAACAACGCATCGAGGGGACGCGAAACTCCATCGACGGTGACCTGGCGCTCGGCCATTCCTTCAAGCAGCGCCGCCTGCGTCTTCGCCGGTGCGCGGTTGATCTCGTCACCGAGCAGCAGATCCGTGAAGATCGGCCCGGCCCTGAACTCGAAATCAGCCGAAGGATCGCGGAGCACGTTTACCCCGGTCACATCGGATGGCATGAGATCCGGAGTGAACTGGATGCGCGCGAAGCGGATGCCAAGGGCACCAGCCAGCGTACGAACGAGCAGCGTCTTCGCGGTTCCGGGCACTCCCTCGATGAGTAGATGGCCACGGGCGAGAAAGACGACGAGAGCGTCCTCGATCGCAGCATCCTGACCCACGACGCGCTCGGCGACAGCCACGTGCACGCGCTTCAGGAGCTCAGCGCCACGCTCTATGGAGTGTGTCATGACGTAGACGAGCTGAGTGATGATTCGATCCGACGGAGTGCCGATCCGATGCCCTCGAATTCTCGTTTGGCGACGGAGCGGTTCAGCGCGCGCCGAACGAGCTCCACGTCGGCAGCCAATGACGGCGTGATCCGCTCGGCACGAGCCAAAAACTCGTCATCGGTCTCGTCACGGCGGCTGCGACCGAGACCTCGGAGTCGCCTACGAACGCCGTGCAGCAGGCGCGCGGTGCCCGTACGTGTCGCTCCCACCTGCGCGTACGCGCGGGCAAGAGCGTCGACATGCTCGAACGGCGACCGCCGCTCGACACGCTGTTCGGCGCGGGGTGGCAGCGATCGCGGGCCCACACTCAGAAGAAGCAGCACGCCGGCGACCGCAACCTGCGCGAGCACGTGGCCTGACGGCGTGCGGCCTAAGTACAGCGCGATCCCACGCATCGTTCCCGGCGTAGCGCCGAATCCCTGATGATACTCGTCGAAACGGATCGACGACCGCTGGAAGCCATCCCCGATGCTGAGCCACTCGAGCATGCGTACGGCGACGACGTCGGCGTTCCAATCGCACACGCGCACCACGTCGTTGCGCAGCAGGTCCGGGTCGGCAATGAGTCCCAGACGGCCGCGGCCATATGGAATACCGACAGCGGCCGACTCCCACCGGACGCTTCCATCCCCCTCGATACTCGCGAATACCACGGTATCGCGCGGAAGGGGCCGCGTGGCACGCAACGAATTCAGGACTGGAGCGTGCCCGAACCAGAGGGGGAGCCCGGGGGGCACATTTTTCGGACACCGCTGTGCGGCAATGGAATCCGCACTGTCCAAACGCGCGCGGTAGCTTCGCCCAGGTCCTAGCATGACATGGAGCGAATCGGTTATGCCCGGGGCAAGGACGATCAACGCCGCGCCTCCGCGCCGCACGACGTCGAGCAGCGCATGCAGCTCGGCACCACTCGGCGCGATCGGCGGCGCGAGCAGCGCCTGTATGGCCGCGGTGTCCGTTGCGCCGGGCATCGGCGTCAGCCGGCGCGACGTCTGCCATCCCAGCCGGCCGCCGAGCTCGTAGAGCGCGGACGCGCCCAGGGGCGCAGCCGAGAAGCTCGAGAGTCTCGGGTCCCCATTTCGCGCGTTCACATACTCAGGTGTGACGAGCGCCACGAGCACGACGCACGCGACGACGAGGGGCAGAATGAAAATTGGACGAAACAACCACTGCAGCCCTGATGTGGCTGACGATCGCGGAGGAGGGAGAGGGGGCGGAGGGGCGTTCATGCGGCGCGCTGCTGTCCAAGAATTGGCAGCGCGTCTCGCAGGAGCAGCTCGTACTCCGATGCATCACAGCTCATCGTACCGAAGAGAATGGCGTCGTACCGCCGCCCGAAGTTGCGGAATGGTGCGTACGATGAGGAGCCGCGGGCGCGGAGCTCGCGCGCATAATCGCCGCTCGTCTTCGACGGGTGTATCCGCAAACGCTCACGAATCGCCAGCGCGTGCAGGAGCGTGCGGTACAGTGCGTGGGCGGCATCGAGATAGCGGCCGGCTGCAGCCAGGCGCTGAGCTTCCTCCCAGTCCGCAGCGGCAACGCTTTCCCGCTGGCGGTGCCGCTGGGGCACGTCGGGCACCTCGGCGCGCAGCCGGGCGGCGTACACGATGCGGGCGACCACCAGTGCAGCGAGCACCAACGTCACGCCGATGGCGACGTAGCGGCCATGCGGCACTCGCCGAACACTGTCCATCAAGCGGTCCCACCATTCGCCCGCCCACCGAAGGAGCCGCTCGAGCAGCGATTCGCGAAAGGAGCGATAGTAGCGCGACTGGCGGAAGATCGCGGCTGCCGTGTCGTGGATCGCGGCCGCCGGCCAGTGAAACGTGAACGGTTTCTGGATCGCCATTCCGATGCGTCAGACGCTTGGAGGCACCGCCGGCACCGCTGTCTCGAGCGCCTGTGCCATCATCTGAATATCGAAACCTTCGCTACGAATTCGCATGTCGTAGTACAGCAGCATCTCGGTGAGACCAAACATCGGGTAACCGATGATGGTATAGATACTCACCAGCACCGTAGCCAACACACCATTTCCGAGCCACGTGCCCGCCAAGCCGACGGCGAGATACAGGAGCAGCAGCACGACTACGGCGAGCAGCATTGTACCCATGACGTGAAGCACTCCCTGCCGCGTCAGCGCGGCGGACCGGCGAATGCCCTGCACTCCGGTCAATCCCTCGATGACGATCGCCGCCGTCACGAGTGCCAGTCGAGCAAACGCGTACAGCGCTGCGACGGGCGCCAGGATGAATCCGAGCAACACGAAGGCGGCGCCAACCGACCCGAGAATGGCGCCGAACGCAAGGCCGAGGATTACCGTGGGGAGCATCGCTGCGAGCGCCGCGAGCGCGACCAGAACGCCACGCAGCAACGCGCCCACCATCACGGCTCCGACATGCGGCATCACCGCCCGCACGGCGCCCGGCAGGTCGAGGTGCCCGTCCAGATACAGGTCGGAGCCCAGCCGCGCCATCACGGCGCTCATCAGTGAGAAGGTCACCCAAGAACCCAGCGCGATGATGCTACTCGCGACGATCAACCCAGGCGGCATCGTTGCCGGCCTGGTGCCAAAGGTCGTTCCGAACCCCGACATCACGATGAGCTGGACGATCAGCCAGGGCGCGTAGGCGAGGGCCGTCGCGACCACGAACGTCGATAGGCCGCTGCGATACAGCGCGAATGCGCCGTCGATGATGTCGGTGGCCGAACGCGCGCGCAGCGGAAGCTCCATTCTCACAAGATGCAGGAACGGAGCGCCCCCGACCAGTAGGACGCGTCGCTACTCGACCGTAACGGATTTCGCCAGGTTGCGCGGCTGGTCGACGTTCAATCCGCGCTTCACCGCGACGTAGTACGCGAGGAGCTGGAGCGGAACGACCGTCAGGATGGGGTACAGCATGTCGATCGTTTGCGGTACCCGGATCTCGTGGTCGATCATGCCATCGAGGACCGGCTCGTGCTGGCTCGTTATGCAGATGACGCGGCCCCCGCGCGCCTTCACCTCCTGGATGTTCGAGACGACCTTGTCGAACACCGCATCATGCGGCGCGATGAACACCACCGGCATGTTCTCGTCGATCAGCGCGATGGGCCCATGCTTCATCTCGGCGGCGGGATAGCCCTCGGCGTGGATATAGCTGATCTCCTTCAGCTTGAGTGCGCCCTCGAGCGCGACGGGGAAGTTGTAGCCCCGGCCGAGATACAGGAAGTTCGATGCCTGCTTGAATTCCTCGGCGATGCGCTCGATCGTGGCCGCGCCGTCGAGGATCGTGCGCACGTGGCCGGACAGCTGGAGCATCGCCTGCGCGATCTCGCGGCCGCGCACCACCGACAGGTCGCGCAGGCGCGCCAGCTTCAAGGTCAGGAGGGCCAGTGCCACGACCTGGCTCGTGAAGGCCTTCGTGGAAGCGACGCCGATCTCGGGACCGGCGTGAAGATAGATCCCGCCGTCGTCCTCGCGCGCGATCGTGGAGCCGACGACGTTCACCAGGCCGAGCGTTTTCGCGCCACGGCGTTTTGCTTCGCGCATCGCGGCAAGCGTGTCCGCCGTTTCGCCCGATTGCGAGATGACGGTGCACAGCGTGTGCTTGCCGACGATCGGGTTGCGGTACCGGAACTCCGATGCGTATTCGACCTCGACCGGAATGCGCGCGAGCTCCTCGATGTACAACTCGCCGATCAGCCCCGAATGCCAGCTCGTGCCACACGCCGTGACGATGATGCTGTCGAGAGAGAGGAGCTCCTCCTTGGTCAGATTCAGACCGCCGAGCTTGGAGAATCCCTCGTCGACCACGAGACGCCCGCGCATCGTGTTCTCGATCGTCTCCGGTTGCTCGAAGATCTCCTTGAGCATGAAGTGCGGGTACCCGCCCTTCTCGATCTGATCGAGATCCCAATCGACGCGACTCACACCCTTCTTGATTCGCCGCGCGTTCAGATCGAGCACCTCGTAACCCTTTCGCGACAACACCGCCATCTCACCATCGTCGAGGTAGATCACCTGGCGGGTGTGCTGGAGAATCGCGGCAACGTCGCTCGCCACGTAGAACTCACCATCCCCGAGGCCGAGCAGCAGCGGACTCCCCTTCCGCGCGACCACGATCTTGTCGGGGTCGCGGCTCGAGATCACCGCGATGCCGTACGTGCCCTCCACCAGATTCAGCGCGTCGATCACCGCGTCCTCGAGTGGCTCGGTGTTCGCGTCGCCGTCGTACATGGCGGCTTCGATCAGATGCGCGAGCACCTCCGTGTCCGTCTCCGACTCGAAGGTGTGTCCCTGCTGCCGGAGCATCTGCCGCAGCGGACCATAGTTCTCGATGATGCCGTTATGGACCACGGCGATCGAGCCGGTGCAGTCGTGGTGCGGATGCGCGTTGCACTCGTTGGGCACTCCGTGCGTGGCCCAGCGCGTGTGCGCGATCCCGATGGTCCCCGACACCGGACTGTCTCCGACGACGCTCTCGAGCATGGAGATCTTGCCTTTGGCCTTACGCAGCTCGACCCCGGCTCCATTCATCGTGGCGATGCCGGCGCTGTCGTAGCCGCGGTATTCCATCCGCTTCAGTCCCTCGATGAGCAGTGGAGTGGCCGTGCGATCGCCAATGTATCCGATGATGCCACACATGCGCGGCCTCCTAGTGACGAGTGGCCGCGGTCAGCCCGCCGCCAGCAAGTTTCTCCAACGGTACGCGACACTGCCGAACCAATCGCCAGGCCTCGTCGGATGTCGGTGCCTCGGCGATTACCCGCACGATCGGTTCCGTACCCGATGGCCGGACGTGCACCCAGCGATCGCTCCACGACAGGCGCAAACCGTCCTGCGTGTCGGCGAGCGCATCCGGAAATTCGGCACGCAATGACTGGTATACGGCGTCGAGCGGCGCGTCAGGGCGGCCGAGCTTGTCCTTCACGATGACGTAGCTGGGGCTGGAGCGCACTATGTCCGTGAGCGGACGTTCCTCCTCGACGAGCAGCTGCAGCAGCAACGCCACGGCAACCGGAGCGTCCCGCCCCAGGTGCACTTCAGGCAGAATCACGCCACCGTTTCCCTCACCTCCCACGGGCGCGCAGAGCTCGCGCATACGCACCGCCACATTCACCTCGCCAACGGGCGCAAGAACGAGCGTCGCACCGGCGTCCGTCGCCGCATCCTCGACGACGCGACTCGTAGACAGATTCGTGACGACCGGCCCTGTGCGGTACCGCAGCACGAGACGAACGGCGAGTGCCAGCGTGTAGTCCTCGCCGACGGCCTTGCCATCATTCCCGACGAGGGCGAGGCGGTCCACGTCCGGATCTGTCGCGAATCCCACGTCGGCGCCGGTGTCGATTACGAGCCGTTGCAGGTCGCCGAGATTTTCTGCCACCGGCTCGGGGGCCCGGGGAAAGCGGCCATCGGGTTCGAGGTTGACGGCGCTCACGACACAACCAAGTCGCTCCAGCAGCGCGGGAAGGATGATGCCTCCAGCTCCACGCACGCAATCGAGCGCCACTCTGAAGCGCCTCCGCCTGATGCGCTCCACATCCACAAAGGGTATCGAGAGAACTCGCTCGATGTGCCGCGAAATGGCACGATCGTCGACTTCGACGCTACCGAGAGTGCTCCACGCCGCGCGCGGAAAACCGCCGTGCATCAGAGCGCGCATCTCGGCGCCCTCGGCTGCCTCCAGGAAAAGCCCGGTCGACCCGATGAACTTGAGCGCGTTCCACTCGATCGGATTGTGGCTGGCCGAGATCATGAGACCGCCGGCCGCGTGATGGTGCTCCACTGCCAGTTGGCAGGTCGGGGTGGTGGTGAGGCCAATGTCCATCACCGTGCAGCCGACCGACTGGAGCCCCGCGACAGCCGCGCGGTGAAACATGGGGCCGGAGACCCGACTGTCCCGGCCGACCACGATGGTCCGCGAAGCGCTCCGGCGGCTCGCCCAGGCACCGAAGGCGGCGGCGTACCCAGTCACCACTTCCGGGGTCAGCGCCTCGCCCACGCGACCGCGGATGCCGGAGACGCTCACCATCAGACCATCCACCATTCCACCTCTCCCGTCGTTCGGTGCGAAAGCTAGCCACGGCCCAGAGCAGGACAAGCTTTGGCCGCGCACAGCTTTACACGCTTCGTGCCGTCTCGTAAGTTGTCGCCGCCCACCTCGGAGGTCGCTCTGCCATCGCCCGCACCGACGCGAGGCGCGCTTGGATTGCCGTTCCGTCTCAAGATGGCGGCGATTAGCGCTACCGCGGTCCTGCTCACGCTGCTCGTTGTCGTCGTCCCGGTGTACCTGGAAAGCGCGCAGACGCTCACTCAGGTTCACGGTGATCGACTCCTGACGATCGCCCGCAGCGCCGCTGCCGTGATTCCCGGCGATACCGTGGTCGTGGCCGCGCGGGACGGACAGAACAGCCAGGCATTCCGCCGGCTGCGCCAGAGTCTTCAGAGCATCTGGATCAGCAATGGCGGGAGCGCGGCGGATCTGGTGTATGGGGTCTCGCTCGTGAGGCCGGATAGCTCTCACGTATTTCGGTACGTTGCACACTCGTCGTGGCCAGCTGGAAGCGCCAGATATGCGAGTGCGTGGCACCCGCCGGCGATGCTCTTGGACAGCTTGCGCGTGGGCCGGGGTGGCGTGACGGGACCATACGATTCTGACGCCGGACAGATGTTGACCGCCGCAGCCCCAGTGGAGCGCGGCGATGGTTCGATCGCCGGCTTTGTGGTCACGTCCCTTCGTACATCCAGCTACCTGAGCAACCTGCAATGGCAGATGGCACGCTACGCCCCTTTTTCCGCGATCGCCTTACTGCTCGCCCTGGCGTTGGCGTATTGGGGCTCCGCGCGGTTGACGCGCGGCGTCATTGCCATAGCAGATCACGCCGAGGCTGTCGCTGAGGGTCAGCTCAGACACGATCTGGATTACGTGGCCGGCGACGAAGTCGGCGCACTGGCTGACGCAGTCCGGCGAATGACTGCCAGGCTCCGAGCTCTACTCGGCGACATCGAGACCGGCGCCTCAGAGGTCGCCGCCACGGCCGAAGAGTTAGCGGCCGGCGCGCATGAAATGAGCGCATCGACGGGGCAGGTATCCGGGGCAGCGCAGAGCATCGCGCAATCCGCGGTGGTTCAGACGCAGGGAATTAATACTGCGGTGGATGCCTCAACCCGAGTTGCTGACCGCGCGTTCAAGGTCGCTGGCCACGCGCGAAGCGCGCTCGGTGCCGCAGACCTCGTCGCCCGGTCTGCGCGACGGGGTGTTACTGCCGCCGACGAGGCACTGATCAGCATGAGCGAGATCGCGGCGGTGACCAAGGAGGCCGTCCCGGCCGTGGTCGAGCTCGGCGAGAAGTCACAACGAATTGGCAAGATCACCGATGCCATCGCCGCGATCGCCAGGCAAACGAATCTTCTGGCGCTGAACGCCGCCATCGAGGCGTCGCGCGCGGGAGAGCACGGGAAGGGCTTCGCGGTGGTGGCTGAGGAGGTTCGCAAGCTTGCGAACGAAAGTGCCCAGGCGCTCGCAACCATCCGTAAGCTGGCGGCCGAGATCCGCACGGCAGCCATTCGCACGGAAGAGCGGATCGTCCTCATGAGCGACAAAGTGTCCGGCGGCGAATCGGTGATCCGGGCATCCGCAGCCGCGCTAGCGCAGATTCGCAGCGAAATCGAGCAGAGCCGCGGCGCCGTGGACCTGATCGTTCAGTCGGCGGAGGCCCAGCGCGAGGAGGCAGCCGCGCTGGCGCGGGAGATCGAGTCGATCGCCACCGTTGCCGAGCAGAACGCCGCGACATCTGAGGAAGTCAGCGCCGTGGTGCAACAGCAAACGGCTTCCATGGGTGCCGTCTCCGCTTCGAGTGCGCACCTGGCCACCATCGCCGAACGACTCAAGAGCTCGATGTCACAATTCGAGCTTTGAGGACGGGAAACGCGCTTCGCGACTGTCGCTACTCCAGCAGCGTGATCCGCATCTCGCCGGTTCTCCGCAGCACGCGGACTCCACGTACGGACTCGCTCGGACTCGGTGCTGGCCCTCGAGGAAGCAGCCGAAGCAAACCTGCGGTTCTCGCCGCCACGACCGCCTCCACCACGAGGGGATCGAACTGATTGCCGCTGTTTCTCACCACTTCGGCGACCGCGTCGTCGAGGGAAAGCTCGACGCCGCGGTAAGGCCGCCCGGACGTCATCGCGTCCAGCGCGTCGGCCGCCGCGACGATGCGTGCCTCGAGCGGAATTGCCGCGCCAATCAATCCGTCGGGTACGCCACGGCCGTCCATCCGCTCGTGATGTGAGCGCACGATGTTCAGCGCGACTGGCGCGTCTCCCATGATCGGCCCGAGAATGCGCCAGCCGAGCATCGGATGCGTCATGATGTGCTCGTACTCTTCCGGCGTGAGCGGCCCAGGCTTGTTGAGCACGGCCTCGCGCACGCCGATTTTGCCGATGTCGTGGACATGTCCTCCCAACTCGATCTGGCGCAACATTGCGTCGTCGAGGCCGAGCGATCGCGCGATCGTGGAGGCATAGACGCTCACGCGTACCGAGTGACCGCGCGTGTATGGATCCTTGACTTCGAGCGCCTCGGCGAGCGATTGCACGCTCCCGAGAAAGAGGTCCTCGAGGCGCCGGGCCTGCAGCTGAACGCGATCCTCGAGCCGCTCCTGATACTCGCGATTCTCCAGGATGAGGCGTCGGCGTTCCAACGCTTGCGCCACCCGCGCGCGGACCTCCTCGAGATGAAACGGCTTCACGAGATAGTCCATCGCCCCGATCGCGAGGCAGCTCACCGCAACTTCGACATCGGCGACAGCGGTGATCATCATCATGGCCGTATCGGGATAACGCGACCGAACCTGCCGGAGCAGCTCCATCCCGTCCATCTTCGGCATCCGAAGGTCGCTGATCACGAGGATCGCCTCGTGCTGCTCGAGCCGCTCGAGCGCCTCACTCCCGTTCGCCGCCTCGAAGCAGTTGAAGCCATCGCTGCGCATGAGATGCACGAGCACCTGCCGAAGACGGCTCTCGTCGTCGACAATGAGGCATTGAGGAGCTTCCGTGCGATCCATCAGTCTGCTCTGAACCATGTGGCGCGATGGTCGCGCGAGGAGTGGCGCATCGGCTCCCCGCGTTTCCGATCAAGGATTATCTTTGCCAGAACGTCCCAGAGGAAGAGTATCGGCATGACGCGCGCATTTGATGACGATCTGGCGGCGGGGTTCGGCACCCGAGCCATACATGCCGGACAACGCCCCGAGCCGCTGGCCGGCGCCATCATGACTCCGGTGTTCCTCACGTCCACGTATGTACAGGAGGCATTGGGCCAGCATAAAGGTTACGAGTACTCGCGCACCCAGAATCCCACCCGTGAAGCTCTGGAGCGCAACGTCGCGGCGCTAGAGCGAGGTCGCCACGGCTTCGCGTTCTCCAGTGGCATGGGCTGCCTCGACTCGATCATGAAGCTCTTTCGCGCAGGGGACCATGTGATCTGCGGCGAGAACGTGTACGGCGGCACTTTTCGGCTGTTTGATAAAATTCTGCAGCATCTCGGTCTGAGCTTCAGCTTTGTCGATACGCGTGATCCGCAGCGGGTGCGAGATGCAGTGAAGCCCGCGACGCGCGCAATCCTTGTCGAAACGCCAACGAACCCGATGATGTGGATCTCGGATCTCGCCGCCATCGCGCAGATCGCGCATGACGCCGAGGCGACCTTCATCGTCGACAACACCTTCGCCTCACCATATTTCCAGCGGCCACTCGAGCTCGGCGCCGATGTCGTCTATCACTCGACGACCAAGTATTTGAACGGTCATAGCGATATGGTGGGCGGAATCGCCGTGGTGAACGAAGATGACATCGCGGACCGACTTGGCTTCATCCAGAACGCGGCCGGCGCAGTTCCGGGCCCGTTCGATTGCTGGCTCGCGCTTCGCGGAACGAAGACGCTGCACCTCCGCATGCCACGGCACGACGCGAACGGACGCCAGGTGGCGGGCTGGCTGGTGGACCGGGTTGGATCGGAGAACGTGGTGTACGTCGGCCTGCCTTCCCATCCGCAGCACGAGTTAGCCAAGCGCCAGATGTCCGGCTTCGGCGGAATGATCAGTGTCGAGCTGGGGAGCCTCGACCGCGCTCAACACGTGCTCGAGCGTGTCAGGATCTTCTCTCTCGCCGAGTCGCTCGGAGGAGTGGAATCGCTGATCAGCCATCCGGCCACCATGACACATGCATCGGTGCCGCCGGAGCGGCGCGTGACCCTGGGCATCACCGAAGGCTTGATCCGCTTGTCGTGCGGAGTGGAGGATATCGGCGACCTGCTCGCGGATCTCGACGCGGCGTTCGAGAATCTCCCGGAGCGGGACCGCGGACGAGGCAATCGCCAGGTACCACGGCCCGCGCTCGCGGGCGATTGATGCTGACACTCGCTGGCAGGAAGAGACGTACTGGAGGGATGTAGACGAGCCGTCACCAGGGTCGCTGAAGTCCGAACCGATCGGTTCCCGCTCGCGCGTCCCGCATCTCGCGTCCCGCCATGATCACGCTCACTGCTATCTCTCCCCGGTCGTGGGAGCATCCCGCCGATCGCGCCGCGCTCAACACCCTGCGGGCGCTCCCCGGCTTCGACGAAGTCGTACGGAAGGTGGCCAGCTACTTTGGCGAACGCGGCGTGCGGCAACTGTTCCTCGGCGACGCGGTGCGGGTGGGCCCAAATCAGCGGCCGGCTCTCGACGCCTTGTGGACAGAAGTCCTCCAGACGATGGACTGGAGCGACCGTCCGGAGCTTTACGTCACGCAAACGCCGATCGCCAACGCGATGGCCGTTGGCTTCGAGAAGCCGTTCGTGATCGTGCACTCCGGGTTGCTGGAGATTCTCGATCAGCGCGAGCAGCGCGTGGTGCTCGGCCACGAGCTGGGGCACATCATGAGTGGCCACATGACCTACCGCACGATCGCGCTCATCCTGCTCTTCTTCGGCTTCGGCAACCTTCCCTTCCTTGCTGCGACGGCGCTGCTACCCTTCCAGCTCGCGCTCCTCGAGTGGTACCGGAAGAGCGAGTTCTCCTCCGATCGCGCCGGATTGCTCGCCGTTCAGGATTTCGGAACCGTGATGAGCAGTGAGATGAAGCTCGCCGGCGGTCCGGCGTTAGGCGACACGCTGAACGTGGAAGAGTTCGTGCGTCAGGCGGAGAGCTACGAGACCGGAGGCGACGCCTGGGACACGGTGATGAAGATCATGAACACCGTCCTGCGCACGCATCCGATGCACACGGTGCGCGCCGCGGAGCTGCTGCGCTGGCAGCGGAGCGGCGAATACGACGCGATCATCGCCGGGCAATACGCACGGCGCGGCACGCCCGCCGACCGGCCGCTGACTGACGACATCGCCGATGCAGCCGGCTATTACCGCCGTGAGGTGCGCGACACTTTCAGCAAGTTCAGCGATGCCTTCAACCAGGCGCGAGAGGCGTTCACGTCGACGTGGAAGAGTAGCGGCGGCGGAGGCGGCGCCGGCACTCGATGAAGGTCCTGGTCGTCGGAGGTGGTGGTCGCGAACATGCACTCGTCTGGAAGCTCAGACACGAGAATCCCACACTCGCCATCTTCGCAGCGCCAGGCAATCCAGGAATCGCCGAGCTGGCGCAGTGCGTGCCGATCACGGTGGGTGACATCGACGGACTCGTGGCGTTCGCCGACCGTGAGCAGATTGACCTGACGGTGATCGGTCCCGAAGCTCCGCTCGCCGCGGGAATCAGCGATCGTTTCCGCGCGGCCCGGCTGGCGGTGTTCGGTCCGACCCAGGCCGCGGCCCGCATCGAGACGTCGAAGAACTTCGCGAAGCGACTCATGCGCCGGGCACACGTCCCGACCGCGAGCGCCGCGGTCTGCTCCACTCTCGCCGAGGCAACTGCCGCAATCGAGCGACTCGGCGCGCCGGTCGTGATCAAGGCATCGGGGCTCGCAGCCGGTAAGGGCGTCATCGTCTGTCAGACGCCCGCCGAGGCTCGTCAGGCAGTTTCGCTGATGCTCGAGTCGCACGCCTTTGGCGCGGCGGGCGACACGGTGCTCGTGGAGGAGTTCATGACGGGCGAGGAGGTGTCGCTGTTCGGCATCACGGACGGCAACCGTGTGGTGCCTCTCGTCCCGGCGCAGGATCACAAGCGGCTCCTCTCGGGTGATGTCGGTCCGAACACCGGCGGGATGGGCGCCTACGCTCCGGTGATCGCATCGCAAGGTGGAATTTCCGCCACGGGCGGTTTCATCGGCGAGGTGATGGAGCGCGTCTTTCTGCCGACACTGCGCGCGCTTCGGGAAGAGCGCGCGCTCTTCACCGGGTTGCTCTACGCGGGCTTGATGCTCACGGACGATGGGCCAAAGGTGGTGGAGTTCAACTGTCGATTCGGAGATCCGGAGACGCAGGCAATCCTTCCCGTGCTCGATGTCGCTCCTTCCTTTCTCGATCTGATGCTCGCGGTAGGACGGCGCGAGCCCCTTCCCGATGCGGTGGCGAGGGTGCACGGGTATGCAGTAACGACCGTGCTCGCCGCGAGCGGCTATCCTGATCGCCCACAGATTGGAGATCCGATCGTGCTTCCTCCGACAGCGGAGGGTATTCTCGTCTTCCACTCGGGCACCGCGCGGACAGCCGACGATAACCTGGTCACGGCCGGCGGGCGCGTGCTCAGCGTCACCGGGGTTGCTCCGAGCTTCGATGAAGCACGGGAACGCAGCGTGAGATACGCGGAGGCCGTCGCGTTCCGCGGAAAGCAGTTCCGTTCGGACATCGGGTGGCGAGAGCTCGCGCGACGTGCCGGAGCTGCCTGAAACCGAGACAATCGCGCGAGATCTGGACGGCGCGCTTCGCGGGGCGCGCATCGACGGCGTCCTGGTACGCTCCGCGGACGTCCTTCGGGAAGTCTCCGCGACGGAGCTGGCTGAGCGGCTTCAGGGAAGGCGCATCGAACGAGTGTGGCGCCGCGCGAAATTAGTCGTGCTCGATCTCTCGTCGTTGGAGCGGCTGGTCGTGCAGCCGCGCTTCACGGGCGCACTGCTGATCGAGCACGGCGCGCTGCCGGAGCGGGAGCTTCGCTATTCCACGCTCGAGCTGCGGCTCGACGATGGCCGCGCGCTCCACTACCGTGACATCCGACGCCTCGGCACCGTCGCATTGATGACGCGGAAAAGATTCGACCGCTACAGCGCGCTACTGGGGGTGGAGCCTCTTGACCCGGCGTTCACCGCGGGCGAATTATCGGCCCGTCTTCGGAAATCACAACAGGCGGTAAAAAAGGTATTGATGAATCAGCGGGTGCTCGCGGGTATCGGAAACATCTATGCGAACGAGGCGCTCTGGCGGGCGCGGATCGATCCTTCGCGTGCGGCGCGTGATCTGACCGCGGCAGACGTCAGCGCCCTCCACGCCGCGATCATCGATGTCCTCACCGAATCCATCGCAGCAAGAGGAACGAGCTTTCGCGACTATCGAGATGCCCGCGGCGAGCGCGGCGCGTTCGTGGGCCAGCTCGCGGTCTACGGCCGTGCGGGCCAATGGTGCCTTCGCTGCGGCGTCGGCACGCGATTGATCGGTACGCATGCCATCGATGGACGGATGACGGTGCTGTGCGCGCGCTGCCAGCACTGACGCTCCTGCGGCCGCCAACGAGCGACGCACAATTGACGCACATGCGCGCGACCGTGCGTGCAACCGCCACCGACCGGCCCGGAGTGTACCGGATGTATTCGGCCGATGGCGAGATCGTCTACGTCGGCAAATCGAAACGAGTGCGGTCGCGACTGCTCAGCTACTTTCGGTGCGCATTCCCGGAGGAGAAAGGCGCGCGCATTCTCCGCCAGGCCGAGCGCATCGAGTGGGAGTATCTGCCAAGCGAGTTCGCGGCGCTGCTGGAAGAGCTGCGACTGATCAAGAAGTTCAGGCCGAGATTCAACGTCGCGTTGAAGCGGGATGGACGCCACTACGCATTCATCAAACTGACGCATCACCCGGCACCCAAGCTGGTGGTCGTGCGCGGACCCGGCCAGGACGATTCCGCCGTGTACTACGGCCCGTTTCAAGGCGCCGCTCGTGTGAACGAAGCCGTGCGCGAGCTGAGCGACGCCCTGGGGTTGCGGGATTGCGCGGCGGATCAGCGCATGAACTTCGCCGATCAGCCGGAGCTGTTTTCGATCTTTCCGCGCACACCGGGGTGCATTCGCTTCGAGATCAGGAAGTGTCTCGGCCCGTGTGTGGGCGGATGCACCGTACGGGAGTACTCCGAACGGGTCAACCTGGCGCGTGCGTTTCTCGACGGCGCAGACGACGGTCCGATCGAGCAGCTGCGTGCAGACATGGAGCTCGCGAGCGACCGTCTCGAGTTCGAGCGAGCAGCCTCGTTACGCGACAAGCTGCGGCGCCTCGAGCTGCTACGCGAACAGTTCGGCCGCCTTCGCTTTGCCTTGGAGTCTTTGTCCTTCGCCTATACTGTGCCCGGGTACGACGGAGGCGACCGCGTCTACCTCATTCGTCGAGGGCGGGTGCGCGCGGAATGTCCGGCGCCACGAACGCATGGCGAGCGTGCGTTGCTGCGCCGCCTCGCCGAGGATGTCTTCGGCACGGTGGAGCACGCCGCCTCGCGCATTCCGACGCACGAGATCGACGAACTGCTCCTCTTGTCGTCATGGTTCCGGCGCTTTCCGGTCGAGCTCGAGCGAACGATCGCGCCGGAGCGGGTCGGTTACGCGCGCAGAGGCGGCGGAGCGAAGCGGCGCGCGGGCTGACGCTCGTGGGCTCGACGCCGGCGGTTGGGCTGCCGCGCGCGAATTCCGCGCATGGTCCACCTTCTGCACTACGCTCCTCGCGAACCCCAACGACTCGCGAGCAGATGGCGACTACCTGGCAACCCACCACACTCGTTCAGTGCGTCAGCGTGCGGCCGTGGCTGGTATATCCCGGCTGCGACGAACCCGGGGGTTGCCACGATCTGACGCTGGGGAAGATCTACGAGATGATCGGCATCGAGGGCAATGGCGCGTTCTATCGCATCATCGATGACTCGAACGACGATTTTCTCTATCCCGCTTCGCACTTCCGAGAGATCTGATCAGGCTGGAAGCTCGACGATCTGAACTTCGGCTGCGCCATCGCGAATCGTCAGAATGGCGACGCTCGGCATCAGCTTGAATCGTTGCGCACCTGCGGCGCCAGGATTGACGGCGAGTCGCGCCCCCGTGCGCGCAACGAGGTGGCGGTGCGTGTGGCCATACACCACCACATCGGCGTCGTAGCGCGCCAGGAGCTTCTCCGGCGTTGGGCTGCCCACCTCGTGCCCGTGGCTGACATGGATGCTCACGCCGCTTACATCGCGATCGATGCTCGTCACCAGCCGCGGATTTCCGGGAGCATCGGTATTGCCGTAAACCGCGAAAATCGGAGCGATGACGCCGAGCTCGTCGAGGACGTCGTCTCCGCCGACGTCGCCCGCGTGCAGGATGAAGTCACTGCCCGACAGCACGGCGTGTACTTCGGGCCTGACGAGTCCGTGCGTATCAGAGATGAGTCCGATTCTCACTCCCATCGCTTGCCCAGCGAGTGTTCCACGCCAAGCTGATCGAGCACGCGCGCGACAATGAAGTCCACGAGCTCACCGACCGATTCCGGCCGGTGGTAGAAGCCGGGGGCCGCGGGCATTACGACGCCCCCTGCTTGTGCCACGCGCAGCATGTTCCGAAGGTGAATCGCGCTCAGCGGCGTCTCGCGGGTGACGAGCACCAGCCGTCGCCGCTCCTTGAGCGCCACGTCGGCAGCGCGTTCGATCAGCGACCGCGATGCGCCCGTACTGACCGCGGATAACGTCCCCATCGAGCAGGGGCAGATGACCATACCCGATGTGCGCGCCGAGCCGGACGCGGGAGGCGCGCCCCTGTCGGCGTCGTCGAAGACACGGACGTGCTGGTCCCAACCAGCCGCACCGATTCGGTTCCGCAACGCATCGAGCGAATCGATATCGCTCTCCGTCCGCAGCAGCCTCAATCCGTGCGCCGACACGATGAGCTGCACCGCCCGGCGGCCTGTGACGAGTTGCTCGAGCAGTCGCACAGCGTACGCGGCACCGGAGGCGCCGGTGATCGCGAACACGAACGGCCACTCGTCGCGCGTCGGCATCGCGTCAGAACGGGAGCATCGGCCTGAGGCGTTCGGCGAGCACGAACAGGAAAAACGTGACGCTCAGCGTTCCATTCATCGCGAAGAACGCCGCGTCGAGCCGCGACAGATCGTCCGGCCGCACGAGCGAGTGCTCGTAGAGCAGGATCGCGGCCGCCACGACGACGCCTGCCCAATAGATGATTCCCGCATGCAGCGCCAGGCCGACGGCAGCGAAGGCCAGAACGGCGATACTGTGGAGCACGCGCGCCACCACAACCGCACCGGGCTGGCCTAACGACGCAGGGATGGAATGCAACTCGTTGGCGCGATCGAAATCGGCGTCCTGCAAGGCGTACAGCACGTCGAATCCACCGACCCAGGCAGTCACGGCCGCTGCGAGAGCGACCAGCATCCACCAGGGCCGGCTCCACGTGCCCGAGACCGCGAGATACCCACCGACCGGCGCGATCCCGAGCCCCACACCAAGTACCAGGTGCGACCAGCGCGTGAATCGCTTCGTGTAGCTGTAGGCAAAGGTCCAACCAATGGCGACAGGTGACAAGGAGAAGCAGAGAGGGTTCAGCCGCCATGCGCTCCAGACGAAGACAGCCGTGGACACGATCACCGCTATCCACGCTTCTCGAACCGACAGCACGCCACGAGGTAGCTCTCGCATTGCCGTGCGGGGATTGCGCGCATCGATCTGCCGGTCGGTGATGCGGTTGAACGCCATCGCGGCGAACCGTGCGGCCGTGAACGCGAGCACGATCCAGGCGAGCGTCGGGATGCGAGGTGTGTGCTCGTACGAGGCCAGCACCACGCCGACGAGCGCGAACGGGAGCGCAAACACCGTGTGCGCCAGCCGCACGAAGTTGACGTACGCGGTCAGGCGCGACGATCCGCCAAGTGTCTGCCCTTCACGTCCGCGAACCGCTGGGGATGGGGCGCTCATCGCTCCAATCCGAGCGCGGGCCACATGCGATCGATGCGCGCCTTGGTTTCGCTGTCCATCGTGATCACGGCCGGCCAATCGCGGGTGAAGCCCTCCTCCGGCAGCTTGCGGGTGGCGTCGATGCCCATCTTGGAGCCGTAGGTGAAGGCGCGACTGGAGTGGTCGAGCACGTCGATTGGTCCCATCGTGAACCGCGTGTCGCGCTCCGGGTCGATGTTGTTCAGCGCGACCCACCACGCTTCCTTGGGAGCTTGCACGTTCACCCAGCGATCCACGACGACGATGACCTTGGCGAGCGACATCAGTCCCTGGCCCCACAGCGCATTCATGACCTTGTATGCCTGCCCCGGATACTGTTTGTCGATCGACACGAAGACGAGGTTGTGGAATATGCCTTCGGCCGGCATGTGGTAGTCGACGATTTCCGGGATGGTGAGCCTCAGGAGGGGGAGAAAGATGCGCTCCGTGGCGTGGCCGAGGTAGTAATCCTCCATCGGCGGACGGCCGACGATCGTGGACGGAAAGATCGGATCGCGCCGCATCGTGACCGCGGTGACGTGCACCTGCGGGTACGAGTCGGCAAGCGAATAGAAGCCGGTGTGATCGCCGAATGGACCTTCCAGCACCAGGGGCTCTGCCGGATCGATGTAGCCCTCGAGCACGAAGTCGGCCTCGGCCGGGACTTCCAGATCACAGGTGAGCGCACGCACGAGCGACACCGGCTTACCGCGCAAAAAGCCTGCGAACAGAAACTCATCCACCGTGGGGGGCAGCGGTGCCGTGGCCGCGTACATCGACGGCGGATCGGCGCCCAGTGCGATGCAGACGGGCATGGTCTCACCACGTTCGGCCATCTCGCGCCAATGCGCGGCTCCGACCTTGTGGCGCTGCCAATGCATCGCGAGCGTATCGCGGCCGGTCTGCATCACGCGGTACATGCCGACATTTCGCGTGCCGCGTTTCGGGTCACGTGTGATCACCATCGGGAAGGTGATGTATGCGCCACCGTCCTCCGGCCAGCATTTCATCAGCGGCAGTGTGCCAATGTCCACGTCCGCACCTCGGTGCACGACGTCCTGGCACGGGGCGCCGCCGCGCCTGACTCGGGGAGGAAAGCGTCCCGCCTCGAGGAGTTTCGGGAGCAGCGACAGCTTGCCGCGAAGCCCTTCCGGCACCTTCATCTCCATCATTCCTGCGATGCGCGTCGCGATGTCGTCGAGGCGTGCGACCCCGAGGGCCATCGAGATCCGCCGCATCGATCCGAACAGATTGATGCCGACGGGAAAGGCAGAGCGGGAGCCATCGAACAGCACGACGTGCTCGAACAGCAGCGCCGCGCCACCTTCGGGTTGCTTCATCACGCGATCCGCGATCTCGGCCAGCTCGCGGTCCACGGACACCGGATGCGTTATGCGGACCAGCTCTCCCGCCTGATCGAGCGCGTCGACGAATTCGCGCAGGGTGTCGAATGTCATGAACCCCGCGTCAGCACTTGCGCCCCGAATGGATCGCGGCGATGCCGAACGTCAGCGTGTCCCACCGCACGTCGGTGAATCCCGCCGCGCGCATCCGGCCGCCCAGCTCCTCTTTGCGCGGGAAATGCAACACCGACGAGGGCAAGTACCGATAGGCCGTACGGTGGCCGCTCACGAATCCGCCGACCAACGGCAGCACATGATGAAAGTACAGGTGATAGGCCCAACGGACGAATGGTGAGTCGGGAATCGTGAATTCGAGAACGACCAAGCGCCCGCCCGCCGCGAGCACGCGATGCGCCTCGCGGAGCGCACCGTCCAAACTCGCCACATTGCGGATGCCAAACGCCGCGATCGCTCCTGCCATGGAATCGTTGGGCAGTGGCAGCGCCAACGCGTCGGCGGCGACGGCACTCACGCGGTCGCGCGGCGACTTTCGGATGCCGGCACGCAGCATCGGCTCGGCGAAATCAGCACCGACGACCGACCCGCGAAATTCCGTTTCGCCGGCCAGCATCGACGCAACGTCCAACGTCCCGGCGCACAGATCCAGATAGCGGCCCGAGGGTGCACGTCGCCAATCGAGCGCCGCGACGGCGCGGCGCCGCCAGCTGCGGTCGACGTTGAGGCTGAGGACGTGGTTGAGGAAATCGTAGCGGGGCGCGATCTCGGAGAATATTCGCCGGACGTACGCGCGCTTCTGCGCCAAGGACTCTTCGTCCGGCGACGCGCCCCGCATCGCTGCGGCCGCCGCCATATCGGCGATGATCGGGTCGGCGCTGTCGACGTCGGGCGCTCGCATCGCCGAAAGTTGACGGTGCCATCACGCGCGAGCAAGCGCGCTGCTGGATAAGCGCCAGGGCTGTGCATACTTTGCGGTCGCGCTCAACAGAGCGCGCGGACGCTGTATCGCCCGGCGGCCCACTTTCCGAATGGTGTCTTCCCGACCCGCAGCGCTCGCGCTCTCGAATGTTCCCGATGCCGACGTCGTCACCCTGGCGCAGCAAGGGCGGGAGGACGCGTACCGGGAGCTGATCCGCCGCTACGAACGACCCGTGTTCTCGTTGGTCTTTCGTATGGTGCGCGATCGCGAGCTCGCCGAAGATCTCGCGCAGGACACGTTCATCAAGGTGCTGAACCACATCGACCGTTACCGGCCGGAGTTCAAGTTCTCCAGTTGGTTGTTCAAGATCGCCAACAATGTCGCCATCGATCACCTTCGCAAGCGTCAGGTCGAGACGATCAGGATGGAGGGCTCGCCCCACGCGCTGACGGCTGACGCCATCGAGGCGACGTCATTCGAGATCGAGTCGCATGGCGAGTCTGCACTCGAGGAGATGGAGGCGAAGGAGCTTGGGTCCGCCATCGAGCGGGCAATTGCCCGCCTTCGCCCCGAGTACCGATCCTGCATTCTGTTGCGGCATGTCGAGGGGCGCTCGTACGAGGAGATTGCGACCACGCTGGACCTGCCACTCGGTACGGTCAAGACCTACATCCACAGGGCGCGCCACGAGCTTCGTGAGGCGCTGCAACACCTGAAGGAATGAGCACGAGTCCGAGAGGTGCCCGGGAGTGCGGTGAAAGTGATCCCGCGCACAAAGGCCGTTATATCGCGCGCACGAGCTCTTTTTCTCGTGAAACCGCATGTCATTGTGAGACGTACGACGACCAGGAGGATTCGTGAATCATAGACACCTGCTTCCCAACGAGATCGACCTGCTTCTCGATGAAGAGGTGGGCTTCGGTGTCGCACCCCTCAGGGCACACCTGCGCGATTGCCCTGCATGCCAGGAGCGGCTGCAGGAGGCACGCGCGGTCTTCGATGCGCTCGAGGAGCTGCCCCATCTGGCGCCGACGTTCAACTTCGCCGACAAGGTCATGTCCGATGTCCCGGTGTTCGTGCCCTGGCACATTGCCGCGCGCGACAGCGTCCGTCGTTGGATGCCCCGGTCGCAGCTCGCGCGTCTCGCGGCGGTGACAATCGCTTCGTTCGTCGCTTCGACACTCACGCTCGCCATCCTGTGGGTCGTGACCCGTCCCGACGTGCTGCTCATTACCGCGGGCGTGTTGAGTGATCGGATTCCCACCGTACTGTCCACCGCCCTCAGAAGTGGCGTCACCTCCATCGTTGGGGAGCAGGCGTTCGCGGCGATTCAGCAGGCCGGCGTGGTGGGGCTCATCATTGGCCTCTTTGCGTTCCTGATGGTCGCCGCCGGCACGCTCGTCGGGTTGAAAGCCATAGCCAACGCGTCGTCCGGTCGGCGAGGCTGACATGCGCTGTCACATCGGCGCGGGCATCGTGGTGCTGCTCATCGCAGCGAGCGGAGCAGCGACCCACGCACAACAGACATCGACGGACACGGCCCGTGGCCCGCTCGTAAGGGCACACATCGCCGCCCAGGTCGCGCTACTCAGGCTGGAGGGCATGAATGGTCCTGTTCCTTCCGCCGACAGCTTCACCATCGGCGATCGGCTGATCCCGGCGGGAACTACCGTGCGCGGTCCAGTTGGCGTATCGGATGGCAGGCTGGAGGTATCGGGCGCCGTCGAGGGAAACGCCATCGCCTTGGGTGGCGACATCCTCGTCCACCGGGGAGGTGTTGTCAGGGGTGATGCATTGTCGGTGGGAGGAAAGGTGGTCGTTGACGGCGGGCGCGTGGACGGACAGATGCGCTCGCTGACCACCGGCGTCCGTTCGGCGGCCGCTCGCGCCGGACGACAGTCTCCTCCACTCACGACGGTCGCGGCGACAAAGTTGGCTGTTGGGTGGTTCGCTGTCCTCGCGATCATCGGTTTCGGCGTCCTCATCTTCGCGGAGCACAACCTGGGCGGAGTCGTGGCGGCGCTGCAACGCGCGCCGGTGCGGTCCTTCTGGATGGGCGTGCTCGGACAGCTCGCCGCTCTGCCGGTGCTGGGTCTCCTCGTGCTGGGACTCGTGATTACGCTGCTCGGAATCCTGCTGGTGCCCTTCGCCGTGGTGGCGTACATCATCGGTGCCGCCGGCGTGGTGACGCTCGGATTTCTCGCCGTCGCGCAGTTGACCGGCAGCGCGATCGGCCGTGGCCTGCACGAGCGGCCGACGCGCCAAACGAACGTGCGCGCACTCCTTGGCGGCCTTCTACTCTACTTGGGTCTGTGGCTCGTGGCTGCTCTCGGAACGGGCATTCCGGTGGTCGCCGGAGTGCTGCGCGGCGTCGCGATTGCCATAACGTGGGTGGCGGCAACGGCCGGTCTGGGCGCCGCGATCGCGTCGCGCGCTGGCACGCGACGCGAGGAAACCAAAGCTCCACTTCGACACATCGCGACGGACGAGCTGGCGTGGCAGACGCCAACACCCATCAGCGGGGTGGCCGCGGCACGCCGACCCGCCACGTCGAAAGCCGCTCCTTGACGGCTCTCTGAGCGGAAAGGGCGGTGCGAGGAACGGCGCTTGCCCTGCTAGGCCGGCATGATCGTCATGGGCTACAGCGTCGGACCGCTGCTCAAGAAGACCTGGCGGGAGATCGGCGAGGACCAGATCGGTCTGCTCGCGGGCTCGGCGGCATACAACTTCTTCTTTTCGATCTTTCCGATCTTTCTCTTTCTCGCCCCGCTACTCAGCGTCGTCGGAAACGAGCAGACGACGTTCGACTTCATCATGCGGCAGCTCGTGACCGTGCTGCCGCCCGATCAGGTACCGGCGTTCGAGGGTGTCGTGCGCGCTGTGGTCTTTTCCTCCGGCGCGCCAGGACTGATTTCCCTTGGCCTCCTGCTCGCCGCGTGGGGCGGGTCGAACATCATCGGCACGTTGATGGGGGCCCTCAATGAAGCCTACGACGTGCGCGAGACGCGCTCCTGGGTGCGACAGCAGCTCATTCGACTGAGCGACTTCGTTCTCAGTATCGCCATCATCGTCCTGTCTACGCTTCTCATCCTCAATGGCGAAGGGATCGCGAACTGGTTCGGCCGGCTGCTCCATCTCGGCGGCGCGTTCGTGCTCCTGTGGAAGATCCTGCAGTTTCCCGTCGCCTTCGTCTGCATGGTCTTTCTCGCCGCATTCACGCTGTATCTGCTGCCTAACGTGAAGCAGAGAAAGAGTCACGTGCTGGCCGCCGCGGCCGTCACGACGGTGCTCTGGTTCATCGCCACCTTCGTCTTTCGCTTGTACATTCAGCATTTCCCGCCCAACAAGGCGTACGGCGTGCTCGGCGCCGTGATCATCCTGAATGGCTGGTTGTATTACTGCATGTTCGTCCTGCTGGCCGGCGGAGAGCTGGCCTCGGAGCTGCATGCCGGCACGGGAGCGGTCGCGCCCGAGCCGGGCGAGCTCTTTCTGGGTCGGATCGTTTCCGATAGCGGTCCCGGCATACCGTCCGCCAGCTGAACCTACCGCAGGATCACCTGCGCTCGTATCAGCCGTGCTCGAGGATGACGCGTGAGCCGCGGGAGAGACCGAGCGCGGAGGCTGCGCTGCCATTTCGCACCGCGACTTCGATCAGACCAGTCGATCCGACGACCGCGACCGCCTCGCCGTCGCGCACATCCGCATACGTCCGCTTGACAGCGAGTATGCGATTGCCAACGCGGATGCTGCCGCCGCGGGCGCCGACGAGATTCGTCACGGCGTTGCCGAAACGGTCCACGGCGATGATCTCGCCCTGCAGAGCACCGTCGTCGCGACGGTGAGGCTCGGGCGTGCGCTTCACCACCGGGTCGGGAGCCGCAGGGCCGAGCGCGTCGAGTGCCGTACCACGTGCCAGCTCGGCGGCGGCGGGAGCGAAGACGTCGCGGCCGTGGAAGGTCGGAGCGGCGTTAGGCGGCACCGGCAGCCGCACGGCGCGCGAACCGCTGAGCAGCAGCGCCGGCGACAGCAGTCCGTTATCCGGACCGACGAGATAGCGCCCGTCACTCCCGACGGCAATGGCATCGCGCTCCGACCCCACACCGGGATCCACGACCGCGAGGTGTACCGTGCCTGGTGGAAAGCGGCGCCAGACGCGCGCAACGGCGAGTCGGCCACTCTCCACGTCCTGAGGAGAGATGTCGTGCGTGATGTCGACCAGGCACACGCCAGGCGCCCGCGAGAGAATGAGGCCCTTCATCTCGCCGACGAAACCGTCGGCGGTACCGAAATCGGTGAGCAGCGTGACGATGCACGAGGCCATGGTCATACTGATCTGCGTTTCCACCGGCCGCCGCGCCAGAGCGCCATCATCGCCAATCCCCGGCCGATCGCGGTCAGCGAGATCACCCACCAGATGCCGAGAGTCCCCCAGCGCGACGCGGCCCATGCCGCCAACGGCAGGCGCGAGAGAGTGAGCGCGGTGGACGTTACCATCGGCGGGATCGTGTCCCCTGCCCCGCCAAGCGACGCCTCGAGCACGATCTCGGCGCAGATGACGGACTGCGAAAGTGCCGATACGCGAAGATAGCGCGCACCCTCGCCGATCGTCGCCGGGTCGGACGTGAAGAGGGAAGCGAATCCTTGCGGCCAGAGAAGCTCGGCGATGCAGGCCAGCACACCGAAGATCGTGCAGAAGCCCACGGCTATCCACCCCGCTTGCTCCGCGCGCGACTGTTTGCCCGCGCCGAGGTTCTGGCCGACGATCGCTGCGGTGGCGGCGCCCGTGCCGACGCCGATCATGTACAGCCAACTCTCGACACGATGCCCGATGCCTAACGCGGCGAGCGCCGGCGTGCCGAAGCGCGTCGTCGTGCGCGTCAGGGCGACGTAGATAAGGCTGAACACGACGCCCGTGAGGGCCGTCGGCACGCCGACGCGACACACGGCCAGGAGGGAGGCCCACCCGTGGCGGCTGAAGTCGAGCAGGCGCCGGCGCCATGCCAGAATGAGGCCCACGACGAACGCGCCTCCACGCGTGAGCACCGTTGCGACGGCGGCGCCGACGATGCCGAGCCTCGGGATCGGACCGAGCCCGAGCAGCAGCACCGGGTCGAGCACGAGCGTCACTGCTACCGATCCGGCGAGGATGACGAAGGGAGTGCGGGTGTCGCCGGCAGCGCGGAAGGCCGCGTCGATGGCGAGAAAGCCGAAGATCAACGGCGCGCCGGCGAAGTAGGTGCCGAGATAGCTGCGGCCCAGCGCGGTGACACTGGCCGGCGTTCCCATCACCGCGAACAGCCTGTCGAGCTGCCAAACGCCGGCCATCGCCAAGAGAACGCCGGCGGCGAGTGAAAGAAGCAACGTGTCCGCCGCCACACTCGCAGCCTCGCTCGGGCGGTGCTCTCCACGGCGGCGCGAAGCCACGGCGGTGAGACCGACGCCGAACATCTCTCCCACGGCGACGACCATCCAGATCCAGAACAGCGATGTCGACACGGCAGCGAGTCCCGCCGGTCCGATTTTCGTACCGACCCAGAACGCGTCGACGGAGGCGAACAGCGTCATGAGCAGCGACGACGCCACGGCGGGCAGCGCGACGCGTCCGATCGTACCGCGCAGTGAATCGGAGACGAGGTGCGGCGCGTCACGCTCGCTGATCGCGACGGAGGCGACACCCTCGTGCGGTTCGACCGGAAAGGCGCCCGTCGCCACAGGGCGCATGCGCTCAGCGCGCCGCTTTGGCCGGGAGGCGCTCGCGAACGGCGGCCGCGATGGCAACGAGTGCCTTTGCCGCCGACGACGCGGGATCCACCTCGACGATGGGACGCCCCTCGTCTCCGCCTTGCAGCACGCGCGGATAGAGCGGGATCTGGCCGAGTAGCGGCAGTCCGACCTCGGTGGCGAGTCGCTCGCCCCCGCCCGACCCGAAGAGTGCGGTCGGTTTGCCGCAGTGCGGGCACTCGAACCAACTCATGTTCTCCACGATGCCGAGCACCGGCACCGACACCCGATCGAACATCTTCACACCGCGGAGCGCGTCACCGACGGATACCTCCTGCGGCGTCGTGACGATGATCGCGCCGTCGACGTGCGTCGATTGCACGAGCGAGAGCTGCGCGTCTCCCGTTCCCGGCGGCATGTCGACGATGAGATAATCGAGCTCCCCCCATGCGACGTCGCGGAGGAACTGGCCGATGATTTTCATTACGATCGGGCCTCTCCAGATGGCCGGCTGCTCGCGCTCGATGAGAAACCCCAGACTGATGAGCTTCACGCCATGTGCTTCGAGGGGAAGAATCTTCTCGTTGAGCACCGGCGGCGCTTCGTTCACCCCCATCATCCGCGGAATGTTCGGCCCATAGATGTCCGCGTCCATCAGCCCAATGCGCGCGCCTTCGCGTGCGAGAGCGACGGCAAGGTTTACCGCCACCGTCGATTTGCCAACTCCGCCCTTGCCGCTGGAGACGGCGATGATCTGACCCAGGTGCGGATATTCCACTGGAGTCGGCGCGGGCTTCGGCGGCGCCGGCTGACGGCTCTCCATCACCGGGAGAACGCGACCTGCTGGAGCAGGGCCGGCGGCGACGGCCGGCGACGGGTTCCGCGGCCGCTCGCCAGGATCGCGGATGTCGACCCGCGCTTCGGTGACACCTTCCACCGCTTCCAGCGTTTGGCGCACCTGCCGCGCGAGCGCCGGATCGTCGCCGCGATCGAGCAACAACGTGAGGCGCACCTTGCCGGTGGTGGTCGTGCCGATCTCGCGTACCATCTCACTCGATACGAGATCGGCGCCGGTGCGCGGATTCCGAATGCGTGCGAGAGCGCGGGCAACGCGCTCCTGAAGAGTGTCGGTCAT